>JAFQCV010000016.1 GCA_017416325.1 Oscillospiraceae bacterium
CCAATTGACAATTGAAAATTGACAATGGAGAATTTCGGAGTCGCCAAGGGCGACATTTTTAAATCATTTCCGAAGGAAATACCACAATTGTCAATTATCAATTATCCATTATCAATTCGTGCGTCAGCACGAAAAATGGCAATTTATTCTTTGGTTGAAATATCCTCGGTGGAAAGCTGCTCCGGGGTGGTATCCAGCACCTGGCACAGGCGGCGCATGGTCTGGGGATGGAGCTGAGGTTCCAGAGCCCCAGACTCCCAGCCACGAAGAGAGTACACAGAAACGCCGATCAAGGCAGCCAGCGCCTTTTGAGACAGGTAGTATTTCTTCCGCAGCAGCTGCAACCGGCGGCTAAAGATCGCTTTGTTGATAATAATAATCATAGTTACACCTCATATTCTTTATATTTAATAATGTTATTTTATATGAGGTTATATTACTTGTCAATGTTCGAGTGCGATAAAATGTTATACTATGCAACGAGGTGAGATATTATGAGACCGTTGAAAGATAGGATCAGCATTACCATCGACTCGGATATTCTGGAGAAGCTGCGGGACAGAGCGGAATACGATGACCGGTCTCTTTCCCAATATATCAATCTGGTGCTGAAAAGGCATCTGGAAGAACTGGAAAAAGCCAAGAAATAACGATCGCCGCCGGGGAAGATCCCCGGCGGCGGTGCTTTTACAGACTGTTTTTTAGCTCGTAGGGCGGACGCATGAGTCCGCCGACCATTTTTGTAGATTGAGTAGGTTGTTTCTGTATAACAGTGTGAAAAATCGCCATGATCGGTGGGGTCATGACCCCACCCTACGAAAAGGAAATAGTTTCTGGGAGGCAGAATAAATATGTTTTACAGCACCAAGCTGGGGGCGGTGTAGACCCGGGCGGCATACTCCTGGTCCAGCAGGTACAAGCCCTTGGGGTCTTGGCCAAACAGCTTATAGCGGCTGATCATGGTGTCGGCGTTGTCCTCTTCCTCCATCTGCTCATCCACAAACCAGTCCAAAAACTTCATGGTGCGGTAGTCCTTTGCCTGATGGGCTTCATGGTAGATCTCATTGATCAGCGCCGTAACATAACGCTCATGCTCTGCAGCGATCTGAAGCGGATCTTCCAGGGATGTAAAGGTTTTATCCGGCTTGTCGATAGCATCCAGGGTCACCTTCAGGCCGTTGATCTGCATATATTTTAAAAACAGCAGGGCATGATCCCGTTCTTCCTGGGCTTGCACCATATAATAGTTGGCATAGCCGTCCAGATCCTGGGCATCGTAGTAGTTTGCCATATCCAAATACAAGTATGCGCTGTAAAATTCTTTATTGATCTGCTGATTCAGCAAAAAAGCAACTTTTTCGTTCATGATCGTCTCCTTTCAGAATGGAAGGGCGCGCTGCCAAGGCAGCACGCCCTTAGTTTCGTTTACAGCTTCGGCTTGATCGCCTTATGGTAATGGGCGTAGGTGCAGGGGGGCTGCTTCCCCAGAACCTTACTCTCCGTTACCTCGCCGATAAACATCATATGGCTGCCCAAATTCACTTTTTCTTTTACTTCGCAGCTGAACATGGCGTTTGTATGCTCGGTCAGATACACCAAACCGTTGCTGCTGCGGCTAAAGGGGGCAAAGTGGGCAAATTTGTCGGTTTCCCGACCGGTCTGCATGCCAAAATGGCGGATGGTTTCAAAAGGTACATCCTCTGTCAGAACACTGACATTGAATTTCCCGGTATTTTCTATGATCTCCCGGGTCAGATTCCCCATCTGCACGGACACCGCCAGTTTTGTGGGGTTCTCGCCCACCTGGAAGCAGGTGTTAGCAATACAGCCGTTATCGAATTCTTCCTTACCGGTGAGCACAAACAGGCCGTAGGTAAGGTTAAAAAGTGCAGTTGGATCCTGCGCAGGTTCTTCCTGCTTAGCGAAAGTAGCGCTCCAGCAGGCCCTTCAGGGCAACGCCGTGGCGGGCTTCGTCACGAGCCATCTCGTGGACAGTGTCGTGGATGGCATCCAGGCCGTTCTTCTTGGCGCAGGAGGCCAGGTCGAACTTGCCCTGGGTAGCGCCGAACTCGCAGTCCACACGCCATGCCAGATTGTCCTTGGTGGTGGCCTTCATGTTGGGCTCCAGGTCCTCGCCCAGGAGCTCTGCAAACTTAGCGGCATGCTCAGCCTCTTCCCAAGCTGCCTTTTCCCAGTACAGGCCGATCTCGGGATAGCCTTCCCGGTGCGCGATCCGAGCCATGCACAGGTACATACCCACTTCGCTGCACTCGCCGTTGAAGTTGGCCATCAGCTGATCGAAGATATACTTCTTGTCCTCGGGGGTGATGTCGGGATTGTTCTTCACGGTCTGGGCATAAACGCCGTACTCATGAACGGCTGCCAACTTTTGCTCACCCTTCTGCTCTACGAACTTGGAAGCGGGGACCTTGCAAACAGGGCACTTAAAATCGGCTGCCAGCTCCTCGGCGGTATGAACATAACCACAAACACTGCAAACAAACTTTTTCATAATCATTTTCCTCCAAAAATTTTCATTTAAATTATATTATTTTATATTGCCCGTTTCCGGGAAAATTACAAGCATTGGCTGCATCTGCCGGTGAAAGTCAGCTGACAGCACTCTACGCAGCCGCCGGTCTGGCTGGCCGCTTCGCTGCAGAAGGCTTGGGGAACTTCCATTTTTGGAAGATCATCCACCCGTCCGCAGCCGGTACAGATGAAATGCACATGGGGTTCGGTATTTCCATCAAAGCGTTCTACGCCTTGGACGGTACCCAGACTGACAATAGCGCCTTGCTCCTTAAACAGAGCCAGGTTCCGGTACACCGTACCGATGCTGAGGTCCGGAATTTGAGGTTTTAGCTGGGCGTATACCCAGTCAGCACTGGGATGGACATGGGTGCCCTTGATACAGCTTAGGATCGCATCCCGCTTGCGGAAGTGTTTTGTTCTGGTCGCTTCCATATATGCCTCCTTTCGGGGGGTGAATAGGAATCACTCTTATTTACAAGAGGAGTATAACACAGCTTTTTCTATTTGTCAATAGGAATTATTCGCATTTAGAAAAATTTTTTTAAAATAATAAATTGCTATTTATCGGGCAGTTGGTTATTAACTGTAGGGGGCGGCGACCACGACGCCCCGGTGCTTTTGAGAAACAAAAGCACATCGCCGTAAGGTGATAATCGTTAATCTCCCTTTGAAAACCAAACAAAATATGGGTAATTTGTTTGCGGGGCGTCGTGGGCGCCGCCCCCTACAATCTCCCCGATAAACGGAAATTTAAAGATGTTGCTTGGAAGCAAGGTAGGTAAAAAGCTGTGGTTTTGTACGGTTGACAGAAATATTGTGGTATATACAAACATATTCCCGTTTGTGGTATATACAAACACATTCCCGTTTCCGTTGACAATTTTTCTCAGTTATGGTATGGTAACACCATCTTATTGATAAGAGGTGCTCACTATGCTTCCCTTCCAACTTCCCGCCTTTGGCGAAACAGAGTTCTTTGACAATCAAATGAACAAAACCGCCCGGGTAGTACTGATCCCCAACTCCTCCGACTGTCGGTTCGATGAGTACTGCGCTCTGCTGACCCAGGCAGGTTTTGCGCAGACAGAGCTGGTCTCCCTGGCGCACCGCTGCTTTGCCGCGTTCCAAAAGGACAGCACCGGCGTATTTGTCAACTACTTTGCCAACACTTCGGAATTGCAGGTGGTGGTAGAAGAAGACTGCGCCTATTTTTCCTACACCGACAATTGTAAGCCGGAAACCGTGCAGCCCCAGCTGACCCAGGTGCGGCTTCGTGATTTCGGCCTTTCCGATGTGATCCGCCTGTCCGACGGGCGGCAGATCATCATTGACATCGGCAACGCCTATGAAGAGGACGCCGATGCCCTGTTTAACCGGCTGAAGGCGGATTCTCCTTATGAAAAGCCCATTGTCGCCGCGTGGATCATCACCCATCCCCACTGTGACCACTATCACGGCTTCTTCCCCTTTATGGACAAATATGCCGATGAAGTAATGATTGAAAAGTTCTTCTTCAACTTCCCCGAGCCCGACGATCTGGAGCATTATCCTGCTTTGGCAGTGGTTCGAAAAGCCATCAACGAGTGGTGGCAGACAGAAGGAATCCCAACCAATGAGGCGCTGAAACGATTCCTGCAGCAGGTGGAAGCTATGGGTATACCGGTGTATATGCCCCATACCGGCCAGAGCTACCGCATCGGCGATGCCAATTTCCTGTTTGTCGGTTCTACGGACGACACGATCCACTGCTCTCAGAATATCAATCACGCGTGTCTCATGTTTATGATGGACTTGGGCGGTCAGAGAACCTTCTTCACCGCTGACGGTTCCTTCAGCGATGCCCGGCTGCCGGAGCGCTACGGCCAGGAGCTGAAAGCAGACATCATGCAGGTACCCCACCACGGCTTCGGCTGCGGTGACGATGATTCCCAAATTCGGGGCTATCGGCTGGTCGCGCCCCGGACTTGTCTGCTGCCGGTGGAATACCGGGAGGCTTACACTTCCTTTACCACCTACCGCCCCGGCACCAACTACCTCATGACCCGGCTGGATATCGATGAGCTGCTCACCGGTGAAAAGGAGCAAGTCCTGACCCTGCCCTATTCCCCCGATCCCGCCGAAGCTTTTACCTATCAGCAGCGGTATCTGGAAGGCCGTGACAATGGCGGCGCCAGAACCTGGATCTTTACCGACCTGAACACCGGCAGAAAAGAAGACTTCTTCTTCTCCGTTCTCAATGCCACCTATTATAACGCGGAACTGACTGTCGAGCTGTTCTTTGAGAACATGCAGCGAAAGCTGGTTAAGATCCAAAACCAGGGTCTTCGCCTGGGCGTGTTCCGGCTCAACTGCCTGCTCCACCCGGAGGACGATCAAACTAAATTTGATGCCCCGGATTTTCTGGAGCAAATGGGCATCCCGGAGAATACTTATTTTGCCGTACGGTTCATCAGCAACCTGCCCATCGTGGTATCCCATCGGGATCACGCGCCTGCCTATCACTCCACCATTGTGTAATAAATCCCCCTCCCGGACATAGACTTGTCCCGGGAGGGGATCTTTTATGCGAAAACGGGATATGTGGCTCATCATCGCGGTTGTCTGCGCCACCTTGCTGCTGACAATGCAAACTATCACCGGCTCGGTACTCCAAACGGGAAGCTGGGGTCTGAGCTTTCAAACCCAAGGACAGGCACCGGGCGGTCCGGCAACCTCCGCGCAGCTGGCAAAGTTTGATGCCGCTTATTTGGGGGATATCCAGGAGCAGGTTCTGTATCTGACCTTTGACGCCGGCTTCGAAAACGGCTGCACCGGAAAAATACTGGATGTTTTGAAAAAGCACAACGTCCCTGCCGCCTTTTTCCTGGTGGGTAACTATATCGAAAAGAACCCGGACCTGGTACAGCGGATGGTAAAAGAGGGCCACATCGTAGGCAATCACACAATGCACCACCCGGATATGAGCAAAATCTCCGACAAAGCTGCTTTTCAAAAGGAACTGCAGGACTTAGAAGCCCTGTATCAATCGGTAACGGGACAGGAAATGCCCAAATACTACCGCCCGCCTCAGGGTACATACAGCGAAGAAAATCTTCGCATGGCCCAGGAGCTGGGCTATCGCACGGTTTTTTGGAGCCTTGCCTATGTGGACTGGAAGCAAGATGACCAACCCACCGCAGAATATGCCTTCTCCAAGCTGTTGCCCAGGACCCACAACGGGGCGGTGATCCTCCTGCACTCCACCTCCGAGACCAATGCGCAGATCTTAGATCAGCTGCTGACCCGGTGGGAGGATCAGGGTTACCGGTTTGCTTCCATAGAAGAGCTGTTTGCTGATCGGTAAATTGCCATTTCTCGATCAGCTGCAAATTATGCGTGCGTAGGGCGGGCTCATGAGTCCGCCCTACGAATCCTAACGAAACTGCTCGACAAACGGGAATTGGTGATTGCCTATCTGTCTGACAACAAGATCCTCTCCCGGTTGGGAGAGGATCTTGTTGATTATTTCTCAAAATTTTGGCGGCGGAAGCCATCCCGGTCAAAAAACACCACCACGATCACATCGATAATTAGGCAGGCAGCCAAAGTCAATCCTAACTGCCACAGAAGGCATTTTCCGGCGAGATAAACGGCATCCATCAGCGCTTTTTTCTTGAAGCTGTTACCGATGATGCTCATAACCACCGTCAGGATCAGTCCCAAGCCGCTCCAGCCGATGCCCGCTACCCTTTGGGTGAATGTCCAGGCATCCAGACTCGCCATGCCCCACCAGAAACGGTAACCTAACGCGTGATTCGCCTCCTTAGGGGGCGCAAACAGATACAGCAAACCAAATCCAAACAGGACCAGCGGCCCAACCATCACAGCCAGCCGCAACACCGCTTGAATGGATGCTGCTATAGCGTCCGACTGGGGCAGGATCTTGGTCAGATCCATGTCCGAAAGCAGAGCTTTCAGCTCATCGAAGTTCATAGTTCCTCCTTATTTTTCCTCCAGGAACTTGTTGATCTCATGGACAAAGCCACTGACATCCTGGAACCGGCGATAAACAGAGGCAAAGCGGATATACGCAACTTCGTCGATAGGCTTCAGACGCGCCATGACCATTTCACCGATCTTGTCTGTGCTAACCTCTCGCTCCAGCGTATTCTGGATGCTCTGTTCGATCTCTGTGGTGATCCTGTCCAGATCCGAAACATCCACCTGCCGCTTATCAAAGGCGCGGACCATTGAGTTGAGGACCTTGTTCCGGTCAAAACCCTGCCGGGAGCCATCCCGCTTGACCACGATAATGGGCAGACTTTCCACGATCTCATAGGTGGTAAACCGGCGCAGGCAAGCCAAGCACTCCCGGCGGCGGCGGATGCTGTTGCCATCTTCCGAGCGTCTGGAGTCTATAACCTTACTTTCCTGGTCACCGCAAAACGGACATTTCATGAGGACACCACTCCCTCTTTCCATATTATTCTTGATTATAACAGAATTATGTCTACCTGTCCAGTATTTTTTTCTTGTCATTTCCAATGAAATGCGGTACAATGGGCATACGAAACCCCACAAAAGGAGCATTTCATGAGTAACAAGAAGCTGTTTTGGGTCTGGGCCCTGTATTATTTCCTATGTGCCGGACTTGCCTGCATCCCCAATCCCAAGGGGGCGTTGGCAGGATTTCTTGTGCTGGTAGGTCTTGTGTTTTTTATGCCCGGCGGAATCCTGCTGGCACGGTTTTGCAAAACCGAAAACCGAAAGGGGCTTCTCTTCTTTCGCAATATCAGCCTGATCTCTTTGGGTCTTACCGTTGTGATGATTTTAGGAAATTTTATGGCCCCTGCCCTGTCGGAAACATTCGGCGATGTGCTGTATGCGGTACTGATTTTAGTTTCGGTCCCTATGGTCTGCTGCCGGGTTTGGGTATTAAGTCTGTTCGGCTGGGCCTGCTATCTGACGGTTTCCCAGCAACATTTAAATAAATTGCGAGAGAAAACGCCTTGATTGGTGTAAAAAAGCACAGAACGCATATTTGCATTCTGTGCTTTTTCATTATTTCATACGCTTTTCCAGGGTGGCAGAGCTAAGGCCGGAGAGGAACACCCGTTCCATACCGTACTCTACGGTCAATACATAGGATTTTGGCAGGTCGTCGCAGGGAACCACTTGGCCTTCCGCTTCCGCCCGGTTTAGAAATTCCCGGCCACGGGCCGTGACTGTGGTGTTATCAATATCAAAAATACCGATGACAGACTTATCCCGCACTGCCATGGCATTACCGATGGATAGATACATACTCCTACTCCTTTGTAGGGGAGGGGCAATACCCCTCCCCTACGGTTAGATTTTCCATTTCTGGGATTCTGCCACTGCCATTTGATCGCAGCGGTTATTATAGGGATTGTCTGCGTGTCCTTTGACCCAGTGATAGCGCATTTCGTGGCGCTGGGTCAAGGCAAGCAGCTGCTCCCAAAGGTCGGGGTTCAGAGCCGGCTTTTTATCGGACTTTACCCAGCCTTTCTTTTTCCAGCCCCAGGCCCAGCCTTTTTCCAGAGCATCGATCACATACTTACTGTCAGAATACAGCTCCACGATACAGCTTTCCTTCAAAGCGGAAAGACCCTGAATCACAGCTGTCAGCTCCATCCGGTTGTTGGTGGTATTGCTTTCGCCGCCACTTAGTTCTTTTTCCGCGCCGTTATAGGAAAGGATCGCGCCCCAACCGCCGGGACCGGGGTTGCCGGAGCATGCCCCATCGGTATACAGGGTCACGGTTTTCATTCGCTCTCCTCACCCGCAACCTGCTGGATCGCCATGATCTCGTTGCCGTCTTCTACACGCATGACGATAACGCCCTGCACATCCCGCTTATACACATTGATGGTATTGGCGGGGATACGGATAATAACACCGCTGTTTTCGATGAGCATCACATCGTCCTGCTCACTTACCAGGCAGCAGCCGGCGATAGGACCGGTCTTGGGGGTGATGTTATAGTTCTTAAGTCCCTTGCCGCCACGGCTCTGGGCAACCTTTTCTCCGTTAGGACCGGTACGCAGGTATTCAGAAAGCTCTGTCCGCTTACCGAAGCCCTTGGCGGTTACCGTCAGCAGTGTTGTACCCTCCTGGGCCTTTTGTGCGCCGATGACATAGTCATCACCTGTCAGCATAATGCCACGGACACCTACGGCGTCACGGCCCATGGGACGGACATCGTTTTCGTTGAAGCAGATAGCCATACCGTTCCGGGTAGCCAGGATGATGTTGTCGTCACCATTGGTACGGATCACATTGACCAGCTGATCCCCCTCATCCAGGGTAATGGCCCGGATACCGCCCTTACGGTTGGTTTTCAAAGAAAGGAAGGGCAGCCGCTTGACCGTACCGTTCCGGGTACACATCACCAGATACTCGTCTTCATGGAATTCCCGGGTGATCACCGTAGCGGTAACATTTTCACCTTGCTCCAGGGGCAAGACATTCACAATGGCAGTACCTCTCGCGGTACGGCCTGCCTCGGGGATCTGGTAGCCCTTCCGGTGATGGACACGGCCCTTATCCGTAAAGAACAGGATATGATCGTGGGTAGAAGCGATATGCAGATTTGCCACATAGTCCTCATCCTTCAGATTCTGGGCATTGACGCCTCTGCCGCCACGGCTCTGGGTGCGGTAGGTATCCACCGGCATCCGCTTGATATAACCCTGGTGGCTGAGGGTAAAGGCGCAGGTCTCCTCCTCGATGAGATCTTCGATATCGATCTCGTCCTCGATCTCCTGGATCTCGGTGCGCCGCTCGTCGCCAAACTTGTCCCGAATGGCGATAAGTTCCTCCCGGAGCACACCCTGCAGCTTAGCAGAATCCTCCAACAGGCTAACAAAGTAATCAATTCTCTCCATCAGCTCGTTATACTCGTTTTGCAGCTTTTCCCGGTCCAGACCTTGCAGCGCTTTCAGGCGCATATCCAAAATTGCCTGTGCCTGGACATCGGAAAGGCCAAAACGTTCCATGAGCTTTTCCTTGGCATCGTCATAGGCGGTGCGGATGATCCGGATGACTTCGTCGATGTTATCCTGTGCGATCAGCAGACCCTCCAACAGGTGTGCCCGCTCCCGGGCTTTCCGCAGGTCATATTCTGTCCGGCGGGTCAGGACTTCCATCTGGAAGGTCAGATACTCGTCGATGATCTGGCGAAGAGAAAGGATCTTGGGCTGCTTCTGGTCATCCACCAGAGCCAGCATGATGATACCGAAGCTAGACTGTAGGGCAGTCTGCTTAAACAGGTTGTTCAGCACCACCTGAGGATTGACATCCTTTTTCAGTTCGATAACGATACGCATACCGTTACGGTCGGTCTCGTCACGAAGGTCAGAAATACCTTCCAGCCGCTTTTCCTTTACCTGATCCGCGATCTTCTTGATCAATTCACGCTTGTTGACCTGATAGGGCAGCTCGGTGACAATAATACGGATGCGGTCTTTGTTAAATTCCTCAAATTCCGTACGGGCGCGGACAATGACCTTGCCTCGTCCGGTGGCATAAGCCGCGCGGATACCGCTGCGACCCATGATGATACCTCCGGTGGGAAAATCCGGTCCGGAGATATGCTCCATCAGATCGGTCATGGTGATCTCGCTGTCGTCCAACACCGCCACGCAGGCATTGATAACTTCCGTCAAGTTATGGGGCGGAATGTTGGTAGCCATACCAACGGCAATACCGGAAGAACCGTTTACCAGCAGGTTGGGGAACCGGCTGGGCAGAACCCGGGGTTCTTTCCGGGATTCATCGAAGTTGGGATCCCAGTTGACGGTATCCTTATCGATATCCCGAAGCATTTCGTTGGAAAGCTTACTCATACGGGCTTCCGTATAACGGTAAGCCGCCGCAGGATCGCCGTCCACAGAGCCAAAGTTACCGTGGCCGTCTACCAGCATATAGCGCATAGAGAAATTCTGGGCCAAACGAACCATGGCATCGTAAACAGAACTGTCGCCATGGGGATGGTACTTACCCAGCACATCACCAACGCAGGTTGCGGACTTTTTAAAGGGTTTGTCAGAAGTCAGACCGGATTCATACATGGTATAAAGAATTCGGCGGTGGACAGGCTTTAAACCGTCCCGAACATCGGGAAGGGCTCTGCCCACGATGACGCTCATGGCATACTCAATATAAGAGCGCTCCATTTCGTCTACCAGGTTGGATACAGTAATGGATTGATCCGGGAATAAAATATCCTCCGGCTTATAATCACGGTTATGCTTTGCCAATTTGCGTCACCTCCTTAAATATCAATGTTAATGGCATATTTTGCGTTCTTTTCGATCCATTCCTTACGGGGCTCTACCTGCTCACCCATAAGAACGGTAAAGATCTCGTCTGCCCGGCGGGCATCCTCCAGGGTAATACGCCGCAGTGTACGGGTTTGGGGATCCATGGTGGTCTCCCACAGCTCGTGGGGATCCATCTCACCAAGACCCTTAAACCGGGAAATATCCACCTTCGCGCCGCCTTCGCCCCGCATTTCCGCGGAAACCTGGTCGCGCTGTTCATCGGAGTAGGCTACCCGCTCCGTTTTACCCTTTTTCAGCTTATAAAGGGGCGGCACAGCGGAGTAAACGAAGCCATGCTCAATGAGCGGCCGCATATACCGGAAGAAGAATGTCAAAAGCAGGGTACGGATATGGGCGCCGTCCACGTCCGCATCGGACATAATGATGATTTTATGATAACGCAGCTTTTCAATATCAAAATCCTCACCGATACCTCCGCCCAAGGCAACGATCAGAGGATTCAGCTTATCGTTGCCGTAGATCTTATCGGCTCTTGCCTTTTCTACGTTGAGCATTTTACCCCACATAGCCAAAATTGCCTGGAATCGTGAGTCTCTGCCCTGAATGGCAGAGCCGGCAGCGGAGTCACCCTCGACGATGTAAATTTCGCACAGGGAAGGATCTTTTTCATTACAATCCTGCAGCTTATCGGGCATGCTGCCGGATTCCAAACCGGTCTTGCGCCGGGCATTTTCCCGGGCTTTCCGGGCAGCTTCCCGGGCGCGGTTTGCCATCATGGCCTTTTCCAAAATGATTTTTGCCGTCTGGGGATGCTCTTCAAAATAGGTTGCCAGCTGATCGCCCAAAATCTGCTCCACCAGCGTACGGATGTAGGCATTGCCCAGCTTTGCCTTGGTCTGACCTTCAAACTGGGCATCGGTCAGCTTGACCGAGATGATGGCGGTGATACCTTCCCGGCAGTCTTCGCCGGAAACCTTGTCATCACCCTTAATCAGACCGGTTTTTGCGCCGTAGTTGTTCAGTACGCGGGTCAGAGCTGTCTTGAAGCCCGTTTCGTGCATACCGCCTTCGGGAGTGTTGACCTCGTTGGCGAAGGAAAGCAGATTTTCATTGTAGCCATCGTTATACTGAATGGCGATCTCCGCAGAGGCGTCGCCCTTCATACCGCTGACATAGATCACATCACTGTGCAGAGGGGTCTTATTCCGGTTGCACCAGGTAGCAAATTCCCGGATACCGCCTTCATAGCACATGGAATCCGAAATTTCTTCATCCCCCCGCTTGTCTGTGATGGAAATACCCAGCCCGGCGGTGAGGAACGCCTTTTCCCGCATACGGGTATGGAGGATCTCATACTCATATTCGGTGGTATCGAACATCTCCGGGTCCGGTTGGAAGGTAACTTCCGTACCGGTCTTATCGGTAGTGCCTACGATCTTCATTTCCTGGGTGATATTACCCCGGGCAAACTTCATCTCATAGATGTTGCCGTTCTTAAATACCCGAACCTGCAGCCATTCAGACAGGGCGTTAACAACAGACGCGCCCACGCCATGCAGACCGCCGGAAACCTTATAGCCGCCACCGCCGAACTTACCGCCGGCATGCAGCACGGTAAACACAACCTCCAGAGCAGGCTTACCGGTCTGGGGCTGAATATCTACGGGAATACCACGGCCGTCGTCGGTGACGGTGATGGAATTTCCGGGATTGATGGTGACAGAAATATTCTTACAGTAGCCGGCCAAAGCTTCGTCGATAGAGTTATCCACGATTTCGTAGACCAGATGGTGAAGACCCGAGCTGGAAGTAGAGCCGATATACATACCGGGACGCTTCCGCACCGCTTCCAGACCCTCCAGAACCTGGATCTGTTCACCGCCGTATTCTTGTGTTACTTTTGTTTCGTCAGACATAATTTTACTCCTTTAATTAGGAATTAAATTTCTAATTCCTAATTTCTCATTTCTAATTTTCCATGTGCAATTTCAATAGTTTTTCCCAGCTTGGTGAACCGACCCGGTTCACAGCAGGTTATGAAGACCTGCCCGGAGGAGATCTGGTTCAGAACAAAATCTTGTCTGCCGGGATCCAGCTCAGAGAGCACATCATCCAAAAGCAGCACCGGCTCTTCTCCGGTGTCCCGCTTTTGCAGCTCCCGCTGGGCAAGCTTCAAACTGATGGCTGCGGTACGGGTCTGTCCTTGAGAGCCGTAGGCTTTCAGCTCCATATCCGAAAGAAATACCGTAAAATCATCCTTATGAGGACCGGTCAGGCATTGTCCGGATTCCAGTTCTGCCCGGTAATGCGACTGTAAGTGATCCTGCAAAGCTTCCTGCAGCTGCGATACAGGGGAAAAGGGGTCTTTCACGGTAGAAACCGTCTTATATTCCAAAGAAAAGCTTTCTTTTCCCCCGGAAAAACTATGGTGGAACTTACCGGCAGAGGCTTCCAGACTTTCAAAAAATCTGGCCCGGTAAGAGATCAGCAGCGCGCCCACCTGGCACAGCCGGGCGTTATACTCCGGCAGAATGTCCAGCAAAGCAGGATTCTCAAAGTGACCCTTTAGAATCCGGCTTTTTTGCTCCAATATCCGGTGATACTCTGTCAGCGCCGCATCGTAGTTGGGACGCAGCTGGCAGATGGCGCTATCCGCAAACCGCCGCCGGGCGGCAGAGCCGGTCTTCAGGATCATCAGATCCTCGGGGCAGAACAAAACGGTGGACAAAACCCCGTGGATATCCCCAGAGGTTTTCTTTTTCGATCCATTTAGATAAACCTGCCTGGGTCTTCCCCTGTCAAAGAGGATCCAGCGGATAGTCTGCTTTCGCTCCTGGGAAAAAACTGTTCCGGCAATATCCGCAAACTCTGACCCAAACCGCAGCATTTCTCCGGTTTTTTGGGCGCGAAAGCTCCTTCCGGAACCCAGATACCCGATAGCCTCCAGCAGATTGGTCTTTCCCTGCGCATTGCTGCCTACTATTAAATTGACACCCGGATCCAATTCCAGCGAAACTTCCTCATAATTTCGGAAATTTCGGAGGCTCAGCTCAGTTATGTTCATGGATCGCAATGAGATAGGTCTGCCCCTGGAAGGTAAAACGGTCGCCGGGGCGCAGCTTTTTGCCACGCATGGTACAAACTTCCCCGTTTACCAGCACCTGCTCGTCCAAAATCAGCTGCTTGGCTTCCCCACCGGAATAGACGATATTGGCATATTTCATGGCATCCTGCAGTTTGATAAACTCTGTGGAGATCACCACGGAAATCTCTGGTATCTTCTTTTTGACAGTTACTTTCATAACAGCGCTCCGAAATTAGTTGGTTTTGATTCTCACCGGCAGAACCATGTAGGCAAAATCGTATTTTTCCTCTGCCGGGGTCAGCACGATGGGACTTAGGCTGTTGGTCAGCTCCAAAATCACCTCTTCCGAGGGAATAGCCCGGAGGGCATCTGCCAAGTAGCGGACATTGAAGCCGATCTCTAAGTCCTTGCCGTCACCGGCGATGCTGCAGCGGTCCTCTGCCACGCCGATGGTGGTATTGGTTCTGAGCTGTACTTCCTGGTTAGAGAAGGTGCAGCGGACAGGGCTCTTATACTTTTCAGAAACGATCAAACCCACACGCTCCATAGAAGAAGCCAAGTCAGATACATGGGCGCAAAGCTTCACCGGGCAATTGGTGGGAACTACCTTCCGCCAGTCCAGAAAATCGCCTTCCAGCAGACGGCAGATCAGGCTGGCGCTGCCCATATTGAACAAAATGTGTCTGCCGCCCAGAGTGAAGGTTACTTCCTCATCGCTGTCCGTGAGAATTTTTTCCACTTCCTTCAGACCCGGAGCAGGAACGACAAAATTCAGCCGCATGCTGTTAGCAGTCTCGCTGTGCCAGGTACGGCGGGCAAGACGGAAACCGTCTACCGCAATGGCAGAGACCCGATCCTCTTCCACCTCAAATTTGACACCGGTGTGGATGGGACGGCCCTGGTTTTCAGAAACCGCAAAGATCGTGCCGGTAATCAGTTCTTTCAGGGCTTTCTGGGGAATACGGACCCCCCGGTCGGTGCTGACATCGGGAAGCTCGGGATAATCCTCTGCCCGTTCCGCGGAAATGGTAAAAGAGGCATAACCTGCCCGGATGGATACCTTATAATTTTCATCGATCACCACAGTAACAGGGCCTTCTGGCAGACGGCGAATGATATCGCCAAAGAGCTTTGCCGGGAAAATGCACTTACCGGGATCCAACACATCCGCTTCGATCCGGTAGGTGATGGCAGTTTCCATGTTATAGCCGGTAAGCTGGATGCCGTCTGCATCACCGCAGCAGAGGATTCCTTCCAGCACAGAAAGAGAGCTTTTTTGGGCTACGGTGCGGCCGGTAATATTGAGGCCCTGAACCAGCATATTTTTTTCACAGGTAAAACGCATAGGATTTTTCTTCCTTTCCTGATAATTTATCTATTTATATATATTTAGAAAGAATATTGGCAGTTGTAGTATTAGTAGAGAAAAATTATGTGGATAAGTGGAAAATTGCTTAGAGAGCCAATAAGTTTTTATCCACAGGCAAGGGGGTAAAAATGAAAACTTTTTCCACAGGCTGTTTGAAAGCTGGAAGGGCGTTTTGTTTTCCACAGAAAGTTTATCCACATTCCACAAGACCTGTTGATAAGTTTTAGCAGCTTACAGACAGGAGTTGATATTTGCGGTAATATCCCGGATATTGTTCTGCAAAGTGGGATTTCCCTTTTTCAGATCCGCTTCCACCTTATTGATGGCATAGTGGACAGTGGCGTGGTCGCGGGCAAATTCCTGACCGATATCCGGCAGGGAAAGGTTGGTGAGCTTGCGTACCAGATACATGGCCACCTGTCGTGCTTCCGCGGTTCCCTTGTTCCGCTGGGTGGAGCGAAGCACGATCTCATCAATGGAGTAAAATTTGCAGACCTGGCTGATGATCAGGCTGGGTGTGGGCAAGGCGCTGCCTTCGGATTTGAACATATCCTCCACAGCCCGGCGGACATTTTCTAGGTCCAGGGTCATGCCGTTTAAATCCCGGTAAGCCATGATCTTTTTTACCGTACCTTCAATAGCACGGACATTATTGGTCACATTGATGGCGATATAGTTGCAGACCTCGTCGTCCAGCTCAACACCCAAATGCTTGGCTTTGTTTTTCAAAATCGCCATGCGGGTCTCATAATCCGGGGCTTCAATACTGGCTAGAAGACCCCACTCGAAACGGGTACGAAGCCGATCCTCCAGAGTCAGCATATCGCTGGGCTTCCGGTCGGAGGTCATGACGATCTGCTTATGCTCTTCATAAAGCTTGTTAAAGGTGTGGAAAAATTCCTCCTGGGTGGAATCCTTGCCGGCAATAAACTGGATATCGTCAATGAGGAACAGGTCGGCTTCCCGGTACTTGTTGCGGAACTCAATGTTTTTACCGCTTTGGATGGCAGCGATCAGCTCATTGGTGAACTGGTCGCCCTTGATATAGACGATATTGGCATCGGGCTTTGTTTTGCGGATGCCGTTGGCAATGGCATAAAGCAGGTGTGTCTTACCCACGCCGGGAGGTCCGTATATAAACAAGGGATTATAAACTTCACCGGGGTTATTGGTGACCGCAATGGCAGCGCCATGGGCAAAGCGGTTAGAGCCGCCGACTACGAAGTTGTCGAAGGAAAACTGGGGGTTAAAATCCATGGAAACAGGGGCTTTATCCTTATTACGGTATTCTTTCAGCTCCTCGTCACCAAAGACCTCTAATTTTGCATCGGAGTTGAAGATCTCCTTCAGAGCATCCTGAATATAAGCGGTACAGCGGCGGCGGATCATATCTAAGCGAAAATCAGAGGGGGTGTAGATAATCAGCTTGTCCTCGGTTAGCTCCACCACCTCCGCATCGTCAAACCAGGCGGATACGGTGACAGCCCCAAGGCGTTCTTCCATATGGCTCAGGACCTTAGCCCAAACATAGGCGGATGAGTACATAATTTAGCTCCTTTCGCGGTGTTTTTTCAGAAAGTCAGACCCAAAAAAGGGCGTAAAAAGGGCATAGTTTTTCACCCTAAATTTTAACATATTTTTGCTTAAAAAACAAGGTTTTTTTAAGCAGATACAATATAAATAAATAAGAAAAAAAGAGCCCCGGAAAAAGGTTGCTTTTTCCGGGGTGAAGCTCTATAATAAACCCAAAAAGGAGGGCGTTTTATGTTTGAAAAAACAAAGGCATTATGCGACTCGTTTTTGGATATGGGGATTCCTGGCTTTGATATGATCGTTTATCACAACGGTCAGGAAGTATTGCGGTATTTTAACGGCTTCTCTGACCGGGAAAAGAAAACTCCGGTCCGGGGCGATGAGCGGTATTACATCTATTCCTGCACAAAGCCCATTACGGTTACCTGCGCGATGCAGCTTTATGAGCAGGGAAAGTTTTCCCTGGAGGATGCCCTGTCCGACTACCTGCCGGAGTTTCGGAATATGAAAGTACAGACGCAGGACGGATTGGTGGACGCGAAAGAACCCATCAGAATTAAGAATCTGTTTACCATGACCTCCGGCTTCGGCGCAAACCGGGCAGCGCTTCTGGCGCCTTATCAGGACCCAACTTTGCGGGAAGGTATGGCGGTCTTTGCCCAGTCGCCGCTTCTGTTTCATCCGGGACAGCGGTATCAATACGGGATCAGCCACGACATTTTGGGCGGTTTGATCGAAGTGTTGTCCGGTCAGTCTCTTCAGGATTATGCTAAGGAGCATGTGTTTGACAGACTTGGTATGAAGGATACGACTTATCATTTGTCGGTGGAGGATATTCCCTTTGTGGCAGGTTTGTATGAATATGATAAGCAAAATTGCGTCATCAACCGAGTTCCCGTCACGGCGGAAAAGGTAGAAAAACGGTATGTAAATGGCGGTGGTGGCTGTGTATCCACAGTCACGGATTACATCAAGTTTTGTGAGGCGCTCAGAACTGGGGAAACGCTGTTAAAACGGGAAACGATCGATTTTATGACCCGGGATCATTTGACTTCAGAGCAAAAAAGACCGACTTGGGAAGGTAAAACCCATAGCTATGGCTTGGGTATGCGTGTTCCCGTCGGCGATCCGGGGTGGACAGATTTCGGTTGGAGCGGCATGGCCGGTTCCTTTATGGCGGTGGATATCCCGCATAATGTTACCATGTTTTATGTGCAACATGTATTAAACCCTCCCAACAACGGTCAGAAGGCATTTACCTACCAATATGCCCTGGAAGATATGGGTCTGGTCTAACGCAATATGATCTGCAAACAAAACCCACGCATCGCTTTTGCGATGCGTGGGTTTTTTGACACTCTGAAAATTAACCGAAAACGCTCAGCAGGAAGCCTGCGGCGATGGCAGAGCCGATAACACCGGCAACATTCGGGCCCATGGCATGCATGAGCAGGAAGTTGGAGGGGTTGGCCTTCTGGCCTTCCTTGTTGGCCACACGGGCGGCCATAGGCACAGCGGAAACGCCGGCAGAGCCGATAAGAGGATTGACCTTACCCTTGGTCAGCTTGCACATGATCACGCCGCCAATGAGACCGCCGCAGGTGGACAGCACAAATGCCACAACGCCCAGCACAACGATGCTCAGGGTCTGCACCGTCAGGAAGTTAGAGCCAACCATGGTCGCGCCAACGGAGGTGGACAGCAGGATGGTAACGATATTCATCAGGGCATTCTGGACCGTGTCGCTGAGACGGTCTGTAACACCGGTTTCCTTTAAGAGGTTACCCAGCATCAGACAGCCGATCAACGGGGCAGTATCAGGCAGCAGCAGTGCCACAAACAGAGTAACCACGATGGGGAAGACGATCTTCTCGGTCTTAGATACGGAGCGGGCCTGCTCCATCTTAATGCCTCTTTGCTCCTCGGTGGTCAGCAGCTTCATGAAGGGAGGCTGGATCAGCGGGATCAGCGCCATATAGGAGTAAGCCGCCACAGCGATGGCGCCCAGCAGATGAGGAGCCAGCTTGGATGTCAGAAAAATGGCGGTGGGGCCGTCAGCGCCGCCGATGATGCCAATGGAAGCCGCCTCTTCGGGGGTAAACTTTAAAAGCAGCGCGCCAACAAAAGCGGCAAATACGCCCAGCTGCGCGGCAGCGCCCAGCAGCAGGCTCTTAGGACGGGAGAGCATGGGGCCAAAGTCGGTCATAGCGCCAACGCCCATGAAGATCAGACAGGGATAGATGGAGGTTTTCACGCCAATGTAGAAGAAATCCAGCAAACCGCCATTACTGAGAACAGTGCCGTAGGAGTGGTAGTCCGCATGGTCTGCGTTCATGAAGTTGTCCCACAGGTCCTGGTGATACAGACCAGCTCCGGGCAGATTGGTCAGCAGGCAGCCGAAAGCGATGCCGCAAAGAAGCAGCGGCTCAAACTTTTTGACAATGGCCAGATACAGCAGCACACAGGAAATGGCCAGCATCACGGCGTTCTGCCAGCCGAAGCCAACAAACAGCGCCGCAAAGCCAGAGTCATTCCACAAATCTAAAAGAATTTTACCGATATCCATAGGAATCCTCCTTAGCCGATGACCACCAGAGGAGCGCCGGTGTCCACGGAAGAGCCCTTGGAGACCAGAACCTGGGTAACGGTACCGTTCTTAGGAGCCAGGATCTCATTTTCCATCTTCATAGCTTCCAGGACCACCAGAACATCGCCTTCCTTCACGGCCTGGCCGTTCTGGACGTTGACCTTCAGGATAGTACCGGGCATAGGAGCGTTGACAGGATCGCCGGCGCCGGTAACCGCGGGAGCAGCGGGCGCGGCAGGCGCGGCAGCAGGTGCTGCCACAGGGGCAGCCGCGGGAGCGGCGGCGGGTGCGCTGGGCGCAATGGCTTCATACTCATCCAAGAGCATTGCCTTACCGGCTTCTACTTCAACCTCATAAACACGGTTGTTCAGAGTTACTTTATATTTCATAATTACTCAACCTCCTTGATGGAAATGAAACGCAGTTCGTTCAGGGGCTTGCCCAGCTTATTGGCAACGATCGCCATGAGCATGGCAGCGGTCTTGGGCTCCACATTGTGCAGCTTCAGCTGGCCGGCAGTGCCGGGAGCTGCAGGTGCTTCCGGGGCAGGCGCAGGAGCTTCCTGAGCCTTAGCAGCAGGGGCAGTCTTCTTTTCGCCAGCGGTAAAAATCTTGCCTACGATGGTCACAACGATCATCAGCAGGATCAGTCCCAGGAAAACAACGCCATAGCCAAGCAGCGCAGTCAGAGAAAGCTCTGCAAAAGAAGACGCAGCAGTCAGAACAGGCATACGGTTACCTCCTTAAGCCTCTACGATGGAGTAGGCGCAAATGTTTTCTTCCTTAGCCTTGCGCTCTTCAAAGAACTTCTCAGCCAGGTTGGGGAAGGCAATATAGGAAAGAACATCCTCATCAGACTTAGCCAGGCCACCCAGCTTCTGGCGGGTAGGCTCAACAATGGGCGGAAGGCTGTCAGCATAGCGGGTGGTCAGGGGCTGCTCGTCGCCCAGGATCATCTTCTGGATCTCGGGGTTGATGGGGGCGGGAGTTTCGCCGTATTCACCGCGGCAGTAGGCCTTGATCTCCTTGGAAACGCGCTTATAGCGCTCACCGGCCAGAACGTTGTTCACGGCCTGCACGCCAACCATCTGAGAGGTGGGAGTAACCAGAGGAGGATAACCCATATCTGCCCGGACCTTGGGGGTCTCGGTCATAACTTCTTCCAGACGGTCCAGAGCGTTCATCTGCTTCAGCTGGGTCATCAGGTTAGAAAGCATACCGCCGGGGATCTGATAGGTCAGGCACTGGGTATCGGTTGCCAGAGCCTTGGGGATCAGGGTGCCGTCAGCGATAAATTCGTCCCGAATGGTCTTGAAGTAGTTGGCCATCTTGGTGGTGCAGGCATCGTCCAGATCCACCTGGTAGCCAAGCTGACGCAGAGCGTAAGCCATGGTCTCGGTAGCGGGCTGGGAAGTGCCGCCGGAGAAGGGGGAGATGGCGGTGTCGATGATGTCAACACCGGCTTCCACAGCCTTCATGTATACAGGGTAAGCAAGACCCGTGGTGCAGTGGGTGTGCAGGTCAACAGGCAGGTCCACGGCATCCTTGATAGCCGAAACCAGATCATAGATCTCCTGAGGACCGATGATACCGGACATATCCTTAATACAAATGGTAGAAGCGCCCATTTCCTTCAGCTCCTTGACCATTTCCACATACTTAGCCAAGGTGTGGACAGGAGAAGAGGTGTAGGAGATGGTACCGGAAGCAATGGCGCCGGCCTTGACGGTAGCATCCATGGCCACCTTCATGTTCTTCACATCGTTCAGCGCGTCGAAGATACGGATCACGTCAATACCGTTCTCCACAGCCTTCTGAACGAACAGCTTTACGAAGTCATCAGGATAGTGGGAGTAACCCAGCACGTTCTGACCGCGCAGCAGCATCTGCAGCTTGGTGTTGGGCATCTTGGCGCGGATCTTCCGCAGACGCTCCCAGGGATCTTCATTCAGATACCGCAGGCAGACGTCAAAGGTAGCGCCGCCCCAGCACTCGGCGGCGTAGTAGCCAGCCTTGTCGATAGTTTCCAGCATGGGCTCGAACTTTTCAAAGGGCAGCCGGGTGGCGATGAGAGACTGGTTGGCGTCCCGGAGGACGGTCTCTACAAACTGAATTTTTTTTGCCATTGTATAAATAACCTCCGTAGAATAATATTAAACAAAATAATCATTGAAAATGGTAAAAAACAAGGCGTTAACCGGAAGTTTTCCCGGTATTTTGTTGAGAAAATTCCCGACAAATCCAAATTCTCACCAAATACAGTTTAGCATAAAAAAGCAGGAAAGTAAATACCTGGTTTGGCAATAATTCCGGAAAGAAACATTCCTTTGCGATTTCTTTGCCAATTCCCGTTTGTCGGGCTGATGCCCGAATGGATAATTGATAATTGATAATGGATAATTGTGGTATTTCCTTCGGAAATGATTTAAAATCGTCGCCTTTGGCGACACAATCATTATCCATTATACATTTTCCATTATCCATTGGCAGGCGCAG
>JAFQCV010000062.1 GCA_017416325.1 Oscillospiraceae bacterium
CTCTTCTTTGGTCTTCCACAGTTCTACACTCCCACGGCATCTTAAAACACTCCTTTGTGTCTTTTTCTAATGCCTTTATTCTACTATAAAACTGTGTACCATGTCTTTACACACCTGTGGACTATGTTACTACACTATACAGCTTGCTCCCGCCGTCTTTTTAGCGCTGACACCCCAGTTCTTTCTGCGGACATAGTTGTGGTTGCGATTGCCGTGACTGCGACCACTGTATACACCACAAACAGCAAAAGAAAAGCCAACCAATAGATTACTTTATCAAGAAACGAAAGTGGCGGCATCTTCTGTTTATTTTTTCGCCTTTTCGAAGACTTTCCCATAAAACTACTCCATCTAACGAAAGTTTCATATCCGTATCATAAAAACGGCGGATAGTTCAAGAAATTATTCTTTGGAATACAACTTATCTAACTCCCATTGTTTAGGATTATTTACAATATACTCTGCTGTTTCGTCATAATCCTCACGCCCCCGAATTACATGCTCATAAAAAGAAGTTTGAAACAGCTTGTCTATTGGTTTTATCTTTTTGCATTCTCTTGTCGTCAGGGACTTATACGCACAAATAATTTCCGGGATTGTAGGGCAGGAATCAGTGTCTGTCGGTTTTTTTAGTATAAAAATGGCGTGGATATGATTGGGCATGATTACATATTGATCCATTTTCAAAGATGGAAATCTCTTCTCCAACAGAAACAGCTGCTCCTCTGCAATTCGACCGTATGCCGTATATTGCGTTTCGGCGGAAGACAGCCCGTGCCCTACGATGTGAGATAACAGACATCGTCTATTGTGTGTGCAGATTGTAATGTAATACGCACCGACGGTGCTGTAGTCATAATTCTTAAGGCGAGGATGTTTTCTTTTTGGTAAACCATTCTCCATATTTATCACCAACCTCATTATATAGCAGAATCCGCAGACAGGCAATACCATCTGCGGATTCTGCTGTTTTTTAGATTGTCGGCGGGAGCAAGCCCCCGCCCTACGATAACATTTTTAGAGATTGAATTTTTTGATTACCCTCGTTAAGGGGTGGAAACAGACGGAAACTGTTACCACGGTGCAGACGGTTTGGGGAATTACCGCATACAAAGACTGCAGGAAATAAACCATAGCCGCCTTCCGGTGAAAGCCATAAAGCAGCGGGGTGATGATATCGTCCAGTAATGTGAAGCAAACGGTAAACGCAGCCGCAGATGCCACCACAAGAATCGTTTTGGAAAGAGACACTTTCCCAGCAAAGCGCGCTCCCAACCAACCAAAGAAGATGGCAAACAGGTTATAGTAGATCAAGTACAAAACAATAACATTGATCTGAAATCCAAACACGAAGCACCGGAGCAAGGAAAAGGTGGTAGCGATGGCGACCCCATGACGAACCCCATAGGAAAAGCAAAAGAGAAGCATCATCACCGTCACGATCTCAATGCCGGATATGCCGGTAAGCGCCAGCTGACCGCCAATGAGCAGCGCGACGCACATGGCAACGCGGACAATAAATTTTGTCTTATTCATCAACTAAAAGATTTGAAAACCCAAATATACAGCTGGTCGGGCTTGATCTTCAAGGTTTCAGCGCCCGAAATTGCAGAACCGTACTCTTTCCCTTCATACTCTGCCACACCCCAGGCGGCATTGGAATTTTCTTCATCGCTGGTATAGAGCATCCAGCAGCTGCTGTAATCCGCAGGATTTTCTATGCCATTAATGGATGTGATCATGCCGTCACTCACCGAAAATTCCAGCTCGCCCTTTTCCTTCAGCTGCTGCATATAGTCGATCAGAAGCATATCGTCTTTTCCGCCGATGGCTTCCTGGGTAGTCTTGACTACGATATAGGTATCGGAATCCTTGATGACCAGCGGTTCGCTGCGGCAGGCGGTCAAAAGCATCGTGCCGGCAAGGAGCATGATTGCCAACAGGAAGGACAGGGACTTTTTCAAAGTGTTTTTTGTTTTTTTCATAATGTTTCCTCCTAAAAACAATAAGCTGCGGCACCAAATACTGGTGCCGCAGCCGTTTTTCTGCGACAAACGCAACTTCCCATAAACACGCAGGAAGTGGGAGAATCCAATGCGTAGGTCTTCTGACTCATGCTTGCAGCTCTGGGATGCTGCGATACTCTTTGCCTTCCCGGAAGATTCCAGTGACTGACTTTCATCATACAAGAGTACCATAGGCACATACAGCGGCGGTACCGTCCGGGATTCGCACCCGGTTATCTTGTTCAGCAGAATGAGCCTGACGCCCCCTCTGCCACGCAATGGGTTATCAAATTGTCGGGATTATTGTAACAGGGTTGTTTGGGTTTGTCAAGCAATTTGCCATTTCTCGTGCAGTTGCAAATTATGTGTTCGTAGGGCGGGCTCATAAGAATCAAGGTGCGATTGCCACAGGCAATCGATTTATTTTGATTCGCTGCGCGGAGCACCACCCGCCGACCAGGTTGCAATATTTCGATCAGTTTCGTCCATTTTTTCCATAGTCTTTTGCAAAATACAAACTTTTCAGAATCCGGGAAGTGATCGGCGGACTCATGAGTCCGCCCTACGAATTCTAACGAGACAGAGCGATAAACGGAAATTGGACTGTCGCTCAGCAGCAAATGATGCCACGGCAGCAAAACAGCTGCAGAAAATAGAACATACACAATCCCGCGCAGGGCGATCCTGCCATTCGGAAGCCACGGAACTGTCCTGCCCGCTGCCGGTATGCCGCGCCGCCGTTCTGGATCTGCTCCAGGGTCTGCAAATAGATCATATTGTTCGGCTCCATGGATACCGCCCGGCGGATATGTTCCAACGCGGTCACCTGGTTGCCCAGACCGTCATTGGCAAGGGCGCTGAGATAATACCACCGGGCATCCCGGTTTTGAGAATTTTCCAGAACATTCAGCGCAGCCCGGTAATCTCCGTAGCGGATGTATTGATAGGCAGATCTTTGATAGGGGTCTTGGTCAGGATCCTCGGTATACTGCCGGTAGCCGCCAAAGGGATCGTAACCGCCATAGCTGCCGTAGCCGTTTTGACCGCCGGAAGCTGCTTTTTCGGGGTTCTTGATTCGCTCATAGGCGGCGTTCACTTCCTGCATTTTCTTTGCCGCCGTTTCGTCCCCGGGGTTTAAGTCCGGGTGGTATTTCTTCGCCAGGCGCCGGTACGCCTGCTTGATCTCCTCATCTGTGGCATTGGGACTGACCCCAAGTACCTTATACGGATCCATTTTGTCCCGCCTCCTCTTTCCTTTTTGCCCGGAAGCTGCTCCAGACACCGCTATAGAGAATGTTATCCAAAAGCTTCTTGTCCTGCACCAGGGGCAGCCGCTCAAAAGCGTCGGTACACCGACCCATAGCCAGCACCAAATACTGCTGCCAGACTTCCCAATCTTCTTCCCCACCTTGGGCAAGGAAAGGGTTGTATTTCTTCTTCCGCCGGTCCCGGCGATAGTCCAGAACCGCGTCCCCCAAGTAGATGAATCTGCCCAGCGCCATACCCATCTGTCTTAGGGTAGGTGCCCAGAGATCCTCCCGGTACACCAAAAGCTCCGCCATCAACTGCCCGAAAGCGTTGGCTGACAGGTCGGGATTTTCGCAGTTTTCCCCCTCCAGCTCCGCCAGTCGGGCGATACAGGTCTCGATGGCAGCACATTGCCGGGGATATTGACTTCGGATCCGGGGATAGCTGCCGGCAAACACCGCCCCCCGAAGCCGGGCCGCTGCGCTCTTATCATCCTGCCAGTCATCCGCCGCCTTGTGGTATGCCAACGCCACATTCATATCCGCCGCGTAGCGGATATATTCGTTATCCAACCAGGGCCGGGGTTTTAGGGGATGGAGCATACAGGCACGGGCGCCGGATTCCTCCTCCGGCTCATATAGGCTCATCAAAAGGAGGGCTAAAAATGCCATGTCGTAGCTCAGACCCAGCCGGGAAAGCTGGGAAGAACGCTTCCGGATCTGCCGGCAAATGCCGCAGTACACACCGCTGTAGCGGTTCTTCTGCTCTTTTGTCAGTTCTGAAAGATTGGCAGTTACCAGACCGAACACAGCGCTCTCCTCCTTGGCAGATTTTTCTTTATTTTAACAAACGGTTGTGAACAAGTCGTAAACACCGGTAAAATTTACATTTTTTCCATATCATCCGCCTCCATCAGCAGGCGGTTCAGCGCGCCGCCGTAGAACATAATGGACAGGCAGAAATACAACCAAAGCATACTCAGCGCCACGGCGTACACCGAACCATATACATTGGAATAGCCGGAAAAATACTCCACATATCCGGAAAAAAGCACCGTAAACCCTAACCATCCCAAGCTTGCCAGCACCGCCCCGGGAAAGCTCTCCTGAAACCGGTTCTTTCGGTTGGGAAGCGCCATAAACATGGCGGTAAACAGGCTGGTCTGGAGCAGCAGCATCAGCAAAAACCGCAGATTGACCACTTCCGTCAAAAACCGCCCCACAGGGGTGGTGGCAGGTGGCAGCATCTGCAAAATCGATTCTCCAAACACATTGAGCACCAACGTCAGCACCAGCACGATCACAAACAAGAATGTATAAAACACACTCATTAGCCTTGTATACAGGTATCCGCGGCTTTCCTTGACGCCGTAAATGCTGTTAAGCCCCATGAGCAAGCCGTAAATCCCCCGGCTGGCAGACCACAGGGCACTGACCGCGGAGACAGACACCACCGCCGTGGAGGTGTGGGCATAGGTGCTGATGAGCAATCTCTCTGCCGCCGGAAGGAGCGGACTGGGCAAAAAGCCTGCCAAAAGGTCTAATAGATCCCGGGCATCCAAATGGGTATAGCGCAGGATGCTCAGTATCAGCACCAGCGCCGGAAACACCGACAGCACCATAAAATACCCGGCGTTTGCCGCGTGCTCGGATATCCGCATATCCCGGATCCTTTGCAGAAGCTGCCGCAGCTGGTTCACAGAATCGCCCCCTTTCCCCAATAGCCTATGCCAAAAAGGGGGAAACAATCCCGGATTTCCAAAAGGGAGGGGTCTGTTACAAAGCCAAACATCTATCGGTGATCTTTGTATGGCTTCTTTGAACGCCTGCCAATTTCCGTTTGTCGGGGAGATTGTAGGGGGCGGCGCCCTCGACGCCCCGGTGCTGTTGTTGCACAAAAGCACATCGCCGTAAGGCGATAATAAAATTTCCCCTACGGAAACAAAGCAAATTGCATGCAATTTGTTTGCGGGGCGTCGAGGGCGCCGCCCCCTACAGTAATGAATCAACCCCCCGAGAAACGGCAATTTATCGGGCAATTTCTACTGTCCCAAGATCCGTAAAAATGTTGGCTTTTTTATAACGATAGGGGCTGTTGCTTTTATTTTGCAACAGCCCCATTAAGATTTATTCCGCAGAGATCAGATAGTAATATACAGGCTGGCCGCCGGCAAGCAGGTTGACATCCGCGTCCGGGCAAATCTCAGAAAACACCGCCGCAGCGGACTGGGCATCTGCTTCCGTAACATCCGCGCCGTAATAGACGGTGATATATTCCTTGCCGGTAGAGTGGACCTTTTCTGCCAGACCCTTGAGCAGCGTCTCAATATTCTTGTCGGTACCGAACAGCGCGCTGCCGTAGAGCGCCAGGTAGTCACCCTCCTGGATCTCGAAACCGTCAAAGTCCGAATTCCGGGCGGCATAAGTGATCTGCATGGTATCCACACCCGCCATAGCTTCGGTCATGGCTTCTACATTTTCCTCATTGGTTCCCTCGGGGTTGAAGCTGAGCATAGCGGTCACGCCCTGGGGAATGGTCTTACTGGGCAGCACGATCACATTCTTGGGCGTCAGCGCGTCTACCTGCTCTGCCGCCATGATGATGTTCTTATTGTTAGGCAGCACGTACACGGTTTCTGCCGGCACGGTATTGACCACCTCCAGAATATCCTGGGTGCTGGGGTTCATAGTCTGACCGCCGGAGACCAGGCCGTCTACGCCCAGATCCCGGAACACATCGGCAATACCGTCGCCAACGCAAACGGAAACCACACCGATGGGCTTCTCCGGCTCGGCGATCTTGGGTGCCACATCCGCTTCGGACATGACCTTTTCCGTATGCTGCAGACGCATATTCTCGATCTTTACCGTGACAAAAGAGCCGTAATCTATGGCCTCATGGAGGGCCTTGCCGGGGTCATTGGTATGCACATGGACCTTGATGATCTCCTCATCGTCCACCAGAACCAGGCTGTCACCCAGGCTGGACAGGAAATCTCTCAGCTTTTCCGGGTCATTGTCATTCTCCCGGGAGATGATAAACTCCGTACAGTAGGTGAAGGTGATATCCTCGGTATTGAAATCCGCAAAATCCGCCTGCTCTTTCACCTGGGTATCGCCGCTCTCGGGAGCCACGATATCTTCGCCCCGGGCAGCGCAGAGCATTGCCTCCAGGATCACCAGCCAGCCCTTACCGCCGGCATCCACCACGCCCGCCTTTTTCAGCACGGGGTTCTGGTTGACGGTGTTGGCCAAAGCCACCTTCGCCTCTTCGATCGCTGCCACATGGACAGCTTCAAAATCCTTGCTGTTCTTGGCAGCTTCCGTTGCCTTAGCGGCTGCCAGGCGGGCAACCGTCAGGATCGTGCCCTCCGCAGGCTTCATAACTGCCTTATAAGCAGCATCCACGCCCTCCTGCAGAGCCGCTGCCCAAAGCGCGCCGTCACATTCGGTACAGCCCTTGAGTTTTTTGGAAATGCCCCGGACCAGCAGGGACAAAATCACGCCGGAGTTGCCCCGGGCGCCACGCAGCATGGCAGAAGCCGCGGCAGCAGAAGCCTTTTCCAGGGTGGGCGCTTCCAGCTTGCGCAGGTCAGCAGCCGCCGCCTGAATGGTCATGGACATATTGGTTCCCGTATCGCCATCCGGCACAGGGAACACATTCAGTTCATTCAGTCCCTGCTTGTTTAATTCTACAGAGGCTGCCGCGCTGATCATCAGCCGCCGGAAATCCGCCCCGTTCATTATTTGCATCAATTCTCTATACCTCCGGTTATCAGTCGATCATCATAGAATCGATATACACATTGACACTGTTTACCTTTGTGCCGGTGTATTTGGTGACCTCATAGCTGACCCGGGAGATAATGGCTTCTCCAACGGCATTGAGGTTTACCCCGTTGTCCACGATAATGTGCAAGTCAATGGAGATAGATTTGTCTTCCTGGAACGTCACATTGACGCCCTTGGACATGGATTCTTTCCGCAGCAGGTGATACACGCCATCCTTGACGTTCCGGGCAGCCATGCCCTTGACGCCAAAGCAGTTGCTGGCGGCAGTTCCGGCAATATCGTGATAAACACCGGCGCTGACGCTGACGCTGCCGTTTGCATTTTCCTGACGAATCATAATTCAGTACCTCCTTTAAATTATACCATGCTCTTTTCCCAGCAATCGGGGGCAGTCAGGCCCATCATCTTTACAACAGTGGGCGCCACATTGGCAAGGCCGTATTCCCCATCAAGAACCTTCCAATCGTTGTCCTTATCATAGATGATGAAGGGAACGGGATTCAGCGAGTGGGCAGTACGAACAGAGGTCTTGCCCTTCTTGGTCTCGGTCATCTGGTCGGCATTGCCGTGGTCGGCGGTGATCAGTACGGTATAACCGTACTTGTCTGCTGCCTCGAGAATAGCCTTCAGGCCGTTATCCACGCACTCCATGGCATAGACCACCGCGTCCATAACGCCGGTATGGCCCACCATGTCACCGTTGGGGAAGTTGCAGCGCAGGAAGTCGAACTTCCCCGATGCCATATTCTCCACCATCTTTTCGGTGATCTCCCTGGACTTCATGGCAGGCGCCTGCTCGAAGGGGATCACATCGGAGGGGATCTCCTCGTAAACCTCCAGCTCTTCACAGACCTTGCCGGAGCGGTTGCCGTTCCAGAAATAGGTCACATGGCCGTACTTCTGAGTCTCAGACACCGCGTACTCCCGGATGCCCGCCTCGCACAGCACTTCTGTCAGCGTATTCTTGATGACAGGAGGCTGCAGCAGGTAGTTTTCAGGAATGTTCAGGTCTGCATCGTACTGGAGCATACCGGCAAACATGACACCGGTATAATCGCCCCGGTCGAACTTATCAAAGTCTTTCCGGTCAAAGGCAAGAGAGATCTCCTGCGCCCGGTCGCCGCGGAAGTTAAACAAAATCACGCTGTCGCCGTTGGCGATCTTGGCAACAGGCTCGCCGCCCCGGGCAATGACAAAGGCAGGCAGGTCCTGGTCGATGCAGCCGGTCTCGGCGCGGTAGGCTTCGATGGCTTCCTTGGCGGAAGCAAAGCAGCGGCCCTGACCCTGCACATGGGTGCACCAGCCCTTTTCCACCATACCCCAGTTGGCTTCGTAGCGGTCCATGGTCACCTGCATACGGCCGCCGCCGGAAGCGATGGCGTAGTCACAGCCTTGGGTATTCAGCGCAGCCAAGACATTTTCCAGCTGCTCCACATACTCCAGTGCGGAGGTGGCAGGCACATCACGGCCATCCAGCAGGATATGGACATAGGCTTTCTTGACGCCCTCGGCATGAGCCTGTTTCAGCAAGGCGATCAGGTGATGGATGTTGGAGTGGACGTTGCCGTCAGACAGCAGACCCAGGAAATGCAGCGCCTTACCCTCTGCGTTGGCAACCAGCGCCTTCCAAGTAGCGGAGGCGTACAGCGCGCCGTTTTCGATGGACTCCCCTACCAGCTTCGCGCCCTGGGAGTAGACCTGACCGCAGCCAAGGGCATTGTGACCTACCTCAGAGTTACCCATATCCTCATCAGAGGGCAGACCAACGGCAGTGCCGTGGGCCTTCAGGTAAGTATGGGGGCAGGTAGCCAGCAAACGGTCTAAGGTGGGGGTCTTGGCCACTACAACCGCGTCGCCGCTGCCGCCGTCACCCTTGCCCACACCGTCCATGATCACAAGAACAATGGGTTTTTTCATAAGTATATACCTCCAAAAAGGGAAATAGTCAAAATTCGCACAATACGAGCTATACTATTTTACTACATTTTTTGGAAAGTTACAAGATAAAATTTCATTTTTTCCGGAATCACAGAAAAAACCTCCGGGAAACGCCTGGCTTTCGGCAGTTCTCCCGGAGGTTGTTAAAATAGTTTTAAGGGGATTTCAAGTTTTCGTTTATCCGGCAAGCTACGCCTGCCAATTGATAATTGAAAATTGACAATGGACAATGAAGGTGTCGCCTTTGGCGACGATTTCAAATTCATTTCCGAAGGAAATACCATAATTGTCAATTATCCATTGTCCATTCATGCGTTAGCAGGTCAACTGACCATCCCCCTCAGTTTATCGTTCCCTCTGCCCGGGTGAACAGTTCCCCGATCCGATCCCTCAGGGCGATGCCCTCGGGGGTATCGGCAGTACCCTCGGCATCGATCCAGGCTGCGGAGGCTGCCTGCGCCTCCTGCAAGGTACTTAGATCCATGCTCAGATTCGCAACCCGGAACACCGGCAGTCCTGACTGCCGGGAACCGAAGAAGTCACCGGGTCCCCGCATTTTCAGATCCTCCTCGGCAATTTTGAAGCCGTCGGTGGTGCTGCAGAAGGCTTTCATCCGCTGCCGGGTCTCTGCATTTTTACTGTGAGAAGTGAGGATGCAGTAGCTTTTGCTGCCGCCCCGGCCAACCCGTCCACGAAGCTGGTGGAGCTGGGAAAGGCCAAACCGGTCCGCGTCCTCAATGACCATCAAGGTGGCGTTGGGCACATCCACGCCCACCTCGATGACGGTGGTAGCAACCATCACATCCGCTTCTCCCCGGGCAAAGGCAGCCATAGCCGCCTCCTTTTCTGCCCCACGCATCTGACCGTGGAGCAATGCAACCCGCAGGTCGGGAAAAACGGTTTTTTGCAAGGTCTCCGCCCAAACCGTAGCAGATTTGATCCCCAGCTCTTCATTTTCCTCTACCGCGGGACACACCACAAAGCATTGATGTCCTTCCGCCACCTGCTTACGGATAAAGGCGTTGATCCTTGCCCGGTAGGACTCATCCACCAGGAAGGTATCCACCGGCTCCCGTCCCGGAGGCAGTTCCTTAATAATGGAGACTTCCAAGTCTCCGTACATCAGAAGCGCCAGGGTCCTGGGAATAGGGGTTGCGGACATGACCATCAAATGGGGGTCAGTCCCCTTGGCAGAAAGCCGGGAACGCTGGGCAACGCCAAACCGGTGCTGCTCATCCGTAACCACCAAGCCTAAGTTCTGAAACCGGGTAGCCTCGGACAGCAGGGCATGGGTGCCCACAGCAAACTGCACCTTGCCATCTGCGATGTCTTGCCGCACCAGTTGCTTTTGCTTGGGCGTCATAGAGCCGGTGAGCAGCGCCATGGAAATTCCCAGAGGGGCGAACAGTTTCGAAAGCGACTGACAGTGCTGCTCCGCAAGGATCTCCGTAGGCGCCATCAAAGCAGCCTGGTGGCCGTTTTGTACCGCGCAGTAGATGGCGGCGGCGGCCACCATGGTCTTGCCGCTGCCCACATCCCCCTGAACCAGACGGTTCATAGGCGCGCCCCGGCTCAGATCTCCCAAAACATCCTGCACCGCTTTGCGCTGTCCGGCGGTGAGGGTAAAGGGAAGCGCTTTGTAAAATGCGGTCATGTCTAGGTTTACATAACTTTCCGTTTTCTTTTGGGCCCGGGATGCGCGCATCAGGGCAAGGCCTGCGGAAAACACGAAAAATTCTTCAAAAATCAGCCGTTTTTTCGCCAGCTCCGCCTCTGCCATAGAGCCCGGCTCGTGGATGGCATAGTAGGCCCGCTCTGCCGGCAAGATCCCATACTGCTGCCGGACGGACTCCGGCAGGATCTCCCGAGGGACATCGCAGATGCTGAGCGCCTGCCGGACAGCTTTGAGCATCGCGGCATTGGTAAGGCCGGCAGTCAGGGGATAGATGGGCAGCACCCGGCGGGTGGTAATGGGCTGGGAATCCAGGGCTTCAAACACAGGGTTCGTCATATTATAGCCAATGAAATCCCCGGATACCGCACCGTAGAAAATATATTCGCATCCGTACTGCAGCTGCTCCGCGGCGTACTTATTATTAAAGAAGGTCAGATTCAGCCGGGCAGTATGGTCCGCCACCTGCACCTTGGTCAGATCCAGACCCTTGCGGATATGGGTGGTTCTGGGCGTGTTCATGACCATGGCCTTAAAACAGGCGGGAACATCCACCTCCAGCTTCTCGATGGGCACCAGCTTGGTTCTGTCCTCATAGCCCCGGGGGAAATGGCAGATCAGATCCTGCAAGGTGAAAATATTCAAATTGGCAAACTGCTTGGCCTTGGTAGGGCCGACGCCTTTTAATATGGTAATGGGATCGGTAAGCTTTGCCACATCCATCACCTCCCAAACCAGTATAGCACAGAAGATTTAAAAATTCAAATCTCTCTGCCTTTTTCTGAAATTTCATCCCCCAGGGGGGCTTCAAAATCCCAAAAGGCAGCGATATAATAGCGGCATCAAACATATTGGAGGTAAAGATCATGAAAATTACTCCTGTGAAAAAGCTGGTATTCACCGCCGTGTGCGCTGCTCTGTGTCTGGTGCTTCCCATGGCGTTTCATTCCATTCCCAACGGCGGTTCTGTCTTCCTGCCTATGCATATCCCCGTGCTGCTGTGCGGCTTGATTTGTGGCTGGCCCTACGGTCTGGTGTGCGGCCTGCTGGGACCTTTTATCTCCAGCTTTACCGGTATGCCCCCGGCAGCGGTGCTGCCCTCCATGATGGTAGAATGTGGTACATACGGCGCAGTGGCAGGTCTTCTGATGCGTTATGTCCGTACCGGCTCGGCTACCGGCGACTTATACATCAGTATGTTTTCCGCTATGGTTCTGGGCCGGGTCGTGGCAGGTCTTGCCAAGGCCTGGATCTTCACCCCCGGCACTGCCCCCTTCGCCTGGGTCACCACTTCCCTGGTCACCGGAATCCCCGGGATCATCATCCAACTGGTGATCATGCCCGCCATCCTTTTCGCCCTGAGCCGGGCAAAGCTGATCCCCACTCGCTATCCCAAGGGAGACTAATATGTTAAACCAAAAAGCTGTGATCTCTTTCTTTGACCGTCTCGCCCCTCACTGGGACGCGGATATGATCCGCAGCGACGAGATCATCGACACCATTTTAAACAACGCCGGTGTCACCGCCGGAAAGCATGTTCTGGATGTGGCCTGCGGCACAGGGGTTTTGTTTCCGGATTATTTCAGCCGGAATGTAGCTTCCCTCACCGCCATCGATATTTCTCCGGAGATGGCAAAGATCGCCCAAAGCAAATACCCGGAAAACCAGGTAAAGGTCTTCTGCGGCGACGTGGAGACGGCGGTTTTTGACCGGAATTTCGACTGCATTGTGGTCTACAACGCCTTCCCCCATTTCCCGGAGCCTGTGCGGCTGATCCGGCGGCTGGCTTCCCTGCTGAATCCCGGCGGCACGCTGACCGTCGCCCACGGTATGAGCCGGGCAGCCATCGACGACCATCATAGGGGCGCTGCCAGCGAGGTTTCCCAAGGTCTCATCCATGAGGATGCCCTGGCTGCCATTTTCCGGCAGCATATGACCCTCACCACCAAGGTCTCCAACGACCGGATGTATCAGTTGGTTGGACAAAAGTAAATCAAAAAACCTCCGGTTAAACCGGAGGTTTTTTTATTTACTTCTCTAACGCCATGACCTTATCGATCCGGCGCTGATGCCGCTCATCCCCGGAAAAGGGTGTTCCCAGCCAGGTATCGGCGATCTTCAGCGCCAGCATTTCGCCCACTACCCCGGCACCCATGGCCATCATGTTGGTATCGTTATGCTCACGGGTCATCCGGGCGGTCATCAGGTCGCTGAGCAAGGCGCAGCGGATGCCCTTGATCTTATTCGCGGCAATGGACACACCAATGCCTGTGGTACACAGGACGATACCCTTTTCACATTCGCCGGATGCCACCGCCCGTGCCGCAGCCGCGGCAAAGTCGGGATAGTCACAGGAATCCAGGGTGTATGTGCCAAAATCCTTGACCTCGTATCCCTGTTCCTGAAGATGCTGCACCAGCTTATTTTTCAGCGCCAGAGCGCCATGATCGCAGCCGATCGCAATTTTCATGATCCTTTCCTCCTATATGACATAGCCACCGTTCACACTGAGTATGTGGCCGGTGATAAATTCCGCATCTGCCAGATACGCCATGGCTTTCGCCACATCCCGGGGCGTACCGTTGCGTCCCACAGGCGCGTCCTGCGCCATTTCTGCCAAAACTTCGGGATCTACATTGGCGCACATATCTGTCAAGATCACGCCGGGCGCTACGCAGTTGACCCGGACACCGCTGGGACCCAGCTCCTTGGCAAGTGCCTTGGTCAAGGCGATCACCGCCCCCTTGGTGGCAGAGTACGCCGCCTCACAGGAAGCCCCCACCTGTCCCCACATGGAAGATACGGTGATGACGCAGCCTTTCTGCTTTTTCAAAAAGCCGGGCATGGCGGCATTGACGCAGTGATAAATGCCTTTGACATTCACAGCAAAGATCCGATCCCACTGATCTTCCGCCATCATGCTCATCAGTCCGTAGTGAACGGTGCCTGCGTTGCAGATGAGAATATCCACATCGCCGACTTCCCGGAAAGCTTTCGCCACCGCCGCTCCATCTGCCACATCACAGCAGATGCCCACCGCGCCGGTACGGTCCATTACTTCCCGGGCCGCTTCGTGATTTTTTTCATAAAGAAAATATACCCGGTCTCCCCGGCCGGAAAACAGCTCCACCGCGGCAGCGCCGATCCCCCGGGAACCGCCGGTAATCAATACCGTTGCCATATTCCGCATCCCCCTCCTTTGCAGGATTATCTTTAGTTTGAGTATAGAATAATCTAAAACCAAAGTCAACGCAAAATTTCCGGCAAAAAACCTCTGCACCTATGGGTACAGAGGTTTGGGATTATCTTCTGCGGCTCTTGGTCCGGTGGTCAGAATACTGCTTGATGGCGGAAAGCTTGCTGTCAGACTCAGACATAAAGGCTTTCAGCTTTTCTTCAAACAGCTGATCTGCGGTTTTGGGGGCCGGGGGCGGTGTGGGCGCAGACCGGAAAGAGGTATGCTGGGCTTGGGCAGGACGGCTCATGCCGGCAGCCCGGGGCGCGTTTTCCCGCTGGGGCTTGGGCTCCAGCCGCTTGATGGACAGGTTGATCTTTCCGTTTTCCGTTCCGATGACCACGACCTTCACATCCTGACCCTCTGTCAGATGCTGCCGGATATCGCTGACATAAGCATTGGCAACCTCGGAGATATGTACCATGCCTGTCTTATTCTCCGGCAGAGATACAAACGCACCGAAATTGGTGATGGATTTAATTTTTCCTTCCAGAATCGCGCCGACGGTTAACTCCATAGTTTTCTTCGTTTCCTCCATTTGCTATATCCGTATATTAAGGCTGGGGTGTCAAAATCACGGTATCCGGATCTTCCAGGCCAAGCTCATCCTTGGCGATCTGGATCACGCCGTCCAGTGTCCCGAGAGAATCAATGTTCTGCTCCAGCTTTGCGTTTTCTTGTTCCTTTTGGGCGGCCTGAGACAGAACCGCGGCGTTTTGTGCTTCGGTCTCCAGAATCAGACCCCGAAGGCACAACAGAGTCACCGTAGACAACAACACGGCGGACAGCACCAGCACCTTGGCCAGCGTGCTGCTGCGCTTGTAAACCAACCGGATCCGGCTGTATTGACTGAGCGGCTGCTTCATGTTCGGTTCCTCCTGTGTGTGATGTCTGAAACTTGCCCATATTCTGTTTTATTGTAAACCATTTTTTTACGGATGCCAATAGTTTTTTTCCGATTTTTTTCATTTTTTTGAAAAATTTTTTCCAAAGCCGCCAGGGGAAACCGATGATCTGCCAAAACAGGTGAAAGACCGGCCGCAAAAACCGCCCTAAGGTGGCTGCCCCCACCCCTGTCCCCAGAAAAAGACCCAGGGCATAGCCCAGGCGCAGATCCCCCCGGCAGATCCCAAAGCCCAGATAGACCCATGCCGGAAACAGCACAAGCAAAAACAAGCTGTCCGCCAGATGGGGATGCCGCTTCCGGAGGGGGTAGAAAAAGCCGTACACCACCCCCAGCGCCACCCCCAGCAGGCAGGCGGCAGCAAACCGTCCGGCGGCCGCCCCCGGGGCGCTCATCCAAATAACCGGTGGAGCCAATTCCCGGCCTGTCTGGGCTCCTCATAGCTCATGGCGGATATTTTCCCTTCCACCGCTACCTGTCCACCTTCTGTTGACAGGTTTTTCAGCTGTAACTGGCTGCCCGCCACCAAAAGCGTTCCCATATCCGTGGTAAGCACCACGGTATTTTCATCAAAGCTGACCACCTCTGCCACCCCGGTGACCAGCAGCTGCTGCCGTTCATCCAGGGTCAGTCTGTGAGGCAGCCGGATCCGCTGCTCCGCCATACCCATCCCTCCTCGCAGCAGTGTATGCTGGTGCTGTGGGGGAAAGAACTGAAACAGAACTGATACGTAGGGTGGCTCATCAGCCCACCGAACAGATTCCAAATTTTTAACCGGGAAAGAATCTGCAACCAAGTCGGCGGACTCATGGATCCGCCCTACGGAGGCAATGACATAAACTTTGCAGCATTACCCGGCAGCAGGAGATTTTTGCGCAGAAGAAAGAACCGGGAACGAAGACGTACATCGATACTTCGAGTTCCCGGTTCTGCACTTATGCGCAAAAAGATCCGCTGCCGGAAAATGAAAAAACTCCCTCCGGCCTAAAAGCTCGTGAGGGAGATATTTTCAGAGAGATCAAGCCAGCTTGTTCAGCTTCAGGGTCATGCTGCTCTTCTTCCGGGCAGCATTGTTCTTGTGCAGAAGACCCTTGATGACAGCCTGGTCAACAGACTTAACCGCAACCTTGTAAGCGGCTTCCGCAGCGGTCTTGTCACCGGCGGTCAGCGCAGCATCGAACTTCTTCAGGTTGGTCTTCAGTTCGGACTTGTTGGCCTTGTTCTTCTCATAAGCAATCTTGGAAGCAATGACATCCTTCTTAGAGGACTTAATGTTAGGCATACCTGGCACCTCCTGTTCTCGTTATTTTCATACAGTTTCACATTATAGCGAGTTTGTCCAGTAAAATCAATCCCTTTTTTAAATTTTTTTCAAAATATAAAAAGCCGCTGTGAAAAAACTGCTTGTCAAGTCCTTTTCTTGGCGGCTTTTTTCCCCTATTGTGAAAACAACGGCACGGGAAAAAGTGCTGAATTTGTCGAAATGTGTAGAAATTTATTATGTTAACTAAAATGTATGTGCCCACATATCCATGCAGCACCCCTTTCCTGTTGAAAACTCTGTTGAAAGTGTGGAAAACTCAAGAATAACCCCTGTTTTTTTCCCATTTTTCGAATTTGTGCCATTTTGTAACTATTGGATAAAGGTATGCATAAAAACAAAATCCATGCAGGAAAAAATATGTTACGGTAACATAGCTTGGAAAGGAATTCCAGTCAATTTTCTTCGAAAAAGTTGTGTTTTTAGGGAAGCTTCACACTTTTTCGCTCTAATATCCAAAGTTTGGAAATGAAAATTTGTGAAAAACATCCAAAACACTTTTTGGGTATCTTTCCCACCGAAATGGAAATACTGCTCCTAAGGCCCATCCCAAAAGATAATACAGGAGGAACACATGCAGGGAAAAGTAGAGATCTGCGGTGTCAACACCGCCCGTCTGAAGACCCTGACCCCCAAGCAAATGGACGCGCTGCTGCTGCGTGTCCAGGAAGGGGACGAGGAAGCCCGAACTGCCCTTATTGAAGGAAATCTGCGTCTGGTCCTGAGCGTGATCCAACGGTTTGACAAACGGGGAGAAAGTCCCGACGATCTGTTCCAGGTAGGGTGCATCGGGCTGATCAAGGCTATCTCCAATTTTGACCCTTCCAAAAATGTCCGGTTTTCCACCTACGGCGTGCCCATGATCGCCGGCGAAGTGCGCCGGTATCTGCGGGACAACAGCGTGATCCGGGTCAGCCGCTCCATCCGGGATGTGGCTTACCGGGTGCTGCAATGCAAGGAGGCGCTGCTCTTGAAGCTGGGCCGGGAGCCCACCATGGAGGAGATCTCCGGCGAGCTTTCCTTAAGCATAGAGGAAATCAGTCAGGCGCTGGATGCGGTCTGCGCCCCGGTGAGCCTGTATGACCCGGTATATGCCGACGGTTCGGATCCTTTGACGGTGATGGATCAGGTACGGGATCACAAAAACACCGACGAAAACTGGATGGAGCATATCACCTTACAAAATGCCTTCCGCAGCTTAGGGCCGCGGGAAAAGCAGATCCTCAGTTTGCGTTTTTACGACGGAAAGACCCAGATGGAGGTGGCGCAGCTGGTGGGGATCTCCCAGGCCCAGGTGTCCCGGCTGGAGAAGGGTGCCATCAACGCCATGCGAAAAAGCATCAGTGTATCATGAAATCACCATTTTTTGAGTATTGAAAAAACATGCGTGCGTAGGGCTTCTCACAATTCTGGGAGATATCGGCGGGGTCATGACCCCGCCCTACGAACCCTAACAACACTAGTCAACAAACGGAAATTGTTCGGTCTATTCCGGGCTGCCCCGGCATAGACTGAACAAAAACCGTATGGGAGGGCTGGGTATGTCCCTGAGAATCACGGATCTGCAATGTAAAGAAGTTATCTGCGTCGCCGACGGCCGGCGGTTGGGGTTTATCAGCGATGTGCAGGTGGAGGTGCCCGAGGGGCAGATCTGCGCCATCGTCGTCCCCTGCCCCTGCAAGCTCATCAGCTTTCCGGGCCGGAGGGACGAATTCGTCATCCCCTGGAAGTACATAAAAAAGATCGGTCCGGACATTGTGCTGGTGGATATTCGCCCGGATGAATGTCGCTTTCCCAAGATCAAGCACCCCTGGCTTTTCTAATAGCGGCACCGCTAAATAGGAAAAACCAGGAATATTTCTGAATTTTTTTGGAAAAACTACTTGCAAAATGCAATCACTTCCGCTATAATGATTCGGCATGGGCTTTTCCCATGACATTATTACACCACACACCCGGTGATCGCGCACCCAAGTGTCCGAAAGGACGGGCAGCGTGAAATGATCGGGGTGGAGGAAAAACAAAAGGAGAATATCAAAAATGGCTGTCGTATCTATGAAGCAACTGCTGGAGGCCGGCGTACACTTCGGTCACCAGACCCGCCGCTGGAACCCCAAAATGGCTCCCTACATCTACACCGAGCGTAACGGTATCTACATCATCGACCTGCAGAAGACCGTTAAGAAGCTGGAGGAAGCCTACAATTTCGTCCGTGAGATCTCTGCCAATGGCGGCAACGTCCTGTTTGTCGGCACCAAGAAGCAGGCTCAGGATGCCATCAAGGAAGAAGCTGCCCGCTGCGGCGGTTACTATGTCAACTCCCGCTGGCTGGGCGGTATGCTGACCAACTTCAAGACCATGCGTTCCCGTATCGACCGTCTGGCTCAGCTGAGAAAGATGGAAGAGGACGGCACTTTCGCAATGCTGCCCAAGAAGGAAGTCATCAAGCACCAGGGCGAGATCGAGAAGCTGGAGAAGTACCTGGGCGGCGTGAAGGAAATGAAGAAGATCCCCGCCGCTATGTTCATCGTTGACCCCCGCAAGGAGCGCAACGCCATCGCTGAGGCCAAGAAGCTGAATATCCCCGTTGTGGCTATCGTTGACACCAACTGTGATCCCGATGAGATCGATTACGTGATCCCCGGCAACGATGACGCGATCCGCGCCATCCGCCTGATCGCAGCCGCTATGGCTTCCGCTGCCATCGAAGGCCGTCAGGGCGAGGATGCTGTGGCTGAGGCCGCTGAGGCTGTTGAGGCTGTGGCTGTGGAAGCTCCCGCTGCAGAATAATACACAGGAGGATATTACAATGGCTTTTACCGCACTGGATGTTAAGAAGCTCCGTGAAATGACCAACGTTGGTATGATGGACTGCAAGGCTGCTCTGGCTGCCACCGACGGTGATATGGACAAGGCTGTGGACTGGCTCCGTGAAAAGGGCCTGGCCAAGGCTGCCAAGAAGGCTGACCGCATCGCCGCTGAGGGCGTTGCTTACGCTACCGTCGTAAACGGCATCGGCGTTGTCATCGAGGTCAACTCCGAGACCGACTTTGCCGCTAAGACCGATGCTTTCCTGGATCTGGTTAAGAACCTGGCTACCGTAGTCGCTACCGAGAACCCCGCTGATGTGGAGGCTCTGAAGGCTTGCAAGTACCCCAATTCCAACCTGACCGTCACCGAGATCATGCAGGAGAAGGTCATGTCCATCGGCGAAAACATGCAGATCCGCCGTTTCGACCGTTTTGCTGAGAACACCTCCGTCGCTTACGTACACGCAGGCGGCAGCCACGGTGTTCTGGTCAACCTGGCTGTGGAAGGCGGCATCGACGCCACCGAGGTCGGTAAGAACGTGGCTATGCAGATCGCCGCTATGAAGGCTGAGTACTGGGATAAGGCTCAGGTTCCTCAGGCTGATGTAGATAAGGAAATGGCTGTGCAGCTGTCCATCATGGACAACGATCCCAAGATGGCCAATAAGCCTGCTCAGGTCAAGGAGAAGATCGCTCAGGGCAAGCTGGCTGCTTTCTTCAAGGAGAAGTGCCTGCTGCAGCAGGAGTTCGTCCGTTCCGACCTCTACAAGGGCGATGTGGAAGGCTACATTGCTGACGCTGCCAAGAAGCTGGGCGGCAAGATCACCTTCGTCAATGCTATCCACTACACCAAGGGTGAAGGCATCGAAAAGAAGGTCGACGACTTCGCTGCTGAGGTTGCCGCACAGGTTGCCGGCGCTCAGAAGTAATTTTAAAACAACAAATGCTCTCCGGCAGTTGCCGGAGAGCATTTCTCTTTATTCTGTTGCGGTGATTTCTACACCGCCCTGGGGACGGATGGACAGGACATGGCAGGCGCCCTGGCCGAGGACCGCATCGATTTTCATTCGAAAGTCCTCTAAAATGTCCAAAGGCACAAATGCCTGCACAGTTCCGGCAAAGCCGCCGCCGTGGACCCGGTAAGCGCCCCGCCCCTGGAGATACCGTTCACAAAGGGCAAGGCTGACTGCCACCTCCTGATGCTCCGCAGCGCCGGAGGGGATCACATTCTGCAAATACATATAAGAGCAGTAGCCGCTTTCCTTGACCAGGCGCAGAAATTCCGGGAAATCACCCCGTTCCAAAGCCGCTACCTGCTTCGGCACCCGGGCATTTTCCTGATAAAAATGGATGCAGCGCATCACCGCCCGGTCACCGCAAAGCCGGCGCAGCCGGGGAAGCTGGGCATAAAACTCCGCTTCCGGGATCTGGGTCAGCACTTCCCTGCCCATGGCTTCCGCCACCGCCCGGATCTCCCCGGGAATGGCGGCGTACTCGTCGGTCAGGTCCGCATGGCTGGCCCGGGTATCGATGATACACAGCGCATGGCCGCAGGCGAAAAAATCAAAGTCCACAGACCGGATCTCAGGCTTTGCCTTATCGAAGAAGTCAATGGTCACCAAGCCGCCTACCGCAGAGGCAGTCTGATCCATCCGTCCGCAGGGCTTGCCGAAAAAGACATTTTCCGCGTATTGGCCGATTTGGGCGATCTCCGGCTGGGTTGCCCTTCCGTCCCAGAACAGGTGGTTGATGACAGTTCCCACCAGTACCTCAAAGGCCGCCGAGGAGCTGAGGCCGGAGCCGGGCAGCACCGTAGACTCCACATAGGCATCCAAGCCGCCAATCTCGCAGCCCAGCTGGCGGAATCGGGCGGCAACGCCCCGGATCAGCGCCGGGGTAGTATTGATCTCCTCCGGCTGCGGCGTCAGCCGGGTCAGATCCACGATACTCATAGGATAGCCTTGGGACTGGATACGGATCACATTGCTGCCGTTGGGCCGAACCGCCGCCACCGTGTCCAGATCCACCGCCGCCGCCAGCACCCGGCCCCGCTGGTGATCCGTATGGTTTCCGCCGATCTCCGTACGGCCGGGGGCAGAAAAATAACGGGTGGGTATACCACCGAAAGCCGCGGCAAAGCCGGCATCCAGCCGTTGCCGCTGCCCAGGCGCAAAGTTCAGTTTTGGGGTATGCATCCAGATCCCTCCCAAAGTGTTTTTCTACAATTATACAGGATATTTTCCAAAAGGAAAGTCCCCTGCCGCATTTTTCTTCCATGCAGGGAAATTGCCATTTATCGTGCGGTTGGTTAATAATTGTAGGGGGCGGCGCCCTCGACGCCCCGGTGCTTTTGAGAAACAAAAGCACATCGCCGCAAGGCGATAATCGTTAATCTCCCTTTGAAAATCGAACAAAATATAGGGAATTTGTTTGCGGGGCGTCGAGGGCGCCGCCCCCTACAATCTCCCCGATAAACGGGAATTGGAGAATGTAAATCCGGGAGAGTGCAAGTCCGTCATTCACGCCAGAACCTCGATCATCAGCCGACTTCCCAGGGCAAAACCGTCAGCAAACGCCAGCTCCAACATTCGAAGCAAATACTCATCGGAACAATCCGTATACTTTTGAAAAATCTCTCTTTGTGCTTCTGTCAGTTTTTCGCCTAATGCCTCCCGGTTCCGTTCCAGCAAGGTGTTCAGTTTATTAGCCTCCGAATCGTGGGCCCCGCAGTGCTCACAGGGAGCTACATTCCCGTTCCATAAGTCTTGGATCGTTTGGGACATATTACCATTCCTTTCATTGTATATTTTCACAACGTATTTTATCACATTTTGAGATAATTGTCAATATCTCATTCCGAGATATGTTATCCTATTTGCAGGAGGTGTAATATGCATATTAGAGATTTACGGGAAGACAATGACTTAACCCAAAAACAGGTTGCAGACTATTTGAATATCCGACAGAACACCTATTCTCAATATGAAACAGGATGCAGACAAATACCAATAGAGGTATTGACCGCATTGGCTACTCTTTACAAAACATCCACAGATTATTTACTGGGTCTTACAGATTGCAAAACTCCTTATCCCCAAAAGAAGAAACCTGAAAGACACCCATAAGAACCAATGGGGCTTGTTGCAACATTTTGCAACAAGCCCTAAAACTATGCAAATATCTTTGTCTTACAGAAGTAGGAGCAATTCAAATCGCCCGACAAATTGCCATTTCTTGGGCAGTTGCGATAGAGTGCAAAGGCTTCTCCTTGAGGAGAAGCTGTCACACACCGGCACTTCGGAACCGGGGTGTGACTGATGTGGTGTAGCCGCGTAGCGGCGTAAAAAACGCAAAACATATCACAATGCTGCTTCGCAGACCACCACATCCGTCAAAAATCAGAGATTTTTGCCACCTATTAGTAGTGGTGCGATTGCCACCGGCAATCGTTTTATTTAGATTCGCTGCGGGTCGCACCACTCCTCAAGGAGAAGGCTTTGCGGCTACGCCGCTAGGTCCTAACGCAACTCCCCGACAAGTGGGAATTGGCTGGTGCTTGCGGTTTTCCTCTGCATATATTGCAAAATGAAAATTTACTCTTTTCTTTTTCGTTCATATGTGCTATAATGATGCCATAAGATATTCTGCAGGAGGGGTAACCATGGCCAGAACCAGCGACAAAGCCGAGCAGATCCTGAATTATGTTAACCAATTTATCCAAGAGAACGGCTATTCTCCCTCTGTGCGGGAAATCGGCGCTGCTGTGGGCCTGCGCTCCACCGCCTCGGTCAGCTACCACATTCAGGCGCTGCAGGACAAGGGCCTTTTGCAGTCTCCCGGCGCCAAGGGCCGGAAGCGCTCCATTGTCACCGGTGTCCGTCCCGGTCAGATCCCCGTGGTGGGCGTTGTCACCGCCGGCGTCCCCATTCTTGCCGTAGAGAATCAGGAGGGAACCCTGTGCTGGGACGGGGATCCCAGCTGCTTTGCCCTGCGGGTAAGAGGCGACAGTATGATAAATGCCGGTATCCTCAGCGGCGACAAGGTAGTGGTTCGTCCCCAGCAGACTGCTGATGACGGGCAGATCGTGGTAGCCATGATCGGTGACGAAGCGACTGTCAAGCGGCTGTGCCGCCGGAACGGGCAAGTTTGGCTGCTGCCGGAAAACGATAATTACGACCCCATTGACGGCACAAACGCCCAGTTGATCGGTCTTGTGAAGGCCGTTGTGCGGGAATATTGACGCAAAGGCGTGGCGAAAGAGCCACGCTTTTCCTTTGCCCGAATCATTTTCCCGAAATTTCCGTGCTTTCCCGAAAAATTGCAGGGGAAAGTAAAAATAGTAGCGAAAAAGGTTTGCTTTTTTTGGTATCTTATGGTATACTGTAACGGCTAAAACGGCTAATTGCTTAGGTAGAAAGAAATTAAGGCAAATAGAGGTTGTTTTTTATGAATTTTTTCGTAAAATTCCTGCTGTTTTTGCAGACGGAAATGACCAGACCGGAGCCTTATGGCTGGTATCACCTACTGTGGATCGGTTTGACGGTCTTGACCATCGCGCTTCTTTTCCTTTTGCGAAAGCATTGGGGCGAAAAGCAGCTGAAATGGGTGCTGGGGATCTTTGGCATCATTGCCGCGCTGACCGAGCTTTTGAAACAGATCTCCTGGTCCTTCCAATGGGATGCGGCGACCCAAACCGCGATCTGGGATTACCAGTGGTATGCTGCGCCCTTCCAGCTTTGCAGCACCCCCATTTATCTGACGCTGCTGTGTCTTTTCCTGAAAAAAGGAAAATTCCGCAACGCTTGTCTTTCCTATCTTGCCTTTGTTACCGTTCTTGGCGGACTGATGACCATTCTCATTCCCGACAGCTGTTTCTGCAGAGATACCCTGGTAAACATCCATACCATGTGGCTGCACTGCGGTAGCTTTGTTCTGGCGGTGTATCTGCTGATGAGCGGGGCAGTGAAGCCGGAAAGACGCAGCTGGATGCGCGGCGTTACCGTATTTTTCATAATGGCAGCCATTGCTCTTGCGCTAAATATTGGCGTTTACCACAGCGGTGTGCTGGGAGATGAGAGCTTCAATATGTTCTACATCAGCCCCTATTTCATCAGCGTTTTACCGGTTTTTGATGCCATTCAGCAAGCGGTTCCCTACCCGGTATTTTTGGGCCTTTATCTTGTGGCTCTCACACTGGGCAGCTTGGTGGTCTTCCTCATCGCCAAGGCCTTTGCTTACGGCGTGAAAAAATATAAACAACGGGTCTACGTGCCCGCTAACAAATGAAGGGAGTTATTTTATGTCTCACAAGTATGTTTACCTGTTTACCGAGGGTAACGGCTCTATGCGTGAGCTGCTCGGCGGTAAGGGTGCTAACCTGGCTGAAATGACCAACATCGGTCTGCCTGTTCCCCAGGGTTTCACCATCTCTACCGAAGCCTGTACCAAGTACTACGAAGATGGCCGTCAGATCAACCCTGACATTCAGGCCGAAATCATGCAATACGTTGATAAGCTGGAAGCTATCACCGGCAAGAAGTTCGGTGACAAGGAGAATCCTCTGCTGGTCTCCGTCCGTTCCGGCGCCCGCGCCTCCATGCCCGGTATGATGGATACCATCCTGAACCTGGGCCTAAACGAAGAGGTGGTGGAGGTTCTGGCTGCCAAGTCCGGCAACCCCCGTTGGGCTTATGACTGCTACCGCCGCTTTATCCAGATGTACTCCGATGTCGTTATGGAAGTGGGCAAGAAGTACTTCGAGGTCCTCATCGACGAGATGAAGGAGAAGAAGGGCGTCAAGCTGGACGTGGAGTTGACTGCGGAAGATCTGAAGGAGCTGGCTACCCAGTTCAAGGCTGAGTACAAGGCCAAGATCGGCGCCGAGTTCCCCACCGACCCCAAGGAGCAGCTGATGGGCGCTGTCAAGGCTGTTTTCCGCTCCTGGGACAACCCCCGCGCGAATGTCTACCGCCGCGAGAACGATATCCCCTACTCCTGGGGTACTGCTGTTAACGTCCAGTCCATGGCCTTCGGCAACATGGGTGACGATTGCGGCACCGGCGTTGCTTTCACCCGTAACCCCGCCACCGGCGAGAAGAAGCTGTTCGGCGAGTTCCTGACCAACGCCCAGGGCGAAGACGTTGTCGCCGGCGTTCGTACTCCCATGCCCATCTCTGAGATGGCTGAGAAGTTCCCCGAGGCTTTCCAGCAGTTCGTAAAGGTCTGCCAGATCCTGGAGGACCACTACCGCGACATGCAGGATATGGAGTTCACCGTAGAAAACGGCAAGCTGTATATGCTGCAGACCCGTAACGGCAAGCGTACCGCTCCCGCCGCTCTGAAGATCGCCTGCGATCTTGTAGACGAGGGCATGATCGACGAGAAGAAGGCTGTTGCCATGATCGAGCCCAGAACGCTGGATACCCTGCTGCATCCCCAGTTCGACGCCAAGGCACTGAAGGCTGCTACCCCCATTGGCAAGGCTTTGGCTGCTTCTCCCGGAGCTGCTGCCGGTAAGATCGTTTTCACCGCTGAGGATGCCAAGGAATGGGCTGCCCGTGGTGAGAAGGTGGTTCTGGTTCGTCTGGAAACTTCCCCCGAGGATATCGAAGGCATGATGGCCGCTCAGGGTATTCTGACCGTTCGCGGCGGCATGACCTCTCACGCAGCCGTTGTTGCCCGCGGCATGGGTACCTGCTGCGTTTCCGGCTGCACCGAGATCGCCATGGACGAGGAGAACAAGGTGTTCACTCTGGCTGGCAAGACCTTCCGTGAGGGCGACGAGCTGTCCCTGGACGGCTCCACCGGTAACATCTACGACGGCCTGATCCCCACCAAGGAAGCGGAGATCGCCGGCGAGTTCGGCCGCATCATGGCTTGGGCTGACCAGTACCGCACACTGAAGGTTCGCACCAATGCTGACTCCCCCCGTGACGCCAAGAAGGCTCGCGAGCTGGGCGCGGAAGGTATCGGTCTGTGCCGTACCGAGCATATGTTCTTCGAGGAAGGCCGTATCGGACCCTTCCGTGAAATGATCTGCTCCGACACCGTGGAAGAGCGGGAAGCCGCTCTGGCTAAGATCCTGCCCATGCAGCAGGCTGACTTCGAGGGCCTGTACGAGGTCATGGAAGGCAACCCCGTTTGCATCCGCTTCCTGGATCCCCCTCTGCACGAGTTCGTTCCCACCACTGAGGAAGACATCGCCGCACTGGCTGCTACCCAGGGCAAGAGTGTGGAGCGCATCAAGGAGATCATCTCCTCCCTGCACGAGTTCAACCCCATGATGGGTCACCGTGGCTGCCGTCTGAGCGTCACCTATCCCGAGATTGCTGCTATGCAGACCAAGGCTGTCATCCGGGCTGCCATCGCTGTTGCCAAGCGTCATCCCGACTGGAACAACGTTCCTGAGATCATGATCCCCCTGGTTGGCGACGTGAAGGAACTGAAGTACGTCAAGGAAGTTGTCGTTAAGACTGCTGACGCTGAGATCAAAGCGGCCGGCATTGACCTGAAGTACGAGGTCGGCACCATGATCGAGATCCCCAGAGCTTGCCTGACTGCCGATGAGATCGCGCAGGAAGCTGAGTTCTTCTGCTTCGGCACCAACGACCTGACTCAGATGACCTTCGGCTTCAGCCGTGACGATGCCGGCAAGTTCCTGAATGCTTACTATGAGCGCAAGATCTTCGAGAACGATCCCTTCGCCAAGCTGGACCAGAACGGTGTCGGCCTGCTGATGGAGATGGCTGTCTCCAAGGGCAAGGCCAGCGGCAACAAGCTGCACTACGGTATCTGCGGCGAGCACGGCGGCGATCCCATGTCCGTTGAGTTCTGCCACAAGATCGGTCTGGACTACGTGTCCTGCAGCCCCTTCCGCGTGCCCATCGCAAGACTGGCTGCCGCTCAGGCTGCTATCAAAGAAAGCAAGTAATTGCTGACTTTATAAAGCAAAACTATCCCCTTGCCGAGTGTTCGGCAGGGGGATTTTTCTATATCTATTGAAATTTTTCTACAAATCTCTATAATGAAAATAGGAGGTGTTATCAAATGAAACGAATTTTAGCATTTGTGCTGGTTGTTGTATTTGTTTTTGTTTTATCTGGTTGTGGTGCAAAGCAATCTAAAAAAGATATTTTTAATGTAGTCGAGAGAAATTACGATGCAATCGTAACTGCTTGTGAGAACAAAGACAAGGAAGCGCTTCTTGCTATTGACGGAGTCACTCAGGTTAATATTGTTGATGGATATGTATTGGTCTATTGCAAGGGGGCAGGTATTGCGCCATCTTCCCAAGACTATGGATTTTATTACTCCGAAGATAATTCACCTGTAACAGTAGATTGTAATTTAGGTATTGTGTGTTATGCTGCAGACCTTTCACCAGAGGGTGACGGCTATCAATGTATAGTGAGCGGCAACACTTTTTATACCGAACACATAACGGGCAATATCTACTTTTACAGTAACGCATACTAATTTCCCACTTTTGCTAATAGCAGCACAGGCTGCTATTAAGGGCTAATTAAGCAACAAAAACCTCCCGAGAAATCGGGAGGATTTTTGCGTTGTAGGGTGGATTGAGGCACATCCGCCCGTGGGACGATGTAGGCATCGTCCCCTACGAATTTCTTTACAAAGACCTTTCTTTTGGACAAATCCTGTGCTATACTGCAATTAAGCGGTGAGGAAAAATGACTGATTTTTTCAAAGCAATTACAAACAATTAGAATGGAGGAAAGTTATGAAACTTCCCTATGTGGACAACAAGCGGCTATTTGCAATTTCATTAACACTTAGCCTCGGGGGCTTACTGTCGATCATAAGCTATTTGCTGTTTCTTTCTTCAACCAAATGGGAAATATCTACCGTCGACGACTGGCTAAATCTCGGTGTAACGTTGATTGAAAATATCGCAATCTGCTATATATTATTTAATGCAAGAACAATAACGCAAAGCACGTCGTATAGTCAACATCTTGTTGCACCGATTGTACTCGTTCTCATTTGTGATGTTGTTTCTCTTTGCGCAAAAACAGAAAGTCTGAAATGGTATCGTGAAAACCCGTTTCTATACCAAGGAACTGCGGTCCAATGGGCTTTGTTTTACATAATAAATTTAGGACCATATATATCGCCTATTGTCTCATTCTTCTTGGTAGGCTTGTTTGCAATCTTAAAAAAGAAGAAGAGTATTATTTTGTTGGTTTTGATATGTGTTGCAGCAATTGCATCGGTGACCAGTACAATTTCGTTAATAATTCGTAGCACAGAAACTTATCTGCAGCACTTCGGGATAGAATATGTATTACAGCTAATCCTCGGTGGAGCTGCGGGAACTGCAACATGGGCAGGCTGGATTATGATATTACTACCATTACCTTCTGTAACAATTCCTGAAAACAAAGAATAATTCCCCTCTTTTGCGCACTGCGGCTCAGGCTGCCATCAAGGGCTAATAGCTAACAATAAAACTGCCTCCTACGGGAGGCAGTTTTATTGTTAGCAGCGATATAAATCCCGTTGGGATTTTCGATATTCCCCTTTGGGGATCGATATGTGCTTAAGGCACTCGATATGTTTGCTCCGCAAACGAGGATTTATATCATATCGACTGGCGAAGCCATATATCGATTTTGCGAAGCAAAAATATCGAGCCGCAGGCATATCGACAACCCCGCCGAGCAATTCGGGTGGATTTTTGTATTGCTCCGTGGGGATTTTTGTGTCTATTGCAAAATTTTAGAAACCGTGCTATACTGAGCAACAGCAGTTTCTACCCGCGGGACTCGCTGCCCGAAATGTACTTATTGGAATATCCATAGGAGTTATGATATGAAGCAACTGTTCACCCAGTACGCCGGATTAAAAAAGGAGATCTATATTCTGTTTATCGGCAAGCTGGTTACGGCAATGGGCTCTTTTGTATGGCCCATGCTTACCTTTTTCCTGACTACCAAGCTGGGGCTGTCTGACGGCACATCCACCTTGCTGATCGCCACTGCCTCCGTTCTTTCCTTTCCTGCTGCCCTATTGGGCGGCAAGCTGGCTGACCGGTTTGACCGAAAAACCATCATCATTATATTTGATTTCCTGACGATCAGCCTGTATCTGCTGGCTGCGATTTTGCCCCTTACCATCGTTACCGCGGCGATCCTGTTTCTTGCGGGCCTGTTTCAAACGATCGAATCCCCGGCATACGACGCGCTGAACGCCGACTATTCCACCTCCGAACAGCGGGTGAAGGCCTATTCTCTTTCCTATTTGGGTTTCAATTTGGGCTTCATTGTCGGCGCCAGTGTCTCTGGTATTTTGTTTGAAAACTTCCTGCGTCTGGCTTTCTGCATCAACGGTCTGGTGATTCTCGTTTCCACGGTATTGATCATCTTCTTCGTGCATCCCAAAAATGCGGTTTCGCAGGATGCCGCTACCATGAAAGAGAATTACAGCGCGTATGAGCTTCCGGTGGATGAGAAGATCTCTGTGATGACGGTCCTCCGGCAGCGGCCTGTGCTGATCTATATGCTGCTGCTCGGATGCTTTGCCTCCATGCCCTCCAATCTGGTGGGCATCCTGCTCCCCCTGCAGCTGAAAGACGCGATGGGAGAGGCCGGCGCTACCATATACGGATATCTCAACTCCCTTAACGGCTTTGTGGTCATTCTGTTTACGCCCATTTTTACTGTCCTGCTGAGAAGATTCACCGAGATCCCCAAGACTATCCTTGGCCTTTTGCTGTTTGTTGCCGGTATCGCCTTCTTCTCCATCAATACCGCCACAGCCGTTCTTTTTGTCGGCATGTTCATCTTTACCCTGGGCGAGGTGATCACCGTGCTGGGCAACAACCCCTACACCTCCCGCCGTGTCCCCGCTTCTCACAGAGGCCGGGTAGGCGGCATCTCTACGGTGGTCCACTCGGTATTCTCGTCCTTAACCCAATACCTGATCAGTTTTATGCTGATCGTGACCCAAAGCAATTACAAGCTGCTGTGGACGGTCTTTATCGTCTGCGGTCTTGTGTCTGCAGGGCTGTACGGGTTTCTGTACGCACCGGATAAACGGACCTTTCCGAAGCTGTACCAAAAGTAACTGTATAAAAACGATCCCTTCAGGTTTGTATACGACCCCTTTTGCGTACTGCTGTGCAGGCTGCCATTAAGGGCTAATTGCTAACGAAAAAAGCCACCCTACGGGGTGGCTTTTTTTCGTTAGCATCGATATAAATCCCTTGCAGGGCGAGGGAGATTTATATCATATCGAATGGGCTTCCGCCCATATATCGAATTTGCCGTCAGGCAAATATATCGAGCTTTGCAACGCAAAACATATCGACAATAAAAATGGGGCAACTCTTTCGAGCCGCCCCAACAGATTTATCATATCACACCATTATAGGGCAAGTCAATGATAATTCGCTTTAGAAAGACAGTTTCTACCTATTGCATGATTTCCGGCTCTCCGGCAGCTCTTTTTACCCTGAAATCTTGTGGAACATCCCATCTTGCAAAACCGGTGATCTTCCGCTATTATAAAAGTACAAAAAGGGGTGATACCAATGATCTGATACACCTTAGATCCTCATGAAAAACAGGATCGAAAGACGGGCTTCCCCTTTTCTCCCGATGACATACATTCCCCAGAAACTACACCAAAAGAATTGAACCGGGAGCAATTCAAATCTATCAGGAGGTCGCGTCTATTCCAAGAAAGCGAGGTTACCCAATGATCGAACCCAAGAACTCTATGGAATAACCCTCAACCGTTACAGTGATGTAGGTAACGCGTTGAGGGTTATTTCATTTTATGGACGCGCCGGAAGGGGCGTTTTTTCTTTGCCCCTTAACATTTCGGGAATTTTTCACTTGTCCATCCTTTCTAATTACCCCACAGGGACAACAGACCGCAAACAAGCTCTAAATTTCTACAAAATAAGAAAAGTTACTTGTAATTGCCGGAAAATATGGTATTATCTATTGGTAAACTTTTCCTTGAAGGTGATCTTATGTATGCATTGCTGGCCTTTATCCCCATTGTGTTCTGCGTGGTGGTTATGGCGGTCTTTAACTGGCCCGCAAAAATCGCTATGCCCATTTCCTGGTTGATTACAGCAATTCTCGGCTTTTTTGCCTGGAACATGGAATTGCTGACCCTGGCGGCCTATTCGGTTTCCGGTTTATTTAGTTCCATTGAAGTGCTGATCATTATTTTCGGTGCTATCCTGGTGATGAACACGCTGAAAATGTCCGGCGGTATGGTTGCCATTAACAACGGCTTCCGTTCCATCAGCCCCGATGCCCGTGTGCAGGCAGTCATCATAGGCTTCCTGTTCGTCTCCTTTATTGAGGCGGCGGCAGGCTTTGGCACTCCCGCCGCGCTGGCTGCGCCCCTGATGATCAGTCTCGGCTTCCCCCCTGTTGCGGCAGTGGTCGTGGCTTTGATCTGCGACAGCGCCTGCGTGGCCTTTGGTGCCATCGGCACACCGGTACAGCAGGCCATCGCCTGTCTGGGCGGCGCAGAGGCGCTGGATGCAGCTTACATCGGCCAGATGTCCCTGTGGACAGCCATTCCCCATGCTGTGGTAATGATTATCCTTCCTTTTATCGCCATTGCCGTGATGTGCAAATTTTTCAGCAAGGAAAAATCTATCAAGCCTGCTTTACAGGCCCTTCCCTTCTGTTTGTTTGCGGGAGCTTCCTTCGCGATACCCTATGTCCTTGTGAACATTTTTGTGGGACACGAATTTCCTTCCTTGTTTGGTGCGCTGATCGCTCTGGTGATCACCGTGCTGGCAGCAAAAATTAAGTTCCTTACTCCCAAAAATGTGTGGCATTTTGGTCCGGAATCGGAATGGGAGGACAGCTGGAAGGCATCCCATCCCCCTGCACCCCCCAAGGAAGCCAAAATGTCTCTCGTTAAGGCTTGGATCCCCTATATCCTCATCGCTTTGTTGCTGGTTGCCACCCGCATCCCGGCTTTGGGGATCAAAGGCTTGCTGAACGATGCGAAAAGCATTTTTGTCATCAAAAGCGGCAACCTGTTCGGCGTGGAGAATACCGCCTTTACCCTCAAATGGGCGTATGTGCCCGGCACCGTTTTCATTCTGGTGGCGCTGATCACCGTGGCATTGCACAAAATGAAGGGCAGCGATGTGGGTGCAGCCTGGGTCGCATCCTTCAAGCAGGTCAGCGGCGCCGCAGTGGCATTGGTTTTCGGTCTTGCCATGGTGCAGATCCTGCGTTTCTCCGGCTCCAACGACGTGACGGCAACCGAGGAAATGAAGAGTATGATCTACTATATGGCTGAGGCGCTTTCCAAGGTGGGCAAGGAGCTTTACATCGTGATTTCTCCCGTCATTGGCATATTGGGTTCCTTCATCTCCGGCTCTAACACCGTCGCGGTGACGCTGTTTGCCAACCTGCAGGAGCAGGCGGCTACCAACTTGGGACTGAATACCGCCATTATCGTTGCCGCCAATACCATCGGCGGTTCCATCGGTAATATGATCTGCGTAAACAATGTGGTGGCAGCTTGCGCCACCGCCGGTACCGCCGGCCGTGAGGGCAAGATCATCCGCATTAATGCCATCCCCGCCGTCATTTACACCGTCATTGTGATTTTGGTGCTGCTCGTTGCTTTTTATCTGTTGGGGCTGTAACTTCCTCTTTTGCAGGCTTCTGCCAGACGATTATTAGGGGCTAATTTCTAATAACAAGGGCGTGTTGCAAAATACCGAATGTGCCCGTTAGAATCCGTAGGACATAGATATTTGCATAGTTTTTTAGGGACACTGCTCCTGCGGTGTCCGATAAAAATATGAATACCATAAAAAAATCGGCACGATCGTGCCGATTTTTCTGTTTCGGACACCCCAGAGGGGAGTCCCTACGGTCTAAAACGGGATTAGGGAGACAATCCCTTTTCTTGTTATGCAGGCAGTTTCGCTTTCTTTTTACCAAAAGCTTTCAGGGCGAAATAGATGCCGTAAAGCACAAGGCAGACACCAAACACCGAGAGCACCACCATGAGGGGCATGATCTCATCGGAGAGGAAGGGGAAAATGCTGGTCTCGATAAAAAACCAGTTATAGCCCCGGTCATAGACCGCATTGCCGAAGGCTGCCCACACAAGGATCATGAGGATCCCCACAAACTCTTTCCAGATCTTGCGAATGTCGTAGACCACATCTCCGTAGGCAAGGTTCAGAACGCCCCAGCAGAACAAGAAGCCGTGGTACATAAAGGTTTGGAAAATGATGTAGCAAAAGGGTGGCTGACCGCCCAAGGCTGTGCCGGGATAGCACATCCACATGAGGCTGGAGGCGATGGAAAGGGTGACCACCGGCTGACGGAGCTTGGCAAATTTGGGATTGAACTGGACGAAAGGCACCAACACCGCCATGATGGTGCAGATATTAAAGGGCAGCTTGTAGGCGCTGATGCCGTCATAGCTGTCAGACAGGGGCATGATGAAAAAGTCGATGACATATAGGCCCACAGTCAAGTATGCCATGATATTCTGCAGCCGGGTCTTTTGCCTGGGGAATTTGCGGCCGATCAGCGACAGCGCCAGCGTGCCGCCAAAGACGATAAATAAGTAAAGAAAATGCCATCCGTCAAACAAGCCGATCTTCAGATCAGAATTATTTTGGCTGAACAGCCACGCAAAAAATTCTTTCATAGGTTCTCTCTGTCCTTCCCGGGCAAATCGCCCGATCATCGTCCTTATCTTAGCATAGTTTTCCGGCACTGTGTTTTAAGGTTTCCTTAAAACGCAATTTTGGGGCAGGTCGCTTGATGAAATTTTCAAATAACCCTTGCAAATCATTCGCTTTTTGGTAAAATAATAAGGTAGTTCCCCAAATCAATATAAAGGAGAGAAAGTATGGATAAGTTTTTCAAGATCTCGGAACGCGGTTCCAATGTAAAAACGGAAATCATCGCCGGTCTTACAACCTTCTTTGCTATGGCATACATTATTGTTGTAAACCCCAATCAGCTGATCGGTTTCAGTTTTGACGTTCCCGGCGCGGGTACTATCTGGAATTCTGTTTATATCGCTTCCATTGTTGCGGCGGTCATCGGCACACTGCTGTATGCCCTCTACGCAAAGATGCCCTTTGCCCAGGCCTGCGGCATGGGTCTGAACTCCTTTTTCTTCACCTCTTTTGTGCTGCCTCAGGTTATCAGCGGCGGTGATGTGATTAAGGGTTATCAGGCCGGCCTGGTGGTGATCCTGGTCTCCGGTCTTATCTTCCTGGTTCTTTCCCTCACCGGTGTTCGCAGCTACATTGCCAAAGCAATGCCCGACTGCATAAAAAAAGCCATCCCTGCCGGTATCGGTCTGTTTATCGCCTTCATCGGCTTCCAGAATGTTGGAATCATTCAGCCTAACCAGTACACCCTGGTGCAGTTTGTAAAGATCAACGGCGCTGCCTGGGCTGACATTGCTCCGGCGATCATCGCTCTGGTAGGCTTCCTGATCATTGCCATTCTTTCCAAGCTGAAGGTCAAGGGCGCTGTGCTTATCGGTATTCTGGCTACCACCGCGATCTACTATCTGGCAACCTGGCAGCTGCCCGCTTTCAAGATGGACTCTGTTGTCCAGCCCTTTAAGGATTTCGCGCAAATCGGCATTACCGGCGTATTCCGGGCTGAGTCCTGGAAGAATGTTTTCTCCGGTGAGATGCTTGGCAGCATTTTCTCTGTGATCATGCTGATCGTCACCTTCTGCCTGGTGGATATGTTTGACACCATCGGCACGCTCTACGGCGCGGCTTCCGAAGCGAACATGCTGGACGAAAACGGCGACCCCGTGGACATCGACAAGTCCATGGCTTGCGACTCCATCGCTACCGTTGCCGGCGCAGTTTGCGGCACTTCCACCGTTACCACCTTCGTAGAATGTGCTTCCGGCGTTGCTGCCGGCGGCAGGACCGGTCTTGCCAGCCTGGTGACCTCCCTGTGCTTCGCTGTGTGCCTGTTCCTGTCTCCCTTGGCCAGCATCATCCCCCCTGCCGCTACCGCGCCTGCGCTGATCTTCGTTGGCGTTTTGATGCTTAAGAACTTCTCCAAGGTGGATATGGAAGATTTGAGAAGCGCTGTCCCTGCTTTCCTGACTCTGGTGATGATGCCCCTGACCTACTCCATCGCCAACGGCATCGGCATCGGCGCCATCTCTTACGTTCTCATTACCCTGTTCACCGGCAAGTTTAAGAAGAGCGACATTGCTGTGACCGTCATCGCAATCCTCTTTGCTTGCAAGTTTGTGTTCGGCACTATGTAAGCCATCCCCAATGGGGCTGTTGCTTTATTGGCAACAGCCCCATTTTTGTTGGGAGTTATCTGTCGTATAGCAGTTTTTCCTTGTGCTTTTTGTCGATTTGTTATATAATGGGTTTTAGTTAACACGCAGCACAGGAGGTGAGATCATGCCAAAGTTAAAAAGCAAGGGCAAAGATGGGCTGTATATCGCCTTTGGGTTGGTTATTTTCGTCACATTGCTGTCGCTGTTTATCTTTTCTGAGGACAATCTCGCTTTGATAAAGGGTGTTTTTTTCGAGGATCTCTCTCAGGATGAGCTGCGGGAAAAATTCGACATCTTCGACTGGCACGATTATGTAACGGTCATCGCCCTTGCTGCTTTGCAGGTGATCTGCACCTTCTTGCCCGCCGAGCCGGTGCAGGTATTGTCCGGATTGTCCTTCGGCTTTGGCGTCGGTCTTTTGTGCTGCCTGGCAGGTGTTCTGATCGGAAGCTCCGTGATCTTTCTGCTGCAAAAAAGCTTCAGCCACCGGCTGCGCAGCTTCTTTGTTAAAAAGCTGGGGCTGGATCTGGAAAAGATCGCCCGATCCCCAAACTGCATTTTCCTGATCTTTCTTCTTTACTTCCTGCCGGCCATTCCCTACGGTATGATCTGCTTTTTGGCCGCCAGCACCGGGATGCGCTACCGCCGCTACATCACGGTAACTTTGCTGGGGGCGCTTCCCTCGGTTTGTATCGGCGTGGGGCTTGGCTATATGACCATTGTATCCAGCCGCACGGTTTCCCTCTGTGTATTCGCGGTGCTGATGGTGCTGCTTATCATTCTCGTCAGCAAACGGGAGGTTTTGTTCGCCAAGCTCAACCGCTATGCCGAAACACATCCCGGAGTAAACAAAGCACCTAAGGTCAACCGCTTTGTGCTGGGCATCGTGTACTTTTGTCTGCGGATCTATTACCGCCTCTGCGGTGTCCGGGTAAAAGCCGTAAACAAAGTCGGCGCGCCGGAACGGCCGGCGGTGATCCTGTGCAACCACGGCTCGTTTATCGATTTTATTTTTGCCGCCACCTTGTTGCGCAAATACAGTCCCAACTTTGTGGTTGCGCGGCTTTATTTTTACGATCAGCTTTTGTGCCGGCTGCTGAAAACCATTGGCGCGTTCCCAAAAAGCATGTTCGCTCTGGATACGGAAAGCACCAAAAACTGTCTTAGGGTCCTCAAGGGAAACGGCATCCTTGCCATGATGCCCGAAGCGCGGCTTTCTACCACCGGGCGGTTTGAAGACATTCAGCCGGGAACCTACTCTTTCCTGAAAAAAGCCGGTGTCAGCGTTTACACCGTGAAATTTGGCGGAGATTACTTTGCTGATCCCAAATGGGGCAAAGGCTTCCGCCGGGGCGCGGTGGTAGAAGCGGAATTGGACATTCTGTTCACAGGAGAAGAAATTCAGCAGCTTTCTGTGGAAGCCATCAAAGCCGGTGTGGAAGCCAGACTGCGGTATAACGAGTTTGACTGGCTGAAAGCGCGTCCTCACCTTCGGTATCGCTCCCCCCGTATGGCGGAGGGCCTGGAAAACATTTTGACGGTCTGCCCTGTTTGCCGCCAAAAGCATACCATTACCACAAAAAAAGACAAGATTTCCTGCGAAAAATGCGGTTATCTCACATCCTTAGACCAACGGTATTTGTTTACCGGGGATTTTGTATTCCAGGATCTCACCCAATGGTATGACTGGCAGCTGGGCCTTTTGCGGGAGGAGATCGCCTCGGACCCGGATTTTGCCCTTAGCTCCCCTGTAGAGCTGCGGCTGCCCAGCAACGGTCGGGGTCTGACCCGGCATGCCGGTCACGGCACCTGCACCTTGAATCGGGAGGGTCTTACCTACCGGGGCACAAAAGACGGAGAATCGGTAGCGCTTTCCTTTTCTCTGAGGCAGATCTACAGACTTTTGTTTGGCGCTGGTGTAAATTTTGAACTTTACAACGGTACCGAGATCCTGTTCTTCGTACCCAAAGAAAAACGGTCCGCCGTAGATTGGTATATGGCATCCATACTCTTACATGACGAATCTGTTTAAGTGATAAGGAGGGATTTCTATCCAACCGGAATCTAAATCACAAGCATCCTCCGGCATCAGCGTCCGGGCGTTTATCCTGGTAGCCGCTGTGCTGCTGGTGATCCTGCTGCTGTGCGGCTGCCTTTCCTATTTCATTCCCCAAGGCGCGTTTTTACGGGACGCGGCAGGAAACATCGTTCCCGGTACTTATGAGCCAGGTCAAATTGCGGGCATTTCCTTCTGGCGGGTGCTCAGTGCGCCGGTTCGGGTGTTCGGCTCGGAGGATGCCCTGTCCATCATCATGATCAGCATTTTTCTGCTGGTGATGAGCGGTGTTTTCAATCTTCTGGAGGAAACCGGCGGCACAAAAACCTTTGTGGTCAGCATTATGAAGCGGCTCCGGGATCGGGGCGGCCCGGTGGTTTGCGTCACTGTTCTCCTGTTTATGCTCTTTGGCAGCCTGTTTGGTATGTTTGAGGAGCTGGTGACACTGCTGCCGCTGATCATCGTATTTATGCTGTCTATGAAGATGGACACCATGATGGGTCTTGGTGCCTGTTTACTGGCTGCCTGCTTCGGCTTTTCCACCGCCATTACCAACCCCTTTTCCGTTGGTACAGCGGCGCAGTTCGCCGGAATCCCCGCATCCTCCGGCGGATGGCTGCGAATTTTGTTCTTTGGAATCGTCTACTTGGTTCTGTGCGGATTTTTGATGCAATACTTAAAGAAGATCCAGCAAAACCCCCAGGTTTCCCCCACCTATGCCGCGGACCAAGCCCGGCGGGAAGCTTTGGAGGACAATTTAGGAGCGTCCGTAGAGAATCCCCAAAAAGTTTTTCGGGTCTACTGCGTCTTCTTTGCCATTCAGGGCGTGCTGCTCATCGCCGTTGCCTGCATCCGGGAAATTTCCGGCTTTGCCATTCCCATTTTGGCGGCAAGCTTCTTGATTTCGGGGCTCATCTCCGGCTTCCTGGTTGCCCGAAGCTGGCGGCGTGTTCTTGGCAGCTTCCTGAAAGGCGCCGGGGCGATGCTCCCGGCTGTGGTGATGATCGCCATGGCCTCTTCGGTGAAGCTGGTGATGGTGGAAAGCAACATTTTAGACACGGTGATGGATTTTGTACTGAAGCTGCTGATGGGAAAAGGGAAATTCGTCACCATCCTGCTGATCTATTTTCTGATCCTGTTTTTGCAGCTGTTCATTGGCTCGGCTTCCGCCAAGATCTTCCTGGTGATGCCCATTGTGCTGCCGATTACCAACGCTTTGGGTATCTCTGCCCAGCTGGTGATCCTGACCTACTGCATGGCAGACGGCTTCACCGATGTGATCCTGCCCACCAATCCGGTACTTCTCATCGGGCTTTCCATGGCGAAGGTTTCTTACTGGAAATGGCTGAAATGGACCTGGAAATTGCAGTTTAGTCTGTTTTTGATTTCGGTACTTGTGCTGTTTTTCGGCACATTGATTGGTTATTAATTGATATTCTATTAACTGAAAGGTGGTACTTATTATGAAGAAGTTATTCTGTCTGCTCCTTAGCGCACTCCTGCTCATCAGTCTTTGCGGCTGCGTACCTAACACCGGAAACCTCCGGGGAGAAATTGAAACGCCGTCCTCCTCTGAGGATCTTCGGGGAGACGTTCAAACACCGTCCTCCTCCGAGAACATTTCCGATGACGACGAAACACTGCCAACCACCTCCGAACCGGTGCTTTCCTTAGGTAAAACCGAAAACAACCGTTATCATAACGATTATTTCGGCGTCTCCTGCACCTTGCCCAGCGATTGGTTCTTTTACACCGATGAAGAGATCCGGGAGCTCAACAACTTTACTATGGATTCTCTTGATGAGGATTTTGCAGAAAATCTTAAAAACGCCACGATTATTTATGATATGTTTGCTAAAACGTCCAATGGTTTTAACTTTACAAACATTACCATGGAGAAGCTTACCCCTCTGCAGGTGCTGACATCGGACTTAAAAACGGCTTTAGAGTCGCAGTTCCCTGCCCTGGAGTCTTCTTATGCCAATATGGGCTACACCAATATTCAGACAGCCTACCAAAAGGTGACTGTAGATGGGAAAGAATATGACGGTATGAAGCTTACTGCCCAGCTTCAGGGAATCGATTTTTATGTCGTTTCTATCTGCTATCTCAAGAAGTCTTATCTTGTAAGTGTTAGTGTCGCTTCCCTTGTAACCGACGACACCGACACCCTTTTGAGTTATTACACCATTTCCTGACCCTTTTAGATACAACAAGGCGCGGCAGATGCCGCGCCTTACTTTTTCGTTTTATCGGATACCGTAGTTTTCGATGATGTAGTCCATGTCCTTATCGCCTCTGCCGGAGAGGTTGATGAGGACAGAGCCGTGGCTCATGGTCTTTGCCAGCTTCATGCCGTAGGCAACGGCGTGGGCAGACTCGATGGCAGGAATGATACCCTCCATTCGTGCCAGCTTATAGAAGGCGTCGATGGTCTCCTCATCGTCGATGACATCGTATTTCACTCTGCCGATCTCCTGGAGGAAGGCGTGTTCCGGGCCGGAGGAGGGATAATCCAGGCCGCTGGCTACAGAGTAAACGGGAGCAGGCTCACCGTTTTCGTCTTTCAGCATGATGCTGTTGAAGCCGTGCATGATGCCCTCGGTACCGTATTTCAGGCTGGCAGCATGGTCGCCCAGCTTGGGACCTCTGCCCAGAGGTTCAATGCCGTAGATATCCACAGGGTCGTTAAGGAAGCCGGCGAACAGGCCTGCGGCATTGGAGCCGCCGCCTACGCAGGCAACGATGGCATCGGGCAGATGGCCGGTCATATCGATGAACTGCTCCCGGGCTTCGATACCCACCACGCTCTGGAAATCCCGGACCATCATGGGGAAAGGATGGGGACCCAGCACAGAACCGATGCAGTAAATGGCGTTTTCATATTCCTTGCTATAGGCATCGAAGGCGGCATCCACCGCTTCTTTCAGGGTTTGCAGGCCATGGGTGACCTCGATAACATTGGCGCCCAGGATCTTCATCCGCGCCACATTGGGGGCTTGCTTTTTAATGTCCACGCTGCCCATATAGATATCGCACTCTAAGCCGAAGTAGGCAGCGGCGGTTGCCAATGCCACACCGTGCTGGCCGGCGCCGGTCTCGGCGATGACCTTCTTTTTGCCCATATAGTGGGCAAGGAGGGCTTCGCCCATGCAGTGATTCAGCTTATGCGCGCCGGAATGGTTCAAATCCTCACGCTTGGCGTACAGCTGCACCCGTCCGCCCATGGCATCCGAAAGCCGCTCCAGATGGGTCACGGGAGTAGGACGGCCCTGGAATTCCTTACGGATCCGCCGCAGCTCGGCGATGAACTTCCGGGACTGACAGATGGAGAAGTAAGCCTCGGTGATCTCCGCCATGGCTTTTTTCAGCTTTTCCTCCACAAACACGCCGCCGTAACGGCCAAAATAACCGTCCATATCGGGATAATTCCGAAAATAGGTTTCAAAATCCACATTGTTTAATTTCATAGTTTTCCCTCCTGAAAATAAAAAGCGTCCCGGGCAGAATCTACCTGCCAAGGACGAATAAACAGCTTATCCGCGGTACCACCTTGCTTGCCGTAAAACGGCCACTCATGCCTGTGCCAACACACAGTCTGCCCGGTAACGGGGGCAATGCGTCAGAAAATACTAAGGTCTAAACCCGTTCCTTCTGCCCTCTGCGGTCCATTTGCTGCTCCGCTTTTCGCCCCATTCTCAGCACCTGGGACTCTCTGTGGATGCTAAAAGCAACGTTATCTCCGCTTCAACGGTTTGTTATTAGGTTACGCCTATTGAACCACATTTATGTCCGTTTGTCAAGAGCTTTTTTGCGTATGGGGCGGACATTTCACTTTCCTTGACAATTCCCTCAAAATGCCCTACTATATCCTCAGAAACAGGCGAAAGGAACGGGTATCCATGGAGAAAATCGTCCAGAAAACCAAGCTGTATCTGTTTGATATGGATGGCACTTTATATTTGGGCAGCCGGCTGTATGACTTTACCAAGGAGCTGCTGCAGCAGATCCGCGCCACCGGCAGCCGGTATCTGTTTATGACCAACAACTCCTCCAAAAGTGTGGAGGACTATGTAAAAAAGCTGCAAGGTTTGGGAATCTCCGCCACCCGGGAAGACTTTATGACCTCTTCCCAGGCAACTGCCTATTATCTGAAGCAGAATCATCCGGGGAAAAAGCTGTATGTTTGCGGCACGCAATCTCTCATCCGGGAACTGGAAAGCGAAGGCTTTACCGTTACCACGGACTTGGAGCAGGTAGAGTGCGTGGTCATGGGATTTGACACGGAGCTGACCTTCCGGAAGCTGCACGATGTCAGCTATCTGCTGCTGACCAAGAAGGACCTGCCCTACATCGCTACCAACCCGGATCTGGTGTGCCCCACCGAGTTCGGCAGTGTACCGGACTGCGGCAGTGTATGCTATGGCATCAAAAACGCCACCGGCAGAGAACCTGTGGTCATCGGCAAGCCCAGTCCTCTGATGCCTCAGCTTGCCATGGAAAAGCTGGGCTGCACACCGGAGGAGACTGCGGTAATCGGTGACCGGATCTACACGGACATCAAGTCCGGTCTCAACGCAGGCTGTACCGGTATTTTGGTATTGTCCGGCGAGTCCACCTTGCAGACTTTGGAAGAATCCCCGGACAAGCCTCATTTGGTGCTCCAGGACGCAGGGGAATTGCTGCCCTATTTGCGGCAGCTGCCTCACTAATTCGCAACCCCGAATCCCCTCATCAGTCAAAATCAAAGATTTTTGCCAGCTTCCCCCTGGGGGGAAGCCTTAAGAAAAACGGCTGCGTTCGCAGCCGTTTTCTTATTGGTTTTTGGAGCTGCAGCCGCTGCAGCCGCCGGAGCAGTTTCCGGAGGCGCAGGCGCAGCTATCGGGGCAGCCGATACACTTTTTGCCGCTTTTTTTGGACTTATATATGTACCAGCCGGCGGCGGCTAAGATTCCCGCAATCAGGACTATGATGACAATATCCACAATTCCCATAAGCTTACTTCTTTCCGCTGAGGGCATACTCTGCCTTCAGCTTTTTATTGGAACGCAGACACTGCCAGATCAGCACCGCCGCAAAGGCCAGGACAAAGATCAGTCCGCCCAGGAAGCCTGCGCCCAAGCTACCGGTGGTGATCAGCGTACCGATCTGGTAGACCAAAAAGCCTACGCTGTAGCCGGTTGCCAGCTGCAGGGCGATACCGCCCCAGAACCATTTGCGGCTCTTGATCTCGGAATTCATAGCGCCCAATGCCGCAAAGCAGGGAGGGCTGAACAGGTTGAACATCAGATATGCCAGAGCAGCCACTTTTGTCAGACCCACCATAGTCGCAGCAACTTCGTTGCCGCTTTCGATCTGCAGGTCTTCGTTGATGGCGAAGCCATAGCAGACAGCCAGAGTTCCCACCACATTCTCCTTGGCGATAAAGCCGGTGACCGCTGCGGCAGCCAGCTGCCACGCCGTAATGCCCACAACAGGCACCAAAACTACTGCAATGGGATTTGCGATGGAAGCCAGAATAGAAGTCTGCTCCATCCCCTCTTCCACCAGCCGGAAGCTCCAGTCGAAGGACTGCATGATATAGACCACCGCGTTACACAGCAAAATGATGGTACCGGCTTTGACGATGTACGCCCAGCCCCGGCTGAGCATGCTCATAGTCGCCCGCTTCAGACTGGGCAGCTTATACTCCGGCAGCTCCATAATGAAGAAAGATTTACGGTTTTTATAGCCGGCGATTTTATTCACCAGCAGTGCCCCCAGCAGGATCAGCACAATGCCCACAAAGTACATCAGCGTACCCACCCAGCTCGCTTCGTCAAAGAACGCGCCGGCAAACAGAGCGATCACCGGCAGCTTGGCGCCGCAGGGCATGAAGGGCGCCAGCATGGCGGTAGCGTTGCGCTCCCGCTCGTTACGGATGGTACGGGCAGCCATCACGCCGGGAATGGCGCAGCCCGTGCCGATGACGAAAGGAATTACAGACTTGCCGGAAAGTCCCACCTTCTTGAAAATGGGGTCCAGAACCACGGTGGCGCGGGCCATATAGCCGCAGTCTTCCAGCAGGGCGATGAGAAAATACATGACCATGACCAAGGGCAGGAAGCCAACCACTGCGCTGACACCGCCGATAATGCCCTCGGTGAGCAAAGCGGCAAGGAAGTCATTGGCGTTGGCGCTTTCCAAAACGCCTGCCACCCAGGTCTTAAAGGCATCGATCAAGGTCACCAGGCCCGGGATCGTAAAGCCGTTTTCGAATTCATACCCCTCTGCGATCCACACGCCCAGCCACGCCTGAGAGATCTGGAACACCAGGAACATCACCACTGCAAAGATCGGCAGACCTGCCAGAGGATGGGTCAGCACAGCATCGATCTTGTCCTGGAAGTTTTTATCCTTGGTAAAGACCTTACGGGTCTCCACCTCTTTGACAAGCTGGTTGACAAAGGTAAACCGCTTCCGGTCTGCCGCCTCCACCGCGGCTTTACTGGTCAGATCGATAACACCCTGCTCATAGGGTGCGGTCTGACCCTTGCCCACAGCGGCTACAGCGGCCTTGACCACCGCGCCCAAATCGCTGTGATGGCTGTCGGTGGAAACCGTTTCCACCACGGTGCAGCCCAGCTTCATAGACAAGGCGTTCACATCAATGACCGTTTTTTTCTTCTCGTTGATATCCGCCTTATTCAGCGCCACCACCACAGGGATCCCCAGCTCCAGCAGCTGGGTGGTAAAAAACAGGCTGCGGCTTAAGTTGGTGGCATCCACGATGTTGATGATGGCATCGGGATGCTCATTGCGTATATAGGCACTTGTAACGCTCTCCTCCGAAGTGAAAGGAGACATGGAGTAAGCGCCGGGAAGATCCACCGCCACCAGCTCCGCATCCGCGGCATAGGCCTTCTTGATGGGCGCTTCCTTTCTGTCCACAGTAACGCCTGCCCAGTTGCCCACCTTCTCATTGCGGCCGGTAAGGGCATTATACATGGTGGTTTTGCCGCTGTTGGGATTGCCTGCAAAAGCAATTCTCATAAATTTCCTCCTGTTCTGATATATCGCGACTAGTTAGCGATAGCTAACTATCGAGCAAAAACAAAATCTGACCTATTTTCTCCCAAAAATCAACCAAAGATCTCGATGGCTTCGGCAAGCAGATTATCGATACTGTATCTGCCGTCTTTGATGGAAACTGTGCAGCTGCCTCTTCTGCGGGAAACTACCGTAATAGGCTCTCCGCTATAGCAGCCAAGGGAGAAAAGAAAGGACACAAGATCCTCATCGTCAGTCCGGATGGCTTGAATGATATATTCTTTTCCTTCCTGTGCCTGTGCCAGTGTCATAGAAATCACCCGATTTTCTCCGCAGTTAGGGGAAGCTAACTGACGGCACATTTTTTTGATTAGCCTAAGCTAACCGCACACACATCATACTACCCACCCTCGGGTTTGTCAAGTAGTTTCTTGGAAAATATATGAAAATTCCTGCTTCCCTTTGCCCCTTGCAAAACCCTTGGAATTATGATATATTGAATATAATCAGTAAACGGAGGAAATGACATGGCATTGCACGAATCCGCAGAAATGTATTTGGAAACCATCTATCTGCTTTCTCAGCAGCGACAAGGTGTTCGCAGCATCGATGTAGCGGAGCATATGGGCTATTCCAAGCCCAGCATCAGCCGTGCCATGGGGCTACTTAAGCAGGGCGGCTATGTGGTTGCAGACGAAGACGGCTTTTTGAAGCTTACGGATTCCGGCCTGGAGGCGGCGCAGAAGGTATTTGAACGGCACACCACCGTATCCCGGTTTCTCATTAGTCTGGGTGTAGAGGAAGAAACCGCGGTAGAAGATGCCTGCAAGATCGAGCATGTGATCAGCGACGCATCGCTAGCTGCCATCAAGGCGTATTTGGAAAAGTAAGATATACAAAACGGGTGAGCTGCCATTGGCGGCTCACCCGTTCTTAATGTATGCGTAGGGCGGACTCATGAGTCCGCCGACCAGATTTAATTTTTCGACCGGTGCGAAAGATTCGAACCGGTCGGCGGGGTCATGACCCCGCCCTACGAATGTCTAAAAAAGCAAAAGGCGTGCTGCGATGCAGCACTCCTTTTATCTTTTAAAATCGATAGCCCGCTTCTAACAGCCGGGACAAAGCTTCGTTGGCCTCCCGGTCGGTAAACAACGAGGTAAACCGCTGATCCACCGCCAAAGCCTCCAGGCTCAGCTTCAGCTGACCCTTATCTGCCAGCTCCTGAAAGCCGTCGCTGAGCCGGCTGCCGGAAAGAAGCCGCTTGGCGTCTTTGAGATCCAACGGACGCATCCGCACACCGATAGCGGCTGCCTTTTCCCGGTTTGCTTCCCAGGCGGCAATAAACTTTTCTTCCATGGGATCACTTCTCCAAAATCACCGGGCCGTTATTCTCTGCCAGCTCCTTGCGGATATATTCCGCTGCCTGCTGGGGCGTCAGCTTAGACTGCTCGCCGGTTTTCATATTCTTCACGGAGCACACGCCCTCGGCGATCTCGTCCTCTCCCAGCAGCACCGCAAAGGGTACGCCCAGCTTATCGGCATATGCCATTTTCTGCTTGAACTTCTTCTGCTCGCCGTAAAGCTGTACCCGCAGACCGGCGCTGCGAAGGCTTTCTGCCAAAGCGATGGCTGGACCGGGCTCGCCGCCCATGGGCAGCACCAGGGCATCACAGGGAGCGCTGGGAAGATCTACATTCAGCAGGCCCTGCTCGTCCAGCACGTAGAACAGACGGGTAAGACCGATGGAGATACCCACGCCGGGCAGCTGCTTTTCAATATAATAGCCTGCCAGATTATCGTACCGGCCGCCGGAGCAGACAGAGCCGATCTCCGGGTGATCCAAAAGCGTGGTTTCGTACACGGTGCCGGTATAGTAGTCAAGACCTCTTGCGATGGTCAGATCCACAGCAAAGTTTGCTTCCGGCACACCAAAGGCTGCCAGGTTCGCGGTGACTGCCTTCAGCTCCGCAAGCCCCAGGTCGAAGATCTCATTTCTGCCTGCGTAGCCCTCCAAAGCAGCCAAAACTTCGCTGTTGGTGCCGGTGATGGCGATAAAGCGGAGGATCTCATCCGCCTGGGCCTGGGTCAGGGCGCAGTCGTCCATCAGGATAGCCTTCACTTTTTCCGCGCCGATCTTATCCAGCTTGTCCACAGTACGCATGATCTCGCCGGACTTTTCGCTCAGCTCCAGCATGGCATAGAAGCCGTTGAGGATCTTACGGTTATTCACCCGGATCTGGAACCGGGTCAAACCAAAGCCCTGAAACACTTTATAAATAATGGCGGGAATTTCCGCTTCATTGAGCACATCCAGCTTACCGTCACCGATGATATCGATATCCGCCTGATAGAATTCCCGGAAGCGGCCACGCTGCGCCCGCTCGCCCCGGTAGACCTTGCTGATCTGGTAGCGGCGGAAGGGGAAGGCCAGATCGTTGCAGTGCAGCGCCACATACTTGGCAAGCGGCACTGTCAGGTCAAACCGCAAAGCCAAATCAGAATCGCCCTTTTGGAAGCGGTAGATCTGCTTTTCCGTTTCGCCGCCGCCCTTGGCAAGAAGGATCTGTGCATCCTCGATCACCGGGGTATCCAGCGCGGCAAAGCCGTAGGATGCGTAGGTTTTCCGCAGAATCTCCAGCATCCGCTCAAACTGCGCCTGCTTGCCGGGCAGCAGTTCCATAAAACCGGACAGTGTCCGGGGTTTGATAATATCCATTTTTTATACTTCCCTTCTAAATAATTAGGAATGAGGAATGAGAAATTAGGAATTAGGAATTGGCTAACTCCTAATTCCTAACTCCTAATTCCTAATTGTAATCAGTAACGGGGTTTGCTATGGAGCATTTCCCGCCAGTCCAGATCGCCCCGCTGCAGGCCCATAATGGACATTTCCGCAGATGCCAGGTTGGTAGCAATGGGAACATTATGCCTGTCGCAATGACGGATGGTTTCCATCATTTGGGCATCGTCCCAAGGATCAACAGTATTGGGATCGGTAAACAGGAGCACCAGATCGATCTCGTTATAAGCGATCCGGGCATTGATCTGCTGGTGCCCCCCCTGCTTATGGCTCAGGAGCAATGTGATAGGGAGCCCTGTATTATCCGCGATCAGACGCCCTGTGGTGGCAGTAGCAAACAAATTATGCTTGCACAGCACACTTTTGTAAGCGGTACAGAACTGGACCATCAGTTCTTTCTTCTTGTCATGAGCCAGAAACGCAATATTCACGCAGATCTCTCCTTCTTACTTAATAGAAACGGGTATCGGTAACCCTTGAATTCTCTTTGCAATTCGCCGGCAGGCGGCAGCCGCGCCCTTTTTGGTGCAACCCAGCAGGCTTTTCCGGAAAGTAGCCGCCAGCACCACATTGGCATCCTCCGGCACGATCCCCAGCAGCGGTAGTCCTGCCCGGTCCATAATATCATCCACAGTGATATCCAAAGTCTCAAACATCTTGGGATTGATCCGGTTGACCACCAGGCGGACACTTTCTTTTCCCATCAGCTCCAGCAATTCTCCGGTTCGGGACGCGTCCCGGATGGAGGCCGGGTCTGAGCCGGTGACCAAGATCACCCGGTCAGCAAAGGAGGCGCAGATCCGGAAGCCTGTATCAACACCTGCAGGGGCATCCAGAAAAATGTAAGAAAATTGGCTTCTTGCCTGCCGCAGCAGCTGGGCGAACGCTTCCCTGTCGATCTCCTCCGGGGCGCAGTTCATAGGCGCGGTAAGAAACCGCAGCTTCGGATATTCCGGATGCACCGCAGCCTGCGAAAGGTCATAACCGCCCTCGTACACCTCCCGGAAGGACAACGCGCCGCTGTCCGCCATTCCCAGAGAAATATCCAGATTCCGCAGACCGATATCACAGTCGATACACAGCACATCTTCCCCAAGCTGCGCCAAGGCTGTAGCAACACCGGCGCAGATAGATGTCTTTCCCGTTCCTCCCTTACCGGAGAGGATGGCGATCAGTTCTCCCAAGTGTTACCACCTCCTGTCAATCATGTTCCTTATTATAAAGGAATATCGCACAAAAGGCAAGAGGATTCTATGCTTTTTTTGAAGCTTTTTCATCACAATGCCCAAAAATCATACCATATGTTGCCATCCACGGTTGCGCTTTGCTTTGCTGAAACCCCCATTTTCCCGGGTTCATAAAATATTTACGCATTTTTCCAAATTCCCTCTTGCTTTTTTTTGCACTTTGGGTTATGATATGTTAGCACTCGAAAGTAAAGAGTGCTAACCCAGTAGATAATAGCGAAGGCGTGCCTTCGCAGTCTAAATAATCAGTATGGAGGCAATTACCATGACACTTAAACCCCTGGCAGACAATGTTCTGCTGAAGCAGCATGAGGCTGCCGAGACCACCGTATCCGGTATCGTTCTGGCCAGCACCAGCAAGGAAAAGCCCGCCATCTACGAGGTCGTTTCCGCAGGCCCCGGCACCAAGGATGTGACCATGACCGTCAAGGCCGGCAACAAGGTCGTTGTGAACAAGTTCGCCGGCAGCGAGATCAAGCTGGACGGCGTGGAGTACAAGTTTGTAAAGCAGGACGACATTCTTGCCGTCGTGCAGGACTGATTGGGAGGTAACAGATTATGGCAAAGATGATCGTTTACGGCGAAGACGCCCGTAAGAAGCTGCTGGCCGGTATTGACCAGCTGTCCAACACGGTAAAGGTTACTCTGGGACCCAAGGGCCGCAACGTGGTTCTGGGCCGGAAGTTCGGCGCTCCCCTGATCACCAACGACGGTGTTACCATCGCTAAGGATGTGGAGCTGGAGGACGCTTTTGAGAACATGGGCGCGCAGCTGATCCGGGAAGTGGCTACCAAGACCAACGATGTTGCCGGTGACGGCACCACCACCGCTACCGTGCTGGCCCAGGCCATCACCCGGGAAGGCCTGAAGAACCTTTCCGCCGGCGCTAATCCCATGGTTATGCGTAAGGGCATCGAGAAGGCTGTTGCCGCTGCTGTGGCTGCCATCAAGGAGCACTCCGTTCCTGTCAACGGCTCTGACGATATCGCCCGGGTTGGTACCGTTTCCTCCGGCGATGAGGCCATCGGCGCTTTGATCGCGGAGGCTATGGAGAAGGTTGGCACCGAGGGTGTCATCACCATCGAAGAGAGCAAGACCGCGGAGACCGGTCTGGATGTTGTGGAAGGTATGCAGTTTGACCGGGGCTACATCTCCCCCTACATGGTCACCGATACCGACAAGATGGAAGCTGTTCTGGATGATGCCTATGTGCTCATCACCGACAAGAAGATCTCCTCCATTCAGGAGATCCTGCCCATTCTGGAGCCCATTGTCAAGGCCGGCCGGAAGCTGATGATCATTGCTGAGGATGTGGAAGGCGACGCACTGGCTACGCTGCTTCTGAACCGTCTGCAGGGCCGCTTCAATGTGGTCTGCGTCAAGGCTCCCGGTTTTGGCGACCGCCGCAAGGAAATGCTGCAGGACATCGCTGTCCTCACCGGCGGCACCGTCATCTCCAGCCAGCTGAGCATGGAGCTGACTGACACCCAGCTGACCGATCTGGGCCATGCCCGTCAGATCGTGGTCACCAAGGACTACACCACCATCGTGGACGGCGACGGCACTCCCGAAGCCATCGCTGCCCGGGCACAGATGATCCGCGCGAATATCGCTACCACCACCTCCGACTATGACCGGGAGAAGCTCCAGGAAAGACTGGCTAAGCTCAGCGGCGGCGTCGCTGTGATCAAGGTCGGCGCACAGACAGAGATCGCCATGAAGGAGCAGAAGCTCCGTGTGGAAGACGCTCTGAACGCTACCCGCGCCGCTGTGGAAGAAGGCATCGTCGCCGGCGGCGGCACAGCTCTGGTCAACGCCATTGGTGCTGTGGAAAAGCTGGTTGCCAAGCTGCAGGGTGACGAGAAGACCGGCGCGAAGATCATTGCCACCGCTTTGCAGGCTCCCATCCGTCAGATCGCCGAGAATGCCGGTGTTGACGGCAGCGTGGTCTACGAGAAGATCAAGAATTCCAAGAAGATCGGCTTCGGCTACAACGCCTACACCGAGACCTATGTGGACATGATCCCTGCCGGTATCGTAGATCCCACCAAGGTCACCCGCTCCGCTTTGGAGAACGCCGCTTCCATCGCCGGCTGTGTCCTGACTACCGAAACTCTGGTAGTCGACAAGCCCGATCCCGCTGCAGAGGCTGCTCAGGCTGCCGCTGCTGCCCAGGCTGGCGGAATGTACTAAGATATCCAAAAAGACGCGTTGCAATGCAACGCGTCTTTTTCTGTGGGTAAACGGCAATTTGTTGGGTTGCGGCAAAACCGCTCTGTGGAATTTCCCACAGAGCGGTTTATGATTAAGATTTACGGATAAATTTTTCGGCGCATTTGGGACAGGTAATGGCGATCTTGCCCTTCCCCCGGGGGACCCGCACCGGCTGGCGGCACTTGGGGCAGTCAAAATACTTATGCTGCCTGTCCTTGACCCGGTCCAGCAGCATCAAAAACCGGCGGTTTTCCCGGTAGCGCTTGTAGGTATTCCGGGACAGCGCCCGGAAAATGGCCCAGAACATCAAGGCATAGGAAAGGGTGTTCAGCACCAGGTACACAAGAGGAAGTCCGGTGACAAACAGGGCAATGACACAGCAAATCACGGCAAAACCCAGAATCCACATATTCAGTTTATCGCTGCCGTAGCGGCCTGTCATAAAGCGGCGGAGTCCTTGGGATAGTTTTCCTCCCAGCTGCCGCAGCCAGCTTCCGATGCTATTCATGCCATCACCTTGCTTTTCAGAATACCTTTATTATAGGGATATTTACCGGGATTGCAACCACCCTTTTTCAATGTTTACGGATTGTTTAATATTGGCGTGGCAGATGCCTCTGCTTTTTTGGGCAAAGTTCCATTTATCGGGGAGTTTCGTTTGTGCTTGTAGGGGCGATCATCGATTAATCATGGTATAGTTGCCACCGGCAACTATACAGATTTTAGATTCGCTGCGCGGAGCACTACGCCCGCCCCAACAAATTGCATGCAATTTGTTCGGTTTCCGCAGGAAAAATTTAATTATCGCCTTTCGGCGATGTGCTTTTGTTATACAAAAGCACGCGGGCGACCAATGTGTATAGTGTAGTAACATAGTACACAGGTGTGTAAAGACATGGTACACAGTTTTATAGTACAATAAAGGCATCAAAAACAGGCAAAGGAGTGCTGTAAGATGCCGTGGGAGTGTAGAACTGTGGAAAACCAAAGAAGAGAA
>JAFQCV010000063.1 GCA_017416325.1 Oscillospiraceae bacterium
GCAACAATCAAATAGTGTGCGACTTCTGTTTTTTCGTTCTATCTCATTCTCTGTAACATGCCATAAATCACGGGGTTCTTTCGGGGCAAAGTCTGTTACACAAAACAGTTCATTATCATAATTGCCTACAGGACAGAAATGACCATGACGGCAGGAAATGCAGGATTTTATGTGCCACTTTTCGGGAAGATTCTTTGCAAGCAAGATTAGTGCTTCCTCGGTAGTTTCAGTTTGATATGAACGGGTTTCCCCTTGGATAGTTGTTGAAAGGGTTACACTCATATTTTCATCATCTTTATTAACCACAGTGTGATTAATTTCTAATTTAATAATTCCGTCAGGGGTTTTAATCGGCAGACAATATACTTTGTTTTCCACACTACCAACTCCGTACATTTTTTATCATTATAGCATAAGATTGTGAATTTTCAATGTATATGCAATATCAAGAGTCATAACGATTCTTAATAGAATCATTTGACTCTTGATATTGCAATCTACATTGAATTTTGCTAAAATCATACTGCTCGATAAACTCAAATTCATTAAGTGGAGGATATACAAATGCCAAAATTTCAAGACAAACTGATTGCTGACGGCTACTGTGACAATCGCGGTGCTGGTTTTTGCGCAACAGCTACTAAATTGCCCAAAGATGAATACGGTATGGTAGCGCTTTGTGTAAACGGAAGTAAGCTGAATCTATATGATGTTGATATGAGAAATAATATTGGTGAATTGTTATATACAGTAGATTTGAAGCAAATAGAAAGCTTGAAAATTCGGGCAGGAATTTTTAGTCAGATGTTGAAATTTGTATATAACGGTTCTACATACTCTTTTACAAATTTTGTTGGTGTAAAACCTGCCTTAAAAGTTATTGAGGAAGAAGCAAAAAATCGATAAATTCCAATTTGATAAACAGCAACAGAGGTGCCTTTATGTTTCCTGTTGAATTGGATGGAGCAATCTCTGAGGCATGCTTTTTGACGCAAATTTGACGCAACACTATACACAACGATATATACGATACTCAAAGATAACCTACGATAGCCTATAATATACTTGAAGATATGCACAATATTACACGGTGTATACGAAAAAAAGCAGTAGTGCCATAACTCCAAAAGATAATCTGTCTTTCATCAAAAACTTCAAAAATCCAGAAACCGCAACGGTTTCTGGATTTTTCTTTTCGTCCGTTCTCCCCTGTTTAATGCAACTGCGTATTATGTAGCGGCGGGAGCAAGCCCCCGCCCTACAACAAAAACCAACAGTTTCTGGCGATTCGTGAATCGCCCCTATGAAAGGTTCGAGGGATATAGGACCGTGGCCCCTACAGGTCTTCAACAGTAACACCCGGGATCAGATCCCGGGTGTTGGGGTTTATTGTAAGTATTTCAGATCGACCCAGCCATAGTCTGTCAGACCCCAGAGGGAGGAACCAACCTGCTGGCGATCATGGACGGCGATCACTTCCCCGTAAGACAGGAAAGTAACAATGGAATTTTCTACACCCGCGCCGCTGCGGACGCGAAGGCTGCAGGTTTTGACGGTCATAAAGCCGTTGCTTTCCATGATCTCTTCTCCGTCCAGCGCCACAAAGGTCAGGCTGATCCAACCGTCTTCCACTTTGCCCCAGAGCTGTCCGTCAACCGTCATGCAGCGGCTGATCTGCACACTGTCGCTGTGTTTATAATAGCCTGTGATCGCATGGACTGTACCGGCGGCACTGCGAATGGGCAGGAATGACGTATTCACTTTTCCGATCCAAGAACCGTCACCACTGGGGAATACCGATTCGGTGGATTCCGTTGGGAGCGGTTCAGTAGGCGCGGGCTGTGTGGGTGCCGGCTGGGTGGGCGCAGGTTGGGTAGGTGCCGGCTGGGTGGGCGCAGGCTGGGTAGGCGCAGGCTGGGTAGGCGCAGGTTGTGTGGGCGCAGGTTGGGTTGTAGGCGGTGTGGTATTCACCGGGTCAAAGGAAACAAACTTCAGGCTGATCCAACCTTTTTCCATACGACCCCACTCTTCGCCGGAAACCGTCACCCGCTCAACGATGGTCACAGATTCTCCGTTTTTCAGCTTTCCGGTTACGGTCGAACCGGTTTTCGGTTCTTGCCGGATGTTTAAGTTTGAGTTCGCATTATTTAGCTTCACAACACCCACCCATGTACCAAGGACACCTTGCGGCTGCGTGGGTTTGGTCGTGGGAGTTGGCGCAGGCTGTGTGGTAGGAGGCGGTGTGGGTTTGGTGGTAGGTGTTACCACCGGCTGGGTTACAGGAGGGGTGGTGGGCTGCTGATTCTGGATCACTTCATAATAATTGGTATACTCCAAAGCTACCCAATATCCGGGGTCTCCGGTATTGGCTACCCTGCCCCAAAGATATCCGGAACCGCTTTTGGTCTCGATAATCGTCAGCTGCATCCCTTTTGGATAGGCTTGCGAAGGTGCAAGGCTATACCCTGTTCCTGGCCCCAATCGCACATTCAGGCTCGATGCAGTAACAACAACATCTACCAATGTAGTCGTTCCGCCGGGATCGTTGCCGACAGAAGATCCTGTACCTTCCTTGATTAGCTTCCAATGGGCATACAGGTAACTGGCGTAAGGAATACTGGCATCCAAAACCTCTACCTTATTACCGCCGACCCGCTTATCGTACCAGCCCTCAAATTCATAGACCGCGCCGTTACTGGCTGTATAGGTTTTTTCCGCAATGACCTTGATGGGCACAGGTTCGTCCACATCGAAGCCCTGCACTGCGTAGTCGGAGCTGCCGCCATTGACATCAAAACGGACAAAGCGGTAGTCGCTGGGAGGTTTGCGGCCATAGACGCCATTAAGATAGAGGTTGGCTTCTGCCAGACGGCGCTCGATCAGACCGTTGGAGAACACACGGTCCGCCTTGCACCAAAGGACAAAGGGATAAATGAAGTCATTCCCTTTCGCGCCGTTGATAACCGCTGACTGCAAAAGGCCCGTTTGCCGCATCCAACCCGTGCCAACATTATATGTAAAGAGCATCAGTGCGTCATACTGATATTGGTTCAGATTCAGCTTGTATTTCTCAATGAATTTATTCAACTCGCCGCCTTTGCTGTTGACATGGACCAGCAGCAGATAGGTAGCTTCTTCTTTGGTAATTTCATAGTCTTTATGCTCTACTGAATATTGATATACATCGTCCGGACACCTTGTGCCATAGCCAACGGAATACTGACTGACATCCCAAAACGGTCTTGTCCGAAAGCCCTCGTAACTCTTCAAAAGCTCGATGGCTTCCGCGGACATACGGGTTTGGTTGACTACAGGTTGTATGTAAGGCCGATCGTCCTTTTCCGTTGTTTCCGTAGCCTGGCCAGTCGTTTCTGACAGCTGTGCCATTTCCGCCGCGGTATCTTCCTCCGCGCGGACAGAGAAAGGGGCAGAAAACAGCATGCCGGTCGTCAGGCATACAGATAATAACCAACAGATCGTCCGCTTTAACATGAGATCTTGCTCCTTCCAGAAATGTTTCTATTCGACATTATAACAGAGATTTCCCTTTTTTGCAAGGACTTTCCCCAAAATATTACACGGTTGTAATCTATTGTTGTGTCGAAAAGTTTCGGAACAGCAGCAAATTTATGTAATTCTGGTATTTTCTATGGTTTTTTCATGATTTGGAAACGATTCCCCCTTAGTCTGCACGGAAAAAGGTTTGCTTTCCGATCCGGGATATGATAAACTGGAGAAAAATCGGAAAGGGGGGTATCTTTATGTCCCATGCACAGGCGATGGTCGCCATGAGCGGCGGTGTTGACAGCTCCGTTGCCGCCTATTTGACGCAGAAAGCGGGCTTCCAATGCTGTGGAGCCACTATGCAGCTTCATTCGGACGGAGCTCAGGATATTGAAGATGCCCGAAAAATTGCCGGAATTCTGAAGATGCCCTTCCATGTCTTCGACTTTCGGGAAGATTTCAGGCGGTATGTCATAGAGGATTTCATCCGCTGCTACGAGGTAGGATCGACACCGAACCCTTGTGTCACCTGCAACCGGCATTTGAAGTTCCACGGTTTTTTGGAAAAAGCCCAGGAGTTGGGCTGTGACTGCATCGTCACAGGACACTATGCCAGGATCCAGGCTGACCCCGGTTCCGGGCGTCAGCTTTTATACAAGGCTATCGACGAAGCCAAGGATCAAAGCTATTTTCTGGGCCTACTGACCCAGCAGCAGCTCGCCCATGCGCAATTCCCCTTAGGTGCATTTACAAAGGAACAGGCCCGGGAAATTGCCCTGGAGCAGGGTTTTATCAACGCCAGAAAACGGGACAGTCAGGATATCTGCTTTGTTCCCGACGGTGATTTTTATGGGTTTATCAAACGTTACACCGGGAAAACCTATCCGCCGGGCAGCTTTTTAGACCTACAGGGAAACAAGGTAGGCACGCACAAGGGGGCGGCTGCCTACACCTTAGGACAGCGCAAAGGATTGGGGCTTGCCATGGGTGCGCCGGTTTATGTCTGCGCCAAAGATATGGCAGCCAACACCGTCACCATTGGCCCCAATGAAGCCTTATATCGCAAAGCGCTTCTGGCGACAGACTGGAGCTGGTTCCCCTTTGAAGCCCTTACCGAGCCTATGCGTGTCAAGGCAAGGGCCCGTTCCCGTATGGCGGAGCAACCGGCCTGGGTCTATCCTCTGGAAAACGGGGATGTCCGTGTGGAATTTGATGAGCCTCAGCGGGCGATCACCCCAGGACAGGCGGTAGTGCTTTATGATGGGGATATGGTGATAGGCGGCGGCATCATTACAACTGTTTTGCAAAACGAATGACAATCCCCCAGTCTTTTTGCTTCGCAAAAATCCAGCCCCCTTTACACAAGGGGGCCTTTGCGTTGCGGCGGGGCTGGACGAAAAAGTGGCACACTCCGCAAGAGAGTGTGCCACTTTTTAGATCTTAACTTCCGGGAAATATTCTTCCGCAAAATCCACCCGGGAGACGGTAAAGCTTTTTCCGTTCAGATATTCCAAAACGCCGGCATCTGTGGAAAAATCGAAGGTCAGCTTATAAGAATACAGCGCCTGATACGTTCTGTCGAACCGCTTGTCCAGCTTGCCGTACTTCCCATCGCCCAGAAGCGGATGGCCGGCATGGGCAAATTGGGCGCGGATCTGGTGGGTCCTGCCGGTGATCAGTTCGCACTCCACGAGAGAAAGTCCGTTTTTGGACGCCAGCACCCGATAATTGGTCTGGCAGGATTTCGAGCCCGGTTGTGGGGAATCCGTTACAAAAACCCGGTTTTTCTTGGCATCCTTAAAAAGATACCCCTTCAGGCTTCCCTCTTTTCGCTTTGGTGTACCCTCTACTACCGCCAGATATCGCTTGTCCAGCTCCCGGTCCTTGATCTTTTGGTTTAAGATCCGCAGAGCATCTGCGGTTTTTGCCGCGATGACGATGCCGCCGGTATTCCGGTCGATCCGGTTGCACAGCGCCGGGGTGAAGGAATTTTCCTCCCGGGGACGCCACTCCCGTTTTTGGTACAGGTACGCCTGAATATGGTCGATGAGGGTTTTTCCGTACTCTGCGCCGTCGTGGGGATGGACCGCAAGTCCCGGGCGTTTATCCGCCAGCAGGATATGCTCATCTTCATAAACGATCTGCAGCTTCGGGACTGCCACCGTCAAAAAGGCGTTATCCTCCCGGGGCTTATCGAAAAATTCATCGTTGATATAAAGCTGCAGCAGATCTCCGGCTTGCAGGCGGCTGTCCCGTTGTGCCCGCCCACCGTTCAATTTGATCCGTTTCAGCCGAATATACTTCTGAGCCAGGGATGCCGGGAGCAGCGGCACGGCTTTACTTAAAAACCGATCCAATCTTTGCCCTGCATCGTTAGCGCCTATGGTGATCTGTTTCATACAGAAGCACCTGTCTGATCGTCAAAACGGCGATTGATCTGCTCGGTAAACTCCACTGCCGCATTGTAACCCATTTTTCTTTGCCGGTTATTCATAGCCGCCACTTCCAAGATCACCGCCAGGTTTCGTCCCGGGGTGATGGGGATGGTATTCATGGGGATCTTGACGCCCAGCAATTCCATATACTGATCCTCTAGGCCCAAGCGGTCATAGACCTGCTGGTTTTTCCATGGCACGATGTTGACCACCAGATTGATCTCATTTTCCGCGCGAACCGCGCCCATACCGAACAGCTTTGCCACATTGACAATGCCGATGCCGCGCAATTCGATATAATTGCGGATCATATCCGGGGCGTTGCCCACCAAGGTGCTGCCGGAAATTTTACGGATCTCCACCGCGTCATCCGCTATCAAACGGTGGCCGCGCTTTAAAAGCTCCACAGCAGCCTCACTTTTGCCGATACCGCTGTCGCCGATGAGCAGCAGGCCCTCGCCGTAGACCTCCACAAGCACGCCGTGCCGGGTAATACGGGGCGCAAGCTTCGCCCGCAGGCTGGTGATAATGCCGGAAATCAACGAAGAGGTGGTTTCCTGGCTGCGAAGCAATGTCACATTATGCTTTTTCGCCATTTCCACACACTGGCTGTCCGGCTCAAAGTTTCTTGCCAGGACCAGCGCGGGGATCTTATAGGAAAAAAGACGGTCAAAGGTCTTGCGCCGTTCCTGGTCGCTGAGCTTGCGCAGATAGCTCATCTCCACATTACCAAGCACCTGCAAACGCACAGGCTCAAAGTGGTCAAAATAACCGGCAACCTGCAAGGCAGGACGCGCCACATCCTCTACGGTCAGCTGAATGGTTTCATAGTCAGAGGATCGGAAAATCACTTCCAAACGGAACTCCTCAACCAGTGTTGGCAACGGAACACTGTAAACATCCGACATTTGCCCCACTCCTTTCGTTTCTTTATTGCCATTATACCTGCGCGTCTAAGGAATATCAACATAATTTTGAAAAAAAGCAAAAAAACACTTGCTTTTTTCAGCAAACTCTGCTATCATATCTAAGCGACTGCGAAAGTAGTCATGTTTATGAATCACTCGGATAGGAGGTGCAGTGAATGGCTAAGTGTGATTTTTGTGGCAAGGGCGTAACTTTCGGCATCAAGGTTTCCCACTCCCACAGACGCTCCAACCGTACCTGGAAGCCCAACGTAAAGCGGGTCAAGGCGGTTGTTAACGGAACCGCGTGCCATGTGTACGCTTGTACCAGATGCCTCCGTTCCAACAAGGTCGAGCGGGCCATCTGATTTCCCTGCCACCGATAACGGCACCGATTTTTCGGTGCCGTTTTTGTGTTTATTGCGGCAAAGAGGTCAAAGAAGCGCCAAAGACAAACAAATCGAACTCATCGGCGTACGATGGTACGTTAGCGTTTGATTTGCGCAGTAAGTCAAAACACCTTGCGACGCAAGTATTTTTACGGGTGCTGTCGCACCCTACACCACATCCGACCTCGCTATGCTCGGCCACCTTCTCCTCGAGGAGAAGGCTTTGGGGGATTCTATGTTTTGACGGTTTGGAGGTTCTTTGACGCGCTGAAAAGGGCTGCGGCATCGCCGCAGCCCTTTTGTCATTCTTTAGCCTGCCAGAAGATACTCAATACCGGTAACATAATCATCCTGGATCATTACGCAGAGGACCATGTTTCCCTTGGCAAACTGCCATTCAGCCCCGTTCTGGGTGTAGCTGTCGCCGTAAAGCTGCGTCACCTTGGTTAAGCCGTCACCTAAGGCCAGGCCCTCCGGAGTCGTCAGATTGGGATCGATGATGTAAACCGACTGGATGGTATCCGACTTTCCGTCGCTGTAGACCGCCACTTCGATATCCCCATAATTATATACCACATCATTACCTGCCAGCGCGCAGTTAGGCGCCGTATATTCGTATTCCGGCTCCGGAAGCGCATCCGGCTGGAACTGGACACCGGGAGTCAGCTCTGCGCCCTTATATACGAACACATAGCCCTTTGCAGCGCCCTGGATATCGCCGCTGGGAGTGCTGCCGGACGGATCCCCTTCACCGGTCCCGCAGGCGCACAGAGATACCAGCAGCAGAACCGTCAGCATCAAAATCAAAAACTTTTTCATGTTCAAATTTCCTTTCCTTTGGCAGCAGCCTCATCATAAAGCTTCAGCTTTGCTTCGTAGATCTCGCGAATATGTGGGTCATCCCGTCGGTCCCCGATACCGTGCTCCTGTACCAGAAGCTGGGCAAAATAGGCAGACAGTTTTTTGGCGCCGTTGAGATTCAGATGCAGACCGGCATCGTAGGTATCGGTACTGTAATCCAGGCCGATATCCTCCGCAGCGGTCAGGAGATTATAATAGGACATGCCATGGGACGCGGCAAATTCCGCGATCTGCGCATCGTATTCGTCATACCAGTAGGGGTACAGGCTGGGTGCCTTCACCAGGATCAGCTCCACACCGTTTTCCCGGCACAGCTGTGCCATTTTTTCCAGATACTCGCAGCAGATATCTCCAAACTGATAATCCGGCAGAGGACGCTTGACGGGCAAGTTCTCCACCGGCACCACTTCCGTGTGCATCTGATAGCCGTTGAAGGTATTCTCCCGGGTCTTGAACAGGTATTCGACATCTTCGCAGGTCAGCTCATCAAATCTGGAATGGTAGCGAAGAATGGGAAATACGTAGGAAAGAAAGTCCTCTTCCTCAGTCATGGATGCCCGGATAATGTCTATCTTCTGCTTGGACCAACGCATCTTGTCAATGGTCAGCCGGTTGTAAGCCTCGCTGACAGGCTCGCTGTAGCGCATGGCGTTGACATTATAGACCACTGCCTTGGGGGTTTCATATTTCAGCGTTTCCTCCAGAATGTAATAGGACTGCCAGATCAGCTGCTGGGAGGTCCCCCGGACATAGGAGGTAATGCCGTGACTGCGGTACATTTCCAAAGGAGAAAAATTCGCGTAAACCTCGCAGTCACCGATGAAGATCACATCATGATCCTGGGCCTGGCTATAGTAGGCGCAGATCATACTTCCCTCTTCCAGGTCCGTCATATACTTAGGGCTGAGAAGTCTTGAAATCAAGCCGAATACCGCCGCGAAGACCAGCAGCACGGCAGTGACGGACAGGGCGGTTTTCAGGTTCTTATTTCTTTTCATGTAAGCCTCCTAAAATCCGCCGTAAATAAAGGAATCCACATCAAAGCCGATGCCGTACATACCGAAAACCAGCACCAGCAGGCCTACGCAGCAGATCACCGCCACCCTGGCAGCCGGACCGCGGCCCGCAAACCAACCGGAAAGCTTCTTTGACCACAGGTCGTAGCCCCAAAGCAGCAGCACAGCCGCGCCAAGCACAATCCAGTCCCCCGGTGTGAGGCCCAGGGTGCCGACACCGGCAAAGAATGTGCCGTAATTCCAGGTGGTGACTACGCTGAGGAGCATCTTCAGCGCGGTAGCTGTTTCCGGCCAGACAAAGAACGACCACAGGAAGGTGATCGCCAGGAAGGTGCCGATCCGGTTGACGGTTTTGCAGCGGGTCTTCAGCCGATCTCCGAAGCAGACAAACACGCCGTTCAGCAGACCCCACAGAAGATACTCTACCCCGTGCCAAAGTCCGGAAACCAGGAAAGTGATCACGGTGTTGCACAGCTTCCGCAGCTTCCCCTTTCGGTTTCCTCCCAGGGGGATATAAATATAGTCACGCAGCCAGGCGCCCAGAGTAATATGCCAGCGCTGCCAGAATTCCCGCACAGATTCGGAAAAATAGGGCGTTTGAAAATTCTCATGCATACGGATGCCGACCATCCGGGACACACCCAGGACCATATCGATACCGCCGGAAAAATCGCAGTAAAGCTGGATGGCATACATCAGCATAGCCGCCAACGCAAAGGCACCGGAATACTTCTCCGGATCCGCGCTGATGGCAGCTGTGAGCACCCCCAGCCGAGCGGCGATCACCAATTTCTTGACTGCTCCCACCAAAATCCGTATTCCGCCGCAGCTGATATCCTCCCAAGTGATCTTCCGGGGCGTGGAAAGCTGCGGTGCCATGGCATCATAACGCTCGATGGGACCCATAAACAGGTGGGGGATCCAGGTCACATACAGAGCATACCGCAGGAAATTACGCTCCGGCGGGTACTTGCTTCGGTAAACATCCACTTGGTAGGAGATGATCTGCAAAGTAAAATAGGAAAGGCCCATCACCGACAGCCAGCCGATCCCCGTCAGCGGCTGCAGCTTCAGCATCAGAAGGCTCAAGCTGTTCAGCGCTATGCTGATCCAGGCCATCCAACGCCAACGCTTCGTCAGTAATCCGGCGCTCCAGGAAAGGACCACTGCGCCGATCAGGTAGAAAAGTCCCAAGATCCCGTAGCCGGCATAGATCAGCAGGCTGATCGCAAGTAAGATAAAATTTCCAATCATAGGCATTTACACACAGGCAGGCCACTTAGCGGTGTCCCAATAACGCTGGACCAAATAAAAGAGCGTTTCCAGACGCTGGGCGTCCGTCATAGGAAAGCTGTGACGGGCATGCACGCCCCGGGTGGCATCCACATGGCGCCAGACACCGGGCTCCATCTCCACAATGACCCAGTAGTGGGGTTCAAACTCCTCCTTTACCCAGATCAGCTGGGCATTGTAGCCCTTGAATTCCAGCAGCGCCAGCAGGCAGCTCGCCGAAACCATGCAGTTGCCGCTGCCCTTGGTAAAGCCGCTGTAAACAGGGTCGTCACCGCCCCAATCAGAACTGCTGTAGCGGATCATATTCCGGACAAAATCCGTAATGGACTTCGGATCATCCCCGCATTTGGCTGCCATATCCGCAACCAAAAGCTCTGTATCCGTAACATCGTTTTCCACCACCACGCGGCGCTTCAGGGAGGTTTCGTTCCCCGCGCTGTCCACCGCCGTGTAGGTCACAAAATAGGTGCCGGCCTTTTTCAGCTGGACCTTGCTATCATCCACACGGAAGGTGATCTCTCCGTCCTTGTCATCTACCGCGACAACTCCGGCGGTATAATCCGGGGTCATATATTTGGAAAGAACGATATCCGTCAAGCCGGTGATCTGAGGCGCCTTGTCCTCTGAGATCGTCAATGTGGTCTGGGCTGTAGTCACATTGCCGCTGGCATCCGTGGCTTCGATGGTAACTTCCTGGACACTGCCGACCTCGCCAAAGGCCAGTGTTGTCAGAAGCTTGGCCGTAGCTGTGCCGGAAGCATCGGTAAGGGATACGATAAAATCCTCTGCCACAGCGGTCTGATCTCCGAACAGGACCAAAGGCTGCAGCTCCAGCGCTGGCGCTGTGGTATCCACCACCGCAACGGTACAGATCAGGCTTTCTTCTCCCCAGTCAGCACCGATCTCATAGGTGCCAACACCGTTCCAGGAAATATGACTCAGTGCCGCAGGATCCAAAACCGCAGGATCCACGGCAGGATCCAGCAGCAGCTCCTCAGCAGTCAGCAGCCGGCCAAATTCCAGAATATAGGAAGACTTCATCCAGCTGCATCGGAACATACAGTCAACCACGGTTTCATTACCGCTGGCATCCCGCACAAGGATCTGAACCGGGCTTTGCGTATATGTATCCGTAGCCGGAGGGGGCGTTACAAAGGACACTTCCGTTTCCGAAAGGTCCTCGACGCTAAACAGAAAATCCTCCACCGTTACTTCCGTTCCCGGGCCCACAGTGAGATCCTGGGCCTGCACAGATGGGGCTGTGGTATCCCGCACTGTCAGCGTAACGGTTTCCTCTCTGTTCCCGGCGCGCAGCGTCACAGAATATACGCCTACCTGATCCAGCTTGATCTGCGAAGGATCGGTAACCAGCTCCAGGCTGTTCTTATCCACATATTCCGTCGCGAATTTGGAAAGCTCCGGCATGGGCTGGCCCAGTTCGATCATCAAATCCAGGAATCTGGGCTGCGTTGCGCGCCAGATCTGCCAACCCGCAAAAGCCAGCAGTCCAACAAAAGCCGCCACGGTCAGCAAGAATGTGGGTCTTAGTTTTCTAACACGCTTTCTACGTCTGCTCATAGTGTCACCCTGTATCTCAGAATTATTGATAGTTTATGCAGGCTTTGGGGTCAAATGACATGCCCATCCCTGTCAAAGCTATAGCTTATACCTTCTATGGTCACTGTGCGGTTTATATAATATGTACCGTCCGCGCAGCGGTACAGCCAACCCTGTCCGTCCCACATCCAGCACGCGGCAGATACGCCTTTCAAAAGATAAGAGTCGATCCCCAAGGATTTGCGGCTCTCGTCATCCTGGAAGTGCCACCACTCCGTAGAAAGTGTGGCAAAGCCGGCGTCTGTCATGATCCCTCGAAGGACGTTGGCTGTTTCCGTATTCCTGCCTGTGACAGAGAAGTAGCTCAGATCATGCATAGCCGTCTGCATCGGAATCTCCTCTCCGGTTTCCACGCTTTCCAGCGTTAGATCCACCGCAATGCCCTGATTGTGCCGGGATCCGCCCTTAGCAAGGAAGGCCGTCATGGCATACCTGCCTTTGTTTGTCATCAGTTCCAAATAGGTAAGCCCTGAAAAGTCACCATCACTGCCATCGTATGTAAAGCCGGGAAGCTTCCAGTTCGCAACCGCAGCCGTCAGGTCATAAAGCCGGTGGGTCGCATAGGAGGGGCGGTAGGCATCGTAGATCTTCAGCCGGTATCCCAGCTTCTGGGCGGAATGTGCCGCCTGCTCCAGCTTCTGCGCCACGGGATACAGCAGCGGCACCAAATAGTCGTTTGCATACAGGCAGACACTCTCATAGCCTTCCACTGTATAGCCGGTAATGCCGGGCAGCTCATAGCCATGGACTGTAAAGATGGAGCTGTAGCTGTTGGTAATGTCATAATGGCACAATCCGCCCATGAACTCCGGCAGATTAATCATGCAGTAGTTGCTGTCAATATATCCGCAGCCGTCACCAAAGCGAACCTTGAACAGGCCGTTTTCCACATCCAGCACACAGAAGGCCTGGGCTCCTGCCGCAGTTCCAATGACTTCGCTTTTCTGGGGATCCCGATAGACGGAAATATCCCGTTGCGGCCACACCGTACTATAGATCGCGCTAGAGCCTGTGGTCAGCCGGAGCTTGGCGGGCTCCGCCGCATAAGCATTCTCGGTCATGGTGTCGCCATAGTAGGCAACCACCCGGAATTGATAGTCGGTATACCGCTGCAACACCTGGGTAGTAAAGCTGCACTTCTCATTCCCCGGGACCGTACACAGGGTCACCCAGCCCGCTTGATCCGCCGTCAGCTGCTGCAGGCAATAATTATCCGCTTGGGTATCATTCCAGGTAAAGGTATAGATGTTCTGGCCCTCGTGCCGGCAGCTGAGCATCATGGTGTTGCCCAGCAGATGGTCCTGCTCCACGGACAGGGTATTTTCCACCAAGCCATAGTATGTATACCGGGTCTCCCGCACCACTGCGCCCAAAGCAAACGTCTTTACCTCATCCTTCTCCGGCATCGCACATTCGCCGTTTAGGCCGAAAACAATGGTCCTGCTTTCCTCGGGAAAGGTGTCCATTTGTGTCCGGGTTCCGTTCTCATCCTGTTGGAAGAGGACACATTCCGCCTTGGCTGACAGCTTAAACCGGAACGTCAAGCTGTGGGCATCCGGATCCAAGGACCACTCCAAGCCAGAAACAGACGGCTGATTGAAAATGTCGGTGACTTCCAGAGGGACATCGCCTATGCGCATGCCTTCCTCCCCCTCATCCATGTAAACACCGATGGAATTGATCCGGATCGTCACTTTTTGATTTGGGGGAAGCTGCGGCACAGTGCAGCTGGTTTTTCCTTCCGCATAGGCTGTATGGATGGATTCCTGGGTGTCCGTATTGAGCACCTCTACCAAATAACCGTCGGCGTTCTTGCCCTCAGGCCAGGAGAGCAGCACCCATCCGTTTTCCTGGTCCTGCAGCTGCAGTTTTCCCTTGGGGTCCATAGTGTTCCTGGCCTGCTGATAAGGAGTACCACTCTGAAGCACCAAAACCGCAACGACCGCCGCCAATGTCAGCAACGCTAAAATACAGGCGATCAAAAGCACTGCACGCTGCTTGCCCTTCATAAGAACGACCCCCTTCTTCGCCGGAATCAACGCGTATTTTATATATTATAACAGATTTATCCCGGATATGATAGACCTAATTTTGTTTTTTTAGGATAGAACATCAAAAACCACAGCATGATGCTGTGGTTTTTGCACATATTACGGTTTTTGGGGGAACACCAGAAGCTTGCTGCCGAAATAGTTCAGCACGACCACCAGAATACCGGTGATCAGCTTCATCCAGTTTCCGTTCCATGCCAGCAGATCCACTGTCACAAACAGGAACACCGTCTCCAAAATGCCCGACCCCAGCCGGCAGCCGAGAAATTTCCCCAATTCCGGGAACAGCACCTGCGCCGACCAATCGTGGCTTTTGAAGACAAAGGGTTTATTGGTCAAAAACGCGAAAATCACCGCTGCGCCCCATGCGATCATATTGCTGACACCGGCAGACAGCGCCAGCCAGTTATAGCACGGCAGATACACCAGATAATTCACGGCGGTCGTCAGCGCGCCGAAAAACAGATATGTCAGCACATCGTAATGGCGAAGAACCAGCGCTTTCAGCTTTTGCCATCTCAAAGGCCCAGATCCTCCCCTACGATAATAAACTGAATACGCCCCGCCGGGCGGCAATGCCGGGTAATCAAGATCTGGTTGCAAATGCAGCTCTCACTTTTGCAATCTCCGCAGGTGCCGGTAACGGTACAGGGATTGTTCAGCAAAAACCGCTGCTGATTCATGGGCGCAGCCACGATGCGGGCTCTGCGAACCGCATCCTCCAGAGTCTCCATCACCTTATTCATACCGGCAACGACCAGAACCTTCTTAGGGCCGTAGATGATCGCCGCTACACGGTTGCCGGTACCGTCGATGTTTACCATCTGACCGTCCAGACTGAGTCCGTTGGCGCCGGTGAGAAAAACATCGGCGTTCAGACTATTGCGAACAGCCTGCTCTTTTTCCTCCGGGGTCTCACACCGGTCCCGGTCAAAAACCCGGTACTCTCCCTGGCGAAGGGCATCCAGAAGGCCGATCTGACCGCAGCTCATAGCGCCGCCCCAGCCAACAGACGCGCCCTTGGGGATCAGCGCCAAGGCCTTTTCCAAAGCCGATGCCTTATCCGGGCAATAATAGGCTTCAAAGTGCCGGCTTTGCAGATTTTTTACAAGGATCTCCCCTCGTTTATCGTAACATAATTGCTTCGGTTTCATGTGCTTTTGCCTCCTTTTCTTTATATTACAGGAATCCTAAACAAAAGTAAACAAAAAAATTCGGGGCGTTATCCGCCCCGAAGGATCATTCTTGAAGCATTTTTTCCCATGCCGCCAGCTGAAGGCAGGTGCAGAACACCTGCATAGCCTTCTCCAGTTCCGCAATGGGCGGCAGGCTGGGCGCGATGCGGATCATGGAATCCTGAGGATCTACGCCATAGGGATAGGTAGCCCCGGCTTCGGTCATGGTCACACCCGCCTGCTTACACAGCTCCAGGGTGCGCTTCGCCGTACCGGGCATCGCTGCCACACAAACAAAGTAACCGCCCTTGGGGGTATGCCACTGGGCAATTTCCTGCCCGGCAAGCTCTTCCCGGAGCATACGCACGACCATTTCAAACTTTGGCGCCATGATCGCCGCATGCTTTTTCATCAGCTCCAGAGTATGGGCTTTATCCTTTAAGTAACGCACATGACGCAGCTGGTTTACCTTATCATAGGAAATGGTCTGCACGCCCAGAAGCTTGGTCTGGTAGGCAATATTGGCTTCGGAAGAAGCCATCACCGAAATGCCGGCCCCCGGGAATGTGACCTTGGAGGTAGAGGCAAACTCATAGACCATATTGGGTCTGCCGGCTGCCTCACACAAAGAAACGATATCCGGGAAAGGCACGAACTCACCATCAAACTCATGGATACAATAAGCATTGTCCCACATGATGGTAAAGTCGGGGGCGGCAGGCTTCAGATTGGCAAACCGGTTTACGGTTTCCTCGGAGTATGTATAGCCCTGGGGGTTGGAATACTTGGGAACACACCAGATACCCTTCACGGCAGGATCCTGCACCAAGCGCTCCACTTCACCCATGTCCGGACCGTCAGGGGTCATTTCCACAGCGATCAGCTCAAACCCAAAGGACTGGGTGATCCGGAAGTGCCGGTCATAACCGGGCGCGGGACACAGAAATTTCACTTTTTCCTCTTTGCACCAGGGACGGGGGCTGTCCGTCAGGCCATGGGTATAGGCCTTGGAGATCACATCATACATCAGATTCAAGCTGGCATTGCCGCCCACAAAGGTCTGGGAAGGCTTACAGCCCAGCAGCTCTGCCCAGTACTCCCGGGCACACTTGAGACCTGCCAGTTCTCCATAATTACGGCTGTCGCAGCCATCGGCGATGCACTCCTCCGGGTCAACCAGAACACCAAGCAGATCGCTGACCAGATCCAGCTGCAGCTTACTGGGCTTACCCCGGGACATATCCAGCTTCAGTCCTTCGCTCTTCAAAGCCTCGTAGCGCTGAAGCATGCTTTCATAATTTTCCCGAAGCTGTTCCCTGTTTTTGCAAGATGTCGCAATCATTTCCTTCATCCTCTCTTTCCAAAACCGGATAATTTTGGTTTATTATACGCGAACAGTTTTAAAAATGCAACATCCAGACAAGCAAAAATTCATTTTCTTTTTGCTTTTCCCGATTTTCGTCTGTTTGCACGATTCCGGCTGGGATACCCGGGGAAATTCCATGAATATTCACTCTTGCTTTTTGGGAAGCATTTGCATAAAATTATAATGTATGGTCATTTTGGAAGCAATATCCACGCCTTGACCGTTGGATCTCATTTGGAAAGGATTCTTTTCCCATGAATACGATCATCGACATTCCCGAACTGTTTGGTACGGATGTTTTCAGCGAAGCTGTTATGCAGCAGCGCCTGGAGCCGGACACCTTCCACGCATGGAAGCAGTGTATCTCTACCGGCTCCTCCCTGCCCCTTCAGGTAGCCAATTCCATTGCTGAGGCTATGAAGGTCTGGGCCATCGAAAAGGGCGCTACCCACTATACGCACTGGTTCCAGCCCATGACCGGGATCACCGCGGAAAAGCACGACTCCTTTATCTCCCCTGTGGGAGACGGCCGTGTCATTATGGAGTTTTCCGGTAAGGAATTGGTTCGCGGCGAACCCGATGCCAGTTCTTTCCCCTCCGGCGGTCTTCGGGCAACCTTTGAGGCCCGCGGCTATACTGCCTGGGACCCCACCGCCCACGCCTTTGTAAAAGACAACAGCCTTTACATCCCCACTTGCTTCTTCTCCTACACCGGCGCGGCTCTGGACGAAAAAACACCGCTTCTGCGTTCTTTGGACGAAGTTTCCCGGGAAGCCACCCGAATCCTCCGTCTTTTTGGAGATACCCAGACGAACCGGATCCATGTTTCTGTAGGCGCTGAGCAGGAGTATTTCCTGATCCCCAAAAGCCTGTATGCCCAGCGGGAGGATCTGCGCCTCACCGGCAGGACTCTCTTTGGCGCGGCTGCCCCCAAGGGGCAGGAGCTGGAAGACCACTATTTTGGCACTATCCGCACCCGGGTCTCTTCTTTTATGAAGGATCTGGACGAACAGCTGTGGCGGGTCGGTGTACTCTCGAAAACCAAGCACAACGAGGCTGCCCCCTGTCAGCACGAGCTGGCCCCTATCTTCTCGGACGCCGGCAACGCCTGTGACTCCAACCAGGTGGTCATGGCCATTATGAAAAAATGCGCCGCCAAGCACGATCTGGTCTGCTTGCTCCATGAGAAGCCTTTCGCCGGTGTGAACGGCTCCGGTAAGCACAACAACTGGTCTCTTTGCACCGATTCCGGCAGAAACCTGTTCAGCCCCGGCAAAACGCCCCGGCAGAACGCCCAGTTCCTGGTTTTTCTGGCAGCCTTTATCAAGGGTGTGGATGAATATCAGGATTTTCTCCGGTGTACTGTTGCCACAGCAGGTAACGACCACCGTTTGGGCGCTCACGAAGCTCCCCCTGCTATCATTTCTATTTTCCTGGGGGATGAGTTGACGGCAGTTGTGGAATCTATCATCAACGGCACCAACTACACAGACCCCGAAAAGAGTCTCATGCGCATCGGTGTTGACGTTCTGCCCTCTATTCCTAAGGACACCACCGACCGCAACCGCACTTCCCCCGTTGCCTTTACCGGCAACAAGTTCGAATTCCGCATGCTGGGTTCTTCCCAGTCGGTTGCCGGTCCCAATGTGGCTCTGAATACCATTATGGCAGAGGAGCTGGGGCAGTTCGCGGACATTTTGGAGAAAGCGGACGACTTTGATGCCGCTCTGCAAAAGCTGGTCTGCGACACCCTGAAAGCCCACCAGCGGATCATCTTCAACGGAAACGGCTACTCCGACGCCTGGCGGGAAGAAGCTGCCCAGCGGGGTCTGAGCAACCTTTCCTCCACCGCAGAAGCTCTGTCCGCCTACGTTGCCGAAAAGAACGTCGCTTTGGTGACCAAACGTGGAATTTTCTCCGAAGAAGAGTTCCGGGCGCGGCATGAGATCTATATGGAAGCCTACTGCAAGGTGATAAACATCGAGGCAAGAACCACTTTGGACATGGCGATCCAGCAGATCCTGCCGGCCGCGGTACACTACAGCTCCGACCTTGCTTTGGCGGTGCAGCGAAAAAAGGAGCTGGGTATCCAGGCAAAGGCAGAAGCTTCCCTCCTTGCCCGGCTTACAGAGCACACAGACAGTCTGTATGCCGCCTGTGAGCAGCTGCGGACAAATTTGGAGAATGTACCCAAAGAGGACACGCAGGCTGCCATGTTCTATTTCCGCAACACCATTGTCACAGACATGACCACCATTCGGTCTCATGCCGATGCTTTGGAGCAGCTGACTGACAAAACCTACTGGCCCTACCCCACCTATTCCGATATCCTGTTCTATTAAGCAAAATAGCCAGCCAGAATATTCTGTACGGAATCTGCAAAGCACATATAACAGGGCTTATTGCAAAATGCGATCCTGCCATATTTTCTTCTCTAAACATTAGAAACAGCGGTAGAAATCACGAATTAATCGTGGTTTCTACCGCTAAAATATTAGGCAAATTCAGAAAAGTCTATTTTACAACCGGCCCCTTAATTTCACTCAGGGCAGCTGCCATGACCGCCTTGATGGTGTGCATCCGGTTTTCCGGCTCAGTAATTCCCTTCTGCTACCCACGCCTCTAAATCGTTTGTTAATTGCTCCAATTGGGCATCTGTGAGCCATTTTAAGTCCAGCATATCCAGATAATACAATGCGGTGATCGGAGCTTGCA
>JAFQCV010000064.1 GCA_017416325.1 Oscillospiraceae bacterium
ATCAATATCCGGACAATCCTGAAAAATCTTCTCCACATCACCGCGTCTGGTCATATCCGCCTGATAAAAGCGGAAGTCCTTACCGGTAATTTCCTTGACCCGCTCCAAGGCAGTGGGGCAGGAGTTATAATAGTTGTCTGCCACCACAATGTCATAGCCTGCGTTCAGAAGTTCTACGCAGGTGTGGCTGCCGATATATCCGGCTCCGCCGGAAACCAAAATAGCCATTGCTCTCTCTCCTTATTTTACACTTGTCAGGAACCGCACAAAGCCTTCCCGACCGGATTCATTCAGTTTATAGACCCCAGCATCCTCCAGAACCTGTGCAAACACCATACCGATTTCCTTGCGGAGAATGCCTTCCACATTATCACGGGTAATCTCATAGCTGCGCCGGATTTCCTGTGCCCACTGGGCGTGCTTTGTGATGTTCTCACTGTACTCACTGACAGGAATTCCATTCACAAGTGCATCCGCCAATTCCGCCATCTCCGTTTTCAGGCGGCTGGGCAGCACCGCAAGACCCATGACTTCAATCAGACCGATGTTCTCTTTTTTGATGTGATGCAGGTTGGCATGGGGATGGTATACGCCCATGGGATGCTCGTTCGTTGTAATGTTGTTGCGCAGCACCAGATCCAATTCGCAATTCTCCCCACGCTTTCGGGCGATGGGGGTAATGGTGTTGTGTTTTTGGCCGTCCGTCTCCGCAAAGATGAAGCTGTCCGGGTCGGAATAGTCCCGCCATGCGGCGAGAATTCTGCCTGCCAGCTCTACCAGCCGGTTATCATCCGGACAGTTCAGGCGAATGCAGCTCATGGGCCAGTGAACGATGCCAGCTTTTACATCTTCAAACCCGGGGAAAACCCATTCCCGCTCCACGGGCGCTTTCTCCATGGCGAAAGTGTATCTGCCGCCCTGAAAGTGGTCATGGCTCAGAATGCTGCCGCCGACAATGGGCAGGTCCGCGTTGGAGCCGACAAAGTAATGGGGGAACTGCTTTACAAAATCCAAGAGCTTCCGGAAGGTCGCATTGTCAATCCGCATGGGGGTATGCTCCCGGTTGAACACGATACAATGCTCATTATAGTAGACATAAGGACTGTATTGCAAGCACCAGTCGCTTTGATTGATGGTAATGGGGATGACACGGTGATTCTCTCGGGCAGGATGATTCATCCGGCCTGCGTAGCCCTCATTCTCCACACAAAGCTGACACTTGGGATAGCCGCTCTGGGGGGCGTTCTTCGCTGCCGCGATGGCTTTCGGGTCTTTTTCGGGCTTACTGAGGTTGATGGTGATGTCCAAATCCCCGTAAGCTGTGGATGTGACCCATTTCACATCCTTCGCGATTCGGTCACGGCGGATATAATTGGTATCCTGACTGAACTGATAGTACCAATCCGTTGCCGCTTCCGCACCCAGACGGTCATAGAGATCAACAAAGCTCCACTGCACTTCGCTGGGTCTGGGCGTGAGGCAACCCATCAGTCTGGTATCGAACAGCTCTCTGGCTGTTCCGTTATCCGCACATACGCCCCGGCGAACCGCATCCTCCGTCAGTACCTCCAGAATTTCGTGGAGCTTCCGGCTGGGAACCGCCTGCCCATCGGCATATTCGTCCAGCTGCATGATCAGCAGAAGCTGATTGCGGGCATAGATTGCGTCTGCCGGATGGATCAATTCATTTGCAAGACCATAGTCCACCAGCTGTCTGATTGCTTCGTTTACCACAAGTTTCCCTCCTTATGCCAGCCGGATACCGCCCACCGGGCGAATATCCATCACATGACAGGTGTTTTCTCCCAGAATCATTTCCACTTGCTTTTGGAACTTCGCCACCATGTCCAGGGGTACAAAGGCCTGCACCGTACCGGCAAAGCCGCCTCCATGCACACGGACCGCGCCTTTTCCCTCCAGCGCATTTTTGGCAACCGCAATGGTCAGGCCTACCGCCTGCTGTTCGACGGAGCCAGTGGGCGTGACATTCTGCAAATACTCCCAGCTGCTGTGACCGGATTCGTTCACCAGACGCAGAAAGGTATCGTACTCTCGAGTTACCAGCGCAGATATCTGTTTCTCCACCCGCTCATTATCGGCGTAGAAATGGAAGGCGCGCAGCACCGCCCGGTCAGAGCAGACCTTACGGCACTGAGGAATTTTCTTAAGGAAGGTCTCGTAGGGAACCTCCCGCAGGACTTCGCCGCCGCACACCTTCGCCACTGCTTTGCATTCCGCAGGCACAGCAGCATATTCGTCTGTCAGGTCGGCGTGATCCGCGCCGGAATCCAAAATGCACAGCGCCAATCCCGCTTCACTCAGGTCAAAATCGATCTTTGCCACAGCGGGCTGATTTGGGTCAGCAAAGCTGATGCCTACCACGCCGCCAACGCTGGATGCCATCTGATCCATCAGGCCGCAAGGCTTTCCAAAATAGACATTTTCCACCCACTGTCCGATCTGGGCGATCTCAATGGGAGAAACCTTGCGTTCTTCCAGAAACAGCTCGTTCAGGATCGTCCCCACCAGCACTTCAAAGGCAGCGCTGGAGGACACGCCGCTTCCCTTGGGGACATTGGATTCCACATACACATCCAGCCCAGACAGATTCGCGCCTCTTTGCGAAAACGCGGCGCAGGTGCCCCGCAGAATGGCGGGGCTGGTGTTTTCCTCGCTTTTCTTTTTCTCCAGATCCGAAAGGTCAATGACACACAGGTCGTAACCCTCGCTTTTCAGCCGCAGCTGATTCCGGTCATTGGTACCCACGGCTGCGATCATATCTATATTGACACTACCGGCCAGCACTCTGCCGTGCTGGTGATCGGTGTGGTTTCCTCCGATTTCGGTGCGCCCGGGGGCGCTGAATAATGCTGCTGTTTCGTGACAGCCAAATTCGGTTTCCAGCCCGTTCAGCACATGGATATACCGGTCCGCATAGTGGGCGGTGGATTCTTCCCCACAGCAATACAGCCATGCCAGCTTCCGGGCAAATGTGCCTTCGGCAAGTTCCTTTTTCAGTTCCTTCACGGATTTCATAACATACCTCCGTATCTCTTTATGGAAAAGCAGCGGCTGACAGCGTCAGCCGCTGCACTGCGGGTTTCAATTATTCCGAAAAATCCTCAAAGTCGTCAAACCGTTTCATCATGTCCTTATACCGAACACGAACCATTTCATTCATCCGGAGAACCTCTGCCTCAGAACCAATGAACTGGCAGCGCATACAGTAGAATTCTTCCTTCTGCGCGTCATAGAACATATCGATGTCCAGATCTCTCATGAAGCAGGAGGGGCAGCGGTAGTTCAGTCTGCCTTTTGTAGCTTGAGCCATGTGGTGAAGACCTCCTTATCCTGAAGTTTGCCGGTATAGCCCAGGGTGAACATGGGGCTGAAGGCATAGCCCTCCTTGA
>JAFQCV010000017.1 GCA_017416325.1 Oscillospiraceae bacterium
AATTGCCATTTATCGAGCGGTCGCGATAACGCATATGCCCTCCCCTTTGGGGTAGCGAAGCGAATAAAAATCTCTATGATTGCCGGGGGCAATCATACTTTGATTCACGGGGGACCGCTTGCGGTGGGAGAGGTTATAACCTCTTCCGTCTTCAAAAATGTCCTTTTGGGACATTTTTGAATCCACCTTCCCCAAAGGGGAAGGCTTCGGGCCGTCGTGGGCGCCGGCCCCTACAATGTTGTACGAACTGCCCGACAAACGGAAATTTGTGCATACAAAAAGGGCGCGATGCAGTATGCATCGCGCCTGTTGCGTATTTACAGAACCTTAGACAAAAATTCCTGCAGCCGAGGGTGCTGAGGATTGTCGAATATCTCTTGGGGCGTGCCTTGTTCTACCAGCTTGCCCTCATCCATAAACAGGATCCGCTCGCCCACTTCCCGGGCGAAGCCCATTTCGTGGGTGACTACCACCATAGTCATACCCTCCCGGGCCAGCTCCTGCATAACCGACAGAACCTCGCCCACCATTTCCGGGTCCAGGGCGGAGGTAGGCTCGTCAAAGAGCATGACTTCCGGCTCCATCATCAGCGCCCGTACGATGGCGACACGCTGCTTTTGACCGCCGGATAACTGGATGGGATAGGCAGATGCCCGGTCTTCCAAGCCTACGCGCTTCAAAAGCTGCAGCGCCTTTTCTTTGGCGGCGGCTTTGTCCATGCCCAGCACCCGTACCGGGGCCAGGATCATGTTATCCAGGATGGTCTTGTGGGGAAACAGGTTAAAGTGCTGGAACACCATACCCATTTTCTGACGGTGCAGATTGATGTCCACCCGTTCCTTCTTGCCTTGGGAATTGACAAAGCTTTTCTTGGTAATATCGATGCCATGAAAGACGATCTGACCGTCTGTGGGGGTTTCCAGCAGATTCAGACTGCGCAGCAGTGTGGATTTGCCGGAGCCGGAGGGGCCGATCACGACCATGACCTCACCTTTGTAAACATCCACAGATACATCATCCAAAGCACGAATTGCGCCCTTGTTATAGTATTTTTTCAGATTCTTTACCTGAATCAGCTTATCGTTTGTCACCGCGGCTCATCCTCCTTTCAAAATAGGCAATGATCTTCGAGGTGGGGAAGCACAGGCAGAAGTACAGCGCAGCTGCCACCAGAAGCGGTTCCATAATAATGAAATATGCGCCACGTACGGACTCTACCGCGGACATAATATCCCGGACACCGATGGTGTAGCAGATGGAGGATTCCTTGATAATGACAACAAATTCGTTGGCGATGGCAGGCAGGATGTTTTTGATGGCCTGGGGGAGAATGATGTGGCGCATGGTCTGAAACTTGTTCATACCCAGGCTTCTGGACGCTTCGGTTTGTCCCTGATCAATAGACTGGATACCGCTGCGGATAATTTCGCACAGGTACGCGCCGGAGTTGATGCCCAGCGCCACAACACCCGGCAAAAATCGTTCAAAGCTGATGAAACCAAAGAAAGTGAAGGACGGCAGGTCGATCAGACCGAAAACACCGTGGTAGATCAGCATAATCTGTACCAGTACCGGGGTGGAACGGATGACTTCCACATAAATCGTGGCGATCATGCTTACGGGGTTAAATTTGCTCAGTGTCTGCAAAAAGCGGTTTTCCCGGATCTTACCGTCTTTGGTGTAGCCGAGAAAACGCAGGGGACGGATATCGGTCATGCGCATGATGGCAAGAAGGATACCCAGCACAAAACCGATAATAACGGTGAGCAATGCCAGCAAAACCGTAACAACAAGACCCTGCTGGATAAGTTTTATAAAGTTAAAGGTTTTTTCAAAGCCCTCATAGGTGATGAGATTGTTCATGGAAATGTCCTTTCAACACGCATCAAATTCCTCCCCGGAAGGTGGGGAGGAATTTGCGGTAATTCTGGTTATTCAGCTCCTGTTCCGGCTTCAGACTCGGCTTCTGTCTCGGGAACTTTGCCGTCCTCGCCCAGCAGACCCTGATAGTTGTCACCGGCGGCCTGCTCCAGAGCGGTTGCTACGAACTGGGAGAAGGTGCCTTCGTCCACACACTTGTTCAGCGCCTCGTTGACATACTTCATCAGGTCAGCATTGCCCTTAGCAACACCGATGACGTTGCCTTCAGCCTCGTAAGGTACTTCGCAGACGATGGTTAGCTCGGGGTAGTTCTGCTTGTAAGCAACTGCCACATCCCATTCGATATAAGCGCCGTCCAGCTTGCCGGAGACCAGCTCAGCGATGATGTCGGTGGCCTTGGTCAGTTGGGTCATCTGTGCGTTGGGGCTGAACTGCGCAGCCAGGTCCATCTGAATGGTGCCGGTCTGAGCGGCGATCTTGACGTTCTCCTGGTTGGTGGAAGCAAGATCGGTGAACATGGAAGCCTTAGAAGAGACGGTAATGAAGGCCTGCTTGCCTTCGTAGTAGCAATCGGAGAAGTCCATCTTCAGCAGACGGTCGGGGTCGGGAGACAGACCGGCCAGCGCTAAGTCGGCCTTGCCGGCGCCCATTTCACCAACGATGCCGTTGAAGTCCATGGGGACAACTTCCAGAGTCAGTCCCAGGTAATCGGCGATGTACTTAGCCAGAGCCATATCGAAACCTGCCAGAGTGGGGGTCTTGTTGGCATCCAACGCGTAGAATTCATAGGGCGCGTAGTCAGGGGAGGTGATAACAGTCAGATAGCCTTCCTTGACAGTATTCAGATTGTAGGTGTTTTTGCCGGGGCCGTCATTGGCGGGGGCGCAGCCAGCGAACATGGATACGACCATCAGTGCGCAAAGCAAGAAAGCGATTAGCTTTTTCATATTTCAGTTCTCCTTTTTCAGCTCGGGTCGAGCAAGATTTATGGATGAATTATACCGCGTATAATATTCATAGTCAAGTGTGAAAACATACAATCATTCAAGGGGTTTTAGGACTACAATCTGGAATTACCCACAAAAATTAGAAAAAACACTGTATAAATGAATAAAAAAGGCGGCTGCAAGAAAAAACAACCGCCTGTATATATACACAAATAATTGAATATCAATCGCCTTGCGCAATGTCCCGGATCACTTCTCCCGCCAAGATCAGTCCCGCAGTTCCGGGAACGAAGGATACAGAGCCGGGGATAGCCCGGCGGCTGGAGCCCTCTGCCGGAGGTTCGGGGGTATCCATGGGGGAAATAGTGGGGTCTAAAGGCAATTCCTCCGAATAGACCACCTTGACACCCCGGATCCCACGCTTCTGACATTCCTTGCGCATGATCCGGGCAAGGGCGCAGCCGGAGGTCTTGGCAATATCCGCCACCCGGAAACCGGTGGCATCCAGCTTGTTGCCTGTACCCATGCAGCTGATGACAGGAACATTTGCAGCCTTGGCCTGGGCGATCAGCGCCAGCTTCCCGGTCACGGTGTCGATGGCGTCCAGCACATAGTCATATTGAGAAAAATCAAATTGGTCTGCGGTTTCCGGCAGATAGAAAACCGGAAAAGTCCGTACCTGGATAGTGGGGTCGATATCCCGAATCCGCGCCGCGGCAACATCCACCTTGTACTGTCCGATGGTGCTGTGGGTAGCAAGCAGCTGCCGGTTTAAATTGGTCAGGCTCACGGTGTCATGATCGATGAGGTCGATGCAGCCGATGCCGGCCCGGGCCAGTGCTTCGGCTGCATAGCCGCCGACACCGCCCAGACCAAACAGAGCCACATGGGCGCTGCGAAGTTTTTCGATACCCGAATCTCCCAGCAGCAGCCGGGTACGGGAATACTGGTCAGCCATGAAATCAGCTCCTTTGTGTTTATGTTACCATGAAAAGGGCTTTTCTGTCAACGGATGGCGCAAGTGCTTTTTTCTTGCAATTTTGGGGATTTTAAGGTATGATGAAGCCATCTGAAAGCAACAGGAGAATGTTATGGAGAAGATAACAAGCTTTACCATCGACCATATCAAGCTGCAGCCGGGGCTGTATGTGTCCCGGAAAGATAAGGTTGGCGCGGAAACCGTCACCACCTTTGACCTGCGGCTTACCAGTCCCAACGAAGAACCGGTGATGAATACTGCCGAAATGCATACCATCGAGCATCTGGCGGCTACGTATCTTCGCAATGACCCCACTTGGAAAGAAAAGGTGCTCTACTTTGGCCCTATGGGCTGCCGTACCGGCTTTTATCTGCTACTGGCGGGAGACTACACCTCCCGGGATGCCCTGAAATTAGTGCGGGATTGCTTCTGTTTTGTCCGGGATTTCCGGGAAGAGGTTCCCGGCGCCAGCGCCAAGGACTGCGGAAATTATTTGGACATGAATCTGCCTATGGCCAATTACTGGGGCAGCCGCTATGCCGCCCTGCTGGAAAACATCCCCGAAGACCGTTTGGTCTATCCGGAGTAAGGAGGATACGATGATGCTTGGCATTATCGGCGCCATGGATGTGGAAGTGGCGCTGCTGAAAGAGAAAATGGAAAACAGCACCGTAAGCAGTTGGGCAGGTATGGAATTCTGCCAGGGTATCCTGGAGGGAATACCTGCGGTGGTGGTGCAGTGCGGCGTGGGTAAAATTAACGCCGCCATGTGTACCCAACTGCTCATTGACCGATTCTCAGTGACGGCGGTGGTGAATACCGGCATTGCCGGTTCTTTGGACGCTAAGCTGGATATTGGGGATCTGGTTATCAGCCGGGATGCCATCCACCACGATTTTGACCTGCGTTTCTGGGGACGCCCCATTGGGCAGGTGCCGGGACTGGATGTGACAGCTTTCCCGGCAGCGGAAAGCTTGGTGCGCAGCGCCTATGCCGCCGCGGAAGCCATCAATCCCGGGCACAACCGTATTGGGCGGGTTGCCAGCGGCGACCAGTTTATTTGCTCCCGGGAGCAGAAGGATAAGATCATTTCGGATACGCAGGCAATCTGCGCCGAAATGGAGGGCGCATCCATCGCCCATACCGCCTACCGCAACGGTGTTCCTTTTGTGATCATCCGCGCCATTTCGGACAAGGCGGACAACAGTGCCGAAATGGACTATCCTGCCTTTGAGGCCATCGCCGCAGACCGCTGCGCCCAGGTGACCTTGGCTATGGCGCGGGCAATGGCTGCGGTATGAGAAGCGCTTATGGTAAGTGGTTACTGACGGCAGTTCTGGCGGCAGCTTTGCTGGCAGGCTGCGCGGGAAACCAAAGGGAAACCACCCCATCCTCCCCGGATATCCATGCCGACACATTCTACAGTGCCGGTAAAAGTGCGGTAGAAGCGTCTGGGAATTTGGTGCTGGATTATACTCTGGAGGAGACGCGGAAGGTGGGGGATAACACCTTCACCAAGAGCGTCGCCGGCAAAGCTTCCTATGAAGGCTACGCCCGGGAGGGGATGACTGCCTTGGTGGAGGAAACTTTGGACTTTGGCTATTACCGGTGCAGCTACGGACAGGCTTATTATAAAGGAAAAGCCTACGCTGCAGTCAATGACAGCCGTTTTTGGACAAATCAAAGCATGGAGGATTTTACGGCCCGGCAGCTTCCGCCGGTGCTGCTGACACCGGCGCTTTATGACGCTGTGACCTATGGTGAGGAACCGGGGACAGTCCTGTTTTCACAGCCCCGGGCCATGGAAGCCTGGGTCGGGGAAGGACAGCTGCTGGAGGCTTCGGGCAAAGCGGTGCTTACCGGGGAAGGGCAGCTGCTCCAGACTACCTATCAGGTTCGGTATCAGAAAGGTCTGGCAGAATACGCTTTGGAAGTTACTGTCCGGGTCACCGTGCCGGAGCAGCTGGATTTAAGCAGTGTCCGCCAGAGGGGGCAGAACGGCCCATGGCTGTCTGACTTGGATGCGCCTCGGTATCTTTTGCAGGTGGTGGCGGATGTATATACCGCCCAAGGGGTAAAATGCGAACTGGCAGAGACCATCACCAGCGAAGCCATCCCTCTATCCTATCGCCGCAGCAGTCAGGTTCTGTTGAAAGGGCGGCAGGAGACCTTGGATGCTCAGGTGCTGAATACCTCGGAACTTTCCAACGATCGGGGTATGAACTCTGAGAGCAGCCAGACTGAGCAGTTCCAAAACGGATTTTATACGGTAAGCGTTGACGGCAGCGACCCGGCGCGAAACGGCAGTGTTACAGCCGATTCCATGCGTCAGTACTGTGAGGATACCATTCTTTCGGGGCTTCTGGCGGTGAAATATCTTCGGGCGGCATCTACCCGGGTAGAGGGGAATCTGCTGCACCTGGAGCTTGGCGGCGACTTAAGTTTCCGGGCTGTCATGACCCAGCATCTGACGGATGTGCTGCAGGTGGATTTGGATGCCTTGGCGCAAACGGCAGAGCATCACCGCTCCGGCGGCTACTTAACGGTAGATACGGATACGGGACTTCCGGTAAATATGGGCATGTTTTTGGAAAAAAGCCATACCGTAGGCGGTATTTCCTACCGCCTGGAATACCGGCTGGAGGAAACGCTAATATTTATAGAGGAATAAAGCAAACCGCCTGTGGGAATCCCACAGGCGGTATATTATATTTAGGATTTTGCCTGCTTCATGGAAAGACCGATGCGGTGGCGCTTTTCGTCCACCTCCAGTACCACGACCTTTACCACGTCGCCCACCTTTACCGCTTCGCTGGGGTGCTTTAAGCGGCGGTTGGCTACCTGGGAAATATGCACCAAGCCGTCCTGGTGGACACCGATATCCACAAACACACCGAAGTCGATGACATTTCGAACGGTGCCGGTCAGCTCCATGCCGGGCTTTAAGTCCTTCATTTCCAGCACGTCTTTCCGGAGGATCGGGGCAGGCAGCTCGTCCCGGGGGTCGCGACCGGGTTTTTGCAGTTCCTTTGCAATATCTGCCAGAGTGGGTTCACCCACTTCACATTCCTGTGCCGCCTTGCTTAATCCGTAAGCTTCCAGTCCGGACAAATCGCCATGGAGCAGGGTCAGCAGCTTCTTGGCAGCTTCATAGGATTCCGGGTGAACGCCGGTATTGTCCAGCGTTTCCTTACTTTCCGGCACCCGGAGGAAGCCGGCGCACTGCTGGAATGCCTTGGGTCCCAATTTCGGCACTTTCTTCAGCTGCGTCCGGCTGGTGAAAGGACCGTTTTCCTCCCGGTAGGTCACGATATTTTTGGCAGTTGCGGCAGTCAGACCAGATACCTGCTGCAACAGACTCCGGGAGGCGGTGTTCACATCCACGCCCACGGCGTTGACGCAGTCTTCTACAACAGCGTTCAAAGAGGTATCCAGCTCCTTTTGGGGGCAGTCATGCTGATACTGTCCTACGCCGATGGCCTTGGGATCGATCTTGACCAATTCTGCCAGAGGGTCTTGCAGCCGCCGGGCAATGGATACGGCAGAGCGCAGGTTCACATCGTAATCCGGGAATTCCTCTGCTGCCAGCTCGGAGGCAGAGTAAACGGAAGCGCCGGCTTCGTTGACGATCATATAGCTGGCATTGGGGAAACTGTGAAGCAGCTCCACGGTCATCGCCTCTGTCTCCCGGGAGGCAGTGCCGTTGCCAATGGCGATATGCTGTACCGCATGCTTTTTCATAAGACCGGAGAGAACAGCGATGGCTTCCTGCTTCTTTTTCTCGCTGAAGGTGGGATAAACCACGGCGGTATCCAGCACCTTGCCGGTGGGATCTACCACAGCGACCTTGCAGCCGTTGCGGTATCCGGGGTCAAGGCCCATGGTGACAAAGCCTTTCACCGGGGGCTGCATCAGCAGGGGCTTCAGATTCAAAGAGAAGTTGCGGATCGCGCCGCTGTAGGCCCGGTCAGAAAGATCGCTGCGAACCTCCCGCTGAATGGAGGGGAAGATCAGCCGTTCATAGGCATCCTCTGCCGCGGCCCGGACGAACTGGGATACGAAAGCCGTAGGCTTCAAGGCTGCCCGGCATACCAAAGCAGCGCCCTCGTTTCCGGGCAGCACCACGGCAGGCTTCAAAAGCCCTTCCTTTTCGCCCCGGTTGATAGCCAGGATCTGGTGATCCAGGATACGGGCGATACTTTGGGAGAAATCGTAGTACAGCCGGTATACGCTGTCGGTTTCCGGGTCTTCCGCCTTGCATTGTAATAGGCCCTTCCGGGTCACCAGTTCCCGAAGGCTCTTGCGGATGGAAGCATCGTCAGACAGATCTTCTGCAATGATGTCCGAAGCGCCTGCCAGGGCATCTTCTACCGTTTCCACGCCCTTTTCCGGGTCGATATAGTCCATCGCCAGCACCGCAGGATCTTGTCCGTCTTGGGCGAAGATCGCGGCAGACAAAGGCTCTAAGCCTTTCTCCCGAGCGATAGAGCCGCGGGTGCGGCGCTTCTGCTTATAGGGGCGGTACAGGTCTTCTACCTCCGCCAAAGTGGCAGCGTTGTCAATGGCCAAAGCCAGCTCTTCTGTCAGCTTGCCCTGATTCTCTATGGCGTTTTTGACCTCGTCCCGGCGTTCCTGGAGGTTGCGCAGATACTGCAGCCGGGTCTCCAGAGTACGGAGCACCGTATCGTCCATGGCGCCGTGCATTTCCTTACGGTAACGGGCGATGAAGGGGATGGTGTTGCCCTCGTCCAGCAGGGCGATGACATTTTCGATATAGGACAGCTTTTGTCCCAGCTCTTGGGATAGGATTTCAGCGATCGAAAGCATGGTGTTCTCCTTTGTTTCAAGTTCGGTGTATATCATACCACAGGTTTCCGAAAAAGGAAAGAGATACACCGGTATAAATTTCCGCTTGTCGGGCAGGCGGCGCCTGCCAATGGATAATGGAAAATGTATAATGGATAATGAAGGAGTCGCCTTCGGCGACACATTTGGGTTCATTTTCGAAGAAAATACCACAATTGTCAATTATCCATTATCCATTATCCATTATTCATTCGTGCGTCAGCACGAGAAATGGCAATTTGTTGGTAAGGACAAACATAAAAGAAGTCGCCCGGAGTTTTCACTCCGGGCAGTATATGTTCTTTACAGAGCCAGCTTCAGGTCATTTTCCTTGATCCAACCCCATTTACGGAGAATTTCGCAGAAGACCCAGCTGAGGATAGCCGGCAGCACAAAGCAGATCAGTATAAGACCCACCCAGTCCATGGCAGTGATGGCTTTTCCACTGTTGACCCAGCCGGTATACACACCGATCTGACCCACAAAACCGCAGGTACCCATGCCGGAGGATACCGGCGCGCCGTTCATTTCCAGCTTGAACACGCAGGTAGCCAAAGGACCGGTGATCATGGAAGCCAGGGTAGGGGGGATCCAGATCCGGGGATTTTTTACGATATTGGGCATTTGCAGCATACTGGTGCCGATGCCCTGAGCCACCAAACCGCCCCAGCGGTTTTCCCGGAAGCTCATAACGGCAAAACCAACCATCTGTGCGCAGCAGCCGGCCACCGCAGCGCCGCCAGCCAGTCCCACAAGACCGAAAGAAGCGCAGATGGCTGCCGAGGAAATGGGGAGCGTCAAGGCAATGCCTACCAATGCGGATACCAAAATACCCATCAGGAAAGGCTGCAGCTCCGTTGCCCACATGATGGCCTGACCCACAGCCTTGGCTGCGTCGCCGATGGGAGCAGCTACCAAGCAGGAAAGGCCGATGCCCACCAAAATGGTGACGATGGGTGTGACCAGAATGTCTACCTTGGTCTCCTTGGAGACCAGCTTGCCGCACTCACAGGCGATGATGGCTACTACATACACAGCAAGAGGACCGCCTGCGCCGCCGATGGCGTTGGCAGCGAAGCCAACGGGGATCAGGGAGAACAGCACCAATCCCGGTGCGTTCAGAGCGGCGCCGATAGCAACGGCAATGCCGGGACCAACCATGGCAGATGCCAGACCGCCCACAGTGTAGTGCATAGCGCCCTCGCCTGTACCGATGGTCACCAAAATTCGGTTCAGGAAACCGATACCAAATTGCTGACCGATGGTGTTTAGGATGGTGCCTACCAGCAAGGTACAGAATAGACCTTGCGCCATAGCGCCTAAGGCATCGATGCCGTAGCGCTTGCCGGAAAAGATGATATCTTTCCGGCGGAGGAATTCGCGGATTTTTTTCATGGGGTCTCACTCTCTTTCAGTAGAATATACCTGCTGAAAAAGCGTGCGCCGGTTTTGTGACCGGCCCTAGGCGGCTCGAAGAGCTTACGCGGCGTATCTTTTCTGTTTGCCGCGGTCTCTCAGTCGTCTTCAGTGCCGAGCATCCCCCGGCAGCCTCTGCCCGGGGACGTCTTTGCCCGTTCTTCACAGATGAGAAACAGTGGTCTTATTATACTCCCTATGGCAATTCTTGTCAATCAGTCCCACGGACAAATTGCCATTTATCGTGCTGACGCACGAATGAATAATGGATAATTGATAATGAATAATTGTGGTATTTTCTTCGAAAATGATTTCAAATATGTCGCCGAAGGCGACTCCTTCATTATCCATTATACATTTTTCATTATCCATTGGCAGGTGCAGCCTGCCCGACAAACGGGAATTTGTACGAAAAAAACGGTGTGCCGCAGCACACCGTTAAAGCTTGTGGATTTCCACAACCGTCAGCCGGGAGTTGTCCACCGTAAAGCGGATGTCGAAGCCCGCGAAGGGCAATCCGTAGACCCGGTCAGCCTTTCGCTGATAAGAAGGCCTTGGGTCGTGGGAAAGGAGCGAAAGCGCTGCCTCCCGCTTATCCTCCGGCAATTTCTCCAGCAATTCAGCCGGAAAATTCACCTCCAGCAAAAATGCATCTGCTGTATCCGTAAAGCCTCCCAAAGCATCTGCATGGCAGTCGCTGTAGGGAATGTAAGGCTTGATATCAAAGATCGGCGTGCCGTCCATAAGATCCGCGCCGCCTACATGCAGCACCGTGCCATACTGCGCCGTCTGCTCCACACCCAGCAGCTTAACGCTGGAAAGCCCCAAATTGTTGGGACGGAAAGGGGAACGGGTGGCGAACACGCCCATTCGGGTGTTGCCTCCCAGCCGGGGCGGACGCACCGTAGGAGACCATTCCTGCCGTACCGCTTCAGAAAACTGCCAGATCAGCCACAGGTGGGAATAACCTTCGATCCCCCTGAGGGCATCGGCGTTGCGAAACTCTGGCTCAAAAATGACGGTGGAACGAAGCGCCTCTACCAAACCGCTTTGCCGGGGAATCCCGAATTTGCTGGGGAAATCACTTTTCATCCGGGCGATCACCTGCATATTCACATCGTCCATACTTAAGCCCTCCTTTTCCGGAAGCAGAAGCAGACAAAAAAGATCAGTCCCAGGCACAGGGAGATGGACGCGCCGGCGGAGGTTCCCAGATAATAGGAAACACACAGACCGCCAATTCCGGCTGCCAAGGCGAATGTTGCAGAAAGAATGTGATATTGCTTCAGATTCCGGGATACATTCCGGGCGGATGCTCCGGGCAGCACCAGCAGAGAATTAAGGATCAGAAGACCCACGCTGGAAATGGTGAGGGTCACCACCACGGCGATGGCGGTGGTAAACAGTGTCTGAGAAAGTCCCACCGGGATGCCCCGGGAGCCTGCCAGCTGGGGATGGACAGCGGTGAGGGTCAGTTGGTTGGAAAACAGTGTCCAAAATACCAATACCGCAGCCAACACCAGCGCCAATGTGCCGATCTGGCCGGGAGTGACCGAGAGAATGTCGCCAATGAGATATTTGTTATACTTGGTAAAGCTGTCGCCGCCTAAGGTGGCGATAAAGATGCCCAGAGCCACCGCGGTACTGGAAAAAACACCGATCAAAGTGTCTGCCGCCTGATTGCTCCGGCTGCGGACAAAGGAAAACAGCAAGGCAAAAGCTACACTGAAGACAACGGCCATCCAGGTGGGGGCAGCTACGCCGCAGATGCAGCCGATGGCGATGCCGGTAAAGGCGGAGTGTCCCAAGGCGTCGGAGAAGAAGCTCATTCGCCCGGTGACGATCATGGTAGAAAGAAGACCGAACAGCGGACTCATGATAAGGATTGCCAGGAGGGCGTTCTTCATGAAATCCCAGCGAAGCATCTCTATGGGAAGCAGCTGGCAAACATCGTACCAAAGACTCATTTTCCGCCACCTCCTTGCATATGGAAGACCTGCCGGAAAGCATCGGAGGACAGAACTTCTTCCGGTGTCCCCTTGCTGACCATTTTGTGGTTTACCAGCACTACCTGATCTGCGTACCGGGGGAGTAGAGAGAAATCGTGGGTGCTCATTAAGATGGAAAGATCGTATTCCTTGCGGATCTCGTCCAGCATATCCATGAGGCCTGTCTGTCCTTCGATATCCACACCGGACAGGGGCTCGTCCAAAATCAGAATGTTGGGCAGCGGCTCCAGGGCTAAGGCCAGGAGGACCCGCTGCAGCTCACCGCCGGACAGCGTGCCGATCCGCTTATCGATCAGATCGCAGCCGTGAACCCGGTCCAGACAGGAAAGGATCCACTCCCGCTGCTTTTTGGAGGTACCTAAAAAAGCGGGGCGTCTGCTGCGGCAGCACAAAAACAGGTCTGCCACACTTACCGGGTCTCCGGGATCAAAGGCAGGGCTCTGGGGCACATAGCCGATCTTGGCCTTCCGGCCCCGCTGGCCGGGAGCGGAGAAGACGATGACACCGTCATAGTCCTGCTGTCCCAAAACAGCCTTCAAAAAGGTGCTTTTGCCTGCGCCGTTGGGGCCGATCACAGCCACCATCTGTCCGCAATGGATGTGCAGATTCACATCCGAGAGGATCGGATTGCCCCCGATGGTCACAGACAGATCCTGCACCCGCAGACAGCAGGCATCAGCGCAGCTGCCGCCATGAAGGAAAGGCTTCATCCCAAGGCCTCCTTTACTGTGTCAATGTTGTGGTACATTGCGTCAAAATAGCTGTTGCCGGACATAGCCATATCCAGCGTAAAAATGGGAACGCCTGTCTCCCGGGAGAGGATATCCGCCGCGCCGGTACTGCCGGATACTTCCGTGAAGATGGCGGGCAGCTTGTGAGCCCGGACAAGGCTGCAAAGCTCCTTCAGTTCCCCGGCAGAGGCTTCGCTGCCGGATTCTTCTTCCACAGCTTTTAAAATGGTCAGATCAAAGGCTGTGGCAAAATAGGCAAAGCCGTCGTGGAAGGTGATCAGTTCCCGGGTGTTCAGCTTCTCAAGCTGCTCCTTGCCGTAGTCCTGCAGCGCCAGTAGATCCTGTAAAAGCTGCTGAAGATTTTCTTCCAACAAAGGTTTGTGCTGGGGATATTGGGTGCACAGAGAATCACAGATGTTTTTTGCCATGACCATGGCGTTCTCCGGGGACAGCCAAATGTGAGGGTCGGCATCTTCGTGGTCGTGACCGTGACCGTGACCGTGATCGTGGTCATGCTCGCAGCCCAGCAGGTGAATGTCTCGGGAGCTGTCTGCCGTGGCTTTTCCTGACAATAGATTTTCCATAAAATCTTCCAATCCTGCACCGGACAGAACGATCAGCTGCGCACCCTCTGCGGCCTTGACCTGGCGCACAGACAGAGAGTAGTCGTGCAGGCAGGACACATTTTCCGTAATCAGCCGGGTGACGGTGATGTCCGTTCCCCGGCAAAGGCGCTGGGTAAATTCATATACCGGCGCTGTGGTGGCAGCTACCTGGGCAGGCTTCTGGGTAGGCGCGCAGCCGCACAGGAGCAAAAGAAGCGCCAAAAGGGCAAACAATCGTTTCAAAAAGGTCATTCCTTTGTATAGCAAATTCTATTTTTATCATATCACCCGTGTCAATTGGCAAAAAAGAAGGCGGCAGCTTTCTAGCTACCGCCGGTTTGACACGAGATTAGTGATTCTCCATCCATTCGCTGACCTTGGTTTTTGCCAGGCGCAGGATGTCTTCGTTGGGATAGGGAGATTCCTCACCGCCCCGTACGTACAGAAAATACAGACCGCTGGGAGTCTGGAACAGCACTTCTTCGAAGCCCTTGGGGTCACCGAAGCTGCTGTATGTGTACTTTTGGATCAGTGTGGCGGTCTCGGTATCATATTCTTTCTTGCAAATGACTTTTTTCATCGGATTGACCTCCTTTCTATTGGGACAATGTGGTTATTATACAGATATCCCAAAATAAATCAAGTGTTTTTTAGGAAAAAGGTTTGGTTTTCGGAAATTTAACAATTATCCCCTTGCTTACCGGGGGTGGAAATGGTATCATATCCCAAGGAGTGAGAATATGAAGGATATCCCTGTCTTTACTACGGAGTATGGCGCAGCCTCTTTGATCCTGTCCCAGATCCCGTACCGGGAGGAAGGCTACATCCATGTCCAGTCCAGCTTAGAGCCGGAGCGGCTTTTGGCTGAGTGCGTGCAGTTTTTAAGAGCCTGCGGCGCGGAGCGGATCTATGCTACGGGCAAGGACCTGCCGCCGGATCTTCCGGTGTATACAGTATTGACCCAGATGCAGGTCCAAAGAGAAGCTTTACCGGAAACGGATGCGGCCCTGTGGCCGGTTTTGCCGGAGAACATAAGCCAGTGGGCAGACATATATAACCAAAAGACCCCCAGGATTCCCGTAGGCGCCTGGCTGACAGACCTTCAGCGCAAGGAATTGCTGGATTCGGGGGAAGGGTATTTCGTCCACAGAAACGGTAAGCTTTTGGGCATCGGCAGGGTGGCTGGGAACACGATCCACTTTGCAGCATCGGTCAGTCCCGGCGCAGGCGCAGATGTGGTGGCGGCGTTGGCGCATGCAGCGACAGAGCCGGTGCTGCAGCTGACGGTGGCATCCACCAACGAGAAGGCTGTAAAGCTATATGAAAGTCTCGGGTTTATCAAGACCCGTCAGATAAGCACATGGTATCGTGTCAAATAAAGGAGAAAGATAGTATGAATTTAGGAAGAATTTTAATGATCGTCATCTTATTAGGCTGCGCTTTTGCCGGGCAGCTGGCTTTGTGCCTGAAGGCCAATACGGTGATGTCCCGGCTGTGGCCTGTGATCATTCTTACCGGTCTTGAGATCATTTGCGGCATCATCGTGGTGGCAGTAGGAGACAAGACGGAGGTGGGTACCGTCGTTTCCATGTTTGCCCTTTCCCAGATGGTAATTGTGGGTGGGCTGCTGGTGCCTGTGGATCTGGCATGGGTAGTCTACGGTGTGATCTGGCTGATCCAAAAGCTGAAAAATAATCCTGAGGTGTAAGGGAATAATACTTGACAAGCAAAGATCTCTGTGCTATAATGCACCAGGTGTCAAGGAACAAAACTTGACGGGAGGGGTTCTTGTGGACGCATTGGAGATGGCGCTGCTGTTTGATTACTACGGCGGAATGCTTACGGACAAACAAAGAGAGTGCTTCGATATGCGCTACAATCAGGATCTTTCCCTGGGCGAGATCGGACAGGCGCTGGGTGTCAGCAGACAGGCTGTTTGCGACAATCTGACACGCACCGAGGCGCTGCTTCGCCGGATGGAGGAGAATGTTGGCTGTGTCAGCCGGGATCTGCGTACCCGGAAGGCTCTGCGGAGAATCGCGGATGCTGCCCGGTCCTTGCAGGGACATCCCGATGCCGATGTGGCGAGACAGGCTGACAGTATCCTCTCTGCCACACAGGAACTTGAGGAGTAAACTATGGCATTTGAAGGCTTAACTGAAAAGATCTCGGCAACCTTCAAGAAGCTCCGGGGCAAAGGCCGTCTGAAAGAGGCCGATGTGAAGGAGGCTATGCGGGAGATCCGCATGGCACTGTTGGAGGCTGACGTCAGCTACAAGGTGGTAAAGGATTTTACCAAGACCGTCACAGAGCGCTGTGTCGGCAGCGACGTTCTGGAGTCTCTGACCCCTGCCCAGATGATCGTCAAGATCGTCAACGAAGAGCTGTGTAAGCTCATGGGCAGCGATATCAAGCATATTACCATCAATCCGGCTGGCCCTACCGTGGTGATGCTGGTAGGCCTGCAGGGCGCGGGTAAAACCACCAACGGCTCTAAGCTGGCGGGCCTGATGAAGCGTCAGGGCAAAAATCCGCTGCTGGTAGCTTGTGATATCTACCGTCCCGCGGCAATTCAGCAGCTGAAGGTCTGCGGCGAAAAGCTGGGCATCCCAGTGTTTGAAAAAGGACAGGAAGATCCCGTAACCATCGCCAAGAGTGCGGTGCTCTACGCCCGGCAGCACGGTCACGATATGGTATTTCTGGATACCGCCGGCCGTCTGCATGTGGACGAGAAGCTCATGGAAGAGCTGAAAAACATTAAAGCTGCCGTGAAGCCCGATGAGATCATGCTGGTCGTGGATGCCATGACCGGTCAGGACGCGGTGAATGCCGCCCAGAGCTTCCACGAGTGGCTGGATATTGATTCTGTTATGCTCAGCAAGCTGGACGGCGACGCCAGAGGCGGCGCGGCCCTGTCTGTCCGGGCAGTGACCGGAAGACCCATCAAATTCTGCGGTGTCGGTGAAAAGCTGGAGGATATTGAAGCTTTCCACCCCAATCGCATGGCGTCCCGGATCTTGGGTATGGGCGACGTGCTGACCCTTATCGAGAAGGCAGAAAAGGCATACGATGCGAAAAAAGCTTCTGAGATGGAGGAAAAGCTTCGTTCCAACAAGTTTACCCTTCAGGATTTCTATGACCAAATGGTGCAAATGAAGTCCATGGGTTCTATGCAGGATATTTTGGCGCAGATGCCCGGCGGTGCCGGTATGAAAAATTTGCAGGTGGACGAGAAAGCCTTAGGCCGTACGGAGGCGATCATCCTGTCCATGACCCCTTATGAGCGGGAGAATCCCCAGGTTATCGCGGCCTCCCGGAAACGGCGGATCGCTGCCGGCTCCGGCGTCAAGGTGGAGGATGTAAACCGGCTGCTCAAGTCCTTTGAGCAGATGCAGAAGCTGATCAAGCAGTTCTCCGGTCCCGGCGCGGGAAAGCGGATGAAGCGCATGGGCCGCTTCGGCGGTTTCGGCGGTGGCTTCCCCGGTTTCTAGAATTACCAATGTCATCGCGAACCAGTGCACACACTGGTGTGGCGATCCCCCAAAATCTTGAAAACCTTTGGGGATTGCCACGGTCGCTAATGCTCCCTCGCAATGACAGTTCGATTGTTCGTTAAAAGCAAGTTGCTTTGCGATATAGATTTTTAGATAAATTTTGGAGGTGAAACTCATGGTTAAGATCAGACTGAGAAGAATGGGTGCGAAGAAGGCTCCTTTCTACCGTATCGTTGTTGCGGATGCCCGCAGCCCCCGTGACGGCCGCTGCATCGAGGAGATCGGCACTTACAACCCCCTGCTGGAGTCCGGCAACATCACTGTCGACGCCGAGAAGGCACAGGCATGGATCAAGAACGGCGCTCAGCCCACCGACACTGTTCGCGGACTGCTGAAGAAGGCTGGCGTGCTGTAAGATCTCTAAAGGAGAAGGCACAATGAAGGAACTTTTGCTGTATATGGCAAAGAATCTGGTGGATGATCCCGAATCCGTCACCGTCACCGAAATCGAAAACGAGGACGGTAAGGTGCTGGAGCTGCGTGTCGCGGAAAGCGATATGGGCAAAGTGATCGGCCGCCAGGGTCGGATCGCCAAAGAGATCCGTACCATCATTAAGACTGTTGCCCAGCGCACCGGCGAACGGGTGACCGTCGAAATTATGGACTAAAACGGTTGTGCGTGGCGAAAGTCACGCATTTTCCGTTTCTGTAGAGGAGGACTGTTATGAAACTCCAATTTATTGAGGCCGGTGAGATCGTCACCACCCACGGTGTCAAGGGGGAAGTCAAGGTGCTGCCTTGGCTGGACTCTCCGGAGGATCTTTGTGACTTTGAACGCTGCCGGATCGGCGGCGTGGAATATACCATAGAGAGCTGCCGTGTCCAGAAGACCTGTAATCTTCTAAAGCTTTCCGGAATCGATACCATGGAAGAGGCGCAGGCTATGCGCGGTAAGATCATCGAGCTTTACCGGGAAGACATCGACGACGAGATAATCTTCGCTGCCGAGCTGATCGGTATGGAAGTTTTCTGTGACGGTGAGCAGATCGGTGTCATAAAGGATGTCCTGGATTATCCCGGGAACTCCGTTTATGTTGTTAAGGGTCAGTACGAATACATGATCCCCGCGGTGAAGCAGTTCATTCTTTCCACCGATATGGAAAACAACCGTATGCAGGTAAAACTGATCGAGGGAATGTGCAGCGATGAGAATTGACATTATGACCCTGTTTCCCGAGTCGGTGGGGGATGTGCTCAGCGACAGTATCCTGGGCCGTGCCCAGGACCGGGGCATCATCCGCATCGAGGCCCACCAGATCCGGGACTATACCGCCAATAAGCAGAACCAGACCGATGATTATCCCTACGGCGGCGGCCGGGGCGCGGTGATGACTGCCGACCCGCTGTACCGCTGCTGGGAGGCCATCTGCGAGGAGGCAGCCGGGCCGGTGCATACCATCTACCTCAGCCCCTGCGGTAAGACCTTTCGGCAGGCAGATGCCATTCGTCTGAGCAAAATGGACAATCTGATCCTGGTTTGCGGTCACTATGAGGGTATCGACCAGCGCTTCATCGATGAGTGCGTGGATGAAGAGATCAGCCTGGGGGACTTTGTGCTCACCGGCGGCGAGATCGCTGCCATGGCGGTGACCGACGCGGTGTGCCGTATGGTGCCGGGTGTGCTGGCAGATCCGGAATGTTTTGAGGATGAAAGCCATTTTAACGGCCTTCTGGAGTATCCCCAGTATACCCGCCCGGCAGTCTGGCACGGACGGGAGATTCCCCAGATCCTCATCTCCGGCAACCATGAAAAGGTGCGCCTGTGGCGGCGGAAGCAATCTCTGCGCCGAACCCGGGAGCGCAGGCCGGATATGTATGAAAAGCTGGATCTAAGCTCCAAGCAGGATCAAAAACTGCTAAAGGAAATGGCAGAAGAAGACGCAGCACTTACCGAATAGGTAGGCGCTGCGTTTTGTATGTGGTTAGCACTGGCAGTGTCGGTGGTTTCCAATCAGTCCCGCCGCAGCGGAAAGCCTCCCTTGTGCAAAGGGAGGTGTCAGCCGAACAGGCTGACGGAGGGATTGCCATTTGTGGATATGGTACAATCCCCCTGGCAAAAATCAAAGATTTTTGCCAGCCCCCTTTACACAAGGGGGCCTTTGGTGCACCCATAACCGCAAGTGCAGAGGTTTTGATTGTTGCTTATTCCAGAATCATTCTGCCGAAATACTTGGGGGTATGGTAGTCCGGTTTTTCGGTGCCAATGTAATTCCAGCAGAGGTAATGGGGCTGGACTGTCAGATCGCCGCATTTGTAGCAGTTGGCAGGAATGATCTTGCCGGAGACCAACTGAAAATTGGGATTCAGCAGCTGTAGGAAGGACGCAGGGATCTTGTAGAACAGCTCCCAGCCGTCTTCGGTTCTGTTTGTTTTCATATCCAGAAGCACCTTGGGGTCCGGCGCCAACCGAATGGAATTATGCCGGTGCTCACACAGGCTCATATGGGTGCAGCCATTGGGGTTGACTTCGATATTGACATAGCGGCTGGCGTCTTCGTAGATACCAACGAAGAACTCCATACAGCTGTCCTGACAGACCTTGGACAGGGGCTGGGTGTACTCTGCCCGGATGTTTTTTTCCACACATTTTTGGTGGACGTAGATGCCGGTGTCATCGTAGCAGACCTGCTGATGCATGCGGATACCCACATCCGGCAGCCATAGGATGTTGGCAACCTCTAAGGTGGGGACTTCTGCCCAGTTGGGCTCGCCGGATATCCGCTTGATGATATATTCGTTCATGGAAAACATTCCTTTCTTTAATCGTTTCCCATATTGTACCAAAGGTTGCAAGGACTGTCAATGTTCAGTGGTTGACTTTTGGGACAGGCGGAGTAAAATGGTAGTAGGTCTTCATAAGGAGTTTTTGCTGTGCATACGAAGCGTGCATCCTTGCTGGAGGGTTCTGTTTGGAAGGGTATGGTGCTGTTTGCCGTACCGATTTTTTTAGGAAACCTTTTTCAGCAGTTTTATAATACCTTTGATTCTTGGTGCGTAGGTAATTTCATCGGGGAGGATGCCTTGGCGGCAGTCAGTTCCTCCGGTTCGCTGATCTTTATGATGGTGGGCTTTTTTAACGGTGTTGCCATGGGCGCAGGCGTCATTATCGCCCGGTATTTCGGCGCCGGGGATACAGATGCTTTAAAAAAAGCCATCCATACGGACGTGGCGTTCGGTCTGGTTGCAGGCGCGTTGCTGACCGTTTTGGGCGTGGCGTTTACCCCAACGATTTTGCGGTGGATGGGCACGCCGGAGGATGTGATGCCCCAGTCTGTAGAATATTTTCGTTACTACTTCTGCGGTGCTATTTTTACGGTGATGTATAATATTTTCGTGGGCATCCTCCATGCCTTGGGGGACAGCCGGCATCCGCTTTACTATCTGATCATTGCCTCATTTGTGAATGTAGCGCTGGATCTGCTGTTCGTGGCGGTGCTGGGCCTGGGTGTCGGGTCTGCGGCCATCGCCACCACCATTTCTCAGGGACTCAGCGCGGTGCTTTGCTGCATCCGTCTGCTGGGGCTGAAAACCGATTACCGGTTAAAAGTGAAAGAGATTCGATTCCACGGGAAAAGTCTGAAACAGATCATCCGGTACGGTCTGCCTGCCGGTGTCCAAAACTCCGTGATCGCCTTGGCCAATGTGGTGGTGCAGACCAACATCAACAGCTTCGGCAAGGCAGCCATGGCGGGCTGCGGCTCTTATTCCAAGATAGAAGGATTTGCGTTTCTGCCCATCACCTGCTTTACCCAAGCGCTGGCAACCTTTGTGGGGCAGAATCTGGGCGCAGGGAAAGTGGACAGGGTGAAAAAAGGTGTTGGCTTTGGTATTTTGTGCCCGGCTATGATAGCAGAGCTCATTGGCGTGACGCTGTGGGTTTTCGCGCCAAAGCTCATTGGCATTTTTAACGATGACCCAGTGGTGATAGACTTTGGTACCCGGCATATGCGGACCATCGCGCCGTTCTATTTCCTGCTGGCAGCGACCCATTGTATCTCCAGTGTTCTCCGGGGCGCGGGCAAGACCACCTTGCCGATGGTTACCATGCTGGCAGTCTGGTGTATCTTCCGGGTCAGCTATGTTACCGTAGCAGTCCGGTATGTTAACCGGTTGGAAACGGTATCCTGGGCATATCCCATTACCTGGACGATCAGTTCGGTTATTTTGCTGGTCTGCTTATTCAAATCCGATTGGCTGCGGCATTTCCAGCGACAGGAAGAAAAACAAAAAGCATAAAAAACAGCGACCTCTTAGCTTTGGCTAAGAGGTCGTATTCTTTACAGTTGTACGAATCGGGGCGGATGACCCATAGCCGGAATGATGATTTCCAGCAAATCTTTGGTACGCAGCCGTAGGCTGGCGGTATTGATACAGGGATGGCAGCCGATGTATTCACCTGTTAGCAGGTCTTCGTCAATCAGCAGCTGCACCCGGTTTTCCCGGTCGTTCATCAGACCCAGTACGCTTAATGAACCGGGGGTAATGTCCAAGAACTGCTCCATGTATTCTCCCGCAGCAAAGGACAGTCGGGAAGAACCGATCTGCTTGGACAGAACGCTGGTTTTGAACACCTTGTCACCGGGGATCATCAGCAGGTAAAAATCCGTGCATTGCCGGTTGCAAAGCAGCAGGTTTTTGCAGATGGCAGCGCCCAAAGCTTCGTCAACGGCTGCGCAGGCTTCCATGGTCATGGCAGCTTCATGGTCGATCCGTTCATAAGAAACGCCCAGGTTATCCAGCAGGTCATAGACGCGAATTTCTTTTTCCAACCGACTTGCGCAGTCGTCAGGTCTTCCTTGCAGTAGTTCCATTTAGGAGTTTACCCTTTCCCGGCAAAGCTTATCTGCTTTGCAGAACAGGACGAAGCCAATGACAAACAGGATCACCAGCGCGCCTACAGCCAGATTTTCATGCTGCAGTTTAAGACCGAACAGGCTAAAGTCCATGCCGATGGTCAGCTGGCTGATGCGACCCACCAGGAACATGCCCAGGAAGGAAGCGCCCTTGCCGCAGATATCCATCAGACCGTAATATTCGCCGCTTTGCTCCTGGGGAATGATCTTGCCTAAGTAAGAACGGCTCAGAGCCTGAATAGCGCCCTGGAACATGCCCACCAGCACCGCCAGCACCCAGAACTGCCACTGGGTCATGAGGAACATGGCAAACAGCGTGATGCCGGTGTAGCAGAGGATACAGATCTTGATCAGCTTGCCGGAATCCACCTTGGCAGCCAAACGCCCAAACCAAATGGCAAAGGGGAAGGCTACCACCTGTGTCAGCAGCAGCGCCAGCAGCAGACCTGTGGAATCCAGTCCCAAAGCCGTGCCGTAGGCGGTTGCCATATCGATGATGGTGTAAACACCGTTGATAAAGAAGAAAAATGCCAGCAGATACAGAAAAATGTGCTTTTCCTTTCTTGCGCTGCGGAAGGTGCTCGCCAGCTGCCGGAAGGTATCCCGCACCGGATGTGTCCGTTTCGGCACATAGGCGGTTTGCCGGTAATGCTTGGCAAGAGGACCGGTACAGACAGCCCACCAAATCGCGGTGATCAAGAAGGCCAATACCATGGCTGTGCCTTGGGTCAGACCGAAAGAGTCTGCCATCAGCACCAACACCAGACACAGTGCGAAGGGGATCACAGAGCCGATGTAGCCGTAAGCATAGCCCAGGGTGGAGAGCTTATCCATGCGCTTGTTTGTGGTGACTTCCGGCAGCATGGAGTCATAGAACACCAGGCTGGCATTGAAGCCGACCTTGGAAAGGACAAAGATACCCAAAAACAGCAGCCAGTTGGCAGTCAAGCCCAAAGCGGCGCAGCCTAAAATGCCTACAGCGGCGCAGGCCAGGAAGATGGGCTTTTTGTAGCCTTTCTGGTCAGCCAAAGTACCGCAGATAGGGCTGAGAATGGCAACCAGCGCGGTGGCGACAGCGCCGGCATCCGCCCAGTAGGACAGATACATTTCTTCGCGGATCCCGGAGCCGGTCATCAAGGCGTTAAAATATATAGGCAGCAAGGTTGCTACCAAAAGGACGTAGGCGGAGTTGCCGATATCATATAAGATCCAGCTGCGCTCCAAAGGGGTGAGCCTGTTTTTTCTTTCCATGGGATACTCTCTCTTTCTGTTTCTCACGAAAAATTATACCATATTTGTCAATACAATAGGAGAGAATCGTTGCATTTTTTTGGGAATATGGTATAATCATTCATTATCAAAGGGAATTGAGGCGCGCTATGAAACTGATCGATATCCATACCCATATCTACCCTGATGAGATCGCTCAAAAGGCAACGGACAGTGTCCAGGAATTTTATCATATCGGAGACCGGGGGATGCACGGCACCGCCGCCCAGCTGCTGGAGCAGGGGACAAAGGCGGGGGTATCTCAATTTGTGATCCTGCCGGTGGCCATTCGCCCGGATAGAGTTCAGGGGATCAATAATTTTATTTGCCAGAAGACCCGGGAGGAATCCCGTTTTATCGGCTTCGGTACGGTCCATGCGGCTATGGATGGCATCGGGGATGAGGTGGACAGAATCGTTGCCATGGGTCTGAAGGGTATCAAAATGCATCCGGACTCCCAGCGGTTTTCCATTGATGATCTGCGGCTGTTTCCCATGTATGAGGCGGTGGAGGGAAGACTTCCGGTGATGCTGCACATGGGAGATCAGCGGTACGATTATTCCCATCCGGTGAAGCTGCGGCGGATCTTGGATCTGTTTCCCCGGCTGCAGGTGATCGCTGCCCATTTTGGCGGCTACTCCATGTATCAGACCGCCTGTGACCTGCTGAAAGATACGGGCTGCGTGTTTGATGTGTCCAGCTCCATGATGTTTATGCCCAAGGGAGAGCCGGAGCGGTATATCAATATTTACGGCGCGGAGCGGATGGCTTTCGGCTCGGATTATCCCATGTGGGACCCGGTGACGGAGGTGCAGCGCTTTTTGGAGCTGAAGCTAACACCGGAGCAGATGGAGCAGATCGCCTGGAAAACCGCCCAGCGGATCTTGCAGATAACCTAAAAAAGGAGCTGACCTTGCCGGTCAGCTCCTTTTAAAATATCTTAGCCGTAGATCAGGGATTCGGCATAGCGGGTGGCGATGACGCCTTCCGGTTCGCCGGTGGCCTTGGACTCGGTGAGGATGTGCTCGATGGTGTTGTAGATGTTGTCCACCTTGGCAAGGACAGCGTCCTTGTTGTAGGGGCCGTCCACCTCAGCTGCTGCGTTGATAACGCCGCCGCCGTTGATGACGAAGTCGGGGGCGTAGTAGATGCCGCGAGCCTTCAGAGCCAGGCCGGAAGCATCGTCCAGGATCTGGTTGTTGGCGCCGCCGGCAACAGCCTTACAGTTCAGAGCAGCGATGTTGGCGGGGTTCAGGATAGCGCCCATGGCGTTGGGGGAGAAGATGTCGCACTTCTGGCTGACGATCTGCTCGGTGGGAACGACGACTGCGCCGAACTCCTCAGCAGCCTTCTCAGCGATAGCCTTGTTGCTGCGGTTGGCAACGATCAGCTTGGCACCGCTCTGGTGCAGCAGGCGGCACAGGTCATAGCCGACCTTGCCCAGACCCTGAACAGCGATGGTCAGACCTTCCAAGCTGTCAGTGCCCAGAGCAACCTTAGCGGTGGCGCGGATACCCTGCCATACACCGCGGGCGGTGAAGGGAGAGGGGTCGCCGCTGTTCTGGGGCAGGCCGCAGATGTGGTTTGTCTTACGCAGCATCACCAGGGCGTCGTCACAGGTGGTGTTCACATCCTCAGCGGTGATGTAGTCGCCGCCCAGATTGTTAACAGCTTCGGCAAAGGCCTCGAACATAGCCTCGGTCTTCTGAGAGGGGTCGGCGATGATAACGCCCTTGCCGCCGCCATGGGGCAGGCCGGCAACCGCATTCTTGTGGGACATACCACGGCTCAGACGCAGAACGTCGAACAGTGCATCATCGTAGGAAGCGTAGGGGAACAGGCGGCAGCCGCCGATGGCGGGGCCCAGGTTGGTGTTGTGAACAGCGATAATAGCCTTCAGACCGGCCTTCTCGTTGTTGACGAACAGAACCTTCTCATGACGGTAGTTGCTCATTTCAGTCATTGCATTCATAATTTTGAACCTCCTAAAATAATTGTTTTTGTTTCCTTCTTACATCCTATAGACTTCCGGGCGGCGGTCAGCAAAAACGTTGATCGAGGTTCGGATATTCTGAAGGATGGAGAAATCTAATTGTGCAGTCAGTAACTGCTCTTCTTCGCCGGCCAGAGCCAGGGTCCTGCCCCAGGGGTCAACAATGGCGGAATTACCGGCGCAGAGGGTTTCTCCGGCTTTGCCGCAGGCATTGCAGCAAATGAAGAAGATTTGATTTTCAATTGCCCGGGCAGCGGTGAGAGTCCGCAGGTGAGAGGTGCGGACAGCCGGCCATTGAGATACCATGAACAGCACATCGATCCCGGGGACTGTCATCGTTCTGGTCAGCTCCGGGAACCGGAGATCATAGCAGATGAACAGGCCGCAGTTGACACCGTCCAGCTGGAAACGGCACACCCGACTGCCGGGGGTGTAGAGCTGCCCCTCTCCCGAAGGGGAGAACAGGTGGATCTTGTCGTAGCCGGCGATGCAGTTTCCTTGCCGGTCAAATACATAGGCGGTATTGTGGCATTTTCCCTCCCGAATATCGGAAACAGAGCCTGCTACAATGTTGACACTGTGCTTTTTTGCCAAGCCGCCGATCTCCGCTTTGACCCGTTGACCGTCCCGGTCAGCCAGGCTTAGCTGGCTTTCGTTTTTGAAAAAGGCTGTATTCCAGTTTTCCGGCAACACCAGTACATCCGGCGCGTCTGCCATAGCTTCTTCTATCAGCTGGGCAGCATGGGCAAAGTTTTCATCGGGTTTGGCGAACTGTATGCCCATTTGGATGCAGGTTACTTTCATGCAGGGTATTCCTTTCCCAAGGTCAAGGCCTTCATATTCAGTTCAATGAGGGCGGCTTTCTTGGGGGGTACCAGCTTGTTGACTACGGCATCGGTGCCGCTGTAAGACAGCTCCGGATGGTTCTGCAGCAGATGACCGATGATGATCATGTTGGCGAGGGAAGCAATGTTTTCGTCCTTGGCCATCTGGGTGGCGGGGATGTAAAACACCTGCACATCGGTGCGTTCTACTTTAGCATCGATCAGAGAGGAATCTACGTAAATCTGACCGCCGGGGACAACGGTGTCCACATATTTCTGCAGGGAAGGCAGGTTCATGGCGATCAGCACATCCGGGGCGGTGATGATGGGGGAGCCTACAGGCGTCTCCGACAAAATCACGTTGCAGTTGGCGGTGCCGCCGCGCATTTCCGGGCCGTAGGAGGGGAGCCAGGAGACCTGCAGGTCTTCCATCAGCCCCTTGTAGGCCAAAAACTTACCGGAGAACAGGATGCCCTGTCCGCCGAAGCCGGCAATGAGGATCTGGGTCGTTTCCATGATTACGCCTCCTCCTTTGCCGCACTGCGGTCTTTATAGACACCGATGGGATAGTAGGGGAGCATATCGCTTTCTACCCACTCCAGCGCCTGCTGGGGTGTCATGCCCCAGTTGGTGGGACAGGCGGAAACCACTTCCACCAGGCTGAAGCCCTTGCCCTCTATCTGGTTCTGGAAGGCCTTTTTAATGGCTTTCTTTGCCTTGTTTACATTCTTGACATTGTTCACAGCCACACGGGTGATGTACTCAGGACCTTCCAAAGTAGAGAGCATTTCGCATACCTTGATAGGCCAGCCGCAGTGCTTTACATCACGGCCGTAGGGGGAGGTCTGGGTTACCTGACCGGGAAGAGAAGTGGGCGCCATCTGACCGCCGGTCATGCCGTAAATGGCATTGTTGACAAAAATGACGGTGATATTTTCGTTTCTGGCTGCGGAATGGACAGTTTCTGCCATGCCGATGGAGGCCAGGTCGCCGTCACCCTGGTAGGTAAAGACGATGTTCTCCGGACGGCAGCGCTTGATGCCGGTGGCAACCGCGGGAGCACGGCCGTGGGGTGCCTCGATCATGTCGCAGGCAAAGTAATCATAGGCCATAACCGCGCAGCCAACGGGGGCCACACCGATGGTCTTGCCCTCGATGCCCAGCTCGTCAATGGCTTCTGCCACCAGACGGTG
>JAFQCV010000018.1 GCA_017416325.1 Oscillospiraceae bacterium
AAATTGCCATTTATAGGGCAGGCTGCGCCTGCTAATGGATAATGGAAAATGGATAATGGACAATGAAGGAGTCGCCTTCGGCGACATATTTCAAATCATTTCCGAAGGAAATACCACAATTATCCATTATCAATTATCAATTATCAATTATCCATTCGGGTATCTGCCCGACAAACGGGAATTTGACTTTATAGAAAGCCGAAAGGCAGTGTTTTTCTTAAGAAATCCATGCTTGCAAATGGCGTTAAAGGTGTTATAATAGCTATTATGAGTAACTATACCCATAAAGACGGGGCGTAAGGAGGGAAGCTTGTGAATATTCGGTTAAAGCTTATGCGGTACTGGCATCGCAGAAACCGGCTGTCTCCCGCGCAGGTGATCGCAGTGGCGTTTGCTATGATCATTCTGGTGGGAAGCCTGCTGCTTTCTCTGCCTGCGGCATCCCGCAGCGGTGTCTCTTGCGGCTTTCGTCCTGCTTTGTTTACTGCCACGTCCGCGACCTGTGTGACCGGTTTGGTGTTATATGACACCTGGACACAGTGGAGCCTGTTTGGACAGATCGTGATTTTGAGCTTGATCGAGATCGGCGGTCTTGGCTTTATGTCTGCCGCGTCGGTGACGGTTTTTCTGCTGCGCCGGAAAGTGGGACTTCGCCAGCGGATGCTCATGGCCCAGGCTTTGAGTGTGGACGAGATGGACGGCGTGGTGCGGCTGCAAAAATGGGTTTTGTGCGGCAGCTTATCGGTACAGTTTGTGGGCGCGGGAATCCTGTTTTTACGGTTTTTGCCCCAGTTTGGCTGGCAGAAGGCTGCCTGGTGGGGCGTATTCCATTCCATTTCGGCTTTCTGCAACGCGGGCTTTGATGTAATGGGTTCTGTGACCCCTGGGGCCAGTGTGATGGTTTTCAACAATGACCCGGTTGTCTTGGTGACCCTGATGGCGCTGATCGTTATCGCCGGTCTTGGCTTTTTCGTCTGGGATGAAGTGGTCAGACTTCGCAGGTTTCGGAAATTCAGTGTATACACCAAGCTGGTGCTGCTGACCTCCGGGGCGTTGATCCTGGGTGGCGCGGCGTTGCTTTTGATCCTGGAGTGGAGCAATCCCGGCACTTTTGGCCCTATGTCTGTTCCTCAAAAAATTCTCAATGCTCTTTTCCAGTCGGTGACGGTTCGTACCGCCGGGTTTGCCGGGGTAGATCAGGCGCTGCTGACCGACGGCGGTAAGGGTGTTAGTCTGGTGCTGATGCTCATCGGCGGCTCTTCCGGCTCTACAGCCGGCGGTGTCAAAACCGTGACTATGGTGGTACTGCTGCTGTTTGTCTGGACAAGATGCCGTGGCAGGGAAACGGTGACGGTATACAAGCGGACAATTCCCCAGGGAAAGGTCATGGATGCCATGACCATTGTTAGTTTGATGGTTGCGCTGGCACTGTTTGGCGGCATTTTTATCAGCGCCACCTCCGGCGTATCCTTTACAGACAGCCTGTTTGAAGCGGTTTCCGCTTTGGCGACGGTGGGACTGACTGCCGGGGCAACAGGCAATTTGAGCGTTGCCGCCCAGATCCTGATTATTATTTATATGTATTTCGGCAGAGTCGGTGTACTGACCCTGAGCCTTGGTTTCCTGATGGGCAACCGGGCGGAGGAGCGCTTCCGCTATGCCCAGACAAATCTTTTGATCGGTTAGGAGGAATTTTATGAGATCCTATATCGTAGTCGGTTTAGGCCGGTTTGGCAGTGAGGTTGCCCGGCAGCTTTGCTTGCAGGGCTGTGAGGTGCTGGCAATGGACAGCCGCAACGACCTGGTACAGCAGATCTCCGCAGATGTGACCCATGCGGTGGTGGCGGATGCCCGGGACAAGGAAGTGCTGAAAGCCTTGGGTGTCAAGGATTTTGACTGCGCCGTTGTGGCCATTGGCGGAGACCTGTCAGCCTCGGTGCTGGCGACCATGAATATCAAGGAGCTTGGCGTACCTTATGTAGTGTGTAAGGCCCATGATGATACCCACCGCCGGGTGCTGGAGAAGATCGGCGCGGACCGGGTCACCATTCCGGAGCAGGAAAATGCTGTCCGTCTGGCCCGGAGCTTGTCCTCTCTGAATGTGCTGGATTATATCGAGCTTTCCGAGGATTACGGCATTGTGGAGATCCCGGCGCCCCGAAGCTGGCATGAAAAATCCCTCAGGGAACTGAATGTCCGGGCAAAGCTGGGGGTGAACATTCTGGCAGTGCGCCGGGGCGGCAAGATCAATGTATCCCCTGCGGCGGATTTTACCATCTGTGATGGAGATGTGATGGTGGTGCTGGGCGATACGGTCGCCTTGGAAAAGGTGCAGAAGCTATGACGGAAGAACGCATCACAGCCCGGAAAAATCCCTTGCTGCAGCAGGTGCGCAAATTGCTTTCTTCCCGGAAAGAACGGCTGGAAAGCGGTCTGTTTGTAGCGGATGGGACGAAGCTGCTGGAAGAAGCGGTAAAATTCGCCCATTTGGAAACAGTGATTTTGTCCGACGGTGTGGAGGCTTCTGTGCCGGAGCATGTCCGTCTGGTACGGGTGCCGGAGGATGTGATGGCATCCATTTCGCCCATGCAGACCCCTCAGGGCGCGCTGTTTTTGTGCCGGATGCCGGAGCAGAAATCCTTTATTCCGCAAAAGCGGATGCTGTTGCTGGACGGGATTCAAGATCCGGGAAATTTGGGCACGATCCTCCGGACTGCCGATGCCTTACAAGTGCCGGTGGTGCTGTTGGAGGGCTGCGCAGATCCCTATAATCACAAAACCGTTCGCGCTTCCATGGGCGCTGTGTTCCGTACGCCGCCTATCCGGGCAGATTGGGAACAGGTGAAGGCGGCTTTTACCCGGGAGCAGATCCCGGTAGGCGTCACCGCTTTGAGTGATACCGCCCGGGATATCCGTCAGTGGGAGCTTCGGGATATGGCGGTGGTCATTGGCAGCGAGGGCCAAGGGGTCCGGCCTGAGATATTGCAGCAGGCGGATGCCCGGCTGATCATCCCCATGGACAGCCGGTGCGAATCACTCAATGCCGCGGTGGCGGCGACCATTGTTTTGTGGCAAATGACAAACCTGTAGAGATAGAGAGGAAAATCCATGCTGGTACATTGGATCTGGCTTGCCGCCAGACCCGGTCTGAATGAACGGGAGAAAGTGGCGGTGCTGGAATATTTTTCTGACCCGGAAGCGGCTTTCTGTGCCCGGGAGGATGCCCTTCGCAAGGTGGAGGGCCTATCCCCCAACGCGGTGGCGGCTTTGACGGATAAGAACCTTAATGAGGCAGAGCAGATCCTCCACCGGTGCGCGGAAAAGCAGATCCATATTTGTACCTACCGGGATGGGGCGTACCCTGCCAGACTGAAGAATACTCCGGATCCTCCGGTGGTACTGTATTGTAAGGGCGTACTCCCGGATCTGGACGGCCAGCCGGTGATCGGCGTGGTGGGCACGCGCAAGTGTTCCTCCTACGGTATCAGCACGGCGCAGCGGATGGGCTACCAGATCGCTGCCTGTGGGGCGGTGATCGTATCCGGCGCGGCAAAAGGAATCGATACGGCGGCCATGACCGGAGCTATGACAGCCGGCGGCAAGGTGGTCGGTGTCTTAGGCTGCGGCGTGGATGTGGTATATCCTGCCTCCGCCAGGGACTTGTATCGGGATACGGAGCGATCCGGCTGCCTGGTGAGCGAATATCCGCCGGGAACTGCGCCTTTTAAATGGAATTTTCCCAAGAGAAACCGGATCATCAGCGGCTTAAGCTGTGGTGTTCTGGTGGTAGAAGCGCCGGAGATCAGCGGCGCGCTGATTACAGCCCGGCAGGCGGCAGAGCAGGGCCGGGATGTGTTTGTAGTGCCCGGGAATATCGATATGCCCAGCTTTGCCGGCAGCAATGCCCTTCTCAGAGAGGGCGCGATCATGGCAGGCTCCGGCTGGGATGTGGTGGGGGAATACCAGCCCCAGTATCCGGACAAAGTACATAAGAATATAAGAATCGAGGAAGGAAAGCTGAATCTTCCGGGAAATGGGGAGCAAGCTGTGCCGAAAGTGGCGCAAAATCCCGCCTCCCCGGCAGAAAGGAAAACTTTCGACAGGAAAAAAGAGAAAATAACCGTTGACAAGGAACCCTCCTGCGCGTATAGTGACGTAGGCGGTGACTATCAGCCGGCGTCCCCGGAGGAAGCCTTGCTTCTTCACAAGCTGGGGGCGGATACCTGGCAGGTGGATGAACTGATTGCCGAGACGTCATTGCCTGCAGCAAAGGTATTGAGCCTGCTGACACTGCTGGAAATCAAGGGCGTTGTGGCCCGGCTGCCCGGCAGGCAGGTAAGAAGAACGAATAAACCGTAAGAATGGAGTATATACATGGCAAGAGTGTCTAATCTTGTAATTGTAGAGTCGCCTTCCAAGGCTAAGACCATTGGAAAGTATTTGGGAACGGAGTATACCGTAAAGGCCAGCATGGGTCATCTGCGGGACCTGCCCAAAAGCACCATGGGCGTAGATTTGGAACACGACTTTACCCCCAAATATATCCCGGTATCCGGCAAGGAAGAACTGATCCGGGAGCTGAAAAAGGCAGCTGCCCAGGCTGATACCGTATATCTGGCAACTGACCCGGACCGGGAGGGCGAAGCCATCTCCTGGCATCTGAAAGAGCTGCTGGAGCTGCCTACGGAAAAGGCCCGGCGTGTGACCTTCAATGAGATCACCCAGCGGGTGGTGCGTGAATCCATCGCCAATCCCCGGGATATCGACTATCATTTGGTGGATGCCCAGCAGGCACGGCGTATTTTGGACCGTATCGTCGGTTATCAGCTGTCTCCGCTGCTGTGGAAGAAGGTGCGTCGGGGTCTCAGCGCCGGCCGTGTCCAGAGCGTCGCTACCCGTCTGGTGGTGGACCGGGAAAACGAGATCCGCGCTTTCCAGCCCAAGGAATACTGGTCTCTGGATGTGAAGCTGAACCGGCTGGAAAAACCCGGCTCTTTCACTGCCCGGTATTACGGTACAGACAAGAAAAAGGAACTGGAAAACGAAAACCAGGTGCAGTCTGTGATCGACGATATCACCGGTAAGCTTTTTACCGTTACCAATGTGAAACGGGCGGAGAAGAAGCGCACCGCCGCGCCTCCGTTTACCACTTCTACTTTGCAGCAGGAAGCTTCCCGGAAGCTGAATATGACCCCCAAGCGCACCATGGCCATTGCCCAGCAGCTTTATGAAGGCGTGGACGTGGCAGGGGAAGGTACTTTGGGTCTGATCACCTATATGCGTACCGACTCTCTGCGGCTTTCTGACGATGCCATGGCTGCCGCGGCAGACTTTATCTGTCATCGCTACGGCAAAGAGTATTATTACGGCAAGTTCCATGTGTTTAAGACCAAATCAAATGCCCAGGATGCCCACGAAGCTATCCGTCCTACCCATGTGGAGCTGGACCCGGAGCGGATCCAGGAAAGCCTGACCAAGGAGCAGTATAAGCTCTATAAGCTGATCTGGAGCCGGTTCCTGGCATCCCAGATGGCAAATGCCGTCTATGATACCGTGTCTATCGATACCCAGTGCGCCGGGCATATGTTCCGCAGCAGCCACCAGAGCCTGCGGTTTGCCGGATTTATTGCTGTGTATGAGGAGGGCAAAGACGAGGAGACAGAGGCTGTTTCATCCCCGCTGCCCGATCTGCAGGAGGGGGATAAGGCATCCATTGCTGACATTTGCAAGGAGCAGCACTTCACCCAACCTCCTGCCCGGTATACGGAAGCTACTCTGGTCAAAGCTATGGAAGAAAAGGGCGTAGGCCGTCCTTCCACCTATGCGGCGACGGTTTCTGTGATCCAGGACCGGGAATATGTGAATAAGGTAGACAAGCGCCTGATGCCTACAGCCTTGGGCGAGGTAGTAAACGGTCTCATGATGGAGCGGTTCCAGGATATCATTGATGTGGAATTCACCGCCAATATGGAAACCAGTCTTGACGATGTGGAAGCAGGCAAGCGGAACTGGAAAGCGGTGCTTTCTGACTTTTACAAAGGCTTCCGGCAGGAGCTGACCGATGCGGAAGCTGCGCTGGAGGGCGTCCGTCTGAAAGTTCCCGAGGAGGAGACCGAGGAGGTCTGTGAGGCTTGCGGACGGAAGATGGTGGTCAAGGTTGGCCGTTTCGGCAAATTCCTTGCCTGCCCCGGCTGGCCGGAGTGTAAAACCACCAAGCCCATCGTGGAGCGGATGCCCGGACGGTGTCCTCTGTGCGGCAGCACCATCCTCAAGCGCAAATCCAAGCGGGGTTATGCGTATTATGCCTGCGAAAAGGGTGCGCAGTGCGGCTTTATGAGCTGGGATGTGCCTACAGAGCTGGATTGCCCGGAGTGCGGACAGACCATGTTCAAAAAATCCGGCAGAGGACGGCAGAAAGCTTTCTGCATTAACGAAAAGTGCTTAAATTTCCTGCCGGAGGACCAGCGGGGATACTATAAGAAAAAAGAGGCGTCTGAGGAAGAAAAGAAGCCTGCTGCCAAGAAGAAATCTGCCAAAAAGACAAAGGGGGCAGAAAAATGACAACGGTAAAGGTGATCGGCGCGGGACTTGCCGGTTCAGAAGCCGCCTGGCAGCTGGCCCAGCGGGGACTTCAGGTGGAGCTTATCGAAATGAAGCCCCAGAAGAAGAGCCCTGCCCACCATAGCGACGATTTTGCGGAGTTGGTCTGTTCCAATTCCTTCCGGGGAGATAGGCTGGAAAACGCCGTAGGGCTACTGAAAGAAGAGCTGCGCCGCTGCGGCAGCCTGATCATGGAGTGCGCGACTTCTACCCGGGTGGAAGCCGGCGGCTGTTTGGCGGTAGATCGGCAGGGCTTTGCCCAGGCAGTGACCAAAAAGCTGCGGGAACATCCCAATATTACGGTAGTTTCCCAGGAAGTCACCCAGGTGCCGGAAGGCCCGGTAATTATCGCCACAGGTCCGCTGACCTCCGATGCCATGAGCGATGCCATCGGTCAGTATTTTGGACAGACGGAGTATCTGCATTTTTTTGATGCCGCAGCACCTTTGGTGACGGCAGAATCCATCGATATGGAGCAGGCATGGTGGCAGAGCCGTTATGACCGGGGGACGCCGGATTATGTAAACTGCGCCATGAATAAGGAGCAGTACGAGGCTTTCCTTCGGGAACTGGTGGCTGCGGAAGAGGCGGAAGTCCACGGCTTTGAAGACAACAATGTTTTTGAAGGCTGTATGCCGGTAGAGGTTATGGCCCGCCGGGGCGTGGATACCCTGCGCTATGGTCCTTTGAAGCCTGTGGGTCTTACCGACCCCAAGACCGGCAAAGAACCCTATGCGGTGGTGCAGCTGCGGCAGGATAACGCCGCAAAGAGTGTTTACAATCTGGTGGGCTTTCAGACCCATCTGAAGTTTGGGGAGCAGAAGCGGGTGTTTTCCATGATCCCGGCATTGCGCAATGCCGAGTTTGTGCGCTACGGTGTGATGCACCGCAACACCTTCCTCCAGAGCCCCCGGCTGCTGGATAAGTATTATGCCGACCGGCGAAATCCTCTGGTTGCCTTTGCCGGACAGATGACCGGCGTGGAGGGCTATGTGGAGTCTGCCGCTTCCGGCTTTCTGGCAGCTGTGGCGATGGCAGCCAAGGTGCAGGATCGGCCTCTGCCGGAATTCCCCAAAATCACCGCCATCGGCGCATTGGGACTTTACATCAGCGACGAGAGCATTGAAAACTTCCAGCCGATGAATGTGAATTTCAGTATCATTTCTCCGCTGGAGCAGAGGATCCGCAAGAAGGCGGAAAAGAACCTGGCCATCGCCAACCGATCCTTGGCAGTGATCGATGAGCTGGTAGCTCAGGGGCTATAAAGAGAAAGAGGTGAAATCATGAAGATCATTCTGGATGCCATGGGCGGCGACAATGCGCCCCAAGCGCCGGTTCTCGGCGCTATTGAAGCGGTGAAACTGTTTGGGACCCAGATCACACTGGTAGGCCGCGGCGAGGAGATTCTGGGCGTCCTGCGCAGTAACGGGATCGCGGATCTGCCTGCCGGGGTGGAGATCGTCAACGCCGAGGATGTAGTGGATATGCACGACGATCCGGCGGCAGTGATCCACAAACGGAAAAATTCCTCTATGGTCATCGGCCTGAAGCTGCTTGCTGACGGACGGGGCGATGCCTTCGTATCCGCGGGCAGTACCGGCGCGCTGCTTACCGGCGCGACGCTGCTGGTCAAGCGGGTCAAGGGGATCCGCCGGGCGGCCATGGGTCCTGCTATGCCCAACAAGGCAGGCGGTAAAACAGTCATTTTGGACTGCGGCGCCAACGCCGAGTGTACGCCGGAGTTTTTGCTCCAGTTCGGTCTGGTGGGCTCTTTGCATGCCCAGAAGGCCCTGGGGGTGGAAAACCCCAAGGTGGGTCTTCTTAACATCGGTACAGAGGATTCCAAGGGTACGGCTCTGCAGAAAGAGGCCTATGCCTTGCTGCAAAATGCATCCGAACAGGGGCTTATTAACTTTGTTGGCAATGTAGAAGCACGGGATGTGCCTCTGGGGGCGGTGGATGTGGTAGTCTGTGACGGTTTTGCCGGCAATGTGCTGCTCAAGTCCATCGAGGGGACTGCTATGTTTATGGGCAGTCTCATGAAGCATAAAATCTTCAAGCGCAGCTTCCTCTCCAAAATCGGTTACCTCTTCTGTAAGCCCGGTGTGGACGAGGTCATGGGCATGCTGGACTACCGCACCATTGGCGGTACGGAGTTTTTGGGCATCCGCAAGCCGGTCATCAAGGCCCACGGCGCTTCCGATGCTCTGGCATTCCGCAACGCGGTGCGCCAGGCAGAGCAGGCAGCCCAGCAGGATATTTCCGCAGAGCTGGAAGCCGGCCTGCAGCAGTTGGCGTCTGGAAAGGAGAAATCCGATGCTTAGGGAATTGGAAGAAGCCATTGGCTACCGTTTTCAGAATATCACCTTGCTGCAACAGGCTATGGCACACTCTTCCTATGCCAATGAGCGCTGGCATGACAGCCTGATGAGTAACGAGCGCCTGGAGTTTTTGGGAGATTCCATTTTGGGTATGCTGGTGGCAGACTATCTTTACCGGACATTTCCCAACCGTCCCGAGGGCGAGCTGACCCGGATGCGGGCGGACATGGTCTGCGAAAGAAGCCTCGCTGTGGTGGCTGTGCAGCTGGATCTGGGCAAGCATCTGCTCCTGGGTAAAGGCGAGGAGCAGGGGGGCGGACGGCACCGGGAGTCCATTTTGGCGGACGCGGTGGAATCTGTGATCGCAGCCTGCTACTTAGACGGCGGCATGGAAGCGGCAAAAAGCTTCGTGGAGAAATTCGTGCTGGTCCATGTGCCGGTGAACCATCCCAACAATATGGACTATAAGACAGCCCTTCAGGAGAAGGTCCAGCAGAAAAAGAATCAGACCCTTTCCTATGTGCTGGTGGGCGAGTCCGGCCCGGACCATGACAAGCATTTCCAGGTTCAGCTGCGGCTCAATGACCGGGTGGTGGGCGTCGGCTCCGGCAGCAGCAAAAAGCGCGCCGAACAGGATGCGGCAAGAGCCGCTTTGGAAGCCCTGTATTCGTGATAAAAAAGCACAGCCGTACAGCGGCTGTGCTTTTTTGCGCCCGGGAAATTGCCATTTTCCGGGCAGTTGGTTCGTGAATGTAGGGGCGGCCATTGGCCGTCCGCCAACAAATTGCGCTGCAATTTGTTGGTTTTCCGTAGGAAAACAATGTATTGTCGCCTTACGGCGATGTGATTTTGTTTTACAAAATCACGCGGACGAGCGATGCTCGCCCCTACAATGTCGTACGAGCTCCCCGACAAACGGGAATTTGAAAAAATCGCTTTTCCTTGTTACACCGGAAGATTTCGGGACAAACTATTGTCGGAGGGATAGTTATGAAGGAAAAGGATTATCAAAAGCTGGTAGGAAATATGAGCCCCAAGTCGCCCGTCTTAAAGGACTGTATCAACGCCTTTTGGATCGGGGGACTGATTTGTGTGCTGGGACAGGCAGCAATGTGGGGTTACGGGAAGCTGGGTTTAGAGAAACAGGATGCTTCCACCGCCACGGCTATGAGCCTGGTGGCGCTGTCCGCGCTGCTGACGGGCCTGAGCATATACGATAACATTGCCAAGGTTGCCGGAGCAGGCACGCTGGTGCCCATTACCGGCTTTGCCAATTCCGTGGCCGCCCCTGCTATAGAGTTCAAAACAGAGGGCTTCATCCTCGGCGTCGGCGCAAAGATGTTCACCATCGCCGGCCCGGTGATCGTGTATGGTGTAAGCGCTAGCGTAGTGTACGGATTTATTTATTGGATAACTACCATAATGTAAATAGGTAGGCGGTGATAACCGCCTACCTATTTACATTATTTTCTTTCAATTTCTACTGCTTCGAATTTTACAGTAATACTTATAAGATTGCTGCGACAATCGGTGCACTCAATGCCTAATAAATACAGACCATCATTCAACTGTTCAATGCTATCTCCCAACCAATATACATCTTGAAATGTTTCAAGTGTAATAGGCTCTGTAGCATTCATTTTCATATCTGTGATACGATAGTTATATAATAAGATTCTTTTTATATTTGTTTCGCATAAGGCGTTTTTGCTATCCAGCAGAATTTCCAAGCAATTTCTTTTGGGATGCTTTTCTTTCCAATCAGGTGCTAATTCCAATTCACAAACAGAGAGGATTATTGCATCGTGTAAGCCATACTTCCAATACCAATCAGGGAATTGCGAATAATACTCTTCGAGTTTTTTTGCCGCAGCTTCTATCCCTTTTTTGCTCATAAAAACACCTCACTTTATTTTTATTATACCACACCGCTATTTTGATGTAAATATTTTTGCAAATGGTGTGTCCTATATTGACAGCAGCAGAGGGCTTCATCCTGGGCGTCGGTGCGAAGATGTTTACAATTGCGGGACCCGTCATCGTCTATGGTGTGAGTGCAAGCGTAGTATATGGATTAATTTATTGGATAACAACATTGTTTTAATCGTAGGGCGGGGGATTGCTCCTGCCGCAAAGAAAAGGCTTGACCAAATCGGTCAAGCCTTTTGCTTAATTCCTTCGATAATCATATAAGTCCTTTGTAACATCTAATTCTATGCCGTTAATACTTACCGTTTTGTCGTCCAACCATTCTATATCGGCTGTTGAGCAATGGTAATTCCAATAAATGTTTCGTTCTTTTCCTGTTTTGTTGTTTTTAACAGCACACAAAACAGCATAGTCTGTTGTAGCACCGCCATTGTTCAAATATGCAGTTACAGTATAGAAAGAATCAGGTGAATCTGAAATAGTAATTACTTCTTGTCTGTCGAGTCGTTGTATATCAAAAAATGCCCAATAAATTCCGTATGAAATTAAGGAAAAAATAATCAACAAGATACTTGCTATCATAATTACAGGAACTAACCACTTTTTCATATATGCCACCTCACTTTGTTTCATTATACCATACCGCCGTTTTAATGTAAATATTTTTGCAAACTAATGGGTCCTACTTGACCACAAGCAGAGGGCTTCATCCTCGGCGTCGGTGCGAAGATGTTCACCATCGCAGGCCCGGTGATCGTCTACGGTGTGAGCGCCAGTGTGGCGTATGGGTTGATTTATTGGATTACAACATTGTTTTAACGGGCGACCGCAGGTCCGCCCCTACGAATGCTATCGTACATTTTCGAATAACATCGTAGGGGCGCACTGTGTGCGCCCGCAAAAATGCACCGTGAAATCACGGTGCATTTTTCAATAGGTATTTCAATGGATTGATTTCGATATACTGCCAAATCTCATCGTAATCCTGTTGGTTTCGTATCCCGTGGTCATAAAAGGATTTCTGCCATATGGGTCTGCCGATTTGTTTTGTAATCGACCCTTTGAATTGCTTTATTACCCTGGATATCGTAGGGGCGAACTGTGTTCGCCCGTTTTCGTCGGTGTCAATGGTTAGAATCATATGGATATGATCTGGCATAATACAGTACTTATCCACATGAACAGCATCATACACAGTATTCAGCTTTTTGATTTCATTATCTACAATAATTCCAATATCCGACAACGGAACATTGGCGGGCGAACGCAGTTCGCCCCTACGGTCAGACCAAAAGATTTTCTCTCTGTTTGTGGTGCAGACGGTAATAAAATATGCCCCGGGTGTGGAATAATCGTAATCTTCTATGCGGATGGATTTGCGTTTAGGAAGCTCTATCTTGTTTTGATCTGTTATCATAATTTTAAATCCAATAGCCTCTAAATAAGTAACTGCATAAGCAACATAATCCAAATATCAATGCAAATGGAATAAGAATTAGCAGCACTTTAAAGATTATTTTTAGTGCTTTATGGGGCATGCGGTTAATTCTGTGCAGGAAATTCTCATATTTAGATTCAAAGGGCATGAACAGTGTTGAAAGAATAAGTTCCAGCATGTCTTCCATTTAGCACACCTCATTTTATTTTATTATACTATAATGTCGTCTTAAAGTAAATATTTTCAAAATTGGGTCCTAATGGAACACGAATATGTGGGTCCTTGCTTGACATACGCAGAGGGCTTAATTTGTTGGCGTTGGATATGTGTTTTCGGAAAACGCCATCAGAATACAGCGATCGGAAGGAAGGCGGCACCGGTATCGGTGCTGCCTTTTCTGAATCCTTTCTGGTTTCGGTTGTTTTTGAAGTGCCCGTATATCTTCGGAAAAGCACGCTTACGCGGAGACCGGAATGAAAAAATGCTTTTTCCAGAGACAACATATACCATAGAAAAATGTGCAAATACAGCTGGAAATTTGCTGAAAACGGTGTATAATGGATTTTGACTTCAACAGAAAAAGAGGTTAGATGCATGAAAATCCGCAACACAATCAAACAGTTCGCTATTATCACAGTTGGCACGGTGATCGTGGCAGCGGCAGTGTTTTTCTTTATGCTTCCGAGCCATGTATCCGTTGGCAGCGGCGCGGCTCTGGCCATGGTCCTAAGTAACTTTATTCCTTTGTCCGTCTCCACCATTACGCTGATTATGAATATCGGTCTTTTGATCATTGGCTTTATCTTGATCGGACCGGAATTTGGCGCCAAGACGATTTACTGCGCCATCTTGATGCCTGTGGTAATGGGTGTGTTTGAGACTGTTTTTCCGGATTTTCAGTCTATTACACAGGATCCTTTGCTGGATGTGATCTGCTACATTCTGGTGGTTGGCGTAGGCCTTGCCATCCTGTTTTCCAGAAACGCGTCCTCTGGCGGACTGGACATCGTGGCAAAGATTATGAACAAGTATCTGAAAATGGATCTGGGACAGGCGATGTCAGCTTCCGGTATCGTTGTGGCCCTTTCCTCTGCTCTGTGTTATGATTCCAAGACTGTGGTGCTGAGCTTGCTTGGGACCTATTTTGGCGGCATGGTGGTAGACCACTTTATATTTGGCCTTAACATCAAGCGCAGAGTATGCGTTATCTCCGACCAACTGGATAGCATTGTGGAGTTTGTCCTCCACGAGCTGCACAGCGGAGCAACACTAAATGAGATCATCGGTGCCTATGACCGCACCTCCCGCACGGAAATGATTACCATTGTAGACAAAAGTGAGTATAAGAAGCTGATGGACTATATCCGAGTGATCGACCCGAAAGCCTTTGTTACCGTGTATTCGGTCAGCGAGATGCGGTATCTGCCAAAGAAGTAATTCCAAATCAATAATCAGCGGCTAGATCAAAAATGGAAAAGACGGCTGATATCATGCATGCAAGGCTCGCATTTAAGATAACATTTTGCAATAATGCCGAAAGATACTTGCTCCTAACTGGACACAAGCAGAGGGCTTAATTTACTGGAGAACAACATTATTTTAAATGTAGGGGAGGCGTTTTGCCTCCCGTGGGACGGGGAACCCGTCCCCTGCATCGTAGGGCGGGGGCTTGCTCCCGCCGCAAAAGGGCTTGACCAAATCGGTCAAGCCTTTTTATGCAGCCAAAGGGCGTATCCGCCGGAGATGAGGATAATCAGCACCGCGCTGCAGGCCTGTACCAGACCGGAAGCCGCGCTGCCGAAGAGGGTGAATACCAAATCGTGGAAAGGTCCTTGCTCCGGCGCGAAGACGCTGGTACCGTTCACAAACATATGGCTGGCGATGCAGGGCCACAGGCTGCCGCCCTTCCAGACAATGAGGGTATACAGAAAACCGATGACGATGGCGTAGCATACCTGCAGCAGCACGCCAAGGGTGTCTGCGGTGTTGGCAAGATTTACGATATGTCCCACACCGAAGGTCACGGCAGACACGATG
>JAFQCV010000065.1 GCA_017416325.1 Oscillospiraceae bacterium
ATTGATAATGGATAATTGATAATTGACAATTGTGGTATTTCCTTCGGAAATGATTTAAAAATGTCGCCTTTGGCGACTCCATAATTGTCCATTGTCAATTTTCAATTGTCAATTGGCAGCCATCGGCTGCCCGACAAACGGAAATTTGAACATTGCACCCCGGTAACGAACCGGGCGAAATGAGGCGTGTAACGAGTATCACCAGACAGCCAGTCCCGAAATTGAAAATCCCCCGAAGCTTTCACTTCGGGGGATTGGTTGTGAATTAGTCAGCAACGTAGGGCAGCAGAGCGATCTGACGGGCACGCTTGATAGCGATGGTCAGGTCACGCTGGTGAGCCGCGCAGGTGCCGGTGGTACGGCGGGGCAGGATCTTGCCGCGCTCGGACAGGTAACGGCGGATCTTGGCGGTGTCCTTATAATCGATGCTGGTCATCTTATCCACGCAAAACGCGCAAACCTTCTTGCGCTTGCGGGGACGAACACGCTGTTCGTTGGCCATGATAGGTTCCTCCTTGTAAGTTTTGTGAAAAAGGTTCAAAGATTAGAAAGGCAGCTGCGCATCGTTGTCATCCAGCATCGCGAAATCGGATGCGGGAGCGGCTGCGGGGGCAGAATAGCCACCATAGCTGGGGGCAGCGGGAGCGGCGTAAGAGCCACTGCTGTCGCTGTCGCGCTTGCTGTCGCCAAAGTAGGCATTGTCTACAATGACTTCCGCCGTGGTACGCTTGTTGCCGTCTCTGTCGGTCCAGTCGCGCATTTCCAGGCGGCCATCCACCACGATCATGCGGCCCTTGGTGAAGTACTTGGAGATGAACTCTCCAGTCTGACGCCAGGCGACACAGGTGATGAAATCGGCCTTTCTTTCACCGCCGTCCTTGGGAGCGAAGTCCCGGTCAACAGCGATACGGAAAGAGGCGACTGCGACGCCACTGCCGGTGCGGCGCAGCTCGGGGTCTGCCACAAGGCGACCCATCAATGTGATGTGGTTCAGCATAATTTACGCCTCCACTACGGTGGTCAGGCAGCGCATGACACCTTCGGTGATCTTCATAACGCGCTCCAGCTCAGCGGGGAATTCGGGCTTGGACTCGAAGTTCATCAGAACATAGTAGCCCTCGGGCAGATCGTTGATGGGGTAGGCCAGCCGACGCTTGCCCCACTCGTCAATGTTCTGCAGAGTACCCTCCGCTTCCACCATTGCCTTGAACTTTTCCACAAGTGCGGCGATGCCCTCTTCGCCCTGAGCGGGGTCGATGATGTAGAGCACCTCGTACTTACCGGTGATCTTAGCCATGTTGTTTGCACCTCCTTTTGGACTTTTGGCCCCCGGTCGCGCCGGGAGCAAGGATTGCCCGCATACGCAGGCTTTGGTATTATAGCCGTTTCTTCCCAATTTGTCAATCTTTTTTTGCAGGAATATATTTAAAGATTGCAAGAAGTCAGGGAATATGGTAAGATATTATCCGAAAAAACTTACCGAAAAAGGGAGGTAATATTATGAAAAAGAGTATTGCCATGCTGACAGTGGTGGCGTTGGCGCTGACCCTGCTGGCCGGCTGCGCCGGTACTACCGTTGTCTACTGCAACCAGTGTACCTGTCCCACCGGCGGACATGCCGCCACGCCGGAAACACCCACTGTGGGCGAAGGCGCGGTGAAGACCGGTCTTGCCATCGTCACCGGCGTCGGGAAAAGCGAAGATGCCAAGCTGGCAGATTACGATGTGACCGTCGTTGCCGTGAATGTGGACGATCAGGGTGTCATTACCGCCTGCGTCATCGACAGCGTTAGCGCCAAGGTGAATTTTGATGCTACCGGCACCGTCACATCAGATTTAACCGCCCAGGTGCAGACCAAGAACGAGCTGGGCGACAGTTACGGCATGGTAGCCTACGGCGGCGCAAAGTACGAGTGGTACAAGCAGGCGCAGGCTCTGGCAAACTTTGCTGTAGGCAAGACTGTGGCGCAGCTGAGAAGCGGCGCTGTTGACGAGACAGGCAAAGCGCCTGCAGGCTCTGACCTGGCATCCTCTGCTACCATCTATCTGGGCGGCTATGTGGCAGCCATTGAAGAAGCTGTCAAGAACGCCACCCACCTGGGCGCACAGGCTGGTGACGAGCTGCAATTGGCAGTAAAGAGTGCTTTGGACGGCAGCAAGAGCGCCACCGCGGAGAAAGAGGGCGTTGCCCAGTTGGATTGCACCGCTATGGCTCTGAATGTAAAAGACGGTGTGATCACCGCCTGCGCTATCGATGCGGTCCAGGCGAAGGTAAGCTTTGATACCACCGGTAAGATCACCACCGATCTGACCGCCCAAGTGAAAACCAAAAATCAGCTGGGCGCAGACTACGGCATGGTTGCCTGGGGCGGCGCAAAGTTTGAGTGGAACGAGCAGGCGGCTTCCTTTGCAAAATATGTCACCGGCAAAACTGCCGCCCAGGTGGCAGGTATCGCTGTGACCGAGGGCAAGCCTGCCGACGCGGATCTGGCAGCATCTGTTACCATAAAGATCGGCGACTTCCAGGCCTTGGTTGCCAAGGCATTTGCGAAATGAAACGGCTCGCAGTCCTGCTTCTGAGCCTATGCTTACTGAGCGGTTGTGTCAATTTGCCCCAAACACCGGCACAAAAGCAATACTCGGCAACGTTTTTGGAGTTGTTTGACACGGTGACTACCGTTGTGGGGCGGGCGGAAAGCAAGGAAGCTTTTGAGAAGACCGCCTACGCCATCCGGGAGAAATTGCAGATCTATCATCAGCTGTTCGACATTTACCACGATTACCCGGGTATGAACAATCTGAAAACCGTCAACGACCGGGCGGGGATCGCCCCGGTGCAGGTAGACAAGAGAATTATCGCCATGCTGTTGGACTGCAAAGCATATTATACGGCTACCGGCGGGCGGGTGAATATGGCCATGGGCAGTGTCTTAAAGCTGTGGCATGAAGCCCGGGAAGATGGGATCAACGACCCGGCAAATGCGTATCTTCCGGACAAAAATGCCCTGGAAGAGGCGGCGCGGCATACAGATATGGAAAAATTGGTCATTGACGAAGGGGCTTCTACCGTCTATATCGCAGATCCTGATATGCGGCTGGACGTAGGGGCGGTTGCCAAAGGCTGGGCGACCCAAAAGGTGGCGGAAAACGCGCCCAAGGGGCTGCTCCTCAGCGTAGGCGGCAATGTTTGCGCCACCGGCCCCAAGGACGAAAAAGGAACACCCTGGGTGGTGGGGATCCAAGATCCCGACGGTGGCGAAAACTATCTGCATACCCTAGCCATTACCGGCGGCAGTGTCGTGACCAGCGGGGATTACCAGAGAGCCTATGTGGTGGACGGAAAAACCTACCACCATATCATCGATCCGGATACCCGGCATCCCTCTGCCTACTGGCGCAGCGTGAGCGTGGTTTGCGGGGATTCCGGTCTTGCGGATGCTTTGTCTACGGCGCTGTTTCTGCTGCCCCGGGAAGCGGGGCAAGCGCTCCTTGACCAGTGGAACGCCGAAGCTATGTGGGTGGACCCGGCGGGCAACCGCAGCTACAGTCCCGGCTTTTCGGCACTGATACAAAATTGAGGTATAGAATATGAAACACCGATTCTTTGGGGGTATCCACCCCAAATACAATAAGGAAATGTCCACCAAGTCTGTGACACTTCCGGTGATCGCGCCCAAGCAGGTGGTGATCCCTATGCAGCAGCATATCGGCATCCCCTGTACTCCCTTGGTGAAGGTAGGAGACCGGGTGCTCCGGGGTCAGAAGATCGGCGACGGCGAGGGGCTTTGCGTACCGGTCCATGCCTCCGTTTCCGGCAGGGTAACAGCCATCGAATCCCGCCCCCATCCCACTCTGGGCAGTGTCCCGGCGGTGGTCATAGAGAACGATTTCCAGGATGAGGCAGTATGGATGCCCATTCCCGAAACCCCCGAACAGATCCTCCATACCATCCGGGAAGCCGGCATCGTGGGTATGGGCGGCGCAGCCTTCCCCGGAGATGTAAAAGCGCTGAGCGCTATGGGCAAGGTGGATACCCTCATCGCCAACGCCTGTGAGTGCGAACCGTACATAACCGCGGATGATGCGCTGCTGCGGACCTCTCCGGAGCAGGTGCTGAAGGGCATGCAGATCCTGGCGCGGCTGCTGCAGCCGGAAAAAATCGTGCTGGCGGTGGAAGATAATAAGGTCTTTGCCATTGCCAAAATCCGTTCCGTTCTGGAAAACTACCCTGAGATCACTTTGCGGATCCTGCCTACCCGGTATCCCCAGGGGGCGGAAAAGCAGCTGATCCAGGCTGTTACCGGCCGGGAAGTGCTCCCTGGGAAATTGCCGGTGAGTGTAGGCTGCGCAGTGTTTAATGTGTCCACCTTTGCTGCCATCAGCCGGGCGGTTTTACGAGGTTTTCCGTTGACCCAGCGAATCGTCACCGTTTCCGGTGAGGCCATCTCCCAGCCCCAGAACTTTTCCGTCAGGATCGGCACATCCTTCCGGGATCTTATCGAGATCGCCGGGGGTCTGAACGAGAAAACCGAGCGGGTCATCTGCGGCGGACCCATGATGGGCGTTGCCCAAAGCGATCTGAGCGCTCCTGTGGTAAAGGCGACAAACTCTGTTTTGTGTCTGTTAAAAGATCAAAACGGCGCGGCAGAGAATCCTGTCTGCCTGCGCTGCGGCAAGTGTGTGAGTGTTTGCCCCATGCGGCTGCAGCCGCTGTATCTGTACCGATATGTCAATGCCGGACGGCTGGAGGAGCTGGAGCGGCTGCATATTTTAGATTGTATGGAGTGTGGAAGCTGCGCTTTCACCTGTCCCGGCAAGCTGCCCTTAGTGGAACGGTTTCGCAAGGGTAAAAAAATGCTGAAGGAGGCGAAGGCAAAATGAAATTGACGGTTGCTTCCTCCCCCCATATCCGGGGAAATTTCCGCACCAACCGGATCATGCTGGATGTGGTGCTGGCGCTGCTGCCTGCTCTTGGGGTAGGTATTTGGCAGCTGGGTATCCGGGCGCTGTATGTGACCTTGCTCAGTATCGGCTGCGCGGTGGCGGCGGAATGGCTGTATAGCCTGGTGACCCGTACCCGGAATACGGTAGTGGACGGCTCAGCGGTGGTCACGGGACTGCTGCTGGCTATGACATTACCGGCTACTGTGCCGTATTGGCTGGTGGCGGCAGGCAGTGTGTTTGCCATTATTTTTGTGAAAGCCTTGTGGGGCGGTCTGGGACAGAATGTTTTCAATCCTGCTCTGGCTGCCAGAGCTTTGATGCTGCTGATCTGCCCGGTTGGCATGGTTCGCTATACCGTAGACGGTGTCACCGCGGCAACGCCCCTGCACCATATGGTGATGCCTGCCCTGCCGGAAGAGAGCATTTTGGATATGTTCCTGGGTAACTGCCCCGGTTCTATCGGCGAAATCTCTGCCCTGGCGCTGCTTTTGGGTGGCATCTACTTAATTTGCAGAAAAGTGATCTCCGTAAGGATCCCGGCAGCGTACTTAGGCACGGTGGCGGTGCTGACTTTGGTGTTCTCCAAAACCGACAGCCCCGTCAGCTGGATGCTTTACAGTCTCTTCAGCGGCGGTGTGATGCTGGGCGCGATCTTCATGGCAACGGACTATGCCACCTCTCCGGCTACCCCTGTGGGTCAACTGGTATTCGGCGTAGGCTGCGGTGTGCTGACGGTGATCTTCCGTTACTTTGGCTTGTTCCCCGAGGGCGTGACTTACGCCATTTTGCTGATGAATGTCTTTGTTTGGGTCATCGACCGGTATACCCCCATCCGGCGGTTCGGTAAAAACAAGGGAGGTGTGGAGAAATGAAAAAGATCCTTTTTCCCATCCTTTCCGTGCTGCTGATTGCCTTGGTGCTGTTTGGCACTTCCTGGGCACTTCGGGGCGTGGCGCAGGCCAACGCCCGGAAAGAGCATATGCGTCTTCTGAAAACGGTGCTGCCCGGAAGTGAAACCTTCACCTTGGAGCCTTATACCGGGGATGATGCCAATATTCGCTCTGTTCACAAAGGAGAAAACGGCTTCGTGATCGAGACTTGCACCTATGGCTACGCCGGGGAGATATCCATGCTCATCGGTGTCAGCAGCCAAGGCAGGGTCACCGGTCTTACGGTTTTGGATCTTTCTGAAACCTTGGGGCTGGGCGCCAATGCTTTAAAGGATCACGAATTTTTGGCGCAGTTTTTGAACACCGGCGGGGATGTAGCCATCCGGACCGGGGATGCCGATGCCTTCTCCGGCGCGACCGGCTCTGCCGGGAGCGATGACAGCACCTATGTAGACGGGATCACCGGCGCTACCGTTACCTCCAAAGCCATTGCCCGGAGCGTCAATTCCGCCGTGGCCTATGTCACCGGCGCGGATGCAGATTCTGGCGCCACATCCTGGGGAGGTTGAGCCATGAAAAACAATAAGTATTTTCTGAACACCGCCCTGGCTGCGGTACTGGGCATTGCGCTGCTGATCATGATGCTGGTGCGAACCTTTGTACCCATGGCAGTCATGCCCCGGTTGGATATCCCCAACATGGTGCTGGTCTCTCTGGCGGCGCTGCTGCTGGAGCATTATCTCACCGGCGGCAGTAAGGGCGGGTATCCGGGGGTTTTCCTGCTGTCCGGCCTGACCTTTGGTTTGCTTCCTTTGGCGGCTTTCTTTGCCCAGCCGCTGGAAGCGGTGAAGCTGGCAGCGGTAGGCGGCTGTGTATTCACCGCATCTGCATGGGTATTCCGCTCCATGCAGGATCGGCTGTCCTCCGGACCGGCAGCCAAGCTTGCGCCGGTGATGGGCGCTCTGGGACTTTACCTGGCGGCCCAGTGCTTCGCAGGACTTCTCTAAAAATAAAAAATACGCTGCTTCTTTTGGGAAGCAGCGTATTTTTTAGTCAAAAGCAAGCCCCAGATAGCTGGGCGCAGAAGTATCTTCCGTGAAGCTGCGGTACATGGCAAAGGCTTTCCCTTGACCGGGTGTTCGGAAAGTGCCTTCCTTACAGTTCAGAAAACGCAAAATGCCGGGAATATGGGCGTCGTCCCCCAAAAATTCCGGAACGAACAGATGCTGCCCGTCTTTTGTGGCGCACAGCAAACATCCGTTTCCGGCATACAGGGCAGCGTAGGTTTCTAAAAACGCCAATCCCGCGCCCTCCTGCACGATGCCCCCTGCCGGAAGCATGGCTTTGCGGCGTCGGGCATATTCTGCCCCGGAGATTCTCTCTAAGGGAAAAGCTTCCGCGCCGGCTTCCCGGAAGAATTCCCGGATGGTGGATACGGTGCGGTAGCCCATCTTTTCGTACATCTGAAAGAGCCCCTCGCTGCCGGGGACAAGTACCGCTCCGGCATAGCCTTGCTGGGCAAGCAGCCTGTGGGTATCCTCCATCAAAAAGCGGCACAGGCCCTGTCCTTGGAAGGCTTTGGCGGTGGCAACGGCATAAAGATAGGCGAGCTTCTTGCCCTCCCATTGGCAGTCGAACCAGTAAAGAGCGGCAGCAGCCTGCGCTTCCCGCATCACCACCCGGCAACGGTTTTGACTGTAGCCGACGGAGAAAAACTTGTCCAAAAAGGCATCGCTATCTCCGAAAGCTTCCTGCCAAAGCAGCCGCAGCGCGGGAATCTCGTGGGGCTGAGGGTGCTTAGCAAACATCTTCGTCCTCCCACAGCCGCGCCCAGTATTTTTCCACCATATGATCCGGGTGGTAGGACAGTTTTGCCTTGCGCAGACCGGGCAGACCCATATCGTCCTCCCGGTTCAGAAATTTGACGTGGGGATACTGCTCCATCAAATACCGGGCAAAGCCTTGGTTGATGGCGGCATACGCGCCATCGGCAATATCCAATGCCTTTTCAAAATGCACATCAAAGGTGTCGTTACCCAGAGGGCTTGCCATGGAGAAAGCGACCACTTGCTCCCCGTCCGTCAGCGCCATGCCTATCATCCCCAGCTGCTCCCATTGGGAAAAGGCGCGGTTCAGCGCCAGCTGCTCCAAAAGAAAATCCTGATAGGGGTCAGAGCGCAGGCGGTCCTGATACCACCGATCCAGCATAGCCTGTACCTGGGGCAGATTTTCTTTGGTGATGGGCGCGAGACCGCAGTGGGGATTGGCGCTCCAGAACCGGTTGCAGAAATTTCGCTTGCTCTGATAGCGTTTTCCCTTCAGCAGCGCCAGATCCTCAATTTTATAAACATAGTCAAAGCTGTCCCGGTCCGGGTGGAAGCGGAATTTGCCGGGGCAGTAGCTTTCCAGCAGGGCGCAGTCTTCCTGGTCCAATCCGGTAAGCCGGCAGGGAATACCCCGAAGCCGGGCATCTTCAAAAATCGCGTCTAAAACCGCGCGGGGGTCGCCCACACCGACCGGGAAGGGGTAGACGCTGTAGCGTCCGTATTGGGAAAACAGGATCACCCAGTCTTGGAACTTTGCCATCCGCTGTCTGCCCCAAAGACTGATATTTACAAAGGTATATTCGCAGCCTTGCCGCCCGGACGCAGCCAAGAGGGCGTTGTATTCTTCCCGAAAGGCAGGGTCCATGCGCTTAAACTCCAACATTGTATCACATCCTCAAAACCAGTATACCATATAACCTTATAAAAAATCAAATTCCCGTTTGTCGGGGAGATTGTAGGGGGCGGTGCCCACGACGGCCCGAAGCCTTCCCCTCTGGGGAAGATGGCAAAAAGTGGCGTTTTAAGCCACTTTTTGACGGAAGAGGCAATAACCTCTCCCACCGCAAGCGGTCCCCCTTCCCCAAAGGGGAGGGCCTTCGCTCTATCGTAACTGCTCGAGAAATGGCAATTTATCGGTTCTCAAACAGCCGGGCGGCGAGGCCACGGGAGACCATCACCCGATAAAGGGCGCCGCCCAGGATCAGCAGCACCGCCGCCTCTCCAATGGCAACATACATCGCGTTGAGCCAGAAACCGCCGCCGATATGCAGCGACAGCTCCCAGCCTACCAGCAGACCGTTCCACAAAGCCGGCATCAGCAGGCTCAGCAGCGGCATGCTCCGGAGGGTGATCTTTCGGGTCAGATACATACTGCTGCAGGCCAGGGCGGTGGCCAAAGTTCCCACCAAAAAGTCCAGAGGCAGAGCCGCGGAATAGCTCAGGTTGAACAGCAGACACCCGACACTCAGACCGCCAATGGCAGCCGGCGTGAACAGCGCCAGCACACACAGTGCCTCAGACACCCGAAACTGGATAGCCCAGGTGGCAGAGCCGGGAAGCAGCAGATTTTGAAAATATGTCAGCGCTACATACAGCGCCGCCATCAGGGCGGCGTGGGTCAAGTGACGGATGTTTCGGTGCATCGTGATTCCTCCAATAAAAAATGGGCGCTCTGCGCCCATCATGTCCCTAGTTTTGTTTACCGACAGGATGGTTACGAACTGTCCTATGGAGTTGGGGATATTATACTGCCCGGTGGCGCTTTTGTCAATTCCACCGGGCAGACATTTTGCTTACAGAGCCCGCAGGGCGTCCACCAGAGCGGTCTTTCCGGCGGTCTTCTCGTCCTTGCGCTTGATGACCCGGGCGGGGCAGCCGGCAACCACGGTTTCCGGCTCTACATCGGCAACCACCACAGCGCCGGCAGCCACCACAGCGCCCTTGCCGATCCGGCAGCCTTCGATGACCACGGCGTTAGCGCCGATGAGCACATCGTCTTCTACAATGACAGGGGTAGCCGAGGCAGGCTCGATCACGCCCGCCAGCACAGCGCCGGCACCCACATGGCAGTTTTTGCCTACGGTGGCGCGGCCGCCCAGAACGGCACCCATGTCGATCATCGTGCCGTCACCTACCACAGCGCCGATGTTTAAGATAGCGCCCATCATGATCACGGCGTTTTTGCCGATTTCCACCTGTTCCCGGATGATAGCGCCCGGCTCGATGCGGGCAGAGATGTCCTTCATATCCAGCATGGGGATGGCAGAGTTGCGGCAGCTGTTTTCGATTTCCAGATGGGCAAACTCGTTGCTTTCCAAAACAGGCTTCACATCTTTCCAGTCACCGAAGACGATCTTCTGACCGGGGGCAGCCTCAAACACCTTGCAGCCGGGGAACTCCACCGGAGTCTTTTCCCAAACATAGACCTTTACCGGGGTCTTCTTTTCCGAGGTGCGGATATATTCGATGATTTCCTGTGCGTTCATAGTTTTTTCTCCTTTGCAGGGTATTCAAATTTCCGTTTGTCAATTCGTGCGTCAGCACGCAAAATGGCAATTTGCAGATGATTATTTTTCTATGTTACCACCTTTTCTCTGGAAATACAAGTTAAAAATTGACACCGGTTTTTTTGTGGAGTATAATAACGAAAAACTTTGCTGAGGCGGTGTCGCTATGCAGATCATTGAAGACAGGCAAGCCCTGCACCGGATCCCGGAGCTGGGACTGGAGCTGCCTAAGACCATGGAATATGTATTAAACAGCCTTTCCGGATTAAACTGCCGTGTGCTGACCCCGGTGGGCTGCGCCGTGTGCGCGTTTTTTGACTTTGGGGCAGACAGCGCTATTGCTTTCCGGGCGGATATGGATGCGCTTCCCATTCAGGAAAGCTCGGATAAGCCCTATGCTTCCACCCACCCCGGGTGTATGCATGCCTGCGGTCACGACGGCCATACCGCCATTTTGCTGGAGCTTGCCCGGCGGCTGTCTGCCAGGCAGAAGCTGCGGCACAATGTACTGCTGATTTTCCAGCCGGGAGAAGAGCCTGTGGACGGGGCCAGACGGATCTGTGAAACCGGGGTGCTGGAGCAGTACCGGGTGAAGGCAATTTTCGGCCTGCACCTGTGGCCTATGCTGGAAAAGGGAAAGGTTTTTACCCGGAAGAACGAGCTGATGGCCAAGGCCTGTGAGGTGGATATCGAGATCACCGGCCGTTCCGCCCACATCGGTAAGGCTTCCGAGGGTCTGGATGCTTTGGATACGGGCGTACAGATTTACACCCGAGTCCGGGAGCTGGAGAAGGCTCTGCCGGAGGAAATATACCGGATCCTGAATTTTGGCTTCTTCCAAAGCGGCACCGTCCGCAACGCGATTTCCCCAAAGACGGTGCTGCAGGGCAGTATGCGCTCCTATCAGCCGGAAATTCACGATTATTTGCAAACAGGCTTGGAACGGATCGTCCGGGAGGCCTGTGAGAAGACCGGTTGTACTGCCAAGGTGCACATCACCCAAGGGACACCTGCGGTGATGAATCCCCCGGAGCTGGTGGATGCGGTTTCCCGGCTGTTGCCGGTGGCACTGTTAAAGGAGCCTTCCCTGACCGCGGAGGATTTCTCGGAATACCAGCAGAGGGTTCCCGGGGTGTTCTTCTTTCTGGGTGTGGGGGACGGACCGGCTCTGCACAGCGTAAATTTTGATTTTGACGAATCTGTTTTGGAGAAAGGCGCTGATTTCTTTGAGGAATTGGCGGAGAAGTTTGTATGATCCCTTGGAATGAACGGCTGCAAAACCTGCAGCGCAGCGGTATCCGCCTGTATACCAACCTGGCTAAGACGGTGCCTGGGTGTGTCATGCTGACCATCGGCGAGCCGGATTTCGATACGCCCCGGGAGATCAAGGCGGCGGCGGTGGCGGCGTTGGAGAAAAACCGTACCCATTACGCGCCTAACCAGGGTGAGGAAAGCCTGCGCAAGGCCATTGCGGAATTTGAAAACTGCCGGGGTATGGCCTGCAGGCCGGAGCAGGTACTGGTCACCGCCGGCGCTACCGGGGCGTTGTATACGGCGCTTACCGGGATCTTAAATCCGGGGGAAGAGGTCATTATCCCCACCCCGGCGTTTCCCTTGTATGAATCCATCACCCTGGCGGCAGGGGCTGTCCCGGTGCTTCTGGATATCCGGGCAGAGGGATTCCGGCTGACAGCCGAGGCGCTAAATCGGGTGATTACGGAAAAGACCAAGGCCATCGTCCTGAATTCTCCCAACAATCCCTCCGGCGCGGTGCTGTCTCAGGAATCTTTGGATGCTGTGAAAGCCGCGGTGGCAGGGAAGGACATTTACATCATTTGCGACAATGTCTACCAAGGCCTGTCCTTGACCCCCTGTCCGGATCTGAGCCTGGACGCGGAGCTGCGGGAACAGGTCCTGCTGTGCCAGAGCTTTTCTAAGCCCTATGCCATGACCGGTTGGCGGATCGGCTATTTGGTGTGTCCGGAAAAGGTAATGGATCGGCTGCTGCTGCTCCACGCGGCGCAGCTGGCGTCCATCCCTACCTTTTTGCAGGATGCCTGCGTGACGGCGCTTGGTGTCAGTACCAAGCCTATGGCTCAGGTTTATGCCCGGCGGCGGGAACTGGTCTGCCGCCGCTTGAAGGAGATGGGTCTTTCCTTCCCGGAACCGGAGGGGGCATTCTATGTGTTCCCGGATGTTTCCGGGTTCGGCATGACCGATGCGGAGTTCTGTACCCGGCTGATCACCGAAGGCGGTGTCGCCACCGTTCCCGGCAGCTGCTTTGGCTGCCCGGGACACATCCGGATCTCCTACTGCTGCGCGGATACGCAGCTGGAAGCGGGAATGGACCGGCTGGAACGGTTTTTGCAGACCTTGGGGACAAACCAATAAATTGCCATTTATCGGGCAGTTGAAAAAATACGTATTCGTAGGGCGGGCTCATGAGCCCGCCGATCAGGTTGCCTTATTTCGAGCAGTTTCGTCCATTTTTTCCATAGTCTTTTGCAAAATACAAACTTTTCAGAATCCGGGAAGTGATCGGCGGACTCATGAGTCCGCCCTACGAATTCTAACGAGACAGAGCGACAAACGGGAATTGGCAGTGTGTTTTATTCCATAAAAAAGGAGCAGCGGAAATTCCGCTGCTCCTTTTGCCTGATAAAATTAGGAGATCCGCTTGGCCACCACCACAAGGCGTCCGTTGGACATGGAGTACTCACAGGTGGACAGGCACACCAGCTTGTCACCGTATTCAGCGGTGACACCGGTGTCATACAAAGCCAGACCCTTTACGGTGTTGACGAAAGCGTTAAACTCTTTTTCACTGGCGGCGTTTTCAAACTGGTGGAAAGAGAAGCCTTCACCAAGATTGGCGCTGGTTCGGAATATAGCCATTACCTGATAGGTATGGTGCTCAAAAATGGTGTCGAAAGTGAAGGTCTGATGGGACTCCCAGAAAGACTTTTCCACATAGTAGTCCAGTCCGGCGAACATGGACATATCCTTCATGTGGTGGCCGTACATGGTTACATTGTCGGAAGGTCCGAACACATCGCAGCTTTCCCGGACGTAGATAGCGCCGCAGCCACGGGCCCGACGGTAGAAATCGTGATCGATGTAGAAGTTTTTCTCCTCGGGGGGAGACTGTACTACCGGGTAGTTGATCTTGGTGTCAGGAACCTTGATCCAGCCCACAAGATCATTGTTCATGTCGAAAAGATCTTTGTATTCCGGCAGGATCTGCTGTACCGTAGGTTCAGTGGGAGGGTTAATGGGAAGACCGTCGGGATAAGTAGGTACGGGAGGCTTGGTCGTGGGTGTCTGAGAGGGCTGGGCAGCCTGGATGCTGGCGACGATATCCGCCAAATTCTGATAATCTCGCTGTTGCTCGCAGGAACGCAGCAGGTAACTAAGACCCACTATTGCGCTGACAACAAAGACAACGGCAAAAAATCCCAGTAAAATCAATTGGACTTTGCTGTATCTTGAATTTACTCGTTTACAGAATTTTTTGAAGCGCTTCCCCAGGGACTTTCGGGCAGCCGGCTTGCGCGGGGGTTTGCGTACCGGTTCTTCCGGGGGGGTGTGCTCCGGTTCGGCAACCTGACTGGAAATATCCTGCAAAAACTGATCCAGTTCCTCATTGGTCATGGGTGTGTTTTTGTTGTTTTGTTGGTTTTCCATGGCCATACGCTCCTTTGCAATGGGGTTTTCCTATATCATATCATTTTTTCGCAGAATGTAAAGGATAAGATTGTAAACAATTTTCTGCAGTGGGATTTTCTTGGGAACCATGTTGCATATAAAAACAAAGAATGATACTATAAAGAAACCAAACCGTCAAACTATCAAATTCCCGTTCATCGGGCTGACGCCCGAATGGATAATTGATAATTGATAATGAATAATTGCGGTATTTCCTTCGGAAATGATTTGAAATATGTCGCCGCAGGCGACTCCTTCATTGTCCATTATCCATTTTCCATTATCCATTAGCAGGCGC
>JAFQCV010000066.1 GCA_017416325.1 Oscillospiraceae bacterium
ATCTCAAGTCATCTCTGACTTAAAATCATTTTCCGAATAATTTGTCTAGCAAATTTACTCAAGAATTTTCGTTGGCTGTTTTTCTCAATTCGTACACGAATTCGCTTAAACAATCCATTTCATAATTGTCCAAGGTGTTCTATAGTTCGTCTCACATTATTCAATTTACAAGGTGCAGACCGCTCGCCGCAGCGAACTTTTATATGATAACATAAGACCCAGAAATTGTCAAGCACTTTTTTTGCTTTTTTCAGGTTTTTTGTTATCTTGCCATCCTCCCGGGAACTCCCGTTCATCGGACAGCTCGTACATTCTAGCACCGGCCAGAATCTTTGTCAAGCATTTTTTCGGGAATTTCTGATGTTTTTTTCTGGGCCTTATTTTACCTTTGGGAGATGTTCGCGCTGATGTCGCTCAAAGCATCTCCGGCATCGATACTGCTCTCTTCCCGGCTGGCCAAATCTCCCAAGCTTACCATTCCGCAGAGCTTTCCGTTTTCCACCACCGGAAGCCGCCGCACCTGTTCGCGACCCATCAAATGCGCCGCCGCACCAATCTCCATGTCCGGCGCAGCTGAGATCACCCGGCCGGTCATAACATCCCGCACCCGTATCCGCTCCGCAGGCCGCTCTGATGCCATGCACCGGGTCACCAGATCCCGATCCGTGACTACGCCACAAAGCTTCCCGTCAGATCCGCACACCGGCAACGCACCGATATTGTGCCGGGTCAGCATCCTTGCCGCCACTGCCACCGATTCCTCCGGATGAATTTTTACCGGAGACTGGGTCATAATATCCCGCAGTTTCATTCTATCGCCTCCTTCTCGGAAAGTATTGGCAGAAGGCAGGAAAAATATACATTGGTTGCACCAGTTTTGAAAATATGATAATTTATATGTAAGATTTCCGCCCAAAAAGGTATTACATAAGTGAAGGGGGTGTTCTTGCGTGGAAGATAAAAAGATCATTGCGCTGCTTTTCCGCCGTACCGAGCATGCCATCACGCTGTTGAAAGAACGGTTTGGGAAACGACTGTACCGCACTGCGGTGAATATTTTAGGCAATCCCTCCGACGCAGAAGAATGTGTCAGCGATACATACCTCACCCTTTGGAATGTAATTCCACCCAAGAACCCAAATCCACTGGACGCATTCGTCTACCGCACTGGCAAAAACATTGCCATCAACCGGCTTCGCAGAAACACCGCGCAAATGCGGCAAAGCAATTACGCCCTTTCTTTGGACGAGCTTGCTGACTGTATCCCCGGTACGGATCTGTGGGAACAAATCAGTGCGCGGGAGCTAGGTCGCGCCATTGACCGGTATTTGACCAGACTCAGCCGGGAAAACCGCTGCATTTTTCTCCGGCGCTATTGGTTTGGAGACAGCAGCAGTGATATTGCATCTGCATTCGGTATGTCCCGAAACTCGGTAGATGTACGGTTGCACCGACTGCGGGAAGAATTGCGTGCATTTCTGATAAAGGAGGAGTTATATGATGCGTAATAAGCTCCATGAAGCCCTGAACGAGATTCAGGACCGGCACATATCTGATGCCGCCCGGGCGGCCCGCAGATCCCCCCGTATTCTTTGGCTTGGCACCATAGCTGCTGTATTGGCAGCATGCATCTTGATTGGGATGCTGCATACTCAAAAAGAACCTCTGCCAGTCCTGCAACATACGCAGCCCATTTCTACTACAGAGAAATTGCCGGCCTCTGTAAATCTTGTTAATCTTGTTGCTTCCAAAGAGTATCCCAAGATGGCTGCGTTCCCCAATTACACAGGCAATATCAGCAACGAAGCCTATAGCGCGGCCTATGACATATGGGTCGCATCGCAAAAAGCACAGTACAACCAACCGACGGGTTATGCTGATTCCCTTACAAACTTTTTTATCCGCAGCATCCCCGAGGTTCTGAAGGAAGACGGAAATCAGGCCTTCTCCCCCTTGAATGTATACATGGCATTGGTCATGTTGGCAGAAATCACGGAGGGACAGTCCAGGCAGCAAATTCTGGAATTTCTGGGTGCTGACTCCATAGAAAACTTGCGCACCCAGGCCGGCCACATTTGGAATGCCCACTACAGTGCCGACGGGCTGACTTCCACCGTGTTGGCAAACTCCGTTTGGCTCGATGACGCCTACACCTTTCGGCAAGAAACTGTAGACCGTTTGGCAAACAGCCACTATGCTGCCGTTTTTCACGGCAATCTGGGAACCAAGGAGCTGAATCAGCAGCTGGGTAGTTGGCTCAATCAGCAGACCGGGGGACTATTGGAAAAGCAAGCCGAAAACGCTGCACTGCACCCCGATACTGTTTTTGCGCTGGCGTCCACTGTCCATTTCCATGCCGACTGGGATACCGGTTTCTCAGGGAAGAACACCAAAGAGAACCTGTTCCACTGTGCAAGCGGAGATGTTTCTGTTGCCTTTATGAACTCCGTCCGCAGCAGCACTTACTACTGGAGTGAAAACTTTGGTGCTGTGTGTCTGGAGCTTTCCGGAAACAACTGTATGTGGCTGATCCTTCCGGATGAAGGATTCTGTGTTTCCGATATTCTGAAAACTGATGCATACTTGCGTCTTATCATGGATCCAGCCAAATGGGAAAACCAAAAAAAATGTATGATCGACTTGAGCTTGCCAAAATTTGATGTGAGCAGCCAAACAGATCTGGCTGAAAGCCTGCAGACTTTGGGTATAACTGACATTTTTGATTGTAGCATATCTGATTTTACGCCCATTACAGAATCCCCCGGGCTTTTTGTCAACAAAATCGACCACGCAGTTCGCGTCAGCATTGATGAAGCGGGTGTTGCCGCAGCAGCCTATACCGTAATAGCTACTCCCTCCAATCCGCGTCCCCCTACTGATGAGATTGCATTTATACTGGACCGTCCCTTCCTGTTTGTCATCAGCAGTCAGGATCAACTTCCCCTCTTTGCCGGCACCGTAAGAGAACCGTAAGGCACACAAAGCAGCCGCCCCGGAAGCTTCCGGGGCGGCTGCTATATTATAATGTATATCAGAAATCACACTTTTCGGCAATATACGCCTTCAGCTGATCGATAGGCACACGGACCTGCTCCATGGTATCCCGGTCGCGGACGGTGACACAGTTATCCGCAGGGGTGTTCTCATCGCCCACAGTCTGGAAGTCTACGGTGATGCACAGAGGTGTGCCGATCTCGTCTTCCCGGCGGTAACGCTTACCGATGGAACCGGCATCGTCAAAGTCCACCATGAAGTCCTTGCGGAGCATCTTGTAAATTTCCTCAGCCTTGGGAGAAAGCTTCTTGCTCAGGGGCAGAACAGCCGCCTTGAAAGGGGCCAGGTACGGATGCAGGCGCAGCACAGTACGAACATCGTCCTTGCCGTTCTTATCCTGTCCCACAACTTCCTCATCATAAGCTTCACACAGGAAAGCCAGAGCCACACGGTCGCAGCCCAGAGATGGCTCGATAACATAGGGAATGTAGTGCTCGTTGCGCTCCTGATCGTAGTATTCCAGGCTCTTACCGGAAGCCTCCTGATGGCGGCCCAGGTCGTAATTGGTCCGGTCAGCAATGCCCCACAGCTCGCCCCAGCCGTTACCGAAGGGGAACTGATACTCGATATCGGTGGTAGCCCGGGAATAGAAGGCCAGCTCCGCAGGATCGTGATCACGCAGCCGCAAAGACTCTTCCTTGATGCCCAGGCTCTTCAGCCAGTTAACGCAATAGTCCTTCCAATAGGCAAACCACTCCAGGTCAGTACCGGGCTGGCAGAAGAATTCGCACTCCATCTGCTCAAACTCACGGGTACGGAAAGTGAAGTTACCCGGGGTGATCTCGTTACGGAAAGCCTTACCTACCTGGCAGACGCCAAAGGGCAGCTTCTTCCGGGTGGTACGCTGGATGTTGGCGAAGTTGACAAAGATACCCTGCGCGGTTTCAGGCCGCAGGTAAGCGGTGGAAGAGGAATCTTCGGTAACACCGATCTGGGTCTTGAACATCAGGTTAAAGTTGCGGATGGATGTAAAGTGATGCTTACCGCAGACAGGGCAAACCACATCCTCATGCTCTTCAATAAAGGCGTTCATTTCCTTGGTATCCATAGCGTCTACATTGACGCTCTTACCGCTTTCGGAAGCGGAGATCAGCTGGTCAGCCCGCTGCCGGGAGCCGCAGCCCTTGCAGTCCACCAGAGGATCGGAGAAAGAACCTACGTGACCGGTAGTGACCCAAGTGGTGGGATTCATAATGATGGCGGCATCCAAGCCCACATTATATTCCGATTCCTGGACAAACTTCTTCAGCCACGCCTTCTTGACATTGTTCTTAAACTCCACGCCCAACGGGCCGTAGTCCCAGGAGTTAGCCAGACCGCCGTAGATCTCAGAACCGGCGTAAACGTAGCCACGGTTTTTGCACAGGTTTACGATCATATCCAGTGTCTTCTCGCTGTTTTTCATATGCACATCCTCCAAAACGGATTATTTTTCTTAATTTAGCATTATACTTGAATATCTTGGTTAAATCAAGCATTTTCTTCCTGAGAAACCAGCTCCGGCCCAAGGTCATCCGCCATCATCTGATAGATCCGGTCAGACAGCTCCACCGTGGTCAGATCCTCATATTCCTCCGGATAAATCACCTGCAGCAGCCGCACCTCCACCGTGCTGGGCTTCAAGTGCAAAAGCCGATCCAGCACATAGCGGGTGTTCCGAAGGGTGCATACCGCAATAGGCACCTTTGTCTTGGTAGCAATTTTGAAAACACCGGGGCGGAAATGATGGAGTTTTTTATCCGGGTGAATGTATCCTTCCGGAAAAACCGCAATAGACGCTTTATCTTCCTTAATGATCTGAATACACTTCAGGATCGTTTTCAGCGCCTCCCGGTCATTTTCCCGGTTGATGGGCTGGCATAAGATCTTGTGCATCAGCTCTCCCACCAGGAAGAAGCTTTGCACCTCCCGTTTGGAGATAAACGCCAGCTGGCTTTTGCGGAAACACGTCAAAAGAAACGCAGGATCCAAATTATCCGTGTGGTTGCATACCAGCAAAAAACGTCCGTTTTTCGGGGTCTGCTCCATGCCGTCGGTCTTGATGGTCACCCGGGCCAATGTCAGGGCAGCATCTACGTACAAATGCATCAATGCGCGGTAAAATTTGCTGTCATTTTCCTGGGGCTTGTTCTGATCCACCCGCTTGCACATAAGCCATAAAAACCCAAAAGCCAACGCAGCCAAAAGTACAAATGCCGCCACAAATCCCAAAGGCAGGATCCAGAGCCAGTTCAGCCCCTCAAAGCCGCCCGCAGCGCCGCAAACAGCCCCAGCTGCCGCAGCCGCCAGCAGAAGCACCGTGGTCAACAGCATAAAAATCTCCCCTTTTTCCAATTTGCTTTCTATTATATCCCTTTTCCCTTGTGGAAACAAGTGTAAATTTTCATAAAGAGTTTTTCATAAGGGCTAGAAATTGTGCGTTCAGGTTGTTATAATATAGTATACTTGGATTTATTGTAACTCCCAACGGAAAGGAAAGAGAGAACCATGTCTTTATCCGCTGCCGCTCCCTGGCACGCTTTCTACGGTAACACCCCCACCGCCATCGACTATCCCCAAAAGACGATGTATCAGATGGTGGCTGCTGCTGCCGAAAAATATCCCGCTAACAATGCCTATTGCTTTATGGGCAAGAAGACTTCCTATCAAACATTCTTATCCCGCATCGATGCCGCTGCCAAGGGTCTTTATGCCATGGGCATCCGCAAAGGTGACCGGGTCACCATCTGTATGGCCAACACCCCGCAGGCGGTGGACTGCTTTTACGCCCTGAACCGGATCGGCGCGATCCCCAACATGATCCACCCTTTGTCTGCCGCGGAGGAGATCGCGTTTTATCTGAATGTTTCTCACTCCAAGGCCATTTTGACTCTGGATCAGTTTTATACCAAGGTTGCCTCCGTCCTTCCCAAGCTGGAGCAGCCTGTGAAGATCCTCATCGCCAAAATTGGGGACGAGCTTCCCTTCCCTTTGAAGCTGCTGTTCCCCCTGACCAAAAGCGGAAAGGCAGGCAAAGAGCTTCCCAAGACCGGCTACACCCTTTGGACTGACATGGTTGCCGCAGGAAAGAACACTCAGCTGCCTCCCCACAACGGCCACGCCAACGATTGCGGCGCTATCCTTTACTCCGGCGGCACCACCGGCACCACCAAGGGCATCATGCTGTCCAACCGCAATTTCAACGCTCTGGGTCTGCAGACCATCGCCGCTTCCGGTTTTGACTCTGTGGCAGGCATGAAAATGCTGTCTATCATGCCGATTTTTCACGGCTTCGGTCTGGGCATCGGCATCCATACCGCCTTGATTGGCGGCGCTGCCTGTATTCTGGTCCCCCAGTTCAGTGTCAAGATCTACGCCGACACCTTGCTGAAGCAAAAGCCCAATCTGATCCCCGGTGTCCCTACCCTGTTTGAAGCGCTGCTGCGGGCAGAAAAGCTGAAGAACGCGGATCTAAGCTTCCTCAAGGGCATCTTCTCCGGCGGCGACAGCCTGTCCCCGGAGCTGAAGAAAAAGGCTGACGCTTTTTTAAAGGCCCACAACTGCCCCGAACAGATCCGGGAGGGTTACGGCACCACCGAATGTGTCACCGCCTCCTGTCTGACTCCCAAAGACTATGCCCGGGCAGGCTCTATCGGTGTTCCCTTCCCGGACACCTATTATAAGATCGTCAATCCCGGCACCTTGGAAGAAGCCCAGCCGGATATGGAAGGTGAGATCTGCATCAGCGGACCTACGGTGATGCTGGGATATATGGACAACCCCGAAGAGACCTCCCACGCCCTGCAGACCCATGCCGACGGCAAGCTTTGGCTGCACACCGGGGATCTGGGGCATATGGACAAGGACGGCTTCGTCTACTTCCATCAGCGGCTGAAGCGCATGATCATCACCTCCGGCTACAACGTCTACCCCTCTCAGCTGGAGAACATCATTGACGGTCATGAAAAAGTGCTGCTTTCCTGCGTCATCGGCATCAAAGACGAATACCGGGGTCAGCGGGTCAAGGCTTTTGTCGTTCCCATGCCCGGTATCGAGCCTACGGATGCGCTGAAGCAGGAGCTGCTAAGCTACTGCGCCGGCCGCATCGCCAAGTACGCCATGCCCCGGGACATTGAATTCCGTACAGAGCTCCCCAAAACTCTGGTCGGCAAAGTGGCTTATCGGGTCTTGGAAGAGGAAGCTGCCCAACAGGATGTGTAAAAAATGAAGAAGCGTATCTGGGAATTGGACGCCCTGCGTGGCCTGTTTGTGCTGTGCGTGGTGTTCATCCACCTGATGTATGACCTGACGGATCTTTACAATTTGATAGACCTTGCATATCCGGCTGTGTATCTTTTTGTTCAAAACTGGGGCGGTGTGCTGTTTTTGCTGATCTCCGGCATCTGCGTGACCCTGGGCAGCCACTGTATCCGCCGGGGAATCTTGGTATTTCTTTGCGGCATGCTGATCACCGCTGTCACCGCGGGAATGTATTTTCTGGGTATGGCAGGCAGCGGTGTCATCATTTACTTTGGTGTGCTTCACTGTCTGGGTATCTGTATGCTGCTGTGGCCGCTGTTTCGAAAGCTGCCCAACTGGGCGTTGGCAGGCATCGGTGCCATACTGGCGGTAACGGGTCTTCTGCTTACAAACGTCCCTGTCAGCCACAACTGGCTGATGCCTCTGGGATTGACCGGTCCCCATTTTGTTTCTGCGGATTATTTTCCGCTGCTGCCCCATCTGGGCTTTTTCCTGCTGGGCGCCTTTTTGGGAAAAACCCTGTACCGTAAACAGCAGTCGCTGCTGCCTAAGGTAAATCCCGAGATTTTACCCCTGCGCTTTTTGCGGCTGTGCGGCAGACATTCTCTTTGGATCTATCTGCTCCATCAACCGATCCTCAGTGGGATCCTTTGGCTGATCCTGATGTTCCCATAAAATCTGCCATATTGGGAGGAAACTATGAAAAAATTGCTCAAACCCACCAACCTGCCCTGGTTCGTCCTGTCTGCGGGCATTATCGGTATTGCGCTGCGCTTTTGGCTGCTGTCCACAGGCACGGATAAAACCGGACTTTTGGTATCCGGTCATCCTGCCGGTATCCTGCTTTGGCTGCTTACCGCCGTCACAGCCGTGTTGGTGATTCTTGTATGTCTTCCCTTGGTGCAGGCCAATAAGTATTCCTTTAACTTCCCATCCTCCGTCATCGGTGCTATTGGTGAGGGAAGCCTTGCCTTGGGTATTCTGGTGGCAAACATTCTCGCTCTGATCGGCTCAGCCGATTCCCTTTCAGCCGTTACTGCCGTTGTGGGCTTCCTTTCCGTGGCGCTGCTGGGTCTTTGCGCTTTTTACCGCTGGAAAGGCATACGGCCGATGTTTCTTTTGCATAGCTTTGTCAGTATCTTTTGGATTCTGCGGCTGGTTTCTCTGTACCGGGCCTGGAGTCCGGAGCCTCAGCTGCAAAACTATATTTTCCAGCTTTTCGCCAATGTCTTTATGATGCTTTCCCTCTATCAGCGGACAGCCTTTGATGTAGGCTGCGGAAACCGCAGAGCCCACGCCATCTTCCACCTGGCTGCTGTCTTTTTCTGCTGTCTTTCTCTCATCGGCAGCCGGGATTGGTTTTTGTACGGCGCATGCGCCCTGTGGGCCATAACTGACCTGTGCCGTCTGATCCCCATGCCCGGATGGAAGCTCAACCTGCCTAAAAAGGATAATCGCCATGATCCTGCCTGAGTTTGCCGCCGCGTGTATTGCCGCTCTGGAAGATGCCGGCTTTTCTGCCTACGCTGTGGGCGGCTGTGTCCGGGATATGAACCTGGGACTCACGCCCCAAGATTATGACCTTTGTACAAATGCCCTCCCCCAACAGATCCAAGCCGTTTTTCAGGATCAAAAGCTGGTTCTGGCAGGAGAAAAGCACGGTACAGTCGGTGTCGTCACCGAGGGCGGTGTGGTGGAGATTACCACCTACCGCACAGAGGGGGATTATCGGGACCACAGACACCCAAATTGGGTGGAATTTGTAGATAATATTGAAGGCGACCTTGCCCGGCGGGATTTTACAGTCAACGCCATGGCCTGGTCTCCTGTGCGAGGCTTTGCCGATCCCTTCGGAGGCAGACAAGACCTGACTGACCGTATTCTTCGGGCGGTAGGCGACCCTAAGGAGCGGTTTGAAGAGGATGCCCTGCGGATTCTCCGGGGTGTCCGGTTTGCGGTGCGCTACCGGCTGGAGGTAGCGCCTGACACCATGGATGCCATGATCCGGCTTTCTCCGCTGATGGATAGCCTTGCCCGGGAACGGGTTTTCGAAGAGTTATGTAAACTTCTTCCCCTAGTCACCGCCGAGGATCTGCTGCGCTTCGCCCCGATCCTCCAGCAGGTCATCCCGGAACTGACAGAAACCGTGGGGTTTGATCAGCACAGCCCTCACCATTTATATGATATCTTCACCCACACCGCCATCGTCACCGGCGGCGTGCCGGAAGCTTTGCCCCTGCGCTGGGCGGCGCTGCTTCATGATGTAGGAAAGGTCGCCACCTTTTCCCTGGACGAAACCGGACGAGGCCATTTTCTGGGTCACGCCGGAGTCAGCGCGAAAATTGCGGACAGCATCCTGCTGCGGCTGAAAGCACCCACCGCCCTGCGTAAACAGGTGGTTTTTTTGATTGAAAAGCATATGACCCCTCTGGAGCCGGAGGAAAAGCTTCTGCGCCGTCGGCTGAGCCAATACGGTGAAACGCCCCTGCGGCAGCTGCTGGCGCTCCAGCAGGCGGATTTTAACGGCAAGGGTGTGTTGGGGGAATCCCCACCTTTCGAAAAAATTTTGACGCTTTTGGACGAGATCCTTGCCAAAAACGCTTGCCTTCGGGTAACGGATCTGGCTGTCAACGGACACGATCTGATGGCGCTGGGCATCACCGGCCCGGCTGTTGGCCAGACCTTGGATCAGCTGCTATCGCAGGTTCTGGATGAAAAGCTCCCCAACGAAAAAACCGCGCTGTTAAACGCCCTGCACAAATAAATTACCATTTATCGTGCTGACGCACGAATTGATAATGGATAATGGATAATTGACAATTGTGGTATTTCCTTCGGAAATGATTTAAAAATGTCGCCTTTGGCGACTCCGAAATTCTCCATTGTCAATTTTCAATTGTCAATTGGCAGCCATCG
>JAFQCV010000019.1 GCA_017416325.1 Oscillospiraceae bacterium
CCGACGGCAAGTTCATCGAAGTCACCGCTATCACCCCCACTCCCTTTGGCGAAGGCAAATCCACTGTTTCCCTGGGTCTGATTGAGGGCCTGGGCTATATCGGCAAGAATGCCGGCGGCGCTCTGCGTCAGCCCTCCGGCGGCCCCACCATGAACGTTAAGGGTACCGCAGCAGGCGGCGGCAACGCTCTGCTGATGCCCATGACCGAGTTCTCCCTGGGCCTGACCGGCGATATTAACGATATTATGAACGCTCACAACCTGGCTATGGTGGCTCTGACCGCCCGTATGCAGCACGAGCGCAACAACAACGACGAGTGGCTGGCCAAGAAGGGCCTGCGCCGTCTGGACATCGACCCCAAGCGCGTGGAAATGGGCTGGATCATCGACTTCTGCGCTCAGTCCCTGCGTAACATCATCATCGGCATCGGCGGCCGTCTGGACGGCTTCATGATGGAGAGCAAGTTCGGCATCGCTGTCGGTTCCGAGCTGATGGCTATCCTGGCTGTTGCCAAGGATCTGAAGGATCTGCGCGAGCGTATCGGCAAGGTCGTCGTGGCTTACTCCAAGACCGGCGAGCCTGTTACCTGTGAGGATCTGGACGTTGCCGGCGCTATGGCTGCCTGGATGCGTAACGCCATCAACCCCACCATGTGCTACTCCGTGGAGCATCAGCCCGTTCTGATCCACGCCGGTCCTTTCGCCAACATTGCTATCGGCCAGTCCTCCGTTATCGCTGACCGTCTGGCTCTGAAGCTGTTTGACTACCACGTCACCGAGTCCGGCTTTGCTGCCGACATCGGCTTCGAGAAGTTCTGGAACGTTAAGACCCGTCTTTCCGGTCTGACTCCCAACGTTTCCGTTCTGGTTGCTACCGTCCGCTCCCTGAAGATGCACGGCGGCGGCCCCAAGGTTACCCCCGGCGCTCCCCTGCCCAAGGAATACACTGAGGAGAACCTGGAGCTGCTGGAGAAGGGTACCTGCAACCTGTTCCACCATGTCAACACCATCAAGAAGTCCGGCATCAATCCCGTGGTCTGCATCAACCGGTTCTACACCGATACCGACGCTGAGATCAATCTGCTGAAGAAGCTGTGCGCTGAGCGCGGTGTCCGCTGCGCCGAGTCTAACCACTGGCGTTACGGCGGCGAAGGCGCTGCTGAGCTGGCCCGTGTGGTCGTGGAAGCCTGTGAAGACCCCGTGGAAGTCAAGTTCCTGTACGATCTGGATATGCCTCTGCGTGAGCGCGTTGAGCGGATCGCCAAGGAAGTCTACGGCGCTGACGGCGTTGTTTGGCTGCCTCTGGCTACCGAGAAGGCACAGCGCTTTGAGTCCGATCCCAAGTACGCTGACTACTGCACCATGATGGTCAAGACCCACCTGTCCCTCAGTGACGATCCCACCAAGAAGGGTGTTCCCACCGGCTGGAAGCTGACCATCCGTGACATTCTGGAGTACGGCGGCGCTAAGTTCCTGTGCCCCATGGCCGGCACCATCTCCATGATGCCCGGTACCGCTGCTGACCCCGCCTACCGCCGTGTCGACATCGACACCGAAACCGGCAAGGTCTCCGGCCTGTTCTAATTCACATTTTCCAAAAGCAGAGGCGGTTTTCCGCCTCTGCTTTTGGAGCGTTTATTGTAGGGCAGGGGCTTGCTCCTGCCGCATCATCAACGGCGGGAGTGAACCCCCGCCCTACAAAAGAATAATACATAAAGGAGATATTTCCTATGGATATGACAATGGAAACCTGCCGCAAGTTTGTGGAAGTCCTGGCATCCGATGCGCCCGCTCCCGGCGGCGGCGGCGCTGCTGCTCTGGTTGGTGCCATCGGCACCGCTCTGGGCAACATGGTGGGCAGCCTGACTGTGGGCAAGAAGAAATATGCTGAGGTCGAGGCTGAGATCATTGCCCTGAAGGCAAAGTGCGACGCGCTTCAGACGGAGCTTCTGAACCAGGTGGAAGCTGACGAAGTGAACTTCCTGCCCCTGGCTAAGGCCTACGGAATCCCCAAGGATGACCCCACCCGGGACACCGTTATGGAGGAAGCGACCCTGATCGCCTGCTCCACCCCCATGAAGATCATGGAGCTGTGCTGCGAAGCCATTGAGCACATTGCTGTGTTTGCCGCCAAGGGCAGCCGCCTGGCTGTTTCCGATGCCGGCTGCGGCGCTGTGTGCTGCAAGGCCGCTCTGCAGGCTGCCAGTCTGAACGTGTTTATCAACACCAAGACCCTGAAAAACCGGGAAAAGGCGGAAGAGCTGAACCGCAAGGCCCTGGGCATGATGGACAAGTACTGCGCCATGGCTGACGAGATCTTTAACTCTGTCAAGGCCGGATTTGGCGTGTAAGCGCCTTCGGCGCAATAATATTCGCCTTCCGGCGAGTGATATTGCTTCGCAGTGATATATCTGCTGCCGCAGATGTGATATTTGCCTGCGGCAAATTTACGGTGTCCGCTTCGCGGACGATTAAACATTTGGAGGAAATAAACTATGGCTAAGAAATTACTGGGCAAAGAAGTAAACGAAGCTCTGGTTGCTGCGCTGCAGGCCCGGACTGCTGCGCTGCAGGCAAAGGGCATCGTTCCCACTCTGGGCATCATCCGTCTGGGTGAGAACCCCTCTGACCTGAGCTACGAAAAGGGCGCTACCAAGCGCGCTGAGGAAGTGGGCGTTGCTGTTAAGAACTTTGTTCTCCCCGAGACCGCTACCAAGGAAGAAGTCCTGGCTGTGATCGACCAGGTCAACGCCGACGATTCCATCCACGGTGTTCTGATGTTCCGTCCCCTGCCCAAGCATCTGAAGGCTGACCAGGACGAGATCTGCAACCGTCTGGCTCCCAAGAAGGACGTGGACTCCATGACCCATATGTCCAACGCCGGCGTGTTCGAAGGTCAGGATCTGGGCTACGCCCCCTGCACCCCCGCTGCCTGCATGGAGATCCTGGACTACTACGGCATTGACTGCAAGGGCAAGAATGCGGTAGTTATCGGCCGCTCTCTGGTGGTCGGCAAGCCTGCCGCTATGATGCTGATGCAGAAGAACGCCACCGTCACCGTCTGCCACACCAAGACTGTCAACACCGCTGAGATCTGCAAGGGCGCTGACATCATCGTGTCTGCTGCCGGTGTGCTGAACAGCCTGACCAAGGATTATGTCCGGGAAGGCCAGATCGTCATCGACGTTTCCATGAACTGGAACCCCGAGAAGATCACCTCCAAGGGCAAGGGCGGTATGTCCGGCGATGCCATCTTTGACGAGGTGGAGCCCATCGTCGAAGCCATCACCCCCGTTCCCGGCGGTGTCGGCGCTGTGACCACCAGCGTTCTGATGAAGCACGTTGTGGAAGCCGCTGAGAAGATCTAAATTCTGAACGATTTGCGTGCCGCGGAAAACGCGGCACGCTTTCTTTTTTGAGCTGCCCAACAAATTGCCATTTCTCGGGCGGTTGCAACAGAGCACAAAGGCTTCTCCTTGAGGAGAAGCTGTCAGCCTAACAGGCTGACTGATGAGGTGTAGGCTGCATAGCAGCCGTTACAAGGCTGGGATTCTGCTTCGCAGACCACCTCATCCGTCTTCCAAAATGCCCAATCTGTGCATTTTGGAATCCACCTTCCCCTCGAGGGGAAGGCTTTGCGGCTGCGCCGCTGAGTTCTAACCAACAGCCCGATAAACGGGAATTGGCAAATATAGCCGCGAATCGGACTGTTCCCAATGGTGTAACGAATATTACCCGTCCGCCAATCCCGAGGTTGTCTGTGGCTGCCCGCCGCAATTGTTAAATTTTTTCTATCGGTTGCATCCGGTGGCAAGCTATGGTAAAATATTGTTTCATTATCCCTGGGAATGTGCAAGTCATTATTTCAGACTTTACAGCAGAAAATGTCCTATTCTCTTGCTTCCTGGATCGAGCCATTGAGAATACGGACGACCATCCCCGCCGCCGAAAAAAGGAGGAATCCCATGATTAAACGGCTTGCCCGGTGTGTCCGGGAATACAAATGGGCTACGATCCTAAGCCCTGTGTGCATGATCGGCGAGGTTGCTATGGAAGTGACCATCCCCATGGTCATGGCAAACCTTTACGACTACGGCATCCAGTACCAAAACATGTCCTACATCGCCAAACAGTCCCTGCTTTTGGTGATATGCGCCCTGGCATCTTTGTGCTTTGGCGTCCTTTCGGCGGTATTTGCCTCCAAGGCCGGTACCGGCTTTGCCCGAAACCTGCGCCACGATATGTTCCACCATGTCCAAAACTACAGCTTCCGGAGTATCGATAAGTTCTCCACCGCTTCCATCGTTACACGGCTGACCTCGGATGTTGCCAACCTGCAAATGACCTTCCAAATGCTCATCCGTATGGCCATCCGCTGCCCCATGATGCTCATTCTGGCTTTGGTTCAGGCGCTGCGCATCAGCACCAAGCTCAGCACCATTTATATGATCGTCATGCCCATTTTGATTTTGGTGCTGGTTTTGCTGACCCCTGCGGTATTTAAGATCTTCGACCGGGGCTTTAAGACCATCGACAAGCTGAACAACACCGTTCAGGAGAACATCCATGGTATCCGGGTGGTCAAGAGCTTCGTCCGTGAGAAAAAGGAGATCCACAAGTTTTCTGAGGTCTCCGATTCTCTTTACAAGGATTTCTCCAAGGCAGAAAAGATCCTTGCCCTCAACGCCCCGGTGATGCAATTCTGTGTATATACCTGTATGCTTTTTATCTCCTGGGTAGGCGCGCAGATGGTGGTTGCCTCCGGCAACAATCCCGACCTGGGATTGACCACCGGACAGCTTAGCGCTATGTTCGGCTTCACCTCACAGATCCTCATGGGTCTGATGAACCTTTCCATGGTTTTTGTCATGCTCACCATGAGCCGCACCCCCTTGCGCCGCTGCGGCGAGCTGCTTTCTGAGGTGCCGGATCTGGTATCTCCTGCCGATGCCGTAACAGAAATTGCCGACGGCGCTATCGATTTTGAAAACGTTTCCTTCCGCTATTCCGATGCCGCCGGCAGAAATTCTCTGGAGAACATCAGCCTCCACATTCCCAGCGGCGCAACCGTAGGTATTCTGGGTGGTACCGGCTCCGGCAAATCCACTCTGGTGCAGCTGATCCCCCGGCTGTATGATGTGACGGAAGGCTCTCTGAAGGTTGGCGGACGGGATGTTCGGGAATATGAGCTGGAAACACTTCGGGACAATGTGGCCATGGTGCTGCAAAAGAATGTACTGTTCTCCGGCTCTATCAAGGAAAACCTGCGTTGGGGCAACCCCAATGCTACGGACGAGGAAATGGAGCACGCCTGCAAGCTTGCCTGCGCCCATGATTTTATTACATCCTTCCCCGACGGGTACGATACCCACATTGAACAGGGTGGCAAAAATGTTTCCGGCGGTCAGAAGCAGCGGCTGTGCATTGCCCGGGCGCTGCTGAAAAATCCGAAAATTCTGATTTTAGACGACTCCACCTCCGCGGTAGACACTGCCACAGACGCCGCCATCCGCCAAGCCTTCCGGGAGCATATCCCCGGCACCACCAAGCTGATCATCGCCCAGCGGGTAGCTTCCATTCAGGACGCGGATCTGATCCTGGTGCTGGATAACGGCAGTGTTGCCGCTGTGGGCAACCACGAACAGCTGCTGAAAGAGTCCCAGATCTATCGGGAAGTCTTTGAATCCCAGAAGAAGGGAGGGGACGAATAATGCCTCCTGCAAAAATGCGCGGCGATGGCCGCAAGGCAAAAAATCCCGGCAAGACTCTGCTGCGGCTTTTAAGTTATTTGAAAAAATACTGGTACATACTGATCCTGGTGTTTTTGTGCATTGTTGCCAACGCCATCGCCCAGACCACCGGCTCTGTGGCCCTGGGCAAGCTGGTTGACAACTACATTCTGCCCATGGTCGCCGCGGGAAACAGCGATTTTGCCCCGGTGCTTCAGTTCCTGCTGGAGATCGCCGGCATCTATGTCATTGGCATGCTGGCATCCTTTGGTCTGAATTTTTTGATGGTGGGCGTGACCCAAGGCGTCCAAAAGACCATCCGGGACGATATGTTTGTGAAAATGCAGCGTCTTCCCCTGCGGTATTTCGACTCCACCGCCGCCGGCAACACTATGTCCCGGTTTACCAGCGATGTGGATACCATGCGGCAGATGATCTCTCAGTCCATCCCCCAGACGGTTTCCTCTCTGGTCACACTGATCGTAGTGCTGTACCGGATGCTCACCACCTCCTGGGTCCTTACCTGTGTGGCTATGGTCACCATTGCCGGTGTGATCCTGGTCACCAAGACTCTGGCAGGAAAATCCGGAAAGTTCTTCATCGCCCAGCAGCGGTCTTTGGGCGCTGTGAACGGCTACATCGAAGAAATGATCAACGGGCAGAAAGTCGTCAAGGTCTTCAATCACGAGGAAGTCTGCAAGGAAGAATTTGATAAGCTCAACGAGCAGCTTCGGGTAAACGCTTTTTCTGCCGGCAAATTCTCTAACATGATGGGTCCCATCAACAACAACTTAGGCTATGTCCAGTATGCGGTGCTGGCCATTTTCGGCGGCATTTTGGTGGTTTCCAGTGAAGGCGCGATGCTGTCTTTGGGCAGCTTGATGGCCTTTATGATGCTCAGCAAATCCTTCAACATGCCCATCAACATGATCTCCAACCAGATCAACGCCATCGTTATGGCCCTGGCCGGCGCGGAGCGGGTCTTCGAACTGATGGACGAAGAGCCTGAGACCGACAGCGGCTATGTGACTTTGGTGAACGCCAAGCTGGACGAAAACGGCCAGATCATCGAGTGCGAGGAGCGCACCGGCATGTGGGCCTGGCGGCATCCCCACCAGGCAGACGGCTCCGTCACCTACACCCAGCTCAAGGGCGACATCGTCATGGATATGGTGGACTTTGCCTATGTTCCGGAGAAGCAGGTGCTGTTTGACGTGACCCTCTACGCCCATCCCGGTCAGAAAATCGCTTTTGTTGGCGCTACCGGCGCAGGCAAGACCACCATTACCAACCTCATTAACCGGTTTTATGACATTGCCGACGGCAAGATCCGCTACGACGGCATCAACATCAATAAGATCCGCAAGCCGGATCTGCGCCGCAGCCTGGGCGTGGTGCTTCAGGAGACCAATCTGTTTACCGGTACGGTCATGGAGAACATCCGCTACGGCAAGCTGGATGCCACCGATGAGGAGTGCATCGCCGCGGCAAAGCTGGCCAACGCCCATGACTTCATCACCCGGCTTCCCAAGGGCTATGAAACGGAGCTTACCGGCAACGGCGCGAACCTCTCTCAAGGTCAGCGGCAGCTGATCGCCATTGCCCGGGCGGCGGTAGCCGATCCTCCGGTGATGATCCTGGACGAGGCTACCTCCTCCATTGATACCCGAACCGAGGTTCTGGTGCAGAAGGGTATGGACGCGCTGATGAAAGGCAGGACCACCTTTGTCATCGCCCACCGGCTCAGCACGGTTATGAATTCTGACTGCATTATGGTTTTGGATCACGGCCGGATCATTGAGCGAGGCACCCATGAAGAGCTGATCGCCCAAAAGGGCACGTATTACCGGCTCTACACCGGCGCTTTTGAGCTGGACTAATTTCCCAATAACAAAAATCTGCCTTTCTTTTGGGGAGGCAGATTTTTGTTATTGGATCGATATAAATCCCTTGCGGGATTTTCGATATTTCCCTTCGGGAATCGATATGTGCTGCCGCACTCGATATGCGCTGCGGCGCAAGCCTCCCCTGTGTAAGGGGAGGTGGGCAAAATCTTTGATTTTGGCCGGAGGGGTTGTCAAAAACACGACAATCCCTCAGTCAAAAATGCCGTTTTGACGGCATTTTGCCAGCTCCCTTTACACAAGGGAGCCTTTCGTTCTACCGCAACTGCCCGGGAAATGGCAATTTTTTGGATGCTGCAGGTTTTGCAGTGCCTGGTTTTCTTTTCTTTTTGCAAAAAAACTATTTACATTTTTATTTTCTTCGTGTATGATAACGGCGAACAGAGTAGAAGATGCCGCGTTAAGTGCCACCGGGACGGGGAGTTGCCCGGAGGACGAAGGAAATTTTCCACGATGGCGTCTTCGCACCCGCTGCCCATATAGGATATCCTCCTTTATGAGAGGCGATACTCGGTCGGGCGAATGGTCAGGCTGGTTACGTTGCCTTGCCCAACTGTATCTGTGAAGCTCCCTTGCGCTGCGCGCAGGGGCTTTTTTGTTGGTACTTCGGTTGGCCAGTCGCCTATCAATAAGGAGGTCATTTTATGTCCAGAACACAAAAAAGCACAACCCTGTATCCCCATCCCTTTTCCAAAGCCTATTGGCGTGACGCCGCCGCCGAACTGAAAGACATCAAGATGCTGGTTGTCACCGCGCTGATGATCGCGCTGCGTATCGCCCTGAAGCCCTTTGCCATCTACATAGGACCCCAGATGGCCATCCAGACCGCCACCCTGGCCACCGCCCTGGGCGCCATGATCTTCGGACCTGTGTTGGCAATCCCTGCGGCGATCATTTCGGATACCATCGGCTTTATGATCTTCCCCACGGGAGACTATTTCCTGCCCTTTATGCTGACAGAGATCGCCAGCACCATGTTCTACGCCCTGTGTCTGTACCGGGCTAAGCCCTCTGCCACCCGGGTGATCATTGCCCGATTCCTTATCTGCTTCGTGGTCAATGTAGTGCTGCAGCAGCTGATCTTCGCCTGGCAGTACACCTACATGGGCAATCCCGAAAAAGCCAAGGATTCCATCCTGGGCATCATGACTGTCGCACGGATCTTCAAGAATCTGTTCTTCTTCCCCATCGAGGCCGTGGTAATCACCCTGTTTTTAAAGGTACTGGTACCCATCACTGCCCGGGCCAAGCTGACCTATGACCGCAGCGCCAATCTAAGCTTCAACAAAAAGCAGATTGCCGCTCTGGTTTTGTTGGTGGTGGTAGGCATCGGCAGCGCTGTTGGCTATCTGACTTACCGTTACCGGGACACTTCCCGCAGCGCCGACTACACCGATGCCCAGCGCGTGGAAGCCAACAAAGCCATGACCACGCTGGTTTTGGAAAAGACCGATGAATGGGACAGCGAGACTGTTGTTTGCATCGTGGACAGCGCCTACCGTCCCATGTTTGAAAACGAGACGGATTACACCGTTTCCGTATACATATTGGATAAGGAAGCCTTTGCTGCCGGACAGGAAAAGGACGCAGACTATGATCTGGATACCCTCTGGGGTTACTCCAAATCCGGCCCCTCCAAGGACAAATATAAATCTCTGGTCAAGGTAGCTCAGGTCACCATCGAAAAGAACGAAAAGACAGAAGAAATACTGACATTCGATTTAAAAACTATTAAGTAAATTTCCATGTGGGGGCAGCAAGGCTGTCCCCACATAATTTTTCTCGGCAGCCTGTTAATTTTGAAAAAATATTTGTCCAAACGAAAAAAATTCTATTTCCTGACAAATGTTAATTTGACAAGCGGGCAATTCTTGGTTATAATACTGTTAAAATGCAAAGGAGTATCTTTATGCATCTGCACCACGATCACGTCGGCGGTCACGGACATGACCACGAGCATACTCACACCCACGAACACACCCATGACGGTGTCACCCACACCCACGCCCATAACCACATGCATGAGCATGACCACGTACATCCCCATGAGCATGACCAGCTCCACGCCGAGGGCGTTGCCCACGACCATTCCCACGATTGCAGCGGCCAGTGTCAGGGTTGTCAGAGCGCTTGCCAGCATACACCCATGGAGGAGCTGGTAGCACTGATGAAGTACATGGTCGGTCACAACGCCGCCCACGCCAAGGAGCTGGCTGATCTTGCCGCCGAGCTGGAAAAGGCCGGCAGCCACAGCGCCTACGAGCAGGTAATGGCAGCCGTTTCCGACTTCGAAAAGGGCAATATGCGCCTAAGTGTTGTGCTGACCAGTCTGGATGCAAAGTGAGGCAAGGATATGTGTCTTTCTACTGTTTATAAGAACACCATGACCCCGGAAACGGTGGTTATGAAAAATGTGATGAAAATCGAATGTAAGGACGGGTGCGTCCTGCTGACTGACTTGATGGAACGCACCGTTGCCATTGAAGGCACGCTGGAAAGCGCCAACTTGGTAGACGGTTTTGTCATTGTCAAGGAAACCGCTTAAACCATCGCAAAAACTTTTTACCCTGGATAACCCGGATAACCGGAAGATCATACAACACATAAACGCAAGGAGGAAAACAAAATGAAAAAAATCACCAACCTGCTGGTTCTGCTGCTGGCTTTGGTTATGGTAGTTTCTTTGTTTGCCGGCTGTACCCCTACCGAAGATCCTAACGAAACCCAGAATCCTACCCAAGGAGAGGAAGGTATTCAGCAATCTGCTGGATCTCCCGCTATCAATAACGATATGTTCCCCTTGAAAAAGCCCGTTACCTTCCGTATCGCCGTCCGCGGTCAGAAGGAATATCAGTCCCTGATCGAGCGGTGCGAGTGGTATAAATACCTGAACGAGAAGACCAATGTTACCATCAAGTGCATTGTTCTGGGTGACGAGCACATCGAGACCCTGGAAACTCTGATCGCCACCAACTCTACTCCCGACGCGATCCTCGGACCCGACGCTTTGTCTTCCTCCGATATTCTGGACTATGCTGCCAAAGACCGGCTGCACTCCCTGGAAAAATGGGTTAACGATCCCAAGATCATGCCCAACTACCAGAAGGCTCTGGCATCTGTCCCCGGCGCTCTGAACAAGATGACAGGCGCTGACGGTCACATCTGGTCTCTGCTGGGTCTTTCTGAATCTGCCGGCACCGCTTGGGAGTCCCCCCTGACTGTCAACATGGATTGGCTGAAGCAGGTTCCCGGTTATACCGACGGCAAGACCTTCCCCAAGACCATTGAGGAATTCACCACGGTTCTGCGTTACTTTAAAGAGCACGACATGAACGGCAACGGCGATCCCAACGATGAGATCCCCTTGCTGATGGTATCCTCCAGCGATGCCGGCGATGGACAGGGCACCCTGCAGGGCCTGATGAACCTGTGGGGTCTGGGCACCACCGACTCCTCCGACAGATACTATGTAACTATCCAGGATGACGGTGTTTGCACCACCGCCCCCCAGACCCAGAACTACCGGGATTGCCTGACTCAGATCAACGCCTGGTGGCAGGAAGGTCTGATCTGGGACAAGTTCTTTGACAATGTTTCCGCAGAAGAATTTGCTGAGGTTGCCGGCGCTGAGACCGCTTCCTGGGGCTTCTATAACGGCAAGACCTGGTTCAACAACGGTTCTGAAGACAACGGCAGTCTTGCCTGGCGGGATGCCCAGACTTTGGTTGTTCCCTTTGACACCGGTTATGAGACCAATTATTCCCTGAACCCCTCTGTGAAGGGCACTCTGAATACTTTCACCGTGTTCAAAACCTGTAAGAACCCTGACATTCTGATGGCCTGGATGGATCAGTTCTTCTCCCTGGCCGGCTCCCGGAGCGCGGAATCCGGTTTGCCCAACGAATGGACCCTTTGGGGTGATGCCGCTACTTACAAGGATTACTATACGAACAACCCCACCTGGTACATCGACAGCGACGGTTCTCTGAAATATCCCTCTGCCGAGAATGATTCTTGGGTGGATCTGAACACCTACGATGAATCCCTGGCTGTCAAGCAATCTGTAAACCATCCTCTTTGGAACGATATCTTTGAGCTGGGCGACATCTTTAAGTGTATTACACCGCAGATGTATTTGAACGGTCAGTGGGAGTCCGATCAGAACTCCGAAGCTTATGTCTTAGGCAAGTTTATGGAGGAGCATCCCGAACTGTTTGACCACTACATTTGGCCGGATGCCCGCACCTCTGAGGGAGAAAAGAGCGAGCTGGACTTCCTGTGGGCCAGCATTAAGCCTATCTGCGCTAAATATGAGAAGGCCTTCATCACCGGAGAGCTCCGGCTGAACGACAACAACTGGGCCGCCTTCCAGAAGGAACTGGAACTTAATGGTATCCAGGACCTGGCTGCCAATATGCAGATCATCTGGAACCGTTATTCGGCTTAATTTCCTATAACCCAAAAAGAGGGGCCAACCGGCCCCTCTTTTACTTTTATTGTGACCAACAAATTGCCATTTCTCGTGCAGTGGCAAAGGCTTCTCCTTGAGGAGAAGCTGTCAGCCTAACAGGCTGACTGATGAGGTGTAGGTTGCGGAGCAACCTACACAAAGCCTGTTTTTCTGCTTCGCAGAACACCTCATCCGTCAAAAATCAAAGATTTTTGCCACCTTCCCCTCAAGGGGAAGGCTTAGCGGCTGCGCCGCCGAGTGCGAATCAACTGCCCGACAAACGGGCATTGGCAGCTTACCGGTACATAGCCAGGCCGGGGGCATCTTCTGCCAGCAGGCTGATCCGGTACAGGAGCTTTGCAGCCTCCCCACGGGTCAGGGTCTCGGCGGCTTTTACCGAAACACCGTTATCCTGCAGGGCTGCTACTGCCACTGCCGCCCACTGGGGTACACCCTCCTGTCCTTCATCCACCACAGTCAGCACCGCAAAATCCAACGCGTTTTGCAGCATCACCGCTGCCGCGCCGCCGGTGATGGGCGTGCCGAGGGTTTGGGAATCTTCTGCAGGAAGACCTGCGGTAAGACCCGACCGCAGCGCCGCGGCAAGGTAGGGACGCAGCCACTGGGGCACATCCTCAGGATATCCGGTATAGTTTGCCGTTTCCTCTAGAGGAATTCCCAGTGCCTTGACCATCATGACCAGGAACTCTTCCTGGCTCACCGGCTTTTCCTCCTGGAAGCAAAGCTCACCGCCCAGGGTCTCACCCACAAAAAGGCCGTTGTTTTTCAGCCATTCTGCGGCAAAGCGGCAATCCGAACCAACGGTATCCGTATACTGGGCAGCGTCACCGGGCTTGAGTACCGTAACAGTCACGGTGGCTTCCCGGGATACGTTCCCCGCCGGGTCCGTTGCGGTATAGGTGAAGGAATCTACGCCCACCTTGTTTTTCTTAGGCGTATACACAAAAGAGCCGTCCTCGGCCACCGTCAAGGTCCCCCGTTTGGGCTGCCGGGTAACGGTATAGGTCAGCTGCTTTCCCTCCGGGTCTGTTACCTTCAGATTGCCGGTATTGGGCAGGTTCTTATAGGTTTCCAGGGCAGAGTCTACCGCCACGGGTGCCTGATCCTCCTTGCCCCGGATGGAGACCGTGACGGTGGTAGATTTTTCTACCCGGTTTTCATAGATGGGAAGATAAGACATCACTGCCTGGACATCGACCTGGGTATCTAAGGGAGAAAAGGTCATTTTCTCCAGCTGTTCTACGGTGAGAATATCCCCCGGCCGCAGCACTCTGCCTCCCAGCATCACCGTTCCTGCAGCGGTATCCGGCAGGTCTGTGATACAAATTCCTACCAGATCTTCGCTTGGGGCGAAATCTTCTGTCCGGAAGCAATAGACCGCGCCGCTTTCCACCTCCGCGGCAGAAACTGCGCCGCCCAGCAGACTCAGTCCGCATGCCAGCGCTGTAAGCACCCAGACAACTCGTTTATGAAACATTCCAATAACCTCCTAAAAATAAACAGTGGGGAGCTGTAGAGGTATTGTTTGCCATTGCTTCCAAAAATATTCTGCCTGATGCAGGATTATTTTTATTTTCCGCGGTCTGCCCCTTGCATTTTTTGTAAAATTCCGTCATAATGAAAGGCAACGAACCTACTTTTGGGAGGGACTGCTATGGAAGCACTGTATCAGCGTATTCGCCAGGAGGGCAAGATCCTGTCCGGCAACATTGTCAAGGTTGACAGTTTTCTCAATCACCAGGTCGATGCCCGTTTTCTGGGGGAGCTTGCCCAGGAATTCGCCCGACGGTTTGATATTTCTCAGGTCACCAAAATCCTCACCGCGGAAGCCAGCGGTATTCCTCTGGCAACTGTCTGCTCCTATTGCTACGGCATCCCTGCGGTGTTTGCCAAGAAGGCAAAAAGCGACAACATCGAGGGCGGTCTGTACCGCAGCGATATTTTCTCCTACACCTACAAAAAGAAGGTCACCCTGATCTGCTCCCAAAACTGGATCACCCCGGAGGATAAGGTGCTGATCATTGACGACTTTATGGCCAACGGCGAAGCCATGCGGGGGCTTCTGAACATTGTGGAGCAGGCCGGCGCAGAACTCATTGGCGTTGGCGTTGCCATTGAGAAAGGCTTCCAGCAAGGCGGCGACAAGCTGCGCGCAGAGGGCTGCCCCCTGCAGTCTTTGGCGATCATCGACCGGGCGGACGAGAACGGTTTCGTCTTCCGGGGAGAGTGATCCCTCCCACCCCTTCCAGCCCCGAATTCCCTTGAAACTCCTTGTTTTTGGCAAGTTTCACAGGGGAAGCTGTCATATTTTTTTATAAATTGTCTTTTCGCCAAGTTGACTATTGGCTTTGTGCCATGCTATAATATTTCAGTACGAAACAGGACCCTTATGACTGACGGATCAGTGGAGCACCACACGGAGTAAGGGCTGATATTTGCCGACCGTCTGGGCACACTTTTCCTTTCTTGGATAAGTGCGCCCTTTTTGCTTTTTGTCCGCCCTGCGGACCCCACATTCTTATCTTGGAGGTCACGATCGATATGAAAAAAGTTGCCATTATCATGGGCTCTGACAGCGACCTGCCCGTGGTAAAGAAAGCCGCAGACACCTTGGAATCCTTTGGTGTCCCCTACGAAATGCATGTGTATTCCGCCCACCGCACCCCGGTACAGGCACGGGACTTCTCTGTTAACGCCCGGGAAAACGGTTTCGGTGTGATCATTGCCGCTGCCGGTATGGCCGCCCATCTGGCTGGCGCTCTGGCCGCCAATACCACCTTGCCGGTCATTGGCATCCCCATGAAATCTTCTATCTTCGCCAACGGCTTGGATGCCCTGCTGTCTACTGTCCAGATGCCCTCCGGCATCCCCGTTGCAACTGTGGCTGTGGATGGCGCGGTCAATGCCGCATTGCTCGCCATTCAGATCCTGGCTGTCACCGATGCTGATCTTGCCGACAAGCTGGATGCCAAGCGGGCAAGCGATGCGGAAAAAGTGCTGGCAAAAGATGCCGCGCTGCAATAAATCAGTTATTTTTATACTTTCAGAAAGAGGTATTTATTATGGAAAACTTGAAGCTTCTCTACACCGGTAAAACCAAGAATGTTTATGCCCTGCCCAACGGCAACTGCCTGCTGAAATTCAAAGACGACTGCACCGGCAAGGACGGCGTGTTCGATCCCGGCGAAAACAGCGTTGGCCTGACCATCGAAGGCGTAGGCGATGTGAACCTGCGGATGAGCATCTACTATTTCGAGAAGATCAATGCCGCCGGCATCAAGACCCACTACGTCTCTGCCGACCTGAATAACACCACTATGGAAGTTCTGCCTGCTAAGGTTTTCGGTAAGGGTCTGGAAGTTATCTGCCGCCGCAAGGCTGTTGGCTCTTTCTTCCGCCGCTACAACGAGTACTGCACTGAGGGTCAGGATCTGCCCTACTACGTAGAAACCACCTTCAAAAACGACGCATTGGGCGACCCCCTGGTCACCAAGGACGGTCTGGTAGATCTGGGTGTTATGACTGCTGAGCAGTATGATTCTCTGAAGGAGCAGACGCAGGCCATCACCAAGATCGTTGCTGACGATCTGGCTGAGAAGGGCATGGAGCTGTATGACATCAAGTTTGAGTTTGGCTACGCTCCCGATGGCAAGGTCATGCTCATCGACGAAGTGGCTTCCGGCAATATGCGCGTCTACAAGAACGGCGAGTATATCGACCCCATGAAGCTCAACGAGCTGTTCTTCGCTTAATTACTACCTGAAGGAGAAAGCCTCATGGGAGGATTTTTTGGCATCGCATCCAAGCAGGACTGCATGATGGATGTGTTCTTCGGCGTGGATTATCATTCCCATTTGGGTACCCGCCGGGGCGGCATGGCCGCCTGGGACAAGGAGATCGGTCTGCAGAGAAAGATCCACAGCATCGAAAACTCTCCGTTCCGCACCAAGTTTGAGCATATTTTTGACGAGATGCAGGGTACGTCCGTGATCGGCTGTATCAGCGATTCAGACCCTCAGCCCCTGCTGATCCGCTCTAAGCTGGGCACTTTTGCCTTGACTACCGTAGGCATTGTAAACAACTCCGACCAGCTGATCCAGGATTATATGGAGCATGGCGGACATTTTGATTCCATGACCGGCGGCAAGATCAACGCCAACGAGCTGATCGCCTCTTTGATCAGCTTAAAGTCCAATTTTGTAGAGGGCATCCAGTTCGTCCAGCAGGTGGTGGAAGGTACTGCCAATATTCTGATTTTGACGGATGAAGGCCATCTGATCGCCGCCCGGGACAAGCTGGGCCGAATCCCTGTGCAGATCGGCAAAAACGAAGACGGCTACTGCGCCAGCTTCGAAGAATTTGCCTTTACCAAGCTGGGCTTTGAAAAGGTCTGTGAGCTTGGCCCCGGCGAGATCGTAGAGCTGACCCCAGACTCCATGACCCAGCTGGCTGCCCCCGGTACGGAAATGCGGATGTGCGCCTTCCTGTGGTCCTATTACGGCTATCCCACCTCTACCTACGAAGGCATCAATGTGGAAGCCATGCGTTACCGCAACGGCGCCGCCATTGCGGAACGGGATATGGAGCAGGGCCGCACCATGGAGATCGACTATGTAGGCGGTGTTCCTGATTCCGGTACGCCCCACGCCATCGGCTATGCCAACCGCACCGGCAAGGCTTTTGCCAGAGCCTTTATCAAGTACACCCCCACCTGGTCCCGGAGCTTTACCCCCGCCAAGCAGTCCGACCGGAAAAAAGTGGCGAAAATGAAGCAGATCCCGGTGCATGAGTTGATCCAGAACAAGCATCTGCTGTTTGTGGACGATTCCATCGTCCGGGGCACGCAGCTGCAGGAAACCGTAGATTTTCTTTACGAAAACGGCGCCAAGAGCGTCCATATGCGCTCTGCCTGCCCGCCTATCATGTATAGCTGCAAATATCTCAATTTCTCCCGTTCTACCAGCGATATGGATCTGATCTCCCGCCGGGTGATCGTAGAGCTGGAGGGCGAAGAGGGTTTAAAGCATATTGAAGAATATGCCGACGGCAACACCGAGCGAGGCAAGGCCATGCGCGCCGCCATCCGGGACAAGTTCAAATTTGACTCTTTGGGCTTCCAGACGGTAGACGGCGTGGTTAAGGCCATCGGCCTGGACAAATGCAAGCTGTGTACCTACTGCTGGAACGGCAAAGAATGACGAACAATTAGGAATGAGAAATGAGGAATTAGAAATTTTTCTATGCCTCAGCTCCTAATTCCTAACTCCTAATTCCTAATTCACAAAAAGGAGCTTTTTACTATGGATCACAAGAACTCCCATTCCGCCAGCTACGCCGCTGCCGGCGTGGATATCACAGCCGGTTACAAGGCTGTGGAGCTGATGAAAAAGCACGTTGCCCGGACCCGTAACGAAGGTTGTCTGGACGATGTGGGCGGCTTCGGCGGCTGCTTCGGTTTGGATCTTACCGGGATCGAGGAGCCTGTTCTGGTCTCCGGCACCGATGGCTGCGGCACCAAGGTGAAGCTGGCTATCCTCATGGACAAGCACGATACCATCGGTATCGACGCGGTTGCCATGTGCGTCAACGATATTATCTGCTGCGGCGCAAAGCCCCTGTTCTTCCTGGACTACATCGCCTGCGGCAAGAATTATCCCGAAAAGATCGCCCAGATCGTTGCCGGCGTGGCAGAAGGCTGTGTCCAGTCCGGCGCGGCCCTGATCGGCGGCGAAACTGCCGAGCATCCCGGTCTGATGCCCCTGGAGGATTACGACCTGGCTGGCTTTGCTGTAGGTGTGGTGGATAAGAAGAAGATCCTGGACAACACCAAAATGGCAGAAGGTGACGTTGTCATCGCCCTGGCTTCCACCGGCATCCACAGCAACGGCTTCAGCCTGTGCCGCCGGGTGTTTAATATCGACAACAATCCTCCCCATCTTTACACTCCCCGGGAGGCGCTAAACGGCCGCTCCATTGCCGAGGCGCTGCTGGAGCCCACCCGGATCTATGTCAAGAGTATTCTGGCTCTGCTTAACAAGGTGGATGTAAAGGGCATCTCCCATATTACCGGCGGCGGCTTTTATGAAAACATTCCCCGCAGCATCCCCGACGGCCTGTGCGCCAAGATCGACAAGGCTTCTGTCAAGGTGCTGCCCGTCTTCGATCTGATCGCTTCCTGGGGCAACATCCCTGAGCGGGATATGTTCAACACCTACAATATGGGTGTTGGCATGAGTGTTGTGGTTCCCGCCGCCCAGGTGGAAACCGCTTTGGAAATTCTGAAAGCCAACGGTGAAGACGCCTACGTGATCGGTCAGATTATCAAGGGCGAAGAAAAGGTGATCCTGGAATGAAGCGGATCGCTGTTCTGGTTTCCGGCGGCGGCACAAACCTACAGGCCTTGATCGACGCGCAAGCCCGGGGCGAGCTGGGCGGCGGCGAAATTGCTGCCGTCATCTCCACGAAGCCCGGTGCCTACGCGCTGGAACGCGCCGCAAACGCCGGCATTGCGGGTTTTGTTCTTCCCCGAAAAGAATTTGAATCCAATAAAGCCATTACGGTGGCATTGGTAGAGCTTCTGCGGAAGCTTGACATCCACTTGGTAGTGCTGGCAGGCTGCATGACCATCTTCACAAACGAACTGGTGGCTGCTTATCCCAACGCCATTATGAATGTCCATCCGGCGCTGATCCCCTCCTTCTGCGGACCCGGCTATTACGGTCTGCGGGTCCACGAAGAAGCCATTAAATACGGCGTGAAGCTTTCCGGCGCAACGGTGCATTTTGTCAGTGAAGAATGTGACGGCGGCCCTATCATCGCCCAAAAGGCAGTAGAGGTCCGTTCCGACGACACCCCCGAAGTGCTGCAAAAGCGGATCATGGAGCAGGCCGAATGGAAGCTGCTTCCCGAAGCGGTAAAGGCCTTCTGCGAAGACCGCATCCGCGTCGATGGCCGCACCGTTATTATTAGATAAAAAGCCTTCTCCTTGAGGAGAAGCCTATGCGGCGGCGCCGCATGAAATAAAAATTGGAGGTCATCCAAATGAATGTCTATGAGATCGGCTCTATGGCCGAAAAGCTGGCAAACAACACCTATCCCGGCCGCGGCATCGTTCTGGGCATCACCCCCGACGGCAAGAAAGCCGTTGCCGCTTACTTCATCATGGGCCGCTCCGTCAACTCCCGTAACCGCGTTTTCGCGCTGGAGAGCGATGGCATCCGCACGGAGGCTCATGACCCCAGCCTGATGAAAGATCCTCATCTGATCATCTATCATCCCGTCCGGGAGCTGGGCAAGGGCCTCATCGTCACCAACGGCGACCAGACTGATACCATTTGGGAGTATGCTGCCCGGGGCGAAAGCTGGGAAGCCGCTCTGCGCACCCGCATGTTTGAAGATGACGGTCCCAACTGGACCCCCCGTATTTCCGGCCTGCAGGCCGGTGACGGCAGCTACAAGATGTCTATTTTGAAGGCTGCCGATCCGGAAGGAACGAACTGCGCCCGGTTCTTCTGGGAGTATCCTGCCACCGCCGGTCTGGGTCATTTCCTGCACACCTATGTGTGCGACGGCAATCCCGTGATCCCCACCTTCCAGGGTGAGCCGGAACGGGTCGCCATTCCTGCCGATATCGAAGCTTTCACCAAGGAATTGTGGGAAAACCTGAACGAGAACAACAAGATTTCCCTGTTTGTCCGCTACACCGACATGGCTACCGGTGAGTATCAGCAGAGGATCATTAATAAACACTGCTAAACAATTAGGAATAAGAAATGAGGAATTATTTTTCCGAATCCTCGCTACCAATTCCTAATTCCTAACTCCTAATTCCTAATTTTTGGAGGTCCTATCTATGAAAACTTTTGAGTTAAAGTACGGCTGCAACCCCAATCAGAAGCCTGCTTCTGTGTATATGCATGACGAAACCGAGCTGCCCTTTGAGATCCTCAACGGTCGCCCCGGCTACATCAACTTTATGGATGCCCTGAACTCCTGGCAGCTGGTCAAGGAGCTAAAGGAAGCTACAGGCATGGCCTGCGCCACTTCTTTCAAGCATGTTTCTCCCACCTCTGCCGCTGTTGGCAAGGTTCTCCCTCCGGAGCTGAAGAAGGCCTGCTTCGTAGAAGACATCCAGGGTCTGGACGAGAATCCCCTGGCCTGCGCCTATGTCCGCGCCCGTGGCACGGACCGGATGTGCAGCTTTGGCGACTGGGTCGCCCTGTCTGACGAGTGCGACGCCCTCACCGCTTCTTTGATCGCGCCCGAGGTTTCTGACGGCGTCATCGCTCCCGGCTACACCGAGGAAGCTCTGGCGATCCTGAAAACTAAGCGCAAGGGCAGCTACAATGTGGTTAAGATCGACCCCAACTACATTCCCGATGCCCAGGAGCGCAAGCAGGTCTACGGCATCACCTTTGAACAGGGCCGCAACAATTTTAAGATCGGCAACCATCTGCTGGAAAACATCGTTACCGCCAACAAGGACCTGCCGGAAAGCGCCAAGGTCGACCTGATCGTAGCCCTGATCACCTTGAAGTACACCCAGTCTAACTCCGTTTGCTATGCTTACGACGGTCAGGCTATCGGCGTTGGCGCCGGTCAGCAGAGCCGTATCCACTGCACCCGGCTTGCAGGCTCCAAGGCAGACACCTGGTTCCTGCGCCAGCATCCCAAGACCCTGGCTCTGCAGTTTAGAGAGGATCTGGGCCGGGCAAACCGGGACAATGTTATCGATGGCTACATCAATGGCAACGAAGAGGATGTCTGTGAAGATGGTATCTGGCAGAACTACTTCACCGTCCGTCCCGAGCGGCTGACTGAAGAAGACAAGAAAGCCTGGCTGTCCACCCGTCAGAATGTGGCTCTGGGCAGCGACGCCTTCTTCCCCTTCTCCGACAACATCAAGCGCGCTTATGCTTCCGGCGTTAAGTACATCGCCGAACCCGGCGGCTCCATCCGGGACGACCTGGTTATTGAAGAATGTGACAAGAAGGGCATGGTCATGGCCTTCACCGGTATGCGCCTGTTCCATCACTAAGCCAATTAGGAATTAGAAATGAGGAATTAGGAATTGGGTTCGAACGAAGTGAAAGTAAAAAGTCTTGTCTTTGCAAAAAGAATTGTCCAAGCATATCAGTATCTGTGTAAGGACAAAAAAGAATTCATTCTTTCAAAACAACTGCTTCGTTGCGGAACCAGTATTGGTGCAAATGTTGCAGAAGCCCAATACGGAATCAGTCGGAAGGATTTCTTAAACAAACTGTATATCGCCCTGAAAGAATGTGCGGAAACCTTATACTGGCTGGAATTGCTTGCTTCTTGTCATTATTTATCCGAGTCGGAATACCAATCCCTATATGCAGATTGCAATGAATTAAGAAAACTTCTTTCCTCTATTACAAAAACCATACGTGATACTCTGCCGTAATTATATTCTGCAAAGGATTAGGAGTAGGATAAATTCCTAACTCCTAATTCCTAATTCCTAATTTTGGAGGTCATTCATGAAGCTTTTAGTAGTCGGCGGCGGTGGCCGGGAACACGCCATTATCCGCTCTTTGAAGAAAAATCCCGATGTAGAAACCATTTACGCTGCCCCCGGTAACGGCGGCATCGCGCAAGACGCCATCTGCGTGCCCATTGGCGCAACGGAAATTGAAAAAATCGTGGCTTTTGCCACCGAGAATAAGATCGACTACGCAGTCGTCGCCCCGGATGATCCCCTGGTCCTTGGCTGTGTGGACGCCCTGGAAGAAAAGGGTATCCCCTGCTTCGGCCCCCGGGCCAACGCTGCCATCATCGAAGGCAGCAAGGCTTTCTCCAAGAATTTGATGAAGAAGTACGGCATCCCCACCGCTACTTACGAGATCTTCACTGACCTTCCCAAGGCTCTGGAATATCTGGAAACTGCCCCCATGCCCACCGTGGTCAAGGCCGACGGTCTGGCGCTGGGCAAGGGCGTCATCATCGCCCAGACCCGGGAAGAAGCCAAGCAGGCCGTTACCGACATGATGGCTAACGCCAAGTTCGGCAAATCCGGCTCCACGGTGGTCATTGAGGAGTTCCTCACAGGCCCCGAGGTTTCCGTCCTCGCCTTTACCGACGGTAAGGTAGTGCGTCCCATGGTATCCTCCATGGATCACAAGCGCGCCGGGGACAACGATACGGGTCTGAACACCGGCGGTATGGGCACCATCGCCCCCAACCCCTACTATACCGAGGATATTGCCAAGCAGTGCATGAAAGAGATCTTCCTGCCCACCATCCGGGCCATGAAGAAAGAAAAGCGCACCTTCAAGGGCTGCCTGTACTTTGGCCTGATGCTGACCCCCAATGGCCCCAAGGTCATTGAGTACAACTGCCGGTTCGGCGATCCCGAAACCCAGGTGGTGCTGCCCCTGCTGAAAAGCGATCTTCTGACCATTATGATGGCATGTACCAATGGCACTTTGGCCAAAACCCCTGTCCGCTTCGCCAAAAAGCACGCCTGCTGCGTCATTAAGGCATCCAAGGGCTATCCTGAAAGCTACAAAAAGGGTTATAAGCTGAGCATGTCCGACCGGGCAGCCAGGGCTACCTTTGTTGCCGGCGCTAAGCTGGAGAACGGAAAGCTGCTCACCGCCGGCGGCCGGGTCACCGGCACCACCGCCGTCCGGGGCACTCTGGAGGACGCCATTACCGCTGCCTACCGGCTCAGCGCCGGTGTCAAATTCGCCAACGCCTACAGCCGCAGCGATATCGGTCAGAAAGCACTGGCTGCTAAGAAATAAGGAGGAATCCCCATGGTCTATCGTGTATATGTAGAGAAAAAGCCGGGACAGACCCACGAAGCCTCCGGTCTTTTAAAGGAAGTGCAGGAGTTCCTGCAGATCAAAGGACTGGAAGCTGTTCGGGTCCTGAACCGTTATGATGCGGAGAATCTGGAGAAAGAACTGTTTGACTACGCGGTCAACACCGTGTTCTCCGAGCCCCAGGTGGATAATGTCAGCTTTACTGCGCCCACCGGCTCCATCGTGTTTGCCGTAGAGCCTCTGCCCGGCCAGTTTGACCAGCGGGCAGATTCCGCTGCCCAGTGTATTCAGATCCTGGGTCAGTGCGACCGTCCCACCGTCCGCTCCGCCAAGGTCTATGTGCTGGAAGGCAAGCTGCGCGACGAGGATATCGCCGCCATTAAGAAGCATGTTATCAATCCCGTGGAATGTCGGGAGGCATCCCTGGAGATGCCCGAAACTTTGGCAGCGGAATATGCTGTTCCCAGCTCCGTTGCCACGGTTACCGGCTTCATCACCATGGACGAGGCTGCTTTGGCCGCGCTTTTGGACAAGCTGGGTCTTGCCATGGATCTGGACGATCTGAAGTTCCTGCAGAACTATTTCGCAGGCGAGGAGCATCGGGACCCCACCATCACCGAGATCCGGGTCGTTGACACCTACTGGTCTGACCACTGCCGCCACACCACCTTCTCCACCATTATCGACGATGTGAAGATCGACGATCCTGCTGTGGCAGCCGCTTATCAGCGGTATTTGGATGCCCGGATCGAGGTCTACGGAGAAGAAAAGGCCGCCAAACGGCCCCAGACCCTGATGGACATTGCCACCATCGGCGGTAAGACTCTGAAAAAGCGGGGTCTTCTGCCGGAGCTGGACGAAAGTGAAGAGATCAATGCCTGCTCCATCCATGTCACCGCCAAAGTAAACGGCGAGGATCAGGACTGGCTGCTGATGTTTAAGAATGAGACCCACAACCATCCCACGGAGATCGAGCCTTTCGGCGGCGCAGCCACCTGTATCGGCGGCTGTATCCGAGATCCCCTCAGTGGCCGCGCCTATGTCCACCAGGCTATGCGCGTCACCGGCGCTGCCGATCCCCGGAGATCTTTGAGCCAGACTCTCTCCGGCAAGCTGCCTCAGAGAAAGCTCTGCCAGACCGCCGCTGCCGGTTACTCCTCTTACGGCAACCAGATCGGTCTTGCCACCGGTCATGTGGCAGAAATCTACCACGATGGCTTCGTTGCCAAGCGCTTAGAGTGCGGCGCTGTGGTTGGCGCAGCCCCTGCCTACAACGTCCGCCGGGAACGCCCCGCTCCCGGTGATATCATCGTCCTGCTGGGCGGCCGCACCGGCCGTGACGGCATCGGCGGCGCTACCGGCTCCAGTAAGAGCCATAACATGAAATCCCTCACCACCATGGCTTCCGAGGTCCAGAAGGGCAACGCCCCCGAGGAACGGAAGATCCAGCGCCTGTTCCGGGACCCCAAGGTTACCCGGCTGATCAAGCGGTGCAATGACTTCGGCGCCGGCGGTGTATCCGTTGCCATCGGTGAGCTGGCTGACGGTCTGCGGATCGATCTGGATGCTGTACGGAAAAAGTACGAGGGTCTGGACGGCACAGAGATCGCCATCTCCGAATCCCAGGAGCGTATGGCTGTCGTGGTGGCTGCTGAAGATGCCGACACCTTCATCGCCTACGCCCAGGCAGAAAACCTGGAAGCTTACCGGGTTGCTGTTGTTACCGAAGAGCCCCGGATGGTCATGCAGTGGAAGGGCACAGAAATTGCCAGCCTCAGCCGGGCTTTCCTGGACACCAACGGTGCCAGCAAGCATGCCAACGTTGCCGTTGGCAAGAAGGATCTGTCTCAGCTGAGCCAGGCTCTGTACGGCTCTTTGCGGGAAATGGCTGCGGATCTGAACACCGCCAGCCGCAGAGGACTTGTGGAGCGCTTTGACGGTTCTATCGGTACAGGCTCTGTTTTGATGCCCTTCGGCGGCAAGACTCAGCGCACCCCTGCCCAAGCGATGGTGGCTACCCTGCCGGTGCTCCCCGGTCAGGTCACCGACCAAGCCAGCGTGTTTAGCTACGCTATGGACCCCGACCACATGAGCATGGATCCCTACACCGGCGCCCACGCCGCCATCTACTCCAGCGTTGCCAAGCTGGTAGCTGCCGGCGCTGACTATAAGAAAGCTTATCTGTCCTTGCAGGAGTTCTTTGAGAAGCTCCGCACAGAACCCAGCCGCTGGGGCAAGCCCTTCGCTGCCCTTCTGGGCGCGCTGGACGCGCAGCTGGAGCTGGGTGCTGCCGCCATCGGCGGTAAGGACTCTATGTCCGGCTCTTTCCTGGATTACGATGTGCCTCCCACGCTGATCTCCTTTGCCATTGCCCCCATTGATCAGAATGATGTTCTGACTCCCGAATTTAAGGAAGCCGATCACCCTGTTTATGTTTTTGGGCCTACCGAGCCTACTGCTGAAAGCCGCAAGGCTGCCTGGGAGCGGTTCTATGAACTGCACATGGCAGGCAAGGTCAAGGCTGCATGGGCCGTAGAGTATGGCCTGGGCGAAGCCGTGATGAAGATGTCCTTCGGCAATAACATCGGCTTTATCGGCTGCGAGGGCCTTGACGGTCTGTGGCATCAGAAGCGCTGCGGCGTTTTGGTCGCCGAGCTGACGGAAGAAGTGGATATCCCCGGTGTCATCAAGCTGGGCTGGACCACGGAAGAGCCTGTTATTGACCTTAACGGCGACCGGGCAGAAATTGCCGAGCTGCTGGCTCTGCATGAGAGTGTTTTGGAGAATGTCTATCCCACCAAGACAGAAGAAAGTAAGGATTCCCTGCCTGTCTTTGGCTTCGACGGCGGCTGCAACATCGCGCCTGCCGTAAAGGTTGCCAAGCCCAAGGTTCTGATCCCTGTCTTCCCCGGCACCAACTGCGAATATGACTCCGCACGGGCTATGCTCTCTGCCGGTGCTGATCCCGAAATTTTTGTGGTTCGCAACCTCAGCGCTGAGGATGTGACCCGGAGCGTGGAGCAGTTTGCCGCTAAAATCGCCGAAAGTCAGATGATCTTCATCCCCGGCGGCTTCTCCGGCGGCGACGAGCCCGACGGTTCTGCCAAGTTTATTACGGCTTTCTTCCGCAACCCTGCCATCAAAGAGCAGGTTACGAAACTCCTGGAGGATCGGGACGGTCTGATGCTGGGCATCTGCAACGGCTTCCAGGCGCTGGTGAAGCTGGGTCTGGTTCCCTTCGGCAAGATCATCGACACCGATGAAAACTGCCCCACCTTGACCTACAACCACATTGCCCGCCACCAGAGCAAGCTGGTGCGCACCCGGGTATGTACCAACAAGAGCCCCTGGCTTGCCGGTACGGAAGTGGGTGAAATTTACACCGTGCCCATTTCCCACGGCGAGGGTCGGTTCTTTGCCAGCCAGGAGCTGGCCATGCAGCTGGCGGCGGGTGGTCAGATCGCTACCCAGTATGTGGATCTTGAGGGCAACCCCACCATGGACACCGCCTTCAATCCCAACGGCTCTATCTTCGCCATCGAAGGCATCACCTCTCCCGACGGCAGAGTTCTGGGTAAGATGGGTCACTCAGAGCGCTGGCAGAAGGGTCTGTACCGCAATGTTCCCGGCGAGTACGATATGAAGCTGTTTCAGTCCGCTGTGAAATACTTTAAGTAATAGACGCAAAAAATCTCCGCAGCATTACCGCTGCGGAGATTTTTTATTTTCCTTACTTCAGGACCTTCATATAGTCCAGAACTGCCAGCACGATACCGGCTAACACATAGAGCTCCACGATCCAGCCGACAATCTTCAGCACCAAACCGATCACCGCGCCCAAAACCGGAATCCAGCCGGTGATCAGGCCTGCCAGCCCCAGCACAAGACCGGCAGCGATTGCCGCCACAAGGTACACAACGATCCTAACGACCAACGCCTTCACATCCGTCGCGCCGAAGGAAAAGGGAAAGAGTTTTTTTAGCATATCCATGGAAAACAGCCTCCTTTTTAAGTTCTTTGACAAGATCTATTATAGCAGTTCTTTCCTTAAATGCAAGTTTTTTAGGCATTGTCTGACCTTTTACTCGTTTTAATGATATTTTGACTGTGCCGCAGGATCAGCGCAAGCAGCAACACGCCGGCAATGACACCACTGCTGTCGATCATAACATCCGTTGCCGCTGGGTGCCTGCCGCCCACAAAGTGCTGATGCAGCTCATCGGATATGGCGTAAACTGTGCCCACTGCCCACGCCCACAGCCAGGGAAAACATACCGTTATTCGCTTTCGCAGCTGTCGGATGTGGAGCATAAGAGAAAGGCCCAGCAGCGCATACTCAGAAAAGTGTGCCGCTTTCCGGATCAATAAGCCCACGGTACTAAGCAGCGCCTTTTGCTGTGTTTCAGAAAAGCTGTCAAAATCCGAAACAAAAAGCCGCACAACCCTTGCCGTAATTCTGCCGCTGAGCGCGCCGGAAGATTCTCCGGTCTGGGCCGAAAAACAAAAGATCATTCCCATAACCGCCAGCACCAACACAAGGCTCATGCCAATGCTGTGTCTTATAAACCATTGCTTCATCGCTTCTCTCCCCGCTGCATCTGTATAAATTCTAAAGTCACTATAGCACAGAGAATAACCGAATTCAAGGCACTGCTGCCGCTTTACAGCTCCCGCGCTTCTCCAAATACTGCCAAAAATCCCCCCGGGGAGGTTCTTTTCCAGTTGACAAGCCGGGGGATTCTGAGTACAATAACACTGATACACTATGCGCCGATATACTCTGATGCGTATCGGCTGAGAATATCTGTTAGGAGGAACAAACTTTGAAGGATTGGGCATTTACTACATCCGTCGAGGAGATGGAAGCTGCCACCAATTCTTTGCTGGAAACCGCCAGCAAGGTTGGCGCTGACACTTGGCAGCAGCGTGTCAAGAATCAGACTCCTCACTGTGGCTTCGGCGAAGCAGGTACCTGCTGCCGGATCTGCTCCATGGGTCCGTGCCGCATTACCAAGAAGGCACCCCGGGGCATCTGTGGCTGCGATGTTCACGGCATCGTCGCCCGTAACTATCTGCGTTTTACTGTCGGCGGCACCGCTGCGCACTCCGACCACGGCCGTGAGATCATGCACACCCTGCACCAGACTAAGGAAGGCGGCAACTATCAGATCAAAGATCCTGAGAAGCTGATCCGTATCGCCAAGGAGTGGGGCGTGGAGACCGAAGGTAAGGATATCTACGATCTTGCCCACGAAATGGCCGAGATCGGTCTGCTGGAATACGGCTTCCCCTTTGGCGAGCAGAAGTTCGCACAGCGCGCTCCCGAGCACACCAAGGAGCTGTGGCGCAAAGCGGAGATCATGCCCCGCGCCATTGACCGGGAGATCGCCACCGCTATGCACATGACCCATATGGGTTGCTCCTCTTTGCCGGAAGCGCTGATCCGTCAGTCCTTGCGGGCAGGCCTCAGCGACGGCTGGGGCGGCTCTATGATGGGCACCGAGTTCTCCGATGTTATGTTCGGAACTCCCAAGCCTGTCGACACCGAGGCAAATATCGGTGTTATGGAGAAGGACAATGTCAATATCGTGGTTCACGGTCACGATCCTTCTCTGTCTGAAATGATCGTTTACTATGCCAACGATCCCGAAATGATCGCCTACGCCAAGAGCCTGGGTGCTAAGGGCATCACTGTTTCCGGTGTCTGCTGCACCTCCAACGAAGTTACCATGCGTCACGGCATCCCCATGGCCGGTAACTTCCTGAATCAGGAAAATGTCGTACTTACCGGTGCCTGTGAAGCCATCGTGGTGGACGTGCAGTGTATCTTCCCTGCCCTGGGCCCCCTGAGCAAGTGCTTCCACACCAAGTTCATCACCACCTCTCCCATTGCCCGGATGCCTGACTCCGAGTTCATCCAGTTCCATGCGGAGACTGCCGGTGAGAACGCCAAGGCGATCGTGAAGATGGCCATTGAAAATTTCCAGAACCGCAACCAAGAGCTGGTCAATATCCCCAGCCAGAAGCAGAAGGCCAGAGTTGGCTACTCCGTCGAGGCCATCAAGGGCGTTTTGGATACCGTTGCCAACTCCCAGTTGGACGAGTTCGGCACCACCAAGCCTCTGGTGGAGTGCATCCACTCCGGTGTTATCCGTGGCGCTGTGGCTATGGTCGGCTGTAACAACCCCAAGGTTCGTCCCGACGCCGCGCACATTGGTCTGATGAAGAAGCTGCTGGAAAATGATATCGTTCTGATCGTATCCGGCTGCTCCGCGCAGGCTGCTGCCAAGGCCGGCCTGATGGATCCTGTTCAGGCTAAGGAATACTGCGGTGCCGGTCTGAAGCGTGTTTGCGAGCTGGCAAACATTCCTCCCGTGCTGCACATGGGCTCCTGCGTGGACATCTCCCGTATGATGATCCTGGCTTCCGATATTGCCAAGGATTGGGGCATCAACATTTCCCAGGTTCCCGTGGTTGGCTGCGCTCCCGAATGGATGTCTGAGAAGGCTGTTTCCATCGGTAACTACGTTGTCGCCACCGGTATTGAGACCTTCCTGGGCGTCGATCCCTACTCCAAGGGTTCCGAAGAAGTCACCGCTCTGCTTCAGGGCGACCACGGCATCAACGAATGGGTCGAAGCGAAGTTCGTTGTGGACACCGACATCGAGTCCCTGGGTGACAAGATGATCGCCTGCATCGAAGCCAAGCGCGACGCTCTCGGCATCTAATCAACCATTCCGTAGGGGCGTGCATTGCACGTCCGCGGACGACCGATGGTCGCCCCTACATAAAAATTGAGGTCAATTTTCCATGAAACTTGCGATTACCGGTAAGGGCGGTGTGGGTAAGACCACATTGTCCTCCACCCTGGCTCGGCTCTATGCCGATGAGGGCAGAACGGTCCTGGCTGCGGATGTAGATCCCGACGCCAACTTAGGGTTGGCCCTGGGTCTAAGCCAGGAGGAAGTCGATCAGATCGTTCCCATCTCCAAGATGCGGACTCTGGTGGAAGAACGCACCGGCGCTTCTGCCGCCAATAAATTCTTCAAGCTGAATCCCTATGTGGCGGATATCCCTGATACCTTCAGCAAGGACATCAACGGTGTCAAGCTGCTGGTAATGGGTACCGTAGACGTAGGCGGCAGCGGCTGTGTCTGTCCCGAGCATGTGATGCTGAAATCTGTCCTAAGCAGTCTGACCTACCGCAAAGGCGATGTGGTCATTATGGACATGGAGGCAGGTCTGGAGCATTTGGGTCGGGGAACCGCCATGAACATGGATCAGTTCATTGTGGTCATCGAACCGGGTGCCCGGTCCGTACAGACCTACCACAACGTAAAACGTCTGGCCAAGGATCTGGGCGTAAAACGGGTTCGGGTGGTAGCCAACAAGATCCGGGACGAGAAGGATGAACAGTTCATCCTGAACACCATCCCCGCCGAGGATCTTCTGGGCATCATTCACTACAACCCGGAGATCATGGATGCCGACCGCAACGGAAAATCACCTTATGACTGCAGCCCTACGGCTATTGAAGAGATTCGGAAAATCAAAGAGATTCTGGATCGCGACTAATCATTTTAACAGGAGGAATCAAACGTGACACTATTTGACAGAGTTTTTGGCGGTAGCGATTATAACTACGCGCGTACCGTGGCCGCTGTCGACGCAGCTGTCGCTAAGTTTGGCGAAGCTGAGCCTGTGGCGTTCCCCAACACCGCCTATAACATTCCCTGCTACTACTCTATCACCGGCAAGAAGATCAACACTCTGGGCGAGCTGAAAGCCGCTTTGGAGAATGATATCAAGCCCATGCTGACCCGCAACAAGCGTCTGCAGGATGCTTTTGACAGCGGCATCGCTTCCGCTCTGTGCGCAGAGTTTTTGGAAGTTCTGAAGTACATCCAGGGCGCAGAGCCCTATGCTGAGCCCGAGATGGGCTTCCTCACCGACTCTTTCGTCCGTAATCTGGGCCTGCCTCTGGTTACCGGCGATATCCCCGGCGTGGCCGTTATTATCGGCGGCGCGGAAGACCCCGCCGAAACTGTAGCTCTGGCCAAGTCCTATCAGGCGCAGGGTCTGCTGGTCACCGTGACCGGCGCAGGCATCAAGCACCTGGCTGATGCCGGTGTAAAGACCGGTGAAGGCGTCCGCCTGTGCCCCCTGGGCTATGAGGATCAGTCCGTTATCCATGTTGTATCCGTTGCGCTTCGTGCTGCCCTGATCTTCGGCGCTATCCAGCCCGGCGACACCAAGGCCCTGTATAAGTACACCATGGACCGCATCCGCGCTTTCGTCAATGCTTACAAGTCCCTGACTGACGAGATCGTCTCCTACGGTGCCGGCGCCATCCAGCTGGGCTTCCCCGTCATTTCCAACGAGACCGAGAACATGTTCCGTGTTCCCAAGTCCCTGATCCAGCAGCTGGACACCTCCAAGTGGAACGCCACCTCTCTGGAGGCTCGCGACATCAAGCTGAAGATCACCAAGATCGACATTCCCGTTTCCTATGCCACCGCTTTCGAAGGCGAGATCATCCGTAAGGGTGACATGCAGGTAGAAGTGGACGGCTCCCGTGTGGACTGCTTCGAGCTGGTTCAGACCAAGACCATGCAGGAAGTGGAAGACCACAAGATCACCGTCATCGGTCCCGAGATCGACCAGATCCCTGTTGGCTCCAAGATCTCCCTGTCCTACACCATCGAGGTTGCCGGTAAGGCTATGCAGGCTGACTTCGAATCCGTCATGGAGCGCAAGATCCACGCATGGATCAACTGCATCGAGGGTGTTATGCACACCGGTCAGCGTGACATGATCCGCGTCCGTATCAGCAAGGCTGACTTTGAGGCCGGCTTCAAGTTCGCGCACCTGGGCGAAGTTCTGTACGCCAAGGTCATGAGCGAGTTCGAGGCTGTTGTGGACAAATGCCAGGTCACCATCGTGGTGGATCCCGAGCAGAACAAGGAGCTCCGGGCTCAGGCCAACGAGATCTTCAACAAACGCGACGCAAGACTTGCTTCCATGACCGACGAGTCTGTGGATACCTTCTATACCTGCATCATGTGTCAGGCCTTCTCCCCCAGCCACGTGTGTATCGTCACTCCCGAGCGTCTGGGTCTGTGCGGCGCCGTTTCCTGGTTGGATGCTAAGGCTACCCAGGAGCTGGACCCTGCCGGTCCTTGCCAGCCCATTCTGAAGGCCGGCTGCCAGGACGAGCGTTTGGGCCGTTACGACTCCATGGACGAGGCTGTTAACAAGTACTCTCAGGGCGCTGTTGAGCGGATCACGCTGTACTCCCTGTTCGAAGATCCCATGACCTCCTGCGGCTGCTTTGAATGTATCTGCGGCATGGAGCCCTGCTCCATGGGTGTTGTCATCACCTGCCGTGAGCATGCGGGCATGACGCCTCTGGGCATGAGCTTCTCCGAAATGGCTTCTATGACCGGCGGCGGCGTCCAGACCCCCGGCTTCATGGGCCACGGTAAGCATTTCATCTCCTCCAAGAAGTTCATTGCGGCGGAAGGCGGCCCCGGCCGTATCGTCTGGATGCCCAAGATGCTGAAGGATCAGATGCGTGAGCGTCTGGATGCTACCGCTCTGGAGATGTACGGCGTTGAGAACTTCACTGACATGGTTGCCGATGAAACCATCTGCACCGAAGATCCTGAAGCTCTGCTGACCTACCTGAGCGAAGTGGGCCACCCTGTTCTGGGTATGGAACCCTTCGATATCTAATCTTTTCCTACAAACCCGCCGTTCGGATAACCGAACGGCGGGTTTCGCCGTTTGTTTCCCCAAAAAACAAGCCTGTCCGGCAGTGGAATTGGTTTTAACTTATCCCGATTTTATCTTGCTATTTTCCCAAAATACAGATATAATAGGACTAGTATCTTCGTAAAGTGGAAAATGATGCCCTCAGGAGGCGCACTATGCGGAAAAAGAATATTTTGCTGCTGACCACCGGCGGCACCATTGCGTCCCTTTCCGGTGAGGAAGGTTTAGCGCCTCAGTGCTCCTGTGTTATGGATCGGGAGCTGGAGCAGCTGCGCGCCCATTATGATATCACCGTCCGGGATATTCTGTGTCTGGACTCCTCCAACATTTCTCCTAGGGAGTGGCAGCTCATCGCCCGGCGGATCTTTGAGGACCGGGCAGGCTTTGACGGCATTGTGATCTCCCACGGTACAGACACCATGGCCTATACCGCCTCGGCGGTGTCTTTCATGCTTCCGGGTATCGATTTACCGGTGGTATTCACCGGCTCTCAGCTGCCACTGTCCGACATTCTTTCCGATGGACCGGACAATCTGCGTACCGCCTTTGCCATGGCCGCTTCCGGCTGTGCCGGTGTGTTTCTGGCCTTTGACCGCAAGATCATGCTGGGCTGCCGGGCCGTGAAAGTCCGGGCTTCCAATTTCTCTGCTTTTGAAAGTGTCAACGCCCGGTATGTGGCATCCGTAAGCAATCTGGGCTTGGTGGTAGAGGAAAGCATCCTCCCCTCCCGGAAAGCCGCCCCGGCGCTCCGGGACAGCATCTGTGAAAATGTATTTTTGCTGAAGCTGACGCCGGGTTTGAATCCTGCGGTCTTCGATATGCTGGCTGCCATGGGCTATAAGGGCATCGTGGTGGAGGCTTTCGGCCTTGGCGGTATCCAAGTGCTGAATAAAGGCCTGCGGGGTATCCGCCGGGCTGTGGAAGACGGCATCAGCGTGGTAATCACCACCCAATGCCTCTATGACAGTTCGGATCTGCGAGTCTACCAGGTGGGCAACAAGCTGCTGGAGCTGGGTGTCATTCAAGGCCGGGACATGACCTCTGAAGCCGCCGTAGTCAAGCTGATGTGGGCCTTGGGCCAAGGGATGGATCAAGCGCAGGTCGCTGCCATCTTTGCCCAGAATCTCGCCGGTGAGATCACAGAAGAAGGATAAACCAGAATTATCATTCCTAATTCCCAACTCCTAATTTCCAAAAAGGAGGTTCATTTATGGATCCTATTTATGTTACCGGTCACCGCAATCCGGATACGGACTCCATCGTTGCCGCCATGGCATACGCCGCTTTGCGCAACGCCACCGGCGATCGGGAGTATGAAGCCGCCTGCCTGGGCCGTGTTTCTGACGAGACCCAAAGTCTTCTGGATCGGTTCGGCTTCCAGCCGCCTGTGCGAATCCACAGTATGCACACCCAGATTCGCGACCTGGACTTCGATAAGCCGCCGGTGTTCTCCGCCGCGGTGACCATGGGCAGAGCCTGGTCTGTGCTGGGCGAGCTGATCAGCGTCCCGGCTATGCCCGTTTCCAACGAAGACGGTACCCTTTACGGCATGCTCTCCCGGGAGGACGTGGCAAACTACAATATGTCCCTGGCCAATGCCGGCAGACTGGAAGCTGTACCCCTGTTTAATGTCCTGTCTGTTCTGGAGGGCAAAGTCATCAACGATGCCGGCGAAAACATTGACCTGATCTCCGGCAATGTTACCATCGCCCTGCCCCAGAGCCGGAGCAATCTGCTGTTTAACGACCCCCAGTCCATCGTCATCTGCGGTCATCAGCCGGATATGATCCGCCGGGCGCTGGAGATGAATGTTTGCTGTCTTGTTCTGTGTCAGACGGAACTGTCGGAGGAATTGCGCACCATTCCCACCCAAACCTGCATTATCTCTACCCCTTATGATGCTTATCGGGCGGTACGTAAGATCTTCCAGTCCACGCCTATCGGCCGTATCTGCCGCACTTCCGGCCTGATCTGCTTCCATCTGGATGACCGGGTGGACGATGTGCGGGAGACCATGCTGAAGTACAGAGACTCCTGTTACCCCATTTTGGACGAAAACGAGCAGGTCGTGGGTATCCTTACCCGGTATCACCTGCTCCGTCCCCGGAAAAAGCGGGTAGTTTTGGTGGACCACAATGAAGCCGCCCAGTCCGTCCCCGGTCTGGAGGAAGCGGAAATTTTGGAGATCATCGATCACCACCGCCTGGCAGATATCCAGACTGCCAATCCTATCTATGTACGCAACGAGCCGGTTGGCTCTACCAATACCATCATCGCAGGCATGTTCCAGGATCGGGGCTTGATGCCCTCGGAAAAGATGGCAGGACTTATGGCCGCCGCCATTCTTTCCGATACGGTCATGTTTAAGTCTCCCACCTGCACCGAGCGGGATATCCGTACGGCAGAACGGATGGCGCGGATCGCCAATGTCTCTTTAGAGGAATTGGGCAAACAGATCTTCTCTGCATCTGTGGAACGCCGTCCCGCCCAGGAACTGCTGATGAGCGATTACAAGGAATTCCACATTGCAGGCTACGATCTGGCAGTTGCCCAGGTCACCTGTATGGACAGTCCCAAGCTGCTGGAGCGCAAGGACGAGTTCCTGGCGCTGATGAAGCAGCTAACAGAGAAAAAGGACTTTTCCATGATGATCCTGATGCTCACAGACGTGCTTCTTGAGGGTACGCAGATCATCTATCTGGGAGACGAGGAAGTGATCCGCCAGGCCTTCAACGTCTCTCCCAAGGACAACACCGCTTTCCTGCCCGGCATCATGAGCCGGAAGAAGCAGGTCATCCCGCTGCTGTCCGCCCTGTGGGGTTAATTTTCAAACTGTTAGGAGGGGAATTATGGGTTTTGACCGTTTGCTTGGCAACACACAGCTGAAAGAAAACCTAAACCGCAGCTTAAGCCAGAACCATATTTCTCACTTCTATCTGATTTCCGGCCCTCGTGGCTCGGGCAAGCGCACTCTTGCCCGGCTTTTGGCCGCAGGTATTCTGTGCCGGGGTCCTGAGAAGCCCTGCCTTGCCTGTCCGGCTTGCCGCAAGGTCATGGAAAACATTCATCCGGATGTGATCACCGTAGAAGACCCGGAACATAAGAATGTATCGGTCAGGATCGTCCGGGAATTCCGGGAGGATATGTTTGTAAGGCCCAACGAGGGCAGCCACAAAATTTATTTATTGCCCCAGGACTTGGGCATCGAGGGTCAAAACGCCCTGCTGAAGATCCTGGAAGAACCGCCCAGCTATGGCGTGTTTATGCTGCTGACGGATAATCCGGAAAAGCTGCTGCCCACCGTCCGTTCCCGTTGTACGGAGCTGAGCTTGCAGCCGCTGCCGCAAGATCTGCTGGCCGCAGCTCTGGAAAAAGACTTTCCTCAGGCCCAGCAGGAAGATATCGCCGCCGCGGTTCGGCGAAGCGGCGGCTTCTACGGACAGGCAAAGCAGCTGCTGCAGGACGGAGAAATGTTGCTGCCCCAGACCCGGCAATTTTTACAGGCATACGCCGCCAAAGACCCTTTGCTGCTGCTGCAGGTTCTTTCTCCCATGGAAAAATGGAAGCGGGATCCGCTGCTCACCGCCCTGAACCAATGGCTGGAGCTGCTGGGAGAGGCCCTTTCCTGCCAGGTTGGCGGAGTCACGCCCACCAGTCTGACCCGAGACCTTTGCGGCTGCCGCAGCGCCCGGGAACTGACAAACGCCATAGAGCAGCTGCAAACAGCCATTACCTATGCCCACAGCAATGTGTCCCCAGGCGCCATCTGCGGTTTCCTGTCCTGGGTACTGAGATAACCAATTAAGGAGAAAAACATGGAAACAACAAAGACACCCACTGTCCAGGTGGTGGACATCCAGTTCCGCCCCGGTCAGAAGGTTTACTATTTTGATCCTGCCGGTCTGACGTTGCGTCCCGGGGATCATGTCATCATCGATACCGCCCGGGGGGCTGAATTCGGTATCGTCGCCGGGGGCAACCACCGTATCCCGGAGAAGGATGTGGTATCCCCCCTGCGCAGCGTACTGCGTGTTGCCACCGCCCAGGATGAAAAGACGGTGGAAGAAAACCGGGCGAAAGAACGGAAGGCCTTTGCGGTCTGCCAGCAGAAAATTGCGGAGCAACAGTTGGATATGCAGCTGGTCAGCGCGGAGTGCGCCTTTGACGGCAGCAAGTTGCTGTTCTTCTTCACCGCCGACGAGCGGGTGGATTTCCGGGATTTGGTGAAAAGCCTTGCCGCCAGCTTCCACACCCGCATCGAATTGCGCCAGATCGGTGTCCGGGACAAGGCAAAAATGGTGGGTGGTCTTGGCATTTGCGGCAGACCCTTCTGCTGCGCCAGCTTTCTGGACGATTTTCAGCCCGTATCCATCAAAATGGCTAAGACCCAGAACCTTTCTCTGAACCCCACCAAGATCTCCGGCACCTGCGGCAGACTGATGTGCTGTCTGAAATACGAGCAGGATGCCTATGAAGATTTGATCCGCAACGCACCCAAGGCAGAATCCTTTGTGGACACGCCGGAGGGTCGTGGCACTATCGTGGATGTGGATCTTCTGCGCAGCCGGGTGAAAGTACGGCTGGAGGATCAGCCGGAGACGGTCATCACCTTTTTAAACACCGATATTGCCGTGCTTCGCAGCGGCAAAGCCAAGAAAAACGATCCCCCTATCCCGGCAGATCTGGCACCCATCTCCGGCGGAGGCAAGCGCAGCAAGATGACGGCGCGGGAAACGGAAGCTTCTCCCTCTTTGGATCCTATCCGCTTCCGCTACAGCACGGAGTCTCTGGTAGAAGAACCGGAAGAGGAAGTTGCCGGGGATACCCCTGTTGCCGAGCAGAAAAAGCGCCGCCGCAACCGGCACAGAGGCCACAATCAAAACCGGGAGAACAAACCGGCAGCCGCCGCGCCTGTGGGAGAAAAGCCTGCCGAGCCTGCCCAAACAGGCGAGAAAAATCCGGGACAGAACCGGCATCACCGCCGCCACAGACCCAGACACAAAGCACCAAATAAGCCTGAATAATAAGCCGCCGGGCGTATCTTACAAGATACGCCCGGCGTTAAACTGTTTATCTTATCAAATTTCCGTTTTTCGAGCAGTTACGATATTGCACCAAAGGCTTCCCCTTGAGGGGAAGCTGTCAGCCGTGGTACGCCGCGCAGCGAATTTTAAATATCTATGCTTGCCGGTGGCAAGCATACCTTGATATCACGGCTGACTGATGAGGTGTAGGCTGCGTAGCAGCCATTACAAAGCATGAATTTTGCTTCGTAGACCACCTCATCCGTCAAAAATCAAAGATTTTTGCCACCTTCCCCTCAAGGGGAAGGCCTGGGCGGCTACGCCGCCAAGTTCTAACCAACTGACCGGGAAGTGGCAATTTTACGATCCCTTTATCCTGGCTTCGATCCGTTCCAAGGCCGCTTTCATAGCCAGGTAATCGCTTTCTTCAACACTGCCCACTGCCTCATTCTCGTAGGTTTCTATGGCATTGTTCAGTCGCAGCAGCCGCATACCGCCACCTGCTTCTGTCTCATCCAGCAGGTAGATCGGTGTCCAGGAATAGTTCGTGATCTTGGTTTCCCCGGTGACACCGTCTTTGGTGATCTCCAGATCCAGCACCACGGAATAGTTGGTGCCGGCTTGGGTGCCGTCAGACAGGAAATCCCCCAGAGAATAGGCAACAAACCGTCCTGTTTGCCGGTCGAAGGTCATCTGCTGGACATAGTGGGAATGGGTACCAATGATGGCATCCACACCCTGCTCCTGCATCAGATTGCAGATCTTCTTCTGGGTGGAGCTGATGGTATTGTTGTATTCGCTGCCCCAGTGCAGCAGCGCCACAGTGATATCCGGCCGCTCCTTGGCGACCTTTTTCAGCACCGCGGTAATGCCTTCTTCATCCACCTTTTGGTAAGTGCTGTTATAGTCGGTATAAAGCAGATTGACACAGTCCTCGCTGCCTTGGGGGATGCCCCGACCGTCCATGCCCTTGGTAAAGGCCACCACCGCAATGCGGATACCCTGGATCTCCAGCATGGTAAAGCCGCCGGCCTTGCGGAACTCCTCTTTGGAAGCGAAGGTCCCCACCGGCTCCATACCCGCCTCCCGGACCGCATCCAATGTGGCAGTCAGCCCCAAGAGGCCGTTGGCCACACTTTTGGAATTGGCAGTTTGCAGCAGGTCCACACCGGCATTTTTCAAGGCTTTCAGCAGCTGCGGCGGAGCGGAATCTTTCCCGTAGGGCGTACCAACCGCGCCGCCCTCAAAATTCAGCACCGACACATCCGCCTCTGCCAGGGTCGGCAATACATCCAAAAAGATCTTACTGTAATCGTAACCCATATCGGAAGCGCCTGCCGACACCACCTTGTCGGTCACATTTAAATCGCCGCCGGCTGCCAGATGAATCACGGTATCCGGGGACTGGGTGGTCGGCGGCACCGTCGTCGGCGGCACTGTGGTCGGTAGTTGGGTTTGCACCGCCTGGGTGGTTTCCGGGGGCTTCGGCTGCTGCGTACTTGTGCTGCGCAGCAGAAATACCAACACACAGGCAATGGCGATCACCAAGAAAACCGCGACCCCGATGAGCACAAAGGTCTCCTTTTTTCGCTGTTTTTCCGACTGAGCCTTCTGCTCCAGCCGCCGCTGCCGGCGTCTATTCAGTTCTTCTTTGTCAAACGCCATAAAAGCCTCCCCTAAAGAGATACGAGATATATGCCAATTGCCCTTTGCCGGGCTGTAGGGAACGGATTTAGCCCTTCCGCCGATGCTTTTCCTAAGTTGGCGGAATATAAATGCATTCCCTACAAGGATTACGTAACAACCCAACAAATAGCAAATTAATGGGCAGAATCCAAAGGACGCAGGACACCGTAGTCATCATAACGGTTATCGTTGGTGTTGGCCAGGAACACCATCCGCAGCTCCGGGTCTGTCATTCCTGCCTGCTCTGCCATCAGCAAGACATTTTCTGCCGCCACATTTTCCATATACAGGCGGCAACGGCCCTCGGGCAGGGGGAAGGTTGGGTCGGTACTGGTAAAGGACACCGTAAAGGTTTCCGAGGTACAGGCGGTCACCAATGTCTGGGCGCAGGTAGCCAGTGCCGCAGTCTTATCCCCGGTATAATAGATCTGATCCGTATCCGGGAAGCGGAAATCGTAGAACAGCACCTCATCAAAGCCTAAGGTCCGCAGCTCTGTCACGATCCGCACCAGATGCTGCACCGTTCCGTCGGCATCGGGCTTCAGCCAGTAGCACTTGGTTTCATCCATCCAAAGGGCAACCAGATGCACCTTGTTGATATCCATCAGGCCGCAGGCTACATTTCTCAGGCCGAACTGATAATCCCGGAAAGCCGGCAGCCGCCCGATGACATAGTAACCACCGTCCCGTAAAAAGGCGATCAAATCATCCAGCGCCGCCTGGGAAACCGCGCTGGAGGGATTGCCCACATTGCTGGAATAATAAAATTCACCCCGGATGCTTTTCACATCCAGCATCACCGGCGTTCCCTTTGGCAACTGCGCAATCTGCTCTTTCAGCGATGACATATCTCCCTTCAGCATATCCAGGGTTATGTAGTAGCCGGACAGCTGCTTCAGCTCCGTAGAGGGAGGCTCTGTAGGTTCGGTCTGATCAAATTCGATCTGAATGGTATTTTCCGTGGACTGGGTTCCCGCCAGCTGTCCCGGCTGGAATTCGTCAGAAATACCAAAATCCAGCTTGACGCCGTCCTTGGTATAGATCACAAACCGGTTCAGCCAAAGCAGCCAGCACAGCAGTCCCAAGGCCACCAGCAACGCCAGCACCAGCAAAACTGTGCAAAGCCGCCGCAGCGCCCGGCGGGATCGATAAGATAACATTACTGAAGTCTCCTTTTTGCGATGATACAGCGCCAATCCTCTCTGGCGCAGACCCGGATGGGGTCGATTCCCGCCCGGTTCAATGCTTCCTTCACATCCTCCAGACGGCTATCCAAAATGCCGGAGCAGATCAGCGTGCTGTCTGCTGACAGAAACTTCGGCAGCACAGGGGCAAGGTGGATGATGACATCTGCCACGATGTTCACAAAAACCAAATCGTACTTCCCGGCAAGCCGCGCCATCAGAGCGCTGTCCGCGGTAACATCTCCCGTAAGGGCGGTAAATTTCTCACTGCCGTAGCCGTTGGCGGCGGCATTTTCCCGGGCCATATCCTCCGCCTTGGGGTCGATATCCACACCCACAGCCTGTTTCGCCCCCAGCCGCAGGGCGGTAATAGACAAAATACCGCTGCCGCTGCCCAGATCCAGGCAGTTATCCCCGGCTTTTACTGTTTCTTCCATGGCCTCAATAACCATTTGGGTGGAGGGGTGAGAACCGGTGCCAAAGGTCAAACCGGGGTCCAGGATCACCGGGATCCGGTCTCCGGCGTAGGTATCCTCCAGCCAGTAGGGCAGGATCACAAGGCTCTTACCCAGTTCTACAGGGGGATAGTTATCCTTCCAGCTTTCTTCCCAGTTTTCCTCCGCCAAAAGGTTCTGGCACATAGTCAGCCCCCGGCGCTCCACCAGCGATGCCAGCTTCTCCAAAGCCTGGGTATCCGTATCCTCCAGATACAACCGGATTCGGGACAGACCCGTCAGCTGCTGCTGGAGCTTTTCGTCAATATAATCCCAGCAGGCACGATTCTGCTCCAAAAAATCCTTAAACTCCTGCTGATCCTCGATCACCAGCTCCGAAAAGCCGGCTGCTGTCAATGCTGCAGCGGTTTGGTCTACATTACCGGGCGCCGTCTGCACTGTGATTTCCAGCCAAGCCATGTGATCTTTCCTCCTTGAGAATACTTCCCCTATTTTCCCCTATTGTACTCTATTTAGGGCAAATTCGCAACCGCAAAAGCTGTTAAATTTTTTCATACCTCTTCCTATTTCCAAGAAAGTGGTGTATAATACTCCATATTATCCTGCCAATTCCCGTTTATCGGGCAGGCGGTGCCTGCCAATGGATAATGAAAAATGTATAATGGATAATGAAGGAGTCGCCTTCGGCGACATACTTAAAATCATTTTCGAAGAAAATACCACAATTGTCAATTATCAATTATCCATTATTCATTCGTGCGTCAGCACGATAAATGGCAATTTTACGAATTTGTTCCTGTTAAGGAGTTTTTTATGATCCAAACCCTTTCCCTCGCTCCGGGCATCACCCTCCGGGGCTGCACCGACGGCCGGTTTAAGCAAAGTGTCCTCAGCATCCAGTTCGTCCGGACTATGCGCCGGGAGGAGGCCGCACAGAACGCTTTGATTCCCGCTGTGCTTTTGCGCGGCTGCCGGGCCTACCCGGATCTGCGGACCATTACCGCCCGGCTGGATGATCTGTACGGCGCCGGCATCAGCGCTCTGGTACGCCGGATCGGCGACTATCAAACCACCGGTCTTAGCTGCGCCTTTATCAATGACCGTTTCGCTATGGCTGGCGATACCATTCTTGAGCCAATGGCAAAGCTGCTGCAGCAACTGCTGCTGGAGCCTGTGTGCCAAGGGGATGGCTTTTGCGAGGCTTTTGTAGAAAGTGAAAAGAAAAATCTCATCTGCTCCCTGGAAGCAGAGCGCAACGATAAACGCGCCTACGCCGGCGCCCAGCTGCTGCGGACCATGTGCCGGGAGGATTCCTTCGGGATCCCCCGGCTGGGTACCCCCGAGGCGGTAGCCGCCATTGACCCGGTATCTTTGATGGCCCATTACCGAAAGATCCTGAAAGAAAGCCCTGTGGAGATCTTCTACGCCGGCGGCACTTCCCTGTCCCAGGTTGCCCAAGCTCTTTCACCGCTTTTCTCTGAGATGGACAGATGTTATGTTAACCTCCCTGTCCAAACCCCCTTTCGGGATGCGCCCACCCAGGCTCTGCGGACGGAGGAAATGGAGGTTGCCCAGGCCAAGCTGTGTATGGGCTTTGTGACGCCCATCACCAACCGCCACGAGGATTTTGCTGCCATGCAGGTATTCAACACCCTGTTTGGCAGCGGTCAAAGCTGCAAGCTGTTCCAAACCGTCCGGGAGAAGCTGTCCCTGTGCTACAGCATCGGCTCCGGCTACTACAGTTCCAAGGGCATCGTGACGGTCTGCGCCGGCATCGACAGCCGGGATATGGAAAAAACCCGGGATCAGATCCTGCGGCTGCTGCAAGACTGCCGGGACGGGCGCATTACCCAGGAAGAACTGGAAGCCGCCAAGCTTTCTCTCATCAGCGGTCTGCAAACGGTCCATGATTCCCCCGGTGCCATGGAGGGCTATTACGCCACCGCTGCCCTCAGCGGTCTTGCCCTGTCTCCGGAGGCCTACATGCAGGCTGTGGAAGCCGTTACCGCCCAGGCTGTGGCGGCGGCGGCTGGGACGGTGCAGCTGCATACCACCTATTTCTTAAAGGAGGTGGGTTCATGCTGACGGCTTATCCCCGTTTGGACACAACACTTTACCGCCATCGGCTGGAAAACGGCCTGCAGGTGCTGATCAATCCGCGCCCCGGCTTTACCAAGACCTTGGCATACTTTGCCACAGGCTACGGTTCTGTCCACAACCAATTTATTTTGGATGGGCAGACCCACAGCGTGCCTGCCGGTATCGCCCATTTCTTGGAACACAAGCTGTTTGAGCTGCCGGACACCGATGTGACCGCACGGCTTTCCGCCTTGGGCGCCCATGTCAACGCCTTTACCAGCTACGATATGACGGCCTATTACGTGCTTTGCACCGGACATTTTTACGAAAGTCTACGGCTGCTGCTGGAATTTGTCAGCACCCCCTACTTCCCGGAAGAAAGTGTAAAACGGGAGCTGGGCATTATCGATCAGGAGATCGGGATGCACGCCGACTCCCCGGACAGTCGGGTCTTTGAGAACCTGATGCAGGCGATGTATCAGAAATTCCCCATCCGGCAGCCTATTTTAGGCACTTCTGACAGCATCCGGGACATCACACCGGAAAATCTGACGCTCTGCCACAGGGCTTTTTACGATCCGTCCAACATGGTGCTGAGCATCGTGGGTGATGTAGACCCGGAACAGGTCCTTTCCGTGATCCGAAAGGTTCTGGGCAGCGAAACGCGGACAGCCGGCGAAAAATGCCGGGAGGAAACCGAGCCTGTCTCCTGCTTCCAGCCCCGGAGCTTAGACAAAATGGAGATCTCCATGCCCACCTTCCTCCTTGGCTTCAAATGGGGGCGCCTGGCCAATTCCCAAGAGAGTATCCGGCTGGAGGTCATTGGCGATCTGGCTTCGGAAGCTTTGTTCGGGGAATCCTCAGAGCTTTATCTTTCCCTGTATGACCAAGGCCTTATCGACGGCTCTTTCGGCGGTGGCTTTGAGGTTGCGGACGACCGGGCGATGCTGGTCTGCGGCGGGGACAGCGACGATCCCCAGGCCGTTTTTGACGCGGTTTTGACCCAGGCGGAAAAGCTTTCCCAAACCGGCATCGACGAGACCGCTTTTCTGCGAATGAAGCGCAGCGCCCTGGGCCGCCGAATTCGAGACCTGGACAGCTTTGACAGCACCTGCTTCCGGCTGTGCGCCTATGCTTTGTCGGATTTTGATTATTTTACATTTCCGGAAATTTATGACCAGGTGACCCGGGAGGATGTGCGGCAGTTTCTGCTGGCTCTGACGGATCGCAGCCGCTGGTCGATCTCTGTCATTGAACCACTCTGATCAAGGAGGTTACTTTTATGCTAAACCCATATACCGAAATTTCCTTCCCCGCCCTTGGTATCCAATGGAATCCGGCGCGTTCCTTCTCCATTGGGCCTTTGACCATGCATTATTACGGTCTGATCATCGCCCTGGGCTTGGTGCTGGCGGTACTGTACGGCTGGAAGCGCAGCCGTCAGTTCGGCATCAAACAGGACGACATTCTGGACGGTGTGCTGATCGTAGTACCCATCGCCCTGATCTGCGCCCGGCTGTACTACTGCTTCTTCCGGTGGAATGACGGTGGTTATGCTGAAAATCCCATCAGTATTCTGTATGTCTGGGAGGGCGGCCTTGCCATCTACGGCGGTGTGCTGGGGGCTGTTGCTGCCATCGCGGTATTCTGCCTGGTTAAAAAGATCAACCTGCCGGCGCTGCTGGATCTGGTGTTCCTTGGCTTTTTGATCGGCCAGTCTATCGGCCGCTGGGGCAACTTCTTTAACCGGGAAGCCTTTGGCGAAGAAACAGATTCTTTCCTGCGGATGGGACTGCTGAACAGCTCCACCGGACAGGTGGAATATCACCACCCCACTTTCCTGTATGAATCGGTTTGGAATGCCATCGGCTTTGTACTGCTGCACTTCCTGTCCAAAAAGCGCAAGTATGACGGACAGATCGCTTTGGGTTACTGCGCCTGGTACGGTCTTGGCCGCGCCATTATCGAAGGCTTACGGACGGACAGCCTGTATATCGGCAATACCAACTTGCGGGTCAGCCAGCTGCTGGCTGCCTTAAGCTGCGTGGTTGCGGTGGCTGTGCTTCTGTTTATGACCTTCAAGCGCCACAATCGAGAGAACCTCTATGTCAACCGGGTAGTCCTCACGGAAGAAGATGACGAAGAAGTTGAAGAAACGGAAGAAGCCGTAGAAACCGTAGAAACCGCAGAAACGGAAGAATAATCCCTTTCCCGCCGGCAGGCTTTCCAGCCTGCCGGCACTTTTGCAATCATTACACGACGGTTGTTGCCAATTCCCGTTTATCGGGCTGATGCCCGAATGGATAATTGATAATTGATAATGGATAATTGTGGTATTTCCTTCGGAAATGATTTAAAATCGTCGCCTTTGGCGACACAATCATTATCCATTATACATTTTCCATTATCCATTGGCAGGCGCAG
>JAFQCV010000067.1 GCA_017416325.1 Oscillospiraceae bacterium
ACCCAAATTACTACAATTTTACAACATTTTTGAGTTCCGATATGATATGAGAAAGTCAAAAGCAGTCCCGATGAGGCACGAAAAATGCCTTTTTCGGGACTGCTTTTTGTTTGTCTGCCATTTCGTCCAAAACGTGTTCTTCCGGTAGACAAATATATTTTGCTGTATGTAATTATAGTGCTCAACTGGCTTAATGATGGGCTATATGTCACGCTTTTGACGAAAAAAGTGGTTGCAGCGCAACCACTTTTTCTGATAGATGGGCATTGGGAATACAAACACCTTACCTGTCAAAATTCTTCAAGTAAAAGCGTGACAAATGTACTTGATAAAAGGCTTGTGCGGAATGATTATCTGTGAATGTACATCCGAGTCATATCAGGTTCGCCGTCACCCTGTACCATGCACAGGAATTCCCAGCCGTACCGCTCATAGAAGCTAACATGGTCAGTCACCAGAAAGGCAGGAGAGATACCTTTGGCGCGTAGATCTTCGACTGCCATATACTCGGCAATTATTTCACTCATACAATTCAGGGCGGCGTAAGGATGGGTAGAAGTGGGCGGAACGCTTATTTCCGAGGGTTCGAAACGAGGCGATCAGATCTTCGTCAATCTCACAGACCAGGAGGAATGCCTTGTCATCAAAGCAGGCGGAAACGACTTCTCCTCTGGGACCGGTGACCAGACATCCGCCGCCGAAGCTCGTATTATCCCATAAATTACAGCAAGCCATGTAAATGCGGTTGTCATAGCTTCTGGCCGGGATATATTTGCTCCAGATTTTTTCTCTGTTACCGGAGATGCGCGGTACCGCATGGGGTGCGAAAACCACCTCAGCCCCCCTTAAGGCCAGAGTTTGGGTGATTTCCGGATAATGGGTCTCCACACACAGCTGAATGCCGATTCTGGTTCCATTGGTCAGGGAAAGGATCTTCAATTCCTTTCCGGGAGAAAAGACTGTCTTTTCCCGTTGACCCAAATGGGTTTTGCGGTAGTAGTCCCGGGTACCATCTTTTCGGAAAAGACCGTGGGTAATATAAAAAGAATCATCTGATTTTTCCATAAATCCTACCAGAATGTCGATGGCATTTTCCGTGGCGATTTTGGATACCTGCTGCAAAGCGGGAGCGTTTAACGAAATTGCGTTGCATACAGCTTTGTCAGGACGATATCCTGTGAGATAACATTCCGGGAAGCAAATTACTGAGCATCCTCTTTGTGCTGCTTCGCTTGCATATTTTTGCGTTATTTCCAGGTTGTTCGACAAATTTTCATGGGCGCATTCCTGGACAACAGCGATTTTGATCATACTTCATTCCTCCCAGGGAAAAACCAGCTTATTTTTTCCTGAAGATCTGCGTGCCTCAGATATACGATATTAAACTCCCGGACAATGTGTTCTCCTCTGATTGTAAACTTTGCAATGTTAGGATCACTGTCTGCCAATACTTCGTATACGAACGAAACGCCAAATCCTTTTTTTACCAGATCAAGAATCACAGGGAAGCTGGAGATACAGATCTGCCGCTTAAACCGGTCAAGGGATTCGTTGTAACCCTGCAACTTCTGCTCCAGGATTGCCCGGGTACCGGAGCCCGCTTCCCGGTGAATGATGGTTTCCTGAAACAGCTCTTCCAATGAAACCTCTTTTCCGGCAAATGGATGATTTTGCGGACAGATACCCACAAAGGGCTCCTTGCGAAAAAGCTGGCTGTCAAACAGGGAACGGTCAAAATAGCCTTCGATCACCGCGAAATCCAGCTGATTCTCGTCCAGCATTTTCAGCAAATGCTCTGTGTTATCCACAACCAGTGACAACGCATGATCTTCCTTGCTTAAATACCGCTGGATATCCTCTTTCAGCACATAATCGCCGATTGTTTTTGTGGCACCGATCTTCACCTCCCGGACCGTACTGCTGAGTTTATCACGCAAATGCTGATCCTGCAGGCGTATAGCCCGGGCATACTGCTCCAATGTGATGGCCGCTTCTGTTTTCTGCAGCCGGGAATTCTGGTATGTAAACAGTTTGCAGCCGTATTCGCGTTCCAGAAAGTGGATCTGCTGTGTGACAGCAGGCTGTGTAATGCCAAGGGCATCCGCAGTTTTTCGATAATTCATTAACTGACACAAAAGCAAAAATGTGTCCACTCGACGGTCTACCATAAAGAACCTCCGTGATAAGATTATGTGATCGATTCATAAATGTTCTTTAAGTTGATTTTATCATGAATGCTATGCTATAATCAAGTAGAAATCGATATAAAAAGTACGAAACAGTGCTTTTTTGAAGAAGAAAGATAGAAACAACGGAGGTAAAACCATGAGCGAAAACAAGAACACCATCAAGTGGGGTAAGTCTCTGGCAATTATCCTGTGCATCGTGGTCGGTGTACTGGCAAACGAGACCACTACCCTGCAGAAGGCCTGGTTCGGAAGAACCGTTATTGGCGGCCCCATGCTGGCGTTGTTGGTAACTATGATTATCTGCAATGTGCTGCCCAGCGTTTCCAAGGAATTCAAGGCAGGCACCACCTACTGCTCCAAGCAGTTCCTGAACTGGGGCATCATTGCAACCGGCGCGACTTTGAATTTTGCAGCAATTCTGGGTACCGGTATCCGTGCATTGCCCCTGATCATTTTCAACATCCTGCTGTCCTTCACCGTTGCATTGGTGATCGGCCGCAAGGTTCTGAAGGTATCTGAGAATACTTCCATCCTGGTTGGCGGCGGTACCTGCATCTGCGGTGGTACTGCGATCGCAACCCTGAGCCGTATCATCAAGGCAAAGGAAGAGGAAATTGCTTTCGCTATGGCTGCAATCTTCCTGTTTGATACCATCGCCGCATTCTCCTACCCCTACATCGGCCAGCTGCTGAATCTGACCGACAATCAGTTCGCATTCATCGCCGGTACTGCTATCAATGACACATCTTCTGTTGCAGGTGCACAGGCAACCTGGCAAGGTATCATTGGCAATGCTGATTTCAACGGTGCCCTGAATGTCAAGCTGGTTCGTACCACCATGCTGATCTTTGTTGCTCTGGCATGGACTCTGATCATGGCATCCCGCGCAAAGAAGAATGGCGAAGCTGACGCAAACGACAGCCCTCTGGCTGTTGTCAAGAAGACCTTCCCCATGTTTATCCTGTGGTTTGTGGTTATGGCCGGTCTGAACACTTTTGGCTTCTTCACCGCTACCGCTACCAGCGTTCTGAGCAAGCTGGCAAAGTATCTGTTTGCAGCAGCTCTGGCAGGCGTCGGCTTCAAAATCAAGTTTAAGGATGTCTTCTCCAAGGGTCTGAAGCCCATCGCACTGGGCGGCATCACCTGGCTGTGCGTTGCCATTGCTTCCTATGCCTTCGGCTTCCTGTTTGCAGGCTACATTGGCTAAGTACTGAACGGTTGCAGAAAACCGGAAAAATAAAAAAGGAGTTACTGATATGAACGTTGTTGTAATTGGCGGTGTTGCCGCCGGTACCAAGACCGCTGCCAAGCTGATGCGTCAGGATCGCAGCGCGAAAGTCACCGTTTACACCAAGAGCAAGGATATTTCCTATGCTGGCTGCGGCTTGCCCTACTATGTTGGCGGCAGCATCGAAAGCCGTGACGAGCTGATCGTCAACACCCCTGCAAAGTACACCGGCCTCACCGGCGTTGAGGTCAAGACCGAGATGGAAGCTGTGGGCGTTGACGCTGCTGCCAAGACCGTTACTTTCGCAAACGGCGAAGTCGTTTCCTACGACAAGCTGGTCATCGCTACCGGCGCTGCCCCCTTTGTTCCCAATGTGGCCGGTACGAACCTTCCCGGCGTATTCACCATGCGTACTCCTGATGACGCCATCGGCCTGCGCGCTTATGTGGACGAGAACAAGTGCCGCAACGCAGTTATTGTCGGCGGCGGCTTCATTGGTCTGGAGATTGCAGAGAACCTGCTGGCCAAGGGTCTGAAGGTTACTGTAGTTGACATGGCTTCTCAGGTTATGCCCAACCTGTTCGACGCTGAGGTGGCCGACTACATCCGTAAGCAGCTGCAGGCAAAGGGCATCCGTGTTGTCACCGGCGCAGGCCTCACCGAGATTCTGGGCAGCGACAAGGCAACCGGTATCCGCACCTCCGTTGGCAACTTCGACGGCGAAGCTGTTGTTCTGGCAATTGGCGTCCGTCCCGCTACCGCATGGCTTGCCGACTCCGGCATTGAGCTGAACCGTGGCACCGTTGTGGTGGATAAGTTCCAGCGCACCAATCTGAACGATGTTTACGCTGTTGGCGACTGCGCTCAGGTATTCAACCGTCTGACCGGTAAGGGTCAGTGGTCCGCCATGGGCTCTACCGCCAATATCACCGGCCGTCTGCTGGCCAAGAACCTGACCGGCGAAGCTGTTTCCTACGGCGGCTGCCTGGGCACCGGCGTTGTGAAGCTGGCTGAAGGTCTGAACGCAGGCCGTACCGGTCTGACCGAGGCACAGGCTAAAGAAGCAGGCTACGATGTGATCACCGTTACCTGTGTTACTGACGATAAGGCACATTACTATACCGACGCTTCCACCTTTATGACCAAGCTGATTGCTGACAAGGCAACCCATAAGCTGCTGGGCATTCAGGTTCTGGGTGCAGGTGCAGTGGACAAGATGGTTGACATTGCTGTCACCGGCATTGCCATGGGTGCTAAGGTTGAGGATTTCGATACGCTGGACTTTGCTTACGCACCTCCTTTCTCTACTGCGATCCATCCTTTCGTCCAGGCTTGCTACATTCTGGAGAACAAGATGTCCGGCGAGTACCAGACCATGACTCCCGCCCAGTATGCCGCTACCAAGGCAAAGGGCTACAAGGTCATCGATGTCAGCCCCGCTCCCTCCATCCCCGGTGCTCAGTGGATCGATCTGGCAAAGGTCACCGGCCCCATTGACGGCCTGGATCTGGATGCCAAGCTGCTGCTGGTCTGCGCTAAGGGTAAGCGTGGCTACTTCCTGCAGAACCGTCTGAAGGCATACGGCTACACCAACACCCTGGCTCTGGAAGGCGGTCTGTTCGCAAACCAGGTAAAGATTCAGTTCGAAGGCGGTGTTCTGCCTCCCGAGGAGATCAAGCGCGTCAAGGGTCTGGGCTGCCTGCAGGATAAGCGTTACCCCGACGTATTCAATGTTCGTGTCATTACCCGCAATGGTAAGATCACTTCCGATGAGCATCGTGCTGTGGCAGAGGCTGCAGAGAAGTTTGGTTCCGGTGCTGTTGCCATGACTACCCGTCTGACTCTGGAAATCCAGGGCGTCAAGCATGAGAATATTCAGCCTCTGATCGATTTCCTGGCTGAGCATGGCCTGTCCACTGGCGGTACCGGTTCTCTGGTTCGTCCTGTTGTCTCCTGTAAGGGTACCACCTGCCAGTACGGCTTGGCCGATACCTACGGTCTGTCCGAAAAGATCCACGAGAAGTTCTACATCGGCTACCACGGTGTCACCCTGCCTCACAAGTTCAAGATCTGCGTCGGCGGTTGTCCCAATAACTGCGCTAAGCCCAGCCTGAACGACCTGGGTATCATCGGCCAGAGAGTTCCCATGGTCGACTACACCAAGTGCCGTGGCTGTAAGAAGTGCCAGGTAGTGGAGTCCTGCCCCATCAAGATCGCTCAGGTCGTTGACGGCAAGATCAGCATCGATCCCAATGCATGTAACAACTGCGGCCGTTGTGCCGGCAAGTGCCCCTTCGGTGCATTTGAGGAATATCAGTACGGCTTTAAGGTCTATATTGGCGGCCGCTGGGGCAAGAAGGTTGCCCATGGCCAGCCTCTGACCAAGATTTTCACCAGTGAAGAAGAAGTTATGGATGTTGTCGAAAAGGCAATTCTGCTGTTCCGTGACGAGGGTATCTCCGGCGAGCGCTTTGCCGATACCGTCAACCGTCTGGGCTTCGACTATGTCAACGAGAAGCTGACCACCGGTACCATCGATAAGGAAGCCATCCTGAGCAAGACCGTTAAGGGCGGCGCCACCTGCTAATTTCATAGGAAACCAATCATCCCCCTGATTGGAAACTGCCGGACCGCGTAAGACGGTGAAAGGGCTTTGAAAGTTTCCCCTCAGGAGCCATTGCCTGAGGGGAAATTATGCCTTTTTGCCGCAGCGGTCCTTTCTTTTTTCGTCTGTGTCATGATAAATTACTATTAACTTGATTGTTCGCTGTGAGGTTTATATATGAAACGAATGATAGCACTGTTGATGAGCCTGTTTTTGCTGACCGGTTGTGGCGCATCCGGAACGGCAGAAGCCGGAGGCGTGACCTTTACCGATGATCTTGGAAGACAGATCACCGTGGATAATCCTCAGCGTGTAGCAGCGCTGTTGGGTAGCTTTGCGCAGATTTGGCAGCTGGCCGGTGGTGAGGTGATCGCCACCGCAGACGATGCCTGGGATGATCTGCAGCTGGAATTGCCTGCAGATACAGTCAATCTGGGCAACACCAAATCTTTGAGCATGGAACTTCTGCTGTCCGCTGAGCCGGACTTTATTTTAGCCAGTACGAATACCCGACAGAATGTGGAATGGAAGGAAACCTTGGAAGCCACAAAGATTCCAGTTGCCTATTTTGATGTGGGCGATTTTGATGACTATCTGCGGCTGCTGAAGATATGTACCGATATCACCGGAAGAAAGGATTTGTATGAGGTCAACGGTCTGACCGTACAAAAGCAGATCGAGGCTGTTTTGGCGCAAAGCCGTCGGCGCTTGTCGGAAGAGGAAGCGCCTACGGTTCTGTGCATGGTGGCATCTGCTTCCAATATCAGCGCCAAGAACAGTAAAAATAATGTGCTGGGCGAGATGCTGGCATCTCTGGGTTGTGTCAATATTGCGGATTCTGAGAAATCCCTGCTGGAAAATCTGAGTCTGGAATATATCCTGACAGCAGATCCTGACTATATTTTCATTGTTCAGCGGGGAGACGATACTGACGGCATGATGGAGAAAATTGCTCTGGAGCTGGAAAGCAATCCTCTGTGGAGCCAGCTGTCAGCGGTGAAGGACGGCAGGGTCTACATCGTGGAAAAAAACCTGTATAATTTAAAACCCAACCACCGTTGGGGAGAAGCCTACGAAAGATTAGAGGCGATTTTAAGCAATGAAAAGTAAGAAAACCGTCATTGGGGGAGCACTGCTGCTTTGCGTGGCTGCAGCGCTGCTGAGTATTTGCCTTGGCTCCGTGAAACTGACCTTGAACCAACTGTACAGCGCACTGCTTGCCGGTCCCCAGGGAACTGCCGGATTTATCTTCTGGTATTCCCGCCTGCCCAGAACGGCTGCCTGCCTGCTGTCCGGCGCGGCTCTTGCGGTGTCCGGTGCGGTGATCCAGATTGTGCTGCATAACCGGTTGGCTTCTCCCAGTATTATCGGTGTCAACGCAGGCGCAGGCTTGGCGGTAACGGTTTGCTGCGCTCTGGGTGCGTTATCCGGCTGGGCCATTGCCGGTGCGGCTTTTGCAGGTGCCATGGGTGCCATGCTTCTGGTTGTTTATGTAGGGCAAAAGACAGGTGCTTCCCGTACGACTGTGATTTTGGCAGGCGTTGCGGTCAATGCGATCTTAAACGCCCTTTCCGAAGCAGTGACCACCTTGATTCCAGAGGTTGCCATGATGAGTGTGGATTTTCGGGCAGGCGGCTTTGCATCCGTCTCCCATACCCGTCTTCTGCCGGCAGGGGTACTGATTCTTGCTGCAATGACTGCCTTGCTGCTTATGCACAATGAACTGGATGTTCTTGCACTGGGAGAGGACACAGCAAAAAGCCTGGGCCTGCCGGTGAAGCGAATGCGCACCGTATTTTTGGTGCTGGCGGCACTGCTGGCGGGAGCGGCGGTGAGTTTTGCGGGACTGCTGGGCTTCGTTGGCCTGATTGTGCCCCATGCGATGCGCAAGCTGACCGGCAGCGACAGCCAATATTTACTTCCTGTGTGCGCCTTGGGTGGCGCGGGATTTGTGACATTGTGTGATACGGTTTCCCGCGTGGTGTTTGCACCTTATGAACTGCCTGTGGGTATTTTGATGTCTGTTATCGGTGGCCCCATGTTCCTAATGATGCTGCTGAAACGCAAAGGAGGGCACGCTCATGCTTGAAGTGAAAAGCTTAAGTGCCGGTTATTTGGACAAACATGTGTTGGAACATGTAGATTTTCGGATCCCATCCGAAAAAGTAACCGTGATCCTTGGCCCTAATGGCTGCGGAAAATCCACACTGTTGAAAGCCCTGTGCGGAATCATCCCAGCAGACAGCGGGCAAGTGGTACTGGATGGCGAGAATATCCTGACGCTGCCACAGCGACAGCTAGCTCAGAGGGTGGCATACCTTGCCCAAAGCCGCCAGGTTCCGGATATTACGGTGGAGCGTCTGGTTCTCCATGGCAGATTTCCTTATTTGGGCTATCCCCGCCGCTACCGAAAAGAGGACTATGCCATTGCGGATGCTGCTATGAAAACCATGGGTGTTGCGGAGTTGGCAGATGAGTTG
>JAFQCV010000068.1 GCA_017416325.1 Oscillospiraceae bacterium
GACCATCATATAAATCTCGTAGGCGCTGTTTGCCTTGTTGATAGACTGAGCCATTGTCTGCCGCCATCGGTTCTGTGCATCTTCTTCCATAAGGTTGATCATCGTGATGCCGCCGTTGCCATCGGGAAGGGCGGTTAGTCCGGTGTCGGCGAATGGGTGCTTGACGATCATCGGGGAGTATGGGGTTTCGTAGATATCGGTGTGGAGCAAGGTGATAGCTGTTCGCTTGACCTCGTCCAGATCGGTTTGCTTTCGCATGGGTTTTCCTCCTTTCTGTGGGAATAAAAAAAGCGCATGGATTTGTTCTTATCCATGCGCTCGGTGGCTTGTATTCGGTTGTACGAGAGTTCGGCTCACTACAGAAAGCGAAAAATACCTTTTTCACATCTACAAAATCGCTTGTAAAAATTTCGACCGTAGAAACGGCGAAACCCCCGATAAAATCGGGGGTTTCTTGGGCAATATCTTTTTCATTGCCCTTTGATGGTGCGGGCGACAGGACTCGAACCTGCACGCTTTCGCAGAGGAACCTAAATCCACCGAGTCTACCAATTCCACCACGCCCGCATATTCTTTTGTGCCTCTGTTTTTTACACGGAGAGGTATCCGCGGTGGAGCGTTTCGCTTGATCCACGATTTATAAAAACAGGAGAGCCTGTTTTTCACTATTATTTCTCGAACCAGTAACCGTGCATGGCTTCCATAAATTCCTGAGTAATGGGATAGCCAGAGCTTTCACCGATAACGGAATCGATACCACAATAAGGACACAGTGCCGTACCGTCTTTATCACAAGGATTGTCATCGACCAGCCAATCCTCGATCTCAGCAGGATCAAATATCCGGCAGCAGTAAAAGCAGCCGCAGACCGAATCCTTCTTGAGCTTTTCCATGTGATTGTTGCTGAACTTGTGAGCTTCTATATAATCCTTCATAAAACCCTTACTGAGGTGACAGCACCTAAATCCGTCGAGTCCGCCAATTCCACCACGCCCGCATATTTTTTTGTGCCTCTGATTTTTACACGGAGAGGTATCCGAGGTGGAGCGTTTCGCTTGATCCACAATTTATAAAAACAGGCGAACCTGCTTTTAGTGAACGGATTGCCACACCAGTCTGCGGACTGGTTCGCAATGACAGCGGGACGGAAAAAACCTTCACTGAGGTGACAGCACCTAAATCATACGTGTCTACCAATTCCACCATGCCCGCGGCTTGCTTATTCTACCACAGAACAAGAAGAAATGTCAACTTTATTTCCGGCTTTTCCGGGTCAGTGTCCTCTACAAACGGAATCGGCAGGGATTATTATGTAAATCTTCTTGACATTCCGGCGTTTCTTGAGTACAATATCTTCGGTATAATGTGCGCAGTATGAGAACATTTGCGTTTCGCTGCGTTTCATGGATAGCCGGCCTGGGCCGGAGTTTGGGTTTTGCGCCTCATGGCGTTGTTTTTTAAAAATTACACATGGGGCTCTAGCGCCCACTCCTTCGGCATGGCCAATTTTCAAGCCAATTTTACAAGAAGGAGGTGCGTTTAAGAGTTATGGGACCTTTTGAGATCATTATGATCGTTGTTGGCGTCCTTGTGGGACTGGGCATCGGATTCGGTTCCGGTATCGCCTACCGCAAGAAGTTTGCCGAGCGGGAGATCGGTTCTGCAGAAGCAGAGGCTACCCGTTTGATCAATGAGGCCATCCGCAGCGGCGAGAGCCGTAAGAAGGAAATGCTTCTGGAAGCCAAGGACGAGATCCATAAATCACGCACAGAGTACGAACGGGAAATCAAAGAGCGCCGGGCGGAGCTCACGAAACAGGAGCGCCGTTTACAGCAGAAAGAAGAAACCCTGGACAAAAAAGCAGAGAATTTCGAGCGCAAAGAAGAAGATCTGGCGAAAAAGCTGGAAAAAGTCGCCGAAACGCAGGCAGAGGCTGAGCAGGCTAAGGCTGCCCAGATGAAGGCGTTGGAGGCTATCTCCGGTCTGACCCAGGAGCAGGCAAAGGCGCATCTGCTGCAGAGCGTGGAGGAGGAAGTCCGCCACGAAACCGCCTTGAAGATCAAAGAGATCGAGGCACAGATGAAGGAAGACGCAGAGGAGAAGGCCCGGGAGGTCATTGCCACCGCCATCCAGCGCTGCGCTGCCGATCACGCCGCGGAAACCACCGTATCCGTGGTCGCCCTTCCCAACGATGAGATGAAGGGCCGCATCATCGGCCGTGAAGGCCGGAACATCCGCACCCTGGAGACCATCACCGGTGTGGACCTGATCATTGATGACACCCCCGAAGCTATCACCGTTTCCAGCTTCGACCCCGTCCGCCGGGAGATCGCGCGGCTGGCATTGGAGAAGCTGATCGCCGACGGCCGTATCCATCCCACCCGCATTGAGGACATGGTGGAAAAGGCCCGTAAGGACGTAGACCGCACCATCCGGGAAGAAGGCGAGCGCGCCTGCTACGAAACCGGTGTCCACAACCTGAACCCCGAGCTGGTTAAAATTCTGGGTCGCCAGAAGTACCGTACCTCTTACGGTCAGAATGTTTTGAATCACTCCATTGAGGTTGCCCACATTGCCGGTCTGATGGCCGCGGAGCTGGGCGTAGATCCTGCTCTTGCCAAGAGAGCGGGTCTGCTGCACGACCTTGGTAAATCCATCGACCATGAGGTGGAAGGCAGCCATGTGCAGCTGGGCGCGGACATTGCCCGGAAGTACAAGGAAAACCCCGTTGTGGTCAACGCTATCGAAGCCCACCACGGCGACGTGGAGCCCAAGACCATTATTGCGGTGCTGGTACAGGCTGCCGATGCGGTTTCTGCCGCCCGGCCCGGCGCCCGCCGCGAAAATGTAGAAAACTACATCCGCCGCCTCCAGAAGCTGGAGGAGCTGACCGGTTCTTTCCCCGGAGTGGACAAGGCTTATGCCATCCAGGCAGGCCGCGAGGTCCGCATTATGGTCAAGCCGGAAGTCGTCAACGAGGACAACATGATCCTCCTTGCCCGGGATGTGGCAAAGAAGATCGAGTCCGAGCTGGAATATCCCGGCCAGATCAAGATCAATGTGATCCGGGAAACCAAGGCTGTAGAGTACGCCAAGTAAGAAAAACCAATATAACAGAAGCCGGAATGTCAATACATTCCGGCTTTTTGTCGCGGTTTTTCCGAAAAAGTCGGGATAATTGTAGAAAAATCCAGAGTAAATCCCCAAAAAAGGGGTTGCATTTTCTAAAATGCGGTGTTATAATCCTTTATGTAAGTAAGTAGGAAATTCGGAGAGAGGGGCGCGCCCCTCTCTCTTTTTACGAGGAGATGCTATGAAGGTTACGGAAATCGTCGCTGGGTTCGCAAAGCCCATCGTAGAAGCGCATGGCTGCAGTCTTTGGGATGTGGAGTATGTTCGGGAAGGTTCTGAGTGGTTCTTAAGGCTGTATATCGACAAAGACAGCGGCGTGGATATCACCGACTGCGAAGCCATTTCCCGGGCGGTGGATCCCATACTGGATGAAAAGGACCCCATTGCGGAATCCTATCATTTTGAGGTCTGCTCTGCCGGTCTGGAGCGGGCGCTGAAGCGGCCCGAGGACTTTGCCCGGTTTATGGACAGCCCCATCACCGTGAAGCTCTACCGTCCCCGGAACGGTCTGAAAGAGATCCCCGGGATTCTCCGGGGCTACGAAGACGGCCGCGTCACCGTAGAAGCCGGAAAAGAAACCATCACATTTGAAAAATCGGAGGTCGCCCGGGTGCGCCTTCGTGTAGAATTCTAAGGAGGAAAGAAAAATGGCCAGAAGAAATTCCAAGAAGCAGCCTGAAGCCCACAAGATCGACTGCGCAGAAGTATTTGCCGCGCTGCGAGACTTGGAGAAGACCAAGGGTATCCCCGTTGACTATATGATCGAAAGAATGAAGCAGGGTATGGCAAACGCCTACCGGAAGGACCGTGAGGACCGCCGGGATGTGCCCGCGGATAACGTAGAGGTGGACTTCAGAGAATCCGGCCTGTCTGTATCCGTTATCAAGACCGTTGTGGAAGAAGTGGAAGACACCGCTTTGGAGATCCATGTGGATGCCGCCCGGAAAATAAATCCCAACGCCGAAATCGGCGAAACTATCAGTATTCCCGTAGAAGTGGAAAAATTCAGCCGCATCGCTGCCCAGACCTTTAAGCAGGTCCTGATCCAGGGCATCCGGGAGGCCGAGCGCGGCGTTGTCTATGACAACTACGCCGGCAAGACCCAGGAGCTGCTCACCGGCACTGTGCTGAAGGTTGACCCCAGCGGCGATGTGTTTGTACGCATCGGCCAGGGTCAGGATCAGTCCGACGCCATCCTGCGCACCGGCGAGCAGATCCCCGGGGAGCGCTACCAGGAAGGCCAGATGATCCGTGTGTACGTACTGGAGGTCCATCGGGCCAACCGCGGGCCTCTGGTCCATGTGTCCCGGACCCATCCCAATCTGGTTCGCCGGCTCTTTGAGTTGGAGACCCCCGAGATCATGGACGGTCAGGTGGAGATCCGCAATATCGCCCGGGAACCCGGTTCCCGCAGCAAAATGGCGGTTCGCGCCACCATGGAGGGTATCGATCCCGTGGGTGCCTGCGTCGGACCTCGCGGCGGCCGTGTCGGCGCTGTGGTACAGGAGCTGTGCGGTGAGAAGATCGACATCGTCATTTGGAGCGAAGATCCCTGCCAGTATGTCCGGGCCGCTCTCAGCCCTGCGGATGTAATCTCTGTCACACCCATTCCCGGTCAGAAGGCCTGCCGTGTCATCGTTCCCGATGATCAGCTGAGCCTGGCCATCGGCAAAGAGGGTCAAAACGCCCGTCTGGCCGCCCGGCTCACCGGCTGCAAGATCGACATTAAGCCTGCCTCCCAGGCAGAGGAATAAGATATAAGATACAAGATACGAGATATGAGATATCCCCGTATCCAACTTTTATCTCGTATCTCATATCTTCATATCTCATATCTCACAAAAAAGGCAGGTTGATAACCATGCAAAAAAAGATTCCCCAGCGGCAATGTATGGGCTGCCGGGAACGAAAAAACAAACGGGATATGATCCGGGTGGTCCGCACCACCGAAGGTACGGTATCCCTGGATTTCAGCGGCAAGCTGAACGGCCGCGGCGCCTATGTCTGCCCGGATGCGGCGTGTCTGCAGAAAGCCCGGAAGACCCGTTCTCTGGAGCGGTGTCTGGAGGTAGAGATCCCTGAGGAGGTCTATCAACGGCTGACCCGGGAAATGGAGGGCAATACTCTTGGATAAAGCCCTGAATTATCTGGCGCTTGCCAGAAAAGGCGGCATGGCGGAGCTTGGCGAAGAGCCCGTTGGCGCCATCACCCGTACCGGTAAAGGCTATTTGGTGCTGGTGGCCAGTGATGCCTCGGATCATACCTGGCGCAGAGCAAAAAGCTTTGTAGCAGGCACCCAGCAGCAGTGCATCCGGCTTTCCTTTACCAAGGATGAACTGGGATTTGCCGTAGGCCGCACGAGCCTCGCCATCGCTGCCATCACCGATCCCGCCCTGGCGCTGGCTCTGGTGAAGGCTCTGGGCGATCCGGAAAAGCACACGGCAGTCCTGGAAGTTCTGACCGCCAAGGCAGAGAGGGCGAAAAAACGCCGGACAGAAGCCAAGGCCCATAAGAAGAATGTCCGCATGGGCAAGAAGAAGTAAGTTGAACCTTTTATGGAGGTGCGTATATGAGTTTAGTGAAGTATCGTTTGAAGGAAGTTGCGGCCGATTTTGGCGTCGCCCCTAAGGTGATCGTGGAGATCGTTGCCCAATATTTTGAAAAACCCAAGTCCAACACCCAGGTCATGACAGAAGATGAGCTGAATGTGATCTTCGACCACATGACCCAAAACAACCAGATCACCTCTCTGGAGCAGGTGTTTGCTGTCAAGCCGGCAGAAAAGCCAAAGCAGGAGCCTAAGGCCGAAGCACCCAAGGCAGAAGCGCCTAAGGCCGAGCCTCAGAAGGAGGCTCCCAAAGCTGCCCAGCCCGCAGCTCAGCAGAACCGTCCCCAGCAGAATCGACCCCAAGCTCCCCAGCAGCCCAAAGCCCAGGAGCCGGAGCGGAAGCGGGAACGCCGGGTGGTGGACACCTCTGCTGTCCAGATCAACGTGAGTCGTTTTGCCGATGTGGATAATCTGGTGGATCAGCGTGTCCAGGATTACCAGGGCGGCAAGCAGCGTATCGGTGGCGGCAAGGGCAAGCAGCAGCAGAAGCAGCAAATGAACAAGAAGGGCAACAAGGCCCGCAACGAGGAGCAGGAGAAGCTTCGCCGCCTGCAGATGGAAGTTGCCCGGAAAGCCCCTGTCACCGTTAAGATCCCCGAGGAGATCACCGTCGGCGAGCTGGCTTCCCGGATGAAGAAGACTGCCGCCGAGGTCATTAAGCTTTTGATGAAAAACGGCGTTCTGGCAGCTGTGAACCAGACCATCGACTTCGACACCGCAGAATTTGTAGCCACCGAGCTGGGCTGCAAGGTGGAGAAGGAAATTACCGTTACCATCGAGGAGCGGATCATCGACGATCATGTGGATACCGCCGAAGAGCTGCAGACCCGCGCGCCCGTTGTAGTTGTCATGGGTCACGTTGACCACGGTAAGACCTCTACTCTGGACGCCATCCGGAAGACCTCTGTTGCCGCGGGGGAAGCCGGTGGTATTACCCAGCACATTGGCGCATATACTGTCGATGTAAACGGCAATATGCTGACCTTCCTGGATACTCCCGGTCACGCGGCCTTTACCTCTATGCGCGCCCGTGGCGCTAAGTCCACCGATATTGCCATTCTGGTGGTAGCCGCCGACGACGGTATCATGCCCCAGACTGTAGAATCCATCAACCATGCTAAGGCAGCGGATGTTCCCATCATCGTTGCCATCAATAAGATGGATAAGCCCACCGCCAATCCCGATAAGATCAAAGAGCAGCTGACCAAGTATGACCTGATCCCCGAGGAATGGGGCGGCGATACGGTCATCGTGCCCATCTCCGCCAAGACCGGCCAGGGTCTGGATGATCTGCTGGAAATGGTCATTCTCTCTGCCGAGGTGCTGGAGCTGAAGGCCAACCCCAACCGCCGGGCCAAGGGTACTGTTATTGAAGCCCGTCTGGACAAGACCAGAGGTCCTGTTGCCACTTTGCTGGTGCAGAACGGTACGCTGAACCAGGGCGATATCGTCATTGCCGGCACTGCCGTGGGCCGTGTCCGTGTTATGACCAACGATAAGGGCCGCACCGTAAAAACCGCCGGTCCTTCCGTACCTGTGGAGATCACCGGTCTTGCCGAAGTCCCCACCCCCGGCGACGAATTCAACGCCGTTACCGACGAGCGGATGGCAAGAGAGCTGGTGGAGCAGCGGAAGCAGGCCATTAAGGACGCCGCTGCCAACGCTATGAGCAAGGTAACTCTGGACAATCTGTTTGCCCGGATGCAGGAAGGTGAGATGAAGACCCTGAACCTGATCGTCAAGGCTGACGTGCAGGGCAGCGCCGAAGCCGTGAAGGCCTCTTTGGAGAAGATCTCCAACGAAGAGGTTCGGGTCAAGGTCATTCACGCCGGTGTCGGCGCTATCAACGAAAGCGACGTGCTGCTGGCTTCCACCTCCGGTGCCATTATCGTTGGCTTCAATGTCCGTCCCGATGCCGCCGCTCAGGCCAACGGCATACGCGCCGGTGTCGATATGCGCTTCTACCGGGTCATTTATGATGCTATTGACGAGATCGAAGCGGCTATGAAGGGCATGCTGGCGCCCAAGTTCGAGGAAGTGGTCATCGGCCACGCCGAGGTCCGCATGACCTACAAGGTGTCCGCCATTGGTACCATCGCCGGCTGTATGGTCAAGGACGGAAAGGTCACCCGGGACGCCCAGGTTCGTATCCTTCGTGACAACATCGTCATTCATGAAGGCGAAATCGGCTCTTTGCAGCGGTTTAAGGATGCTGTGAAGGAAGTCACCGCCGGCTATGAGTGCGGTATGTCCGTGGCTAAGTACAACGATATCAAGGAAGGCGACATTTTCGAATGTTTCGCCATGCAAGAGGTCAAACGATAATTTCCCAACACCGGCCGCCGCCGCTGCGGCAGGCCGGTGTTAATTTTCCCCGAAAACAGGGATGTCATTGCGAACCAGTGCGCACACCGGTGTGGCAATCCCCTGAAAAATTCCGGAAACCTTCGGGGATTGCCACGTCGCTGCCTTGGGCAGCTCCTCGCAATGACAGTATTTTTTCATAGGAGGAAGTAACTATGGCTTCCAATCGAATCAACCGAATCAACGAAGAGATCCAAAAGGCGCTGGCTGACCAGCTTCGCACCGTGAAAGATCCCCGGGTCGCCGAGGTTATGCTCTCCATTACCCGGGTGGAAACCACCCCGGATCTGCGTTATGCCAAGGTTTATGTGAGTATTTTGCAGGATGATAAGGCAGAAGACGCCATTAAGGGTCTGAAGTCTGCCGGCGGCTACCTGCGCCGGGAACTGGGCCGGATCCTGCAGCTGCGCTATACCCCGGAGCTGGTGTGGGCGCTGGATGACTCTATCACTTACGGCGCAAAAATGCTGAAGCTGATCAACTCTCTTGAGGTAAAACATGATGATGACGAGAGCTGAGGTCGCCCAATTTCTGCTGGAACGGGATCATTTCTGTATTCTGACCCACCGGCGGCCGGATGGAGATACTCTGGGTACAGCGGCAACCCTGTGCCGGGGTCTGCGGCAGCTGGGAAAAACGGCGTATGTTCTGGAAAATCCTGAAATCACCGCAAAATACAAGCCCCTGTTGGACGGCCTGACCAAGACTGCCGCGGGAGAAGATGATACCCTGGTCTGCGTGGATGTGGCATCCGGAACCATGCTTCCGGCATCATATTCCCATTTGGCGGAGGATATTCATTTGCGAATCGACCACCATGGCACCGCGGATTCCTTCACCCAACGGGAACTGGTGGAGCCCAAGACCGGCGCTTGCGGGGAGATCGTCTATGGCGTGCTGCAGCTTATGCAGGTTTCTTTGGACAAGGAAATGGCAGAAGCCCTTTACACCGCCGTTTCCACCGATACCGGCTGCTTCCGCTATGGCAACACCACCGCCAACACCCTGCGGGTTGCCGCCGACTGTGTGGAGGCCGGGGCAGATACTGCCCGGCTCAACCGGGAGCTTTTTGACACCAATTCCTATGCCCGGCTGCGGATCCAAGGCTGGATCACGGAAAACACCCGGTTCTTCCGGAACGGCAAGCTGGCCCTTTGCGCCCTGCCTTTAAAGGTTGAAAAGCAGTTGGGCGCTACGGAGGATGATATGGAAAATATATCCGGCTTCCCCCGGAGCATCGAGGGTGTCTGCATGGCAGCTACCCTGCGGGAAAATCCCGAGGGCGGGGTGAAGATCTCCGTCCGGGCGATCCCCGGCTACGATGCCGCCGCCATCTGCGCCAAATTCGGCGGCGGTGGCCACAAGGGCGCTGCCGGCGCTTCTCTGGATAAACCTTTAGAAGAAGCCGCCCGAATGGTGGAACAGGCGATGCTGTCCTGCTCTGCCCTGTAAATTGCCATTTCTCGTGCTGACGCACGAATTGATAATGGATAATTGATAATTGACAATTGTGGTATTTCCTTCGGAAATGATTTAAAAATGTCGCCTTTGGCGACTCCGAAATTCTCCATTGTCAATTTTCAATTGTCAA
>JAFQCV010000069.1 GCA_017416325.1 Oscillospiraceae bacterium
TAAATCGTCTGCGGTTATTGGCGGATCTTTTGCCCCAACTTTTCAGTTCATAAAACTCGAAATACATACAGTATTCCTTCGTTTTCTGAACTTTAATTTGCGTCAAAATCTCTCGCCACTTACTCTTGTCGATTTAATCAGTGGTTACTCTAGGGGAGGCTTGGGGAGAGCATATAAAAATCCCACCCCTGAAAGATCAGGGGTGGGATACAAAGTATTCCACGGTTCCACCCTGGTTGCAGCTTGCGCTGCCACTCATTGACGCTTTAACGGGCGCACCCGGCGGAGCATTTCCGCTCCACGGCTCCAAAGTGGTATCCTCCGCGGCAAATCTGCAAAGCCTTGCACCAACCGGCTTCTCTCTGAGCGACCTGCGGGGAGGCATGTCTTTTTCACAGCCTCTTACTGGAGAAAATTTATCATAAATACCCCGAAATGTCAATCCCCGTGGAGGAAGTTTCTGCAAAAATGGGGCAAAATTGGTTTGCATAATTCCAAAAAGGGAAATCATAATAAAGGTTGCGTTTTTATGTCGAATTATGTTAACAAAATGTCATAATTCACTACATATTGTGTTTAAAATCGTCGGAATTCCGTATATTTTGAATGAAAGTTTACATAATTATTTTTGCATAATTTCTCAAAAAGTTGTCGATTTCTGGGTTTTTGCAGAAAAAGCTTGACTTTTGGCATAAAAATGTTATAATGCATACACCGAAACCAGCATAAATTCATTCTGTAACCGTTTTGACACCAGTGGCAAATATGGAGGCGTTGTCTCCCGGCAGCCACAGAAAGGAGGAGCTTTCCGTGTTAACATCCAACCGTGTATTTGGCAAGTCATGGGGCAAGATCGGGCGTGTTATTTTAGTAGTCGTGCCTGTGATCATGGCTGTTTTACTGCTGTCTCTGACTGTCTTTGCAAAGAACACCTATTACATCAACGATGGCGATCGTGTGCTGGTACATATGACCTACGCTACCGATCCGGCAGAGATCCTCAATGAGGCAGGTGTGGAACTGGACAGTGGTGACACATATACAACCCAAACAGTACCCGGTGCTTCTGAGATCACCGTTCAGCGCAGACAGACTGTTACTGTTATTCGCGACGGGATTGCCACACAAATTTATTCCTATGGCGAAACGCTGGACGCTTTGCTGAAGCGTCTTCAGTGGGAACTCACTTCTCAGGAGGTGCTTTCTCATCCCCTGAACGCCATGACCCATCACGGCATGACCGTGACAGTCAGCAAGGGCGAAGCTGTTCGGGAGAACTATTCTGCGCAGATCCCCTTTGAAACTATCTACTGTCAGGATCCCACCTTGCCGGCGGGGGAAGAGGTTGTCCTGGTTCCCGGCGTAAATGGCATGGTCGCCTGCACGGATCTGGTCAGTTATGTGGATGGCAAAGAGGTCAGCCGCAGTGAGGAGGTCCGGACTGTGACCCATCAGCCGGTAAATGCACTGGTTGCCGTGGGTACTGCTATGGACCAGCCTGGAGAAAGCGGTCTGCTCACCACCCATACCGGTGAGACGGTGCGCTACATCCGCGCCTATAACTTTAAGGCTTCAGCTTACTCCATGTATGATCCGGGCTGTAACGAGTATACCGCTACCGGCACCAAGGTTCGCTACGGTGTTGTGGCAGTAGATCCCAAGATGATCCCCTTGGGCTCGGAACTGTATATCGTGACCAATGACGGCGTCTACATCTACGGCTATGCCGTGGCGGAGGACACCGGCGGATCTATCAAGGACAACCGCATCGACCTGTATTTTGATACCGTGGAAGAGTGCCTGCGGTTCGGCCGTCGGGAATGTACCGTGTATCTGCTGAGCGAAGGTTAAAAAACATTGCAATACCGCCTTTCTTTTGGTATACTAGCCAAGAGAAAGGCGGTTTTCTTATGATCGATGTATGTGATATCCAAGTGATGAAGCCGCTGCTTGCGCAGCACGGCTTCCACTTTTCCAAGGCGAAGGGACAGAATTTCCTCATTTCCCGGTGGGTCCCGGAGCAGATCGCGGAATACTCCGGCGTGGACCGGAATACCGGCGTGCTGGAGATCGGTCCGGGAATCGGCCCGCTGACCCAGCAGCTTGCCCTCCGGGCAGGTAAGGTCTGCGCGGTAGAACTGGATCGGCGGCTGGAGCCGATCCTGAAACAGACGGTGGGGGAATTCCCGAACCTGCAGATCATCTGGGACGATGTTCTGAAGCAAGATATCCCCGCGCTGGTCAAAGAGAAGTTTCCGGGACTGCGGCCTGCCGCCTGCGCCAATCTTCCTTATTATATTACTTCGCCTATCCTCAGTGCGCTTCTGGAAGCGGAGTGCTTTGATACCGTCACCGTTATGGTGCAAAAAGAGGTTGCCCAGCGGATCGCGGCGAAACCCGGCAGCGCCGACTATAGCGCCTTTACGGTATTTTGTCAGTATTACGCAGAGCCGGAGCTGCTGTTTGATGTGCCGGCCCATTGCTTCTTACCTCAGCCAAAGGTCACCTCTGCGGTGGTTACGCTCCATGTCCGCAAGGCGCGGCCTTGGGATATTGCGGATTCGGATGTATTCTTCCGGACTGTCCGGGCAAGCTTTGCCATGCGCCGGAAAAAGCTGGCAAACGGTCTTGCCGCCGGTTTCCCGGAGCTGGGCAAGGAGGGGGCAGCGGAGGTTATCCGTCTGGCTGGCTTTGAGGAAAACGTCCGGGGCGAGACCTTGGGTATCCCGGAATTTGCCCGGATCGCCAATGAGATCGTAAAGAGAAAAGCTATGGCGTAAGCCGGATAATTGCCATTTCCCGGGTAGTTGCGATAACGCATATGCCCTCCCCTTTGGGGTAGCGAAGCGAATAAAAATCTCTATGATTGCCGGGGGCAATCATACTTTGATTCACGGGGGACCGCTTGCAGTGGGAGAGGTTATAACCTCTTCCGTCTTCAAAAATGTCCTTTCGTGACATTTTTGAATCCACCTTCCCCAAAGGGGAAGGCTTCGGGGCGTGTGATAAGCGCCGCCCCCTACAATCTAATCGATAAACGGAAATTTGACAAGGGTTTCTGTGCTTACAACGAAATAAACGAGAACGCCCCAAGAGCAAGCTCTTGGGGCGTTCTTTATAATCGAACTAAAACCGGCAGGCGGATATCCATGGTAGATTCCGTAACGGCGCAGTCCATGGCAAGGATGGTCACACCGTTTTTTGCTGCCTCCCGTAAGGTGGTTCCAAAAATGGGGTCGGTTGCGTCGTTGGGGCGAAGATATTTCACATCTGCCATCTGGATCACAAACAGCACATAAGCGCCGTGTCCTTCTCTGGCGGCTTCCGTCAGCTCCCGCAGGTGCTTTGCACCCCGCACTGTGGGGGCGTCGGGGAAGGCGCAGACACCGTCATCTTCCAAGGTCACGCCTTTGACCTCCAGAAAGCACAGCATCCCGTTCTTACGGAAGGAAAAGTCAAAACGGGAATCCCCCCAAAAGGTTTCCGGGCGCAGGTCTTCGATTTCGCCCAGACCGCCAGCAAGCAGCCATTCCTTAGCGGCGGTATTGGGTGCCTGAGAGTCCATATTGATGAGCCGAGTGCCTTTTTGCACGGCAATCAGGTCAAATTTTGTTTTTCGGTTGGGGTTGTCACTTTCCTGACACCAGACTTTGACACCGGGGACCAACAGCTCCCGGCAGCGACCGGTGTTTTTGACATGGCAGATTTCCGTCTTCCCGTCGATATCCACATGGGCGATGAACCGATTGGGCCGGGACAGAAAAGTCCCGGGGATCATATTCTCGTAGCGCATGGCGATGCCACCTTTCTAAGATTAGCATAGCAGATTTTTGGGAAAGTGCAAGTGTCGGAATTAAAGGGTTGACATTTTCCTATTTTGTGGTATAATTTCTTCTGTTCCTAAATGGAGGCATAGCTCAGCTGGTTAGAGCGCATGCTTCACACGCATGAGGTCACAGGTTCGAGTCCTGTTGTCTCCACCAACAAAAAACGCACTTTTGTCTACCGACAAAGGTGCGTTTTTTGAATGATGTTTGCCTTAGGCAAATGATGACGGCTTCGCCTAATGATGTTCGCTTCGCGAATGATGTGTGGCTTCGCCACATTTTATGGCAAACATCGCATCATTGCGACCAACGGGAGCAACATCATATTTGCGACGCAAACGCATCATGTCGCCGCAGGCGATGCATCATTGAAATATCCTGAATTTTATGATATAATTAAGTAAAAGGAGGCGATTTTGTGAAAGAAAATAAGCTTGCAGAACTATCAATGGAGTTTTCTGTGGATATTATAAACCTTGTAAGGCAACTAAAAGAACATCGGGAAGCCATTATTTCTAATCAAATAGGCAGAAGCGGGACCTCGATTGGGGCTAACATCCACGAAGCACAGTATGCACAAGGCAAGAAGGATTTTATTTCAAAACTGGAAATTGCCTTGAAAGAAGCAAGTGAAACTGGTTATTGGCTTGAGTTGTTGCACAGAACCAACTACATTGACGAGCAATCATATAAATCGCTTTCTGCAAAGTGTACTTCCTTGCGTGTAATGCTGATTGCCTCCTGCCGCACAGCAAAGGAGAATATAAAATAATAGGCCCGATCGTTACCGTAACTGTTGACAGACCTCTGGGCAGTGTACTTTTGCTTACTTTTACCTCGATTCTGCTCCGTTTGGTTACTCTTTCGCAAAAAAGGACTTAGGATTGGATACAATTCTGAGTCTTTTTTATTTGCGGTCTAAGTGACATAAATAAGCTTTTTAGGAATAGCAAAATGTCCGGAAAGAAATTTGTGGCGTTTGTCTTTGACAATCTACAAGGAGAAAAAATGAAAAATAAGAAAAACCTAATCATCAATCTGATACTTCTTTCTATAATAATTATCCTTGCGGTGGCAATCCTAATTCTTGCGCTCAGACCTGTTGAACAGACGGATAACCGAACAGATATGCAGAAGTATTACGACAGCAAATGTCAATCCTATTCGGTGCAGAATGTAAACCTTGCCAGGGGGCAGATAGTATTTATCGGTGATTCCATAACCGATTTGTATATCCTTGACGATCATTTTGCCGATCTTCCTTTGGCCTGTTACAACCGAGGTATTGGCGGTGATACTACCTCGGGCGTTCTTAGACGCCTTAAAGTTTCGCTTTATGATCTTGCCCCCTCGGCTGTGGTGCTTATGATCGGCACCAATGATATTAACGGCGGTCTTGAAGAGGATGAGATCCTCGAAAGATACGAGCAGATAATCGACGAGATAAACACCAATTTACCGGATGCGCAGCTTTACTGTATGTCCATCATTCCGCAAAATTCACAGATAGAGGAATACAGTCACATAAAGATAGCCGACACCACCCCGAAAATTCTGAGGATAAATGCAAGGATATGTCAGCTTGCAGAAGAAAAGGGCGATACCTATCTGGATTTGTTTTCACGTATTGCCGACGAGAATAATCACTTGATCCGCCAATACAGCGACGATGGCCTACACCTGAATTCCACCGGCCTTTCCGTATGGACAGAGCTGATAAAGCCGTATCTTAATGGAGAAAAATAAGGAATATGGATCCGGTAATGATACCTTTCACGAAGCGGATACCCAAAAGACACCACCCATCGGGCGGTGTCTTTTTTATCCTGCGGTAAGGACGGCAGGAGACGCAGGGGAGGCGTTTCGCCTCACTGGGACGGGAAGCCGTCCCCTACGAAAGGGAAGATAGGGGGTGTAGGGAACGGATTTATCCGTTCCGTGAGGAACTTGCCGGAGGGTGGAATGTATAAATGCATTCCCTACAAAAAGGGGACGACATACGATCTTCCGCTATTGACGGCAAAAGAAAATGTTGGTATACTTAAATATAATCAAAAACGAAAGAAGGCGCGTCAATATGGCAAAAAGTATTCAGGAAATTCTGACCCTCATCAAAGAAAAGGGTATTCAGATGGTGGACTTTAAGATGGTGGACATCAACGGTCAATACCGCCATGTTACCATTCCCGCAGAGAACTTTTCGGAAGATACCATGAAAAGCGGCATCGGCTTCGATGCGTCTAACTATGGCTATGCCGTGGTGGAAAAGAGCGACATGGTCTTTATCCCGGATCCGGATACGGCAGTAATTGATCCTTTCTGCCAGATCCCCACCCTGTCTATGACCGGCAACGCTATGATCATCGACTCTCCCAACAACCGGCCTCTGCCTCAGTATCCCCGGAACATTATCCGGGCGGCGGTAGAGCATATGCGGAAGCTGGGTGTTGCCGACACCATGAAGATCTTGCCAGAGTTTGAGTTCTATCTCTTTGACGAGGTGTACTGGGAAGTCCAGTCTAACAGCATCGGCGCTTCTGTGGACGCTGTTCAGTCCTACTGGAACAGCGGCAGCGAGGGCAAGGGTGTCATTGTTCCCAAGCAGAAGAACTACCACATTGCCAAGCCCTTTGACATCTCCTATGAGTGCCGCAGCGAAATGTGCATGCACATGAAGGACGCAGGCATTGAGATCAACTATCATCATCCCGAGGTGGCGGCCTCCGGTCAGTTTGAGATCGAGCCCCAGCTGGGCGAAGTGGTGCATATGGCTGACGCCACCATGATGATCAAGTATATCATCCACAACACCGCGTTGAAGTATGGCAAGAGCGCCACCTTTATGCCAAAGCCCATCTATGGTGAGGCCGGAAGCGGTATGCATGTGCATATGCTGCTGCTGAAGGACGGTCAGCCGGTATTCTCCGATGATAACGGCTACGCCCACCTGAGCCAGGAAGCCCATTGGTTCATGGGCGGCTTGCTGAAGCACATTGCGTCTCTGTGCGCTCTGACTAACCCCAGCACCAACTCCTTCAAGCGTTTGGTGCCCGGTTTTGAAGCGCCGGTTACTGTGGGTTACGCCACCTCCAACCGCAGCGCCGTCATCCGGATCCCTGCTTATGCCAAGAGCCCCGACAAGCGCCGCTTTGAGCTGCGTAACCCCGATGCTACCTGCAACCCCTACTTCTGCTACGCCGCAATTTTGATGGCAGGTCTGGACGGCATCAAGAACAAGATCGATCCCCATGCCAACGGTTGGGGTCCCTACGATATGAACCTGTATCACCTGAGCGATGAGGAGAAGGCGAAGCTGCACCATCTGCCCACTTCTCTGAACGAGGCCCTGGATGCGCTGGAGGCTGACCAGGATTATCTGACCGTGGACGGAGTATTCCCCAAGGAACTGCTGGCGAACTTTATTAAGACCAAGCGTGCCGAATGTGCCGAGATGGCAAAGATTCCCCATCCGGCAGAGTTCGACCGGTACTACAATCTGTAAAATAACACACCGGAGGAGCAACTTGCTCCTCCGGTGTTCTTTTGTTGGATGGTTTTGCAAGGCTTCTCCTTGAGGAGAAGCTGTCGCCAAAAGCGGATCTTCGCAACCGCTTTTGGTGACTGATGAGGTGTAGGTTGCGAAGCAACCGTTAAAAACTAGAATTTCTGCTTCGCAGACCACCTCATCCGTCAAAAATCAAAGATTTTTGCCACCTAGGAATCAAGGTATATCTGCCACCGGCAGATATGTCAATTTTGATTCGCTGCGGGTCGCACTACCCTCAAGGGGAAGGTTTTGTAGCTGCTGCAGGAAGTAGCAGGCGGCGAGCAGGTCCGCGCTGCCGCCGGGGGAGAGATTCTTTTGGATGAATTCTTCGTCCAGCTGCTGCAAAGTCTGTCGGGAGGGGTAAGGGTTCTCTTTCAGTAAGCTTTGCAGTTTATTTTTCAGATGCAGCTGGGCTTCCCGGCCACCCCGGGTAATGAGGTTGGTGTCTTCCGAATGGGCTAAGATTGCCAACAAAGCGGCGCAGCCGCTGTCGTTTAGGTCAAGCCCCTGGGCAAGTCCTTGCTTTAGCACCGGAAAGCCGATATTTAACACAGCAGGAAAACCTTGCTCCGCTTCCCCCCGGACACCGGTGATGCCGTAGCGCCGATACAGTTGCTGCCCGGCGGTAAGGGCAGATTCTGCCGAAACACCGGCAAGTTCCCGGGCCACGATGCCTTGTACCATGGCAGCCGCTTCTTGGCAGAGCAGCTCCGGGTCAAAGGAATTCAAACGCCCGGCGCTGCCGCAAAGCAGACCTAAGGTAAAAATCGCGCCCTTGTGGGTATTGACCCCAACCGTGGCGGCAAACATGGCTTTTTCTGCCCGGATACCGGCCTCTCTCAGCTTTTGAAAGGTGTCCTTTGCCGGAAGATGGGCAGTATCCTCACCGATTTGGGCACATTCCCGGAAATAACTTCCCAAGGCTGTAATGCTTTTAAAAAATGTAAAGATGTCCATATCCCGGTGACTGCCTTGGTTTTCCCGGTCCACAAGACCCGGCTTGGGTGTGCAGCAGACCTCCAGGATCAGCGCCTTTTGAGCAAGGCAGCCAATGAGCTGGGATTTGGAGATTTGAGAAAGAAGGGTGGCGGTGGCCTCTTGCAGCTGCGCCACACGATGCGCCCGGCTGCGGCTGCAGACAGCGGCAGTTTCTCCGCAAATCAAACAGCGGCGGGGAACGGGGCGCTCTAATTTCTCCCCGGAGGGGGGCAGTACATCCAGGTCAAAAAGCCTACCCAGAGGGGATCCTTCTTCCAGAGCCACGGTCAGGGCCTTGATTTTTTCTGCCGGGGCGTCCACGATGTAGTACCCTTCACAGCCGGTGGGAAGCAGCTGCTCTTCTATATACAGAGGGACAAAACCAGCCTTTGCCAGCCGGGCGAGAAGCAGACCGCTGCCAAAGCAGAAGCCTCTGGTGATTTCCGGGGTGAGCTTGACAGGACCGGCGATGTTCATAGTAAAGCAGATCAGCGGCTTTTGATAATAGGAAAGCAGCTGCTTCTGCTTTTTTGCCCGGTTTTCCCGGGCGTCGAGGATCTGGGACAGGGTAACTTCTGTCATATTATTGCCAGCCGGGCTGCTGCCGGTAGATGTCCAGGGACTTCAGCAGCGCTTCGGAGTTTTCGCCTACGCAGCCAACCAGCAGGTACCGATTCTTAAAGCGGTCATAGATAAAGTGGTCCAAAAGCTTAAACCCTTGGATCTGACCGGTGCGATTGACATGGATCCGGGGACCGCTGCACATCTGCAGCTTGTCGCCGATGGTGATGTGGTTTTCATCCACATAGGTGATGGGTACATCCTGAGCGATGATATCGTTAACCTTGGCTTCCAGTTCCTTGATGTCGAAGCTGGGCTTGGTGTCCGGGAAATACAGGGCGAAGCCGTGCTTGACATCATCGTGACCGCAGCGGCTGAAATCGAATTCGTCGATGCACAATTCGCACAGGTCCTCGGCGGAATGGGCCATCAGCCGGTAGGGGAGGGATTTGTAGACTACTTCCTTCAGTTCATCCGGTTCAGGACCGAACACATTGGGACGGGCGATGAGCACCTGCTCGCCAACACCGATCAGCAGGTTGGCGTTGGCGCCCAGAAGAGGGTATACCAGGTCGAAGTGTTCCACGATGACCCGGCGGCCCTTGTTCAGCGCTTCGATGATGGCATCTGCCAGCACGCTCATCTGGGTAAAGCCGTTTTCAAACCGGATGTCTACATGGTAGGTGTGGGGCGAGAAGAAAGCAAAGTTATTGTCCTGCTCCAGCAGGGGCAGGGGGCGGACATAGACACCGTTATCGTCATTGGTCAGCTCCAGACCCGGGAACATACCCCGGATCAAGGCGCTTTTGCCGGAACCGGATTCGCCGATGATGCCGATGAGCTTATCAAAAGGGGACAGGTACATCTGCGCCAGCTGCATACCCAGGGCGTACATCCGATGGTGTCCCCGGGGGGCATAGTAGCTGCTGAGAATATGGGTGGGGCGTCTTTCAGTCATAGGGCATCCTCCTGATTCAGTAAGTTTTTGTTACAAAGGTATCGGTAGGTGGTTTCCGGCACTAACTCCCGGATCGCATCCGGATCTCCCAGCTTGGCACGGACAGCGCTGGCGCTGATCGGTGTGCTGTTTTTCTCCAGCCGGGGCAGCTCCACCACTTGGATACCCCGCTGGGGCAGCTGGGCCAGCAGCTCCCGGTTATAAAGGGCTGTCATGGGAGACAGCTGCTCCGTACCCAGGAAGCGGTGGGTGATGCCGAAATGAGGCGCATACCGCTTGGTGAAGATCTCAATATCCAGCTGGCAGTGGACTTGGGTTGCCAAGTCCCGGTTTTTTAAGAAATAAGTGGGGAAGGTGGCGGAAGAAATGAGGTACGGACCGCTGGGGTGAACGGTTACATTCTTTAGGTGCGCCGTTCCCAGCTTCACCATTTCCAGCCGGTCAGCGGCGGAGAAGTGGCTCTTATCTTCTGAAAGTACGAATATATATACATGGTCGCAACGGGAAGCGGCTTGTTCGATCAAATATTGGTGTCCCAAAGTAAAGGGGTTGCAGTTCATTACCAAAGCGCCTATGACGCCGTCTTTACAGGGAGCGGGGAGGGACTGCAGGAAGCTGTCAATGCCGCCGCGCTTGTCTTCCATCAGCAGTACCCGGTCGGTCTGGGCAACAGGGTAGAAAAACAGGGAAGAGAAGGCGGTGCGGTTTTGGGGCTTGGTATACAGAAACAGATGCCGGTGACCGTCCCGGAAGGCATCCTGCCGCAAAGCGGTCAGCACCGTGGCGGTAAGACCCTCGCCCTGGCGGCTGTCATCTACCGCGATGCACTTAAGAAGCCCATCCTGCCGGGAACCGGTGGCGATGAGCTCATCACCGTCCCATACAAGGGCGGTGTGGGTGACAGATTCGTCCGCTTCCAGTCCGGCGCGGCTTAAAAACGCTATCCACTTTGCGCGCTTTGCGCCACGAAGGCCACTGACGATTTCAATATCCATAAGGCGTTCCTTTCGGTAAATTGCCATTTATCGAGCAGATAAAGCCTTCTCCTTGAGGAGAAGGTGGCAAAAATCTTTGATTTTTGACGGATGAGGTGGTCTGCGAAGCAGAAAATCCGTTTTTGTAACGGTTGCTTCGCAACCTACACCTCATCAGTCATTTGCTCGTCCCTCGCAAATGCCAGCTTCCCCTCGAGGGGAAGCCTTTTTCTTCATTATACAACATCTGGGAGGATATGCCAAGAAAAAATGAAAAAGAATTGCATTTTTTCCCAATGTGTTATACAATAGGGACGAATTGTTATAGATGATTGTAACTAAATTGTTACAACCGGGAAAGGAGATCGTATAACTTTGGAAATTACAAAATGCGCCGCCGCCGGAACCATGGAATCCAGCGACGCTTATGTGGAAATCGAACCTTGTGAAAATGCTCTGGTGGTGGAGCTTCAGTCGGTGGTTCAGGCCCAGTTTGGCGATGCCATCGAGGCAACTGTCCGCCAGGTACTTAGTGAGTGCGGCGTGAAAGCTGCCAAAGTCCGGGTGGTGGACCGGGGCGCTCTGGAGTGCGTCATCCGCGCCCGGGTAGAGACTGCCGCCATGCGGGGAAAGGGGGAGGCGTAATGCGCAGATCCATGCTCTTTTTGCCGGGCAATAACCCCAATATGCTCATCAATGGCAACTGCTTAGGCAGTGACGCGGTGATTTTTGACTTGGAGGATGCGGTTTCACCTGCGGAAAAGGATGCCGCCCGGATCCTGGTTCGCAATACTATGCGGTATATGGATTTTCGGGGCTGTGAGCTCATTGTTCGTATCAACTCCATTGATACCCCTTACTGGCAGCGGGACTTGGATGCCATTTTGCCCCAGCAGCCGGGTCTGATCTTGCTGCCCAAGACCGGCACTGCCAAGGATGTGCAGGAAGCGGACGCGTATATTACGGAGCTGGAGCAGAAGCTGGGCTTTGCGCCCAATACCGTTGGGCTGATGCCTCTGATCGAAACGGCTTTGGGTGTGGAGAACGCCTTTGCCATCGCCACCGCGGCAGACCGGGTGCAGGCGCTGTTTTTGGGCGCGGAGGATCTGACAGCGGATCTTCACTGTAAGCGCACCAAGGAAGGCCGGGAGATCGAGTATGCCCGTACCCGTCTGGTAATGGCGGCAAGAGCCGCCGGTGTGGAGGTTTATGACACACCCTTTACCGATGTCAACGATGATGAAGGCATCTACAAGGATGCTTCTTATGCCAAGGCCTTGGGCTTCTCCGGTAAGGCTTCCATTTCTCCCCGGCATGTGGGCGCGATCAACCAGGTGTTCAGCCCCAGCCAGGCGGATATTGACTATGCTTACGAGGTTATGGATGCCATCGCCCTTGCCAAGGAGCAGGGTAAGGGCGCGATCGCCCTCCGGGGTAAGATGATCGACGCGCCCATCGTAGCCCGGGCAGAGCAGACTATCGCTATGGCTGAGGCTCTCGGCCTGGGAAGGAGTGAGCAGTAATGGAGACAAAACTGGTAAAATCCATTCGGGAGGCTGTTCAGCTTTCCGGCTTGAAGGACGGCATGACCGTTTCCTTCCATCACCATCTGCGTAACGGTGACTTCGTGCTGAACATGGTTATGGAAGAAATCGCGGCTTTGGGACTGAAGGACATTTTTGTCAACGCCAGCTCCCTGTTTGATGTCCATACACCCATGCTGCAGCATATTGAAAACCATGTAGTCACCGGCATTTCCGCTGACTACATTTCCGGAGGCTTAGGCCGTCCTATTTCTCAGGGAATTATGGACAAGCCTGTCCAGTTCCGTACCCACGGCGGCCGTCCCAGCGATATTTCTCTGGGCAGAACCCCTATCGATGTGGCCTTCATTGCCGCCCCCACCGCAGACCCCATGGGTAACTGCTCCGGCAAGTACGGCAAGTCCGCCTGCGGCAGCTTGGGATATGCCTTTGCTGATGCCATGTATGCCAAAAAGGTCGTGGTCATCACCGACAATCTTGTGCAGTATCCTTTGCAGGATTTCTCTATTTCGGAAGACTATGTAGACTATGTAGTCTGCGTGGATGCCATCGGCGATCCCAAGGGCATCGTGTCCGGCACCACCCAGATCACCCGGGACCCGGTGGGCCTGGTGATGGCAGACCTGGCGGCGAAGGTCATCGAAGCCTCCGGCCTTTTGAAGGATGGCTTCTCCTTCCAGACCGGCGCAGGCGGCGCATCCCTGGCTGCGGCGAGTTTCCTAAAGGATATCATGCTGAAAAAGGGTATCCAGGGCAGTTTCGGTCTGGGCGGCATTACCGGCTATTTGGTGGATATGCTCCATGCCGGCTGCTTCCGGAGTTTGCTGGATGTCCAGTGCTTTGACTTGAAAGCGGTGGAATCCATCCGCAGCGATCCCCGGCATCAGGAGATCTCGGCCATGCATTACGCATCCCCCAGCAGCCGCAGCGCGGCGGTGGACAGCCTGGATGTGGTGATATTGGGCGCAACGGAAATTGATACGGACTTCAATGTCAATGTTCATACCGATTCCAACGGTTATATCATGGGCGGCTCCGGCGGTCACAGCGATACCGCTGCCGGCGCGAAGCTGGCGATGATCATTGCGCCCATGTTCCGGGCAAGACTGCCCATCGTCACAGATCGGGTGACCTGTATCTCTACCCCGGGTCGGGATATCGATGTACTGGTGACCCAGGGTGGTATTGCGGTCAATCCCAAGAACGTGGAGCTGAAGCAGCGCTTGACCGCGGCAGGGCTTCCTGTGGTGGATATGCAGGCGCTGAAAGAGAAAGCGGAGAGAATCACCGGCAAGCCTAACCGCCTGCCTAAGGGCGACCGGGCGGTGGCGGAGGTCATCTACCGGGACGGCACACTTCTGGATACTATTTATAATGTAAAATAAGAAAACGGAGCGTAGAGGGTATGGAATCCATTTTTCAGATAAATCCGGAACTGAATATTCCCATTTATCAGCAGGTGGTGGATTCCGTAAGCACGGCTATCCGCAGCGGCAGCTTGGCAAACGGTCAAAAGCTGCCTACGGTACAGGAGGTATCCCAGGCTCTGAGTGTGGCCCGGGGTACGGTCAAGCGGGCCTATGATGAGCTGGAGCATGAGGGCCTCATCCAAAAGGTACAGGGGCGCGGAACTTTTGTTTCCTATCAGCAGGTAGACACCGGCAGCCGCAAGGATATTGCCATGGCGGCTATTGACGGCGTTTTGCAGCAGCTGGAGGATATGGGATTCACCGCTACGGAGATCGGGATTTTCTTGGATCTTCGGCTGCGTCAGCGCAGTGAGCAGGAGCCTTTGGTGAAGGTGGCGGTGGTGGATTGCAACCCCGAGAGCCTTGCTCAGGTCAGCAGCCAGCTGCGGCGGCTGAACCATGTGGATCTGTATTCCTATCTTCTGGAGGATCTTCAGCAGTATCCGTACTTGATGGAGGAGGACGTGGACCTGGTGGTCACCGCCGCCCATCACGGAGATATTCTGGAGAACATTCTGCCCTTGGGAAACAAGCTGGTCCGGGTGGCGATGCGGCTGAGCCAAGGCTGCCTTGCCCAGATCATTAGGCTCAAGCAGGGAAGAAAGGTGGGTATCCTCAGCGGAAGCGCCCGGTTTGGACAGGCGCTTTACACCGCTTGCCAGCGGTATGCAGAGGATCTGTCCTTACAGACGCCTCAGATCTTCGGTCAGCTGAAGGATGTGGAAGGCTATCTGAAAACCCTGCAGGTAGTGCTGGTGCCGGAGGAATATGAGCGCTACTGTGATGCTGAGACTGCCAGGATTTTGGCGCGGTTTGAGCAGACCGGAAGACTCATCAGCTGCGATTATGAGCTGGATGAAGGGTCGTTTTTATACCTGGAGATCAAGACCCGCCGCATTATGGAGAAAAAGCTATAAAGGTTTACCGCCCGCAGTTTTCAATATCTGCGGGCGGTTTCCTGTGCCGAAACAGATAAATTGCCATTTCTCGTGCTGACGCACGAATTGATAATGGATAATTGATAATTGACAATTGTGGTATTTCCTTCGGAAATGATTTAAAAATGTCGCCTTTGGCGACTCCTTAATTGTCCATTGTCAATTTTCAATTGTCAA
>JAFQCV010000070.1 GCA_017416325.1 Oscillospiraceae bacterium
AACATTTATTGCCTGCTATCGAAACTTCAAAATTGCGGAGTTTGACACCGAAGACGGCCAACTAATTCACCGTTCTATTGCAAGGCTGTAAGTTGTGGACTATGTCCTTACACTGGTGTGTACCATGTTACACTTGACACATGAGTCCGCCCTACAAATCCTTACGCAACAGCCCGATAAACGGGAATTTGCCTGTTGTTTTAGCTTGTATTGACCCCGTTTGCCAGGTCTAAGATCCCTTGGGCCAGAGCCTGAGCGGCCAAGGCGGCTTCCGCCCGGGTATTCCCGGCGGCGCCCACTTCTACAATAAGGCTCCCGGGGGTCAGATCCTGATTAAACCGCTGGGCACGGAAATTGATATCCCGGCATAGCCCCGGATTTTCCCATTCCAGCACTGCCTGGAGCTTCAGGGCCAAGGCGAGATTCTCCTGCCAGTTGTCGTGGCGGCTGCCCCCGGCATCTGAGCCTACTACCAGCATCAGCTGGGCAGACCGCTGCCCACCCACGGTGGCGGTGGTTACCAGCTGCGCGCCGCCGCCACCGGAGGCATCCCGATGCAGATCCAGCACCAGCCGAATGGATGGATACTGGGTCAAATATGCCTGGATCGCCGCCCGGGCAGAGGAATAGGCAGCCTCATAGGATGGACTGTCATGGAGTGTGGTATCGTGGATCACCCCGATGCCCCCTCCCCGAAGGATGGCTGCCACCTGCTCCCCGATAAATACCATATTCTGTTCCCGATCCAAGGTTCGGTAGTCTCCGGAAAGGGCGATCTCCTCCCCGGCTGCCGGGGTATAGCACTCGGTGGCGTGGGTATGGAGGATCAGTACCGTTGGCTCGGGACTTCGCAGATCCCAGGAAAGGGGCTTCGTCAGCAGCTGCTGAATATCCGGCCGGTAATCGCAGCCGTAGGATACGGCTACATAGGCAAGATCCTCCCGGGTAACCGACAGGGACGGTACTCCCGGCGCCGGGGGGTGGGTCTGGGGGTTTGCCTGGGTGTTAGGTGGCGTAGTTGGCTGGGTAGGGAGCTGCGTTGGGGACTGAATCGTTGGCACAGTAGGCTGAGGGGTTTCCTGTTCCGGCAGCCGCACCAGCCGCCCGGTCTGCAAAAACACCAGCGCTGTCAGCGGCCAGCCGCCGGAGGGCAGCCGGGTCAAGGGTTCTAATGCGCCGGAACTGAGCAGCTGCAAAAACACCGCCAGCGCCACCACCCCGGCACCCATGCGCAAGATAGACCGATGCTCGTCCATAAAGTCCCTCCTCTTCTTTGCCGATTCCCGTTTATCAGGCAGTTTCGTAAGGATTCGTAGGGCGGAGTCATAAGAATCAAGGTGCGATTGCCACAGGCAATCGATTTATTTTGATTCGCTGCGCGGAGCACCACCCCCCGATCAGTTTGCGTTTTTGAAAAATTCCGTTATTTGCAAAATTTTTCAAGAAAATATTGTCCCAGCTGTGCAAAATGCTTAACCGGGTCGGCGGGCTCATGAGCCCGCCCTACGAATAAGCTCCCCGCTAAATAGTAATTTTCAAGGCGCGTTGCTCATTTTGCAACGCGCCTTTCTCTTTCTGGCTTTTTCCATTTTGGTCTTGTCCGCAGTGTAAGCCGCAGTTTTTCAAAAAAATCCGTCAGCTCCCGGGCACATTCTTCTTCCAGCACGCCCCGGCATACCTGAGGATGATGATTAAACTCCATGGTAAATAAATCGCACACCGAGCCGCAAGCGCCGCACTTGGCGTCCGATGCCCCAAAAACCACCCGGGGGATCCGGGCATTGACGATGGCGCCGGCGCACATGGGGCAAGGCTCCAGGGTCACATACAAGGTGCAGTCCCACAGCCGCCAACCGCCTAAATGATTGCAAGCCTGCCCGATGGCTTCGATCTCCGCATGGGCAAGGGCAGATTTTCCCGTCTCCCGCCGGTTTCGCCCCCGGCCTACCACTTGTCCGTCCCGGACGATGACACAGCCCACAGGCACTTCACCCTCTGCCGCAGCTTCCCGCGCCAGCTCCAGCGCCAGCTCCATATATTCCCGGTCTTCCATGGGTTCGCCTCCCTTGCTGTATATATAGGTATGATACCCTACACAGCCCATTTCGTCAAGGGCGCGCCGCAACCCAACAAATTGCCATTTATCGTGCTGGCGCACGAATTGATAATGGATAATGGATAATTGACAATTGTGGTATTTCCTTCGGAAATGATTTAAAATGTCGCCTTTGGCGACTCCGAAATTCTCCATTGTCAATTTTCAATTGTCAATTGGCAGCCATCGGCTGCCCGATAAACGGAAATTGGTACCTCTAAAATACCACATCCCCATGGAGAAATCCTGAGAAATCCGTCCGTTGCATAAATTCCACATTCTGTTCAAAAATAATTTATATTCCTCCCCCTTGACTTTTTTAGCACTCTGGTGTATAGTGTGCTTAGCACTCAAAGGGTTAGAGTGCTAAGAAGGGAGGCCGCTATGGAATTGACGGAACGGAAAAAGAAGGTTTTACGCAGCATTGTAGACCTGTATATCCGGACAGCTGAGCCGGTTGGCTCCAAGGCCATCGCGGAGCTTCCCGATATGAACTACTCTTCCGCCACCATTCGCAACGAAATGGCGGATCTGACTACCCTTGGATATCTGGAGCAGCCTCACACCAGCGCAGGGCGTATCCCCTCCGCCGCCGGCTACCGGCTGTATGTGGATGAGCTGATGGCTGATTACCGCCTGAGCATCGACGAAGCCCACTCCATCAATACCGCCATCGAAGAAAAGATGCAGCGGGTAGACAAAATGATGGAAAAGGTCGCCAAGCTGGTCTCCCAGGCTACCGACCTCCCTGCCATCTCCGTTGCCTCCCGTCGGGGCGGCACAACGGTGAAGCGGTTTGATCTGATCCTGGCAGGCAGCGGCAGCTTCATTCTGGTGCTTCTGCTGTCCACCGACGAGGTGGTCAATAAACTGATCAAGCTTCCCCTGCACATCGCTGAAAGCGACCTGAAGCTGCTGGGCGCTGTACTCAACGCCACCCTGACCGGTCTTGCGCCGGAGGAGATCACCGGAGAGCTCCTGGAGCGGATCATGAATTCCGCAGAATCCGCCGCCACTTTGGTGCCGGTGATCGTGGATTTCACCACCGAGACCCTCCGCCGCAGCGGCACCACCAACATGGCGGTAGCGGGGCAGGCAAGACTTCTGCAGCAGCCGGAGTACCGCAACATCGACAAAGCGCAAAAAATGCTTACCACCCTGGACGAGGATGCCCTGAGCAACCTCCCTGCGGTGATGCAGAACGCCAACGGCACCAAGGTGCTGGTCGGCCCGGAACATGTGGCCCAGGAGCTGAAAGACACCTCCGTGGTCATGACCAAATTTGACATTGGCGACGGCCTGCAGGGCATGATCGGCGTGGTAGGACCCACCCGAATGGATTACGCCAAGGTAACGGCAAGACTTTCCTACTTTGCCGAAAGCCTAAGCAAAATGTTCGCCAAACCCGAGCAGCAGAGTCTGCCGGAGGGCAAGGAAGAATAAAAGTTATCTGTCATCGCGAACCAGTGCGCACACTGGTGTGGCGATCCCCCGGAGTTTTCGAAAACCTTTGGGGATTGCCACGGCCCTGAGGGTCTCGCAATGACATGGAATATGGAGGAACTATCGTGGCAAAGAAGGATACGAAGAAAGAGACACCCGTAGAGGAAACCGAGGTTGCCGAAACCCCGGAAACCCCCGAGGTCAACCCCTTTGAGGAAAAATACAACTTAGAGCATGACGCCCACCTGCGACTGGCTGCGGAATACGATAATTTCCGCAAGCGCACCGCCAAAGAGAAAGAACAAAGCTACCAAAACGGCAAAAGTGATGCCGTAGAAAAGCTCCTGCCGGTGTATGACAACCTGCAGCGGGCACTGAATCAGGAAACCGCCGATACCGCCTTCAAAAAAGGCGTGGAAATGACCATGAACGAGCTGGTAAAAATTCTGGCTGGCTTGGGCGTAGAAATTTTCGGTAATGTGGGCGATGCTTTTGACCCCAATCTGCACAACGCGGTGATGCATACCGATGATGAATCCTTAGGGGAAAATGTCATCAGCCAGGTGTTCCAGCAGGGCTTCAAGCTGGGCGATAAGGTCGTCCGCTTCGCCATGGTGCAGGTAGCCAACTAAGATATTAAGATATGAGATACAAGATACGAGATATATGAAAATATCTCATATCTCATATCTTGTATCTCGTATCTTTCTTTTATCTTGTTAAAAATTTTAGTTTAATATATGGAGGAACTTATTATGGGTAAAATTATCGGAATTGACTTGGGTACAACCAACTCTTGTGTTGCTGTTCTGGAAGGCGGCGAGCCTGTTGTCATCGCCAACGCCGAGGGCGGCAGAACCACTCCCTCTGTGGTTGCTTTCTCTAAGACCGGTGAGCGTATGGTCGGTCAGGTGGCAAAGCGCCAGGCTGTGACCAACGCCGGCCGCACCATCGCTTCCATCAAGCGTCACATGGGCGAAAACTACAAGGTCGACATTGACGGCAAGAGCTACACCCCCCAGGAGATCAGCGCCATGGTGCTGCAGAAGCTGAAGGCCGATGCCGAGGCCTATTTGGGTACTACCGTCACCGAAGCTGTCATCACCGTTCCCGCTTACTTCTCCGACTCTCAGCGGCAGGCCACCAAGGATGCCGGTAAGATCGCAGGTCTGGAAGTCAAGCGTATCGTCAACGAGCCCACCGCAGCGGCTCTGGCTTACGGCCTGGACAAGGAAGGCGAGCAGACCATCATGGTCTACGACCTGGGCGGCGGCACCTTCGACGTTTCCATTCTGGAGATCGGTGACGGTCTGGTGGAAGTTAAGGCCACTGCCGGCGATACCCGTCTGGGCGGCGACGACTTTGACGAGCGGATCATGGATTACCTGGTGGCCGAGTTCAAGAAGGCCGAGGGTATCGACCTGCGTAACGACAAGGCTGCCATGCAGCGTCTGAAAGAAGCCGCCGAAAAGGCTAAGATCGAGCTGTCCGGCGTTACCACCACTGCCATCAACCTGCCTTATATCACCGCCAATGCCGAGGGTCCCAAGCACCTGGATGTGGACCTGACCCGGGCAAAGTTCAATGAGCTGACTGCCGACCTGGTGGAGCGGACGCTGAAGCCTGTGAACCAGGCTATGTCCGATGCCGGTCTGAAAGCCAGCGATCTGACCAAGGTTCTGCTGGTTGGCGGCTCTACCCGTATCCCCGCGGTCCAGGAAGCTGTTAAGAAGCTCACCGGCAAGGAAGGCTTCAAGGGCATCAACCCCGACGAGTGTGTGGCGCTGGGCGCTGCCATCCAGGGCGGCGTGCTCACCGGCGATGTGCAGGACATCCTGCTGCTGGATGTAACCCCCCTGTCCCTGGGCATTGAGACCATGGGCGGCGTATTCACCCGGCTCATCGACCGGAACACCACCATCCCCACCAAGAAGAGCCAGATCTTCTCCACCGCCGCTGACGGCCAGACCTCCGTTGAGGTCCATGTGCTCCAGGGCGAGCGTGAGATGGCTGCTTACAACAAGACCCTGGGCCGCTTCCAGCTCAGCGGTATTGCTCCCGCCCCCCGTGGCGTGCCTCAGATCGAGGTCACCTTCGACATCGATGCCAACGGCATCGTCAATGTCTCCGCCAAGGACCTGGGTACCGGCAAGGAGCAGAACATCTCCATCACCGCTTCCACCAACCTTTCTCAGGAAGACATCGACAAGGCTGTGAAGGAAGCCGAGCAGTTCGCTGCCGAGGATAAGGCAAAGAAGGAAGAAGTGGACACCCACAACGCAGCCGACCAGACCGTTTACCAGACGGAAAAGACGCTGGGCGAGCTGGGCGACAAGATCTCCGAAAGCGAAAAGGCAGAGATCCAGGCCGCTGTTGACAAGCTGAAGGAAGCCAACAAGGGTACTGACCTGGCTGCCATCAAGGCTGCCACCGAGGAGGTCCAGCAGGCCTTCTACAAGGTCAGTGAGAAGCTGTACCAGCAGGCAAATCCCCAGGGTCAGCCCGGCGCGCAGCAGCCCGGCAATGACGGCGTGGTGGATGCCGATTACGAGACAGTTGACTAAAACTGAACCAAAGGGGCGGAACTTCCGCCCCTTGTTGGTGTATTTTGCATGAAAGGTAATATCCCTTCCCCCGGGGGGAAGGGAAAGTGACCGACCTGCAAATTGAGGTGAAACTATGGCAGACAACAAACGCGATTATTATGAGGTGCTGGGTGTCCAAAAGGGCGCCAGCGCGGAAGAGATCAAAAAAGCCTACCGGAAGCTGGCGCTGAAATACCACCCCGACCGCAACCCCGATAACAAGGAAGCGGAGGAGAAATTCAAGGAGGCTGCCGAGGCCTACGAGATCCTTTCCGACGATGAAAAGCGCAGCCGTTATGACCAGTTTGGCTTCGCCGGGGTAGATCCCAATTACGGCGCAGGCCAGGGTGGCTACGGCGGCGGTTTCGGCGGATTTGGCGATTTCGGTGACTTGGGTGATATTTTCGGTTCTTTCTTTGGGGGCGGCGCATCCCGCAGCAACCCCAACGCACCCCGCCGGGGCGAAAATGTGGGCACCCGGCTGGAGCTGACCTTTGAGGAAGCCGCTTTCGGCTGTGAAAAGGAAGTTGGCGCCCAGCGCATCGAAAACTGCAGCGCCTGTTCCGGTACCGGCTCTGCCGACGGCACTGTAGAAACCTGCTCCTATTGCCGGGGCGCAGGTCAGGTACGTACCACCCAGAATTTCATGGGTATGCAGATGCAGTCCAGCACCGTATGTCCCCAATGCAGCGGCCGGGGTAAGATCATCAAGACCCCCTGCAGCACCTGCCGGGGCAAGGGCAAGGTCCGCAGGACCCAAAAGATCAAGGTCAAAGTCCCTGCCGGTGTGGATCACGGACAGAGCGTCCGGGTTCGGGGCGAGGGCTGTGTGGGCACAAACGGCGGTCCCAGCGGCGACCTGCTGGTAGAGATCGGTATCCGCCGGCATCCTATTTTCACCCGCCACGATTATACCGTGCTGTGTGAAGTTCCCATTTCCTTTACCCAGGCGGCTCTGGGTACCAAGATCCAAGTTCCCACCTTGGACGGCAAGGTAGAATTCGACCTGCCGGAAGGAACCCAAACCGGAACTACCTTTACCCTCCGGGAAAAGGGTATTCCCATGGTCAACAATCCCCGCCGCCGGGGTGACCAGCGGTTCACCGTGGTGGTGGAGACCCCCACAAAGCTGACCAAAGAGCAGAAAGAGCTGCTGCGTCAGCTGGACGGCTCTTTGGAGGATTCTCCCAAGCGCAAAAAATTCTTTGACGCCATTAAAGATCTGTTTGACTAAGAACCAGCCGATACCCGCGGGTATCGGCTGGTTCTTTGTATGTTTCAAATTCCCGTTTGTCGGGCAGGCGGTGCCTGCCAATGGATAATGAAGGAGTCACCTTCGGCGACATATTTGAAATCATTTTCGAAGAAAATACCACAATTATTCATTATCAATTATCCATTATTCATTCGTGCGTCAGCACGATAAATGGCAATTTGACTTTTCCATTGACATACCTTTGTCCATTATGGTATCCTAAAGAAAAACACTTGGAGGTACGCCATGAAACGCACCGACTATATCAACTGGGACGAATACTTTATGGGCATCGCCATGCTGGCTGCCAAGCGCAGCAAAGACCCCAGCACCCAGGTAGGTGCCTGCATCGTTTCTCAGGACAATATTATCATCTCCACCGGCTACAACGGCATGCCCAAGGGCTGCTCCGACGACGAATTCCCCTGGGACCGTACCGGCGAGGAGACTAAGTATCCCTATGTTGTCCACGCTGAGCTCAACGCCATTCTCAACGCCAACGGACGGGATCTCCGGGGCAGCCGGCTGTATGTAGCCCTGTTCCCCTGCAACGAGTGCGCCAAGGCCATTATCCAGAGCGGTGTAAAGGAAGTGCTGTACTTATCCGATAAATACGCCACCACCCCCGCCACCCTGGCCTCCAAGCGGATGCTGGAAGCTGCCGGTGTCAAGACCACCCGGCTGCGCCCGGGTATCCGGTCGCTCACTCTGGATTTCACCCCCGACGAGGAAAAATAATTCTGTATCCCAAATAAACTTTAAGGAGGAATGTATATGGATCTGACATCCATCATCTGGCTGGCTGCGCTGGTTGTTTTTCTCATCGTAGAAGCAGCCTGTCCCATCCACCTGGTCAGCCTCTGGTTTGCCGCCGGTTCTCTGGCCGCTGCCATCGCAAGCATGCTTGGGGCGCAGTTTTGGCTGCAGATCACACTGTTTTTGGTGGTATCCGTTGCCCTGCTGGCTTCCCTTTGGCCTTTTACAAAAAAATTCCTGAAGCCTAAGATCTCTCCTACCAATGTAGATGCCGCCGTCGGCGCTCAGTGCTACGTCACCGCCCAGGTGGATAATCTCCATTCTCAGGGGCAAGTTAAGCTAAACGGCATGGAATGGACCGCCAGAAGCACCACCGGGGAGCTTATCCCCCAAGGCACGTTGGTCAAGGTTGACCGCATTGAAGGTGTCAAAGCCTTCGTTACCCCGGTTCGGGATGAAGTCACCGTGTAAATATTTTTTAAACAGGAGGATAATTTTATGGGACCTATCGCTGTAATTATCGGTATCATCGTCATCGCCTTTGTGCTGATCATCTCTAACCTGGCTATCGTCCAGCAGTCTCAGGCCTATGTCATTGAACGGCTGGGTGCTTTCCAGGCCGTCTGGGGTGTTGGCATGCACTTTAAAGTGCCCTTCATTGACCGGATCGCCCGGCGGGTCAGCCTGAAAGAGCAGGTTCTGGACTATCCGCCCCAGCCTGTTATCACCAAGGATAACGTCACCATGCAGATCGACACCGTTGTCTATTTCCAGATCACCGACCCCAAGCTTTATGCTTACGGTGTGGAAATGCCCATGGCTGCCATGGAGACTCTTACCGCCACCACCCTGCGTAACATCATCGGCGACCTGGAGCTGGACCAGACCCTGACCTCCCGTGATGTGGTCAACACCAAGATGCGTGCCATCCTGGATGAAGCCACCGACCCCTGGGGCATCAAGGTCAACCGGGTAGAGCTGAAGAACATCCTGCCTCCCGCGGACATTCAGTCCTCCATGGAAAAGCAGATGAAGGCCGAGCGTGACCGCCGCCAGGCGATCTTACAGGCAGAAGGCCAGAAGAAGTCCGCCATCCTCATCGCTGAAGGCGAAAAGGAATCCGCCATTTTGCGGGCATCCGCGGAAAAGGAAGCCGCCATTTTGCGGGCAGAAGCCGAGCGCCAGGCCGCTATTTTGAAGGCAGAGGGTGAAGCGGAAGCCATTCGCCAGGTGCAGCAGGCCCTTGCCGATTCCATGGGCATGCTGAACGAAAAAGCCCCCAACGACCAGGTCATTAAGCTCAAGTCCATTCAGGCTATGGAAAAGGTCGCCGACGGCAAAGCCACCAAGATCATCATCCCCTCCGAAATGCAGGGTCTGGTGGGTCTGGCCAACGGCGTTGTCGAGGGCGTTAAGGAGTAATAAATGGCAGAAAAGCGGTTTGTAAAGGTCTATTCTGACGGTGCTTTCGGCTCTAATGAGATCTGGGTAGATCAAAAGACCGGTGTTAACTACCTGTTTCATGCCAGCGGCTATGCCGGAGGGCTGACACCCCTGCTGGACCGGGACGGAAAGCCCATCGTCACCGCAGTTCCTATAGAAAAAAGTAAATAACAACACCGGGAACGGAGAATCCGTTCCCGGTGTCTTTATTTTTGTTAACCCGCCAGGGCAGTTTTGATCACAAAGTACAGCAGCACCACAGCGCCCAAAACGATGCGGTACAACCCGAAGATGCGGAAGCTGTTCTTGCGAACATATTCCATCAGACCCTTGATCACCAGCAGGCTCACGATAAAGCTCACTACACAGCCAACCACCAACACCATGATCTCTGTGCCGGCAGCCTGGACACGCTCCATTAAAAACTTCAGCAGCTTCAGCGCGCTGGCACCCAACATCGTGGGGATCGCCATAAAAAAGGAGAATTCCGCTGCCGCAGGGCGGGACACGCCCAAAAAGATTCCGCCCAGAATGGTCGCGCCGGACCGGGATGTACCGGGGATCAGGCTCAGGCACTGAAACGCGCCCATGAGCAGCGCGGTACGGTAATCGATTTCCGATACCGTCGCGATAGCTGTTTTCTTCTGGGCGTTCCGCCGCTCCACCAACAGGAAAGCTACGCCGTATACGATCAGCATAACGGCGACCACCACAAAATTATACAGGTGCTCGTCCAGCCAATCGTCCAGCAGAAGGCCTGCCACGGCAGAGGGCACTACCGCCACCACGACCTTAAACCAAAGCTGCCAGGTTTCCTTGCGCTGGTCCGGAGTCTTTTTCGGAGCGAAGGGATTCAGCTTGTGGAAAAACAGTACGATCACCGCCAGGATCGCCCCCAGCTGGATCACCACCTGGAACATTTCATAAAAAGCTTCCGATACCTGCAGCTTCACAAATTCATCCAGTAGGATCAGGTGTCCTGTGGAAGATACGGGCAGCCACTCGGTGATGCCCTCCACAATGCCGAACAGTACGGCCTTTAAAAATTCCAACATACGAATCTCCTTTCGGTCAATTTGCCATTTTTCGTGCTGACGCACGAATTGATAATGGATAATTGATAATGGATAATTGATAATTGACAATTGTGGTATTTCCTTCGGAAATGATTTAAAAATGTCGCCTTTGGCGACTCCATAATTGTCCATTGTCAATTTTCAATTGTCAATTGGCAGCCATCGGCTGCCCGGCAAACGGAAATTTGCTTGATCGACCGCGTACAAAAACCGCAAAATCCCGGTTTTTTCAAAAATTATCTTGCTTTCTTCCCCTGTGAGTGCTACAATACCTATAATCATTAGACAGGAGGATCCCCATGATTCCGTCCGCACAAGCACAGTTTTATTTTGGCTACTATTACTTTTTTGGTTTTCAAAAGTAATAGCGATTTGTGCTGCAAGGAATCTTCGGAAGCTGAATTTGTATTTCCACACGCCGCACAGCAAAAGCAACTGTGCGGCGTTATTTTTGTTAGGAGATGTTTACCATGATCGCGATTCTGAAAAACGGAACAACACCTGCCCAAACGGAGCATTTGATCGGGTGGCTAAAGCATATGAACCTGGATGTCCATGTTTCCCAAGGCCATGAAGTGACCATTTTGGGTTTGGTGGGCGATACCAGCCGGGTGGATATCGAGCTTTTAAACTCTCTGGAGATCGTGGAAACGGTGAAACGGGTCTCCGAGCCCTTTAAGCAGGCAAACCGGAAATTCCATCCTGAGGATACTGTGATCGATGTGGGCGGCGTCAAGATCGGCGGCGGACACTTTGCCGTCATTGCCGGTCCTTGCTCCATCGAAACCGAAGAGCAGATCGTAGAAGTCGCCATGGCGGTAAAATCCTCCGGCGCAAACATCCTCCGGGGCGGCGCTTTCAAGCCCCGCACCTCTCCTTACGCCTTCCAGGGTTTGAAGGATGCCGGCATCCGGCTGCTGCTGAAAGCCAAGGAGGCCTCCGGTCTTCCCATCATCACAGAGATCATGAACATCCGCGCTCTGGATCTGTTCGAGGATGTGGACATCATTCAAGTGGGTGCCCGGAATATGCAGAACTTTGACCTGCTGCAGGAATTGGGAAAGACCAAAAAGCCCATTTTGCTCAAGCGCGGTCTTGCCAACACCCTGCAGGAGCTGCTGATGAGCGCGGAGTACATCATGAGTGAGGGCAATGAAAATGTGATCCTTTGCGAGCGGGGTATTCGTTCTTTTGAAACTTATACCCGTAATACGCTGGATCTAAGCGCCGTTCCGGTGCTCCATGAGCTGAGCCACCTGCCGGTGATCGTAGATCCCAGTCACGCCACCGGAAAAGCATCCTTAGTACCCACCATGGCAGCCGCCGCTGTGGCTGCCGGCGCTGACGGCATCATGGTAGAGGTCCACAACAACCCTGCCTGCGCCCTGTGTGACGGCGCCCAGTCCCTGACCCCCGCCCAGTTTGACGCGCTGAACCAAAAGCTCCGGAAGATTCGGGAGGTCATGGCATGAATGTGGGCATTTTAGGTCTTGGCCTCATCGGCGGTTCTCTGGCAAGAGCCTACGCCCTTGCCGGTCACACCGTATATGTCAGTGTCCGGAACAAGCCCATGCTGGCCTTTGCCCAGCTTTCCGGCGCGGTCCAGGGCGCTTTGACAGAAGAAAATATCGGCACTTGCGATCTGATCCTGCTGGCTATTTACCCCGATGGCTCTGCCACCTGGCTGGAAAACAATGCCCATCTGATCTCCAAGGATACCCTTGTCATGGACTGCTGCGGCATCAAGCGGGAGATCTGCCGCCGGTGCTTCCCTCTGGCGGAAAAATACGGCTTTACCTTTGTGGGCGGCCACCCTATGGCAGGCTCTCAGTTTTCCGGCTTCAAGTACAGCCGGGCAGACCTGTTCCGGGGCGCGCCCATGGTGCTGGTGCCGCCCAGATTTGACGACATCACTTTGCTGGACCGGTGCAAAAACGCCCTTGCGCCCTGTGAATTTGGCGCTTTTTCCGTCACGACCGCGGAAAAACACGATAAAATGATCGCCTTCACCTCCCAGATGCCCCACATTTTGAGCAACGCCTTCATCAAATCCCCCACTGCCCTGAGCCACAAAGGCTTCTCTGCCGGCAGCTATAAGGATCTGACCCGGGTGGCCTGGCTCAACGCCCAGATGTGGGCGGAGCTGTTTATGGAGAACAAGGACTGCGTTCTGGAGGAACTGGACATCTATCTAAACAATCTCCAGGCCTACCGGGATGCCATTGCCCAAGATGACCTGCCTAAGCTTACTGCCCTGCTGGAAGAGGGCAAAAAACGCAAAGAGGAGGTAGACGGATGAAGACCGTTACCGTCAGCGCCTCCCGCAGTTACCGCGTCCACATTGGCGCAGGTCTGCTGGGTACCTTGGGCGAAGAAGCTGCCGCCCTCATAAAGCCCGGAAAGGCTGCCATCCTCAGCGACAGCAACGTCTGGCCGCTTTACGGCAAAACCGCCACGGAAAGCTTGGAAAAAGCCGGTTTTGAAACGGTAAATTTCGTATTTCCTGCCGGAGAAGCCAGTAAAACCAGCGCTGTTTACCTGGATGTTCTGAACTTTTTAGCAGAAAATCACATTACCCGCAGCGACTGCGTCATCGCCTTGGGCGGCGGCGTGGTCGGGGATATGGCAGGCTTTGCCGCAGCCACCTTCCTCCGGGGCATCCCCTACCTGCAAGTCCCCACCACCCTGCTGGCGGCGGTGGACTCCTCGGTCGGGGGCAAGACAGCCATTGACCTTCCCGCCGGAAAGAATCTTGCCGGCGCTTTCTACCAGCCCAAGCTGGTTCTGTGCGACACCGACACACTTACCTCCCTCCCGGAGGATATCTTCCGGGACGGCTGCGCGGAGGTCATCAAATACGGCGTCCTTTACGATCCCCAGCTTTTTGCCCATTTAGAAGAACGCGGGCTTGCCTTTGACCGGGAATATGTCATCGGCCGGTGTGTGGAGCTGAAGCGGGATGTGGTCATGGAAGACGAATTTGACACCGGCGAGCGGATGCGGCTGAATTTGGGACACACCTTCGGTCACGGCATCGAAGCCCAAAGCCATTTTACCGTATCTCACGGAAAAGCCGTTGCCATGGGTATGGCGATCGTCAGCCGGGCGGCAGCGAAGCTGGGGGTATGCGACCCCCAGGCAAAGGACCGGATCTTGGGGCTGATTTCCCATTTCGGTCTGCCGTTGGACACCGATCGTCCCGCTGCCGATATCTACCGCAGCGCCCTGTCAGACAAAAAGCGCAGCGGCGGTACCGTGAACCTCATCGTACCGGAGCGCATTGGCTTCTGCCGCATCCAGCCCACCCCTGTTGAAAAACTCCAGTCCTTTTTGGAAGCAGGTCTTTGATATGGACATCACCATCACTCCCAAAAAACTTTCCGGCTCCGTTGCCGCCATCCCCTCCAAGTCTCAGGCTCACCGGCTGCTGATCGCAGCTGCCTTTGCCGACAACCCCACCACACTGATCTGCCCGGAAACCAACCAGGATATCGAGGCTACCGCCGGCTGTCTTCGTGCCTTGGGGGCAGATATTCGCCGGGACGAAAGAGGATATACGGTTTTCCCCATCCAGGCTGTGCCGGAAACGGCGGTGCTTGACTGCCGGGAAAGCGGCTCTACCCTGCGCTTTATGCTGCCCGTCGTGGGCGCTTTGGGGGTGGATGCCACCTTTCAAATGGCAGGCCGGCTGCCCCAGCGCCCCCTTTCCCCTATGTGGGAGGAAATGGAGCGGATGGGCTGCGTTTTATCCCGTCCTACCCCGGACACCATCCGCTGCGAAGGAAAGCTGCAGCCGGGGGATTATACCATCGACGGCGGCGTTTCCAGTCAGTTTATTACGGGGCTTCTCTTTGCCCTTTCTCTCATCTCCGGAAAAAACCGTTTGGAGATCACCGGAAACATAGAATCCCGGCCTTATATCACCATGACGGAGCAGACCCTTTCCCTGTTTGGCGCGCCCCGATACCACAGCCCCGGTGAAATTACCGTAGAGGGCGACTGGAGCAACGGCGCGTTCTGGCTGGCTGCCCAGGCTCTGGGCAGCGATCTGACGGTTTCCGGTCTGGAGGCCGCGTCTACCCAAGGTGACCGGGCGGTGGCAGACCTTCTGCCGCAGCTAATCAAAGGAACGCCGGTCATTTCCGCGGCAGACATTCCCGACTTAGTCCCGATCCTGGCTGTCACTGCCGCCGCCAAAAACGGCGCTGTGTTTACGGACATCCGGCGGCTGCGGATCAAAGAATCCGACCGGGTGGCTTCCACCATTGCTATGATTGAAGCTCTGGGCGGAAAAGCCGAAGCTACCGAAAGCACCCTAACGGTATCGGGAAACGGCTTGCGCGGCGGCATCGTGGATGCCTGCAACGACCACCGGATCGCCATGGCTGCCGCCATCGCGTCTACGGTTTGTTCTGCTTCTGTAACCATTCTTGGGGCGCAATGCGTTAAAAAATCTTATCCCGGATTCTGGGATGAATTTAGCCGCTTAGGAGGTAATTATGAGCAGTACCTACGGTGAAAATTTAAAATTATCCCTTTTCGGGCAGTCCCACGGTCCTGCCATCGGTATGATCCTGGACGGCATCCCCGCGGGACTTCCGGTGGATCTTCAAAAGCTGCAGCAGTTTTTAAACCGCCGCGCCCCCGGTCAAAACGACTGGTCCACGCCCCGGAAAGAAGAAGACCGTCCGGAATTTTTGGGCGGCATCTTGGACGGGTTTACCTGCGGCGCGCCTATCGCCGCGATCATTCCCAATAAAAACACCCGCAGCGGCGACTATGATAACTTAAAAAACTGCCCCCGTCCCGGCCATGCGGACTACACCGCCCAGATCAAGTACGGCGGCTTCCAGGATGCTGCCGGCGGCGGACATTTCTCCGGCAGACTGACTGCCCCGCTGTGCATCGCCGGAGGGCTGTGCAAGCAGTGGCTGGAAGAAATGGGGATTCAGATACACAGCCACATCTACCGCATCGGCGGCATCGGTGATGATCTTATCGATCCGGCAGATCCGAATCTTGCGGATATTCCTCTGGATTTTCCTGTCATCAGCAGCAACGCCGCGAAGCGCATGCGGGACACCATCGCCCAGGCAAAAAGCCGGGGTGACAGCGTTGGCGGCACGGTAGAATGTGCTGTTACCGGGCTTCCTGCCGGTATCGGCGAGCCCATGTTCGGCGGTGTGGAAAGCCGGATCGCCCAGATCGTCTACGGCATCCCTGCTGTCAAGGCTTTGGAATTCGGTGTGGGTGTCGATGCCGCTGCCCTTCCGGGGAGCGTGAACAACGACCCCTACACCGTGGAAAACGGTACGGTCAAGACCCTTACCAACCGCAGCGGCGGTATCCTTGGGGGCATCACCAACGGCATGCCCCTGATCTTCCGGGCGACCTTTAAGGCTACCCCATCCATCGCCACGGAGCAGCAGACGGTCGATCTGCAAACCGGGGAAGCCAAACAGCTGGAAGTCAAGGGCCGCCATGACCCCTGCATCGTCCCCCGGGCTGTGCCGGTAGTAGAAGCGGCAGCCGCTATCGCCATCTATGACATGATCTTGGGCAACACCCAAACAAGCAGGAGGAAAGTATAATGGATCTGCAAGAACTGCGGTTGGAAATCGACCGTATCGACGGTGAGCTGGTAAAGCTTTTTGCCGAAAGAATGGATATTGCCGCCAGGATCGGCGACTACAAAAAGGCCCGGAATCTGCCTGTTTTTGTCCCCGCCCGGGAGCGGGAAAAGCTGCAGGATGTGGCAGAAAAAGCAGGCCCCGAGATGGCAAACTATACCCGGGTGCTGTACTCCATGCTTTTTGAGCTGAGCCGCAGCTATCAAAGCAAGCGCAGCGACTCCCTTTCTGCCCTCTATAACCAAATCACCCAGGCCATTGAGACCACGCCCCAGCTGTTCCCTCAGGCGCCTATGGTAGCCTGCCAGGGTGTGGAGGGCGCATATTCCCAGATCGCCTGCGAAAAGATCTTCAAAAGTCCCTTTATTCTGTATTTCAAAAACTTCGAGGGCGTTTTTACCGCCATTGAACAGGGCCTGTGCCAATACGGCATCCTGCCCATTGAAAACTCCACCGCCGGCTCTGTGAAAAAGGTGTACGATCTGATGGTCAAGCACAATTTCTCCATCGTCCGCACCTTCCGGCTGAAGATCGACCACAATCTTCTGGTCAATCCCGGCGCAAGCTTAGATTCTGTCAAAGAGATCTATTCCCACGAGCAGGCGCTGAATCAATGCGCCGGATTCCTGGAAAAGCTATCCGGTGTCAAGGTGATCCCGGTGGAAAACACCGCCGTTGCCGCGGAGATGGTCGCTTCCTCCGGGCGCACAGATATTGCCGCCCTTTCCAGCCGCAGCTGCGCGGAGCTGTACGGGCTGAAGACTCTGGCTGCTTCCGTGCAGGATCAGGGCAACAACTACACCCGTTTCATCTGCATCAGCAAGAATCTGGAGATCTACCCCGGTTCGGATAAGACTACCATTATGATGGTGCTCAATCACAGACCCGGCGCTTTGTACCGGGTGCTGGCCCGGCTTTATGTCCTGGGGATCAATGTGACCAAGCTGGAATCCCGCCCGCTCCCCGACCGGGACTTTGAATTTATGTTCTATTTCGACCTGGATACCTCCATCTATTCCGAGGAATTCGTGCAGCTGATGTGTGAACTGGACGATCTTTGCGACGAATTTAAGTATCTGGGCAGCTACAGCGAGGTCATCTGATGAAGTGCGGATTATTGGGACGCAAGCTGGGGCACAGCTACTCTCCCCAGATCCACGCCCATCTGGGAGACTATCCCTACACCCTGTTTGAAAAAGAGCCGGAAGAAATGGAAAGCTTTCTGAAAACGGACGATTTCACCGGTATCAATGTCACTGTCCCCTACAAAAAGGCTGTCATCCCCTATTTGGATCAGCTGACGCCCGTAGCGGAGAAAATGGGCGCTGTCAACACCATTGTCCGCCGGGACGGAAAGCTCATCGGCCACAACACCGATCCTTTCGGTTTTCAGGCCATGGTTACGGTGAGCGGTCTGCAGGTTGCCGGTAAAAAGGTCTTGGTGCTGGGCAGCGGCGGTGCTTCCAATACCGCGGTGGCGGTGTTGAAAGAGTTCGGCGCCCAGGTGGTAATTATTTCCCGTTCCGGGGAAAACAACTATGAAAATCTCCATTTGCACCGGGATGCGGCGGCGATCGTCAACTGTACCCCTGTGGGCATGTATCCCCAGCCGGGCATTTCCCCTGTGGATTTAAGCCTCTTTCCCCACTTGGAGGGTGTTTTGGATCTGATCTACAACCCCGCCCGGACAAAACTGCTTTTGGATGCTGCGGACAAGGGGCTTATCGCGGTCAACGGGCTTTTCATGCTGGTTGCCCAGGCGAAAGAATCTGCCCAGTGGTTTTTAAACCGTGAGATTTCTGGGGAGAAGATTCCCCAGATCCACCATCTGCTGCGCCGGCAGATGGAAAATATCATTCTCATCGGCATGCCCGGCAGCGGAAAAACCACCGTAGGCGCTATCCTTGCCCAAAAAACGGGAAAACAGCTGGTGGACGCAGATGCTTATCTCGTGGCAAAAGCAGGCAAAAGCATCCCCGAGATCTTCGCGGAAGGGGGCGAAGCCGCTTTTCGGACTTTGGAAACCGAAGTTCTTGCGGAGCTTGGCAAGCAGTCCGGTATCATTCTTGCCACCGGCGGCGGCTGTGTCACCCGGGAGGAAAACTATAAGCTTCTGCACCAAAACGGTACCATTTTCTGCCTGAACCGGGATCTTGAAAAGCTGCCCACCCACGGCAGACCCCTTTCCCAGTCTACAAAGCTTGCCGAAATGTATCGGGTTCGCAAACCGCTATATGAAAGCTTTGCTGACTACCAAATCCAAAACAACGGCAGTCCGGAGACTGCCGCAGAGGATATTCTTAAGCTTTGGGAGGAAAGCCTATGAAGCTGCTGGTCATTAACGGCCCGAACATCAATATGCTGGGAATTCGGGAGCCGGGTATTTACGGCAAACAGACCTTCTCTGACCTACTGGCGCTGCTGGAGCGTACCGCCCGGGAAGAAGGTTTGGAGATCCAGCAGTTTCAGTCCAATCACGAAGGGGAGATTGTAGACGCCATCCAGGCAGCCTACGGCAAGGCAGACGGCATCGTGATCAATCCTGCCGCCTATACCCACACCAGTGTTGCCATCCTGGATGCCTTAAAATCCGTGGCTATTCCCGCTGTGGAAGTGCATATCTCCAATGTGGATGCCCGGGAACCCTTCCGGCAGCTTTCCTATCCGGGAATGTACTGTGAAAAGACCATCAAGGGCCTTGGCTTGGAGGGATACCGCCAGGCGATTCTGTATCTAAAAGAAAAATACGGCAAATAAACCGCCAAATTCCCGTTTGTCGATTAGATCGTAGGGCGGGGGCTTGCTCCCGCCGTTTACATGACAATATTTAAATAGTTTGTATTTTGTGTCAAATTTCCGGTGAAACATCTAGAAACGATTCTATGTTTGTAATGTTTGCGGCGGGAGCAAG
>JAFQCV010000071.1 GCA_017416325.1 Oscillospiraceae bacterium
CTCGAACCGTCGACCTCCAGCGTGACAGGCTGGCGTGCTAACCGACTGCACCACCGGGCCAAATATGGTGGGAACAACAGGGCTCGAACCTGTGACCCCATGCTTGTAAGGCATGTGCTCTCCCAGCTGAGCTATGCTCCCCTACCGGTTTCGCAAGGCGTTCACCTCAGCGACGGGATTAATTATACACATAGATACCCTATTTGTCAAGAGTTTTTTGATTATTTTTTCCACAAATTTTTCCATGTAAAAACCCTGACAATTGCCACCATATAGCTTCCAAAATCAGATTTTTTCGATCAATTCCTGGATGTCTGCCGGGGTGAATGCATAGCTTGTGTCACAGAACTGACATTCTACAGGAAAATCCTTTCCCTCCTCCATGATCTCCGCCAATTCCTTCTTACCGAGACTGATCAAGGCACGGGAGACCCGGTCTCTGGAGCAGTAGCATTTATAGCTGACATCTGTGGTTTCCAGGAAAGCTACGCCCAAATCCCCCATAACCTGGCCCAGAATATCCTCCGGGGTCAGGCCGGCCTCCAGCATGGCTGTCACAGCGCCTGCTCGCTGAATTCCGGCTTCCAGCTTGTCGATCACTTCCTCCGGCGCACCCGGCAGCAGCTGAAGCAAATAGCCCCCCGCTACCTTTACGCTCTGATCCCGGTCCACCAACACCCCCAAAGCGCAGGCGGTTGGTGTCTGCTCGCTTTCAGCAAAGTAAGCAGTCACATCATCCCCGATCTCACCGGATACCAGCTCCGTAGAGCCGATATAAGGCTCCTTCATCTGCAGATCCCGGATCACCGTCAGTGTGCCGTCTGTACCCACTGTGGCACCCACATCCAGCTTGCCTGGGTATTTTTCCACCAGGGGCACTTTCGGTTCTGTGACACAGCCACGGACATTACCCACCGCATCAGATACGCAGGTAATCGTACCGATAGGACCGCCGCCCCGGATCTGGAGCGTCATAGACCCCTTCTCCGTCTTTTGCATATTGCCCATCATCGACGCCGCGGTCAAAGCCCGCCCAAGAGCCGCTGTGGCATTGGGTGTTGTTCCGTGGATCTGCGCCGCCCGGCTGACAATACCGGTGGATGCGATAGCTACCGCCTTTACAAAGCCGTCCAGGCTCATACCTCTGACAAGATAATCCCTCATTTTACAACTCCCTTTCTCGCGCTGAAATAGATCCGCTGCTCACCTGGACCGGGCTGCGTAAAGCAGCGGTCACCGTAGACCCGAATTTTGTTGAATCCGGCCTCCCGAAGGAACCGCCGCAGCTGTTCCTCACTGTAGGCATATTCCCGGTGTTCCTCGAAGCTGCGATGCCACACTTTTCCCTCTCTGCGGAATAAATCCATTCCGTAGGAGCAAATATTGGTTTCCTCGTCAAACTCACCGCGCCAGACGCAGTACACATCCTCATCTTCGTCCAGGAATACCTGTCCGTCCATGGCGCGAAGCTTTTCCGGCGTATTCACATCAAAAATAAAAACACCGCCTGGGTTGAGTACCTTATAGATTCGCCGAATGGCCTCTGCGCAGTCTGCTGGATCGGTAATATAGTCCAGACTGTCCAGAGCGCAAACCGCCAGATCTACGCCCCTGGGCAGCCGCAGCTGCTGCAGGCTCTGACAGACAAACACGGGTGGGTTCTCCATATCGGATACTTTCCCACTGGCGGCTGTCAGCATATCCTCCGAAAGATCCACGCCGGTAACCCGGATACCACGCCGGGCAAGCAGCACAGCTACCGAACCTGTACCGCAAGCAAGATCCACCGCCGTTCTGGGACGCACCTGCTCTCGCTTCAGGATCTCAAAGTAGAAATCCACCACCGCCCGGTAGTCTACATCATTGGTCAGTCGGTCATAACAACCGGCCAGTTCTTTATACGCGTCCATGGTATCCTCCCAAAAAAGCACCCCGGGCAGCGCCCGGGGTGCCGTTGCTTACACTTTACCGCTTAAAGATGCTGAACACATCGTCGATATCGCTGAAGTCGCTGGTCTTGAAGCCGGTATCCGCAGTGGGAGCAGCCTCACCCTGAGGCTTGGCAGCAGCGACAGCAGGCTTCTGCTCAAAACCGGTGGCAATAACGGTTACGCGCATCTCGTCTTCCAGCTCGTCCGTGTAGGTAGCGCCGAAGATAATGTTAGCATCGGGATTGGCAGCTTCCTGCACAATGCCGGCAGCAGTCTCTACGTCATCCAGAGTCAGTTCAGCAGAGCCGGTAACATTAACCAGAACGCCGGTAGCGCCGTTGATGGAGGTCTCCAGCAAGGGGCTGGCAACCGCTGCCATAGCAGCCTGCTCTGCCTTCTCCCGGCCAGAAGCAACACCGACACCCATGTGAGCGCGGCCTGCGTCCTTCATAACAGCAGAAACGTCAGCAAAGTCAAGGTTGATGATAACCCGGTCAGAATAACCGACCAGACCGGAAATAGAGGTCACAGCCTGCTTCAGCACATCGTCTGCGATGCCAAAGGCATTGGCAAAGGTGATCTTCTGATCGGTAACATACTTCAGACGGTCATTGGGGATGATAACCAGAGAATCCACCTTGCCGCCCAGCTCTGCAATACCGGCTTCGGCCTGGCGCATACGGTTTGCGCCCTCAAACTTGAAGGGCTTGGTAACGACACCCACAGTCAGAATACCGGCCTCGTGTGCCAGGTCAGCCACAATGGGGGCTGCGCCGGTACCGGTACCACCGCCCATGCCGGCAGTGATGAAGACCATATCCGTGCCTTCCAGAATCTTGGCAATGGCAGCTCTGGACTCCTCAGCAGACTTCTTGCCGATCTCAGGCTTGGAGCCTGCGCCCATACCGTTGGTAAGCTTCTCACCGATCTGGATCTTGTTCTTACAAACAGACTTATTCAAGTCCTGCTTATCTGTATTGATGACGATAAAATCCACGCCGTCCACACCGGCATCGATCATCCGGTTGATAACGTTGTTGCCTGCGCCGCCAACGCCGATCACCTTGATTTTAACTACGCGCTCCTGGAACATTTCAGACATAAGCTCTCCTCCTATGTATCCTTTGGCGGCATAAGTTTGACATGCCGCATCAAATTACAATTGTACCTCTATATTCTATCTTGAAAATTGCATTTGGTCAATATCCTTTTTTGATAAAATCGCATTTTTCGGCAAAGTTTTTTCTGTTTTTCGGTCAGGATTTATCCTGATTAAACCGAATTTCCTCCGGATTTGAAATATCCAGCGTTCCGACGCTGTAAGGGTACTCCTTCGCGACCTTGTCTACAGCAGCCTTAAGAATACTGATTTTGTATCCCAACTGGGTGTCGTCACCCAGTTCGATCTGATAACGGCGGCCATATTGCATGGAAATACTGCCCAGCTCCGTAACATCTACCGAGGCAGCCTCACCGATGATTCCGTTCTGTTCCAGATACTGCAAAATGTTCAGGGCCGTATGCAAGCGCTTCTGCGCAGTCACCGTCACCGGAATTGTGTTGCCGGCTTCATCCGTCTGGGGCTGTTCCTGCTCCAGCGCAATCGCCTGACTGCCCACTGCGGGCGCATCCAGCTGGATACCTAACACATTGGTATAGCCGGTATTCGCGCCGCTGGAAAGCTGCTCCAGAACCTTGCCGGCGGCGCTGATGAGCCACCATGTGCCACTGGCATCCGCAGCCGCATAGCCCACTTCCACTTCTGTAATCTCAATATTTACCGTACCAGGTAATTTTATACCAAACCGAACATTTTCCACAAAAGGAAGTGTCCCCATGATCTTGCCGCCAGCCTTGGCGCGGCTGAATGTCAGCAGATTATCCCCTTTCTGGATCCCGGACGCCGCCAGGATCGCGTCTGCGGAATACTTCTGATTTCCGGACACCATAACAGTCTCCACTTTAAAGAAGACCGAGATGCCCAGCACCAGCGCCAGAACCACAGCCACCACCGTAGCAAGCCGTAGAAGCAGTCGGTTGCGGCTGAAAGGCTTGGGGGGCAGATAAACCACATCCTGCGCGATGGAGCGTTTTTCCTTTGTCCGGGCGGAACTGCGTCTTCGGGTCTGGGTAGACGTCCGTGTCCGCTCTTTGGCCACAGAGCGGCTTGCCGCAGCGGCAGACCGGCGTTGTGTCGCAGGCGCACTCTGTTCCGGTGTCTTTTTTTTCGGGGCTGCTTTTTTCGGCTGCGTGCCGGTCTTTTTCACCCGGGAAGCCGTTTTCCCTGCGGAAGCGCTCCGATTACCGGCTGCCGCTTTGGTTTTTGTACCGCTGCGAGTAGCCGATGTACCGGACTTGGTGCTTTGCGTCCGGCGCGTCCTTTCTTTTTCTTTTGTATCCATGATTTCCTCCTGTCAGCGCCGGATCAGTTCCTCTAAAATGTCGCAGATCCGCTCCGTGGAATCTGGCACCGCCATTAAACGCAGCGCTTCGGCCATTCTCTGCCGGCGATCCTTCTCTGCCAGCAGCCCTTTCAGCTGCGTATAAAGCGTCTGCGCCGTACACTCCCCTTCCGGAATCCATACCGCGCCGCCGTTTTCGCTCAGTACCCGGGCGTTCTTCTCCTGGTGATTTGCCGTCACATTGGGAGACGGTATCAAAATCGCAGGTGTGCCGGAAACGGCAATTTCATTGCAGGTGCCGGAACCGGCTCTGCCGATAAACACATCCGCCGCAGCCATCAGCTCCGGCATGTTGTAAATATATTCACGCATTTCCAGCTGGGGGCTCTGGGAAAGATCAACACCCTTTTCCGCCACCAGCTTGGGCATCCACGCCCAGCCAAAGCTGCCTGTGGCATGGATATGCCGGAACGGGAAACCGTCCTCCTTCTCCAGCCGAAACAGCTCCGCAACGGTTTCGTTCATCATCTTCGCGCCCTGGCTGCCAAAAGCGGAAACCACCAGCGGGGTATCCCCCAAGCCCAGACGCTCTCTCGCTTCTTCCCGACGGGCGTAGATAAAGTCCCGATGCACCGGCATCCCCACCGTCTGAACCTTTTCCGGTTTCTTGTAATGGGCAACACTCTGTTCAAAAGCTACCAAGACCCGGTCAGCGCGGCTGGCTGCCAGTTTGGTGGTCAGCCCAGGGAGGGCGTTGGCTTCGTGGACACAGGTAGGAATCCCCATGACACTGCCGGCATACAGTGCCGGGAAGCTGGCATAGCCGCCGGTACCCAGGATCACATCCGGCTGAAACTCCCGAATGATCTTCTTGCAGGCATCCACAGCGCCCAGAACACACTTGACCGCGTACAGGTTCTTTTTCAGAGCAGCCAGGTTTACCTTGCGGCTCAGACCGGAAGCCGGGAGACACCGCAGCTCATACCCAGCCTTAGGTACCAGCTTCTCCTCCATATGCCCCGTTGCGCCGATAAAAAGGATGTTGCACCCGGGATGCCGCTCTCGCATCATATTGGCAACTGCGATGGCAGGATTGATATGTCCGGCCGTGCCGCCGCAGGTAAAAATCAAATTCATAGGATCTCCTCCTGTTTCTTGGTTTCGTTGCGGTATCGGGAAATACTGAGCACCACGCCCATTTCTCCCAAATTCACCGCCAAGGCCGTACCGCCATAGGAAAAGAACGGCAACGCGATCCCTGTGGACGGCAGCAAATTGGTCACCACCGCAAGATTTAAAACCGTCTGTACCGCGATCAGGGTCACAAGACCGGCTGCCAGCACCGTGGAAAATCTGTCTCTTGCCCGCAGCGCCACCCAATAACCCCGAAGGATGGTGGCGGCAAACAGCGCAATGATCATCAGCGCGCCCACCAGTCCCAATTCCTCACAAATCACAGCAAAAATATAATCGTTGTACTGAAAGGGCAGGTACAGATACTTCTGTCTGCTCTTTCCAAGACCAAGTCCAAACAGCCCGCCCGAGCCGATGGCATACAAAGACTGCAATATCTGATACCCCGTATCTCCGGGGTCTGCCTCGGGATTCAGCCATGCGGTGACCCGGTCACCGGCATAACCCATAAAGGTAATGTAGATCAGTACAAAAAGCGCCGCGGCGCCGGCGCCTGCCAGCAGCCATTTGGGGCTGGTGCCGGCCACAAACATCATCACCACAGCCACCATACCGATGAGCATAATGGCAGACAGATGCTTTTCCAGGGCCAGGGGCACTAAGATCCCCAGCAATGCCGCGCCAAAGCCCAGAACTCCATAGCGGAATTTCCGGGCATCGTTTCCATAGCTTTTGGTCAGCCTGGCAAACAGGACGATCATGGTAAATTTCGCGATCTCAGAAGGCTGAAACTGGATGCCGGCAATATTGATCCACCGGCGAGCGCCGTTAACGGACTGTCCGATGACCAAAACGCTCAGCAGCAGCAAAATGCTGATACCATACATAGGCCAGGCAAAGCGAAACCAAAATTCCGCCGGGATCCGGCTGAAAAAGTACATACAGACCAGTCCCAGCCCGGCGCAGACCGCCTGCTTTTGCAGATATTTTGTGGACATTGTGTAGCCCGTATCGTATTCACTCTGGGCGAAGCTTGCCGAGTAGAGCATCGTCAGCCCCACCGCCAGCAACAGCAGCACCAAAGTAAGAAACGGAATATCCACACCCTCCCCCGCTCCACCGGAGCGGCGGTCCTCTTTGGCAAGCAGATTCCTCTGCGAAGCCATAAGAGATCTCCTTTCCATAATGGGGTCAGCGAATACCAAACCAGGCCAGAACGCACATTGCCACCGTAATACCGGTGAACACCAGAACGATCTTGACCTCAGACCAGCCGCACTTCTCAAAATGATGATGGATCGGCGCCATTTTGAAGATCCGCTTGCCATGGGTGATCTTGAAATAACCCACCTGGATAATATCCGACAGTGTCTCCACAATATAGATAAAGCCTACGAGAATCAAAATCAGCGGCATATTCAGGGCAAAAGCCAGTCCGCATACCGCGCCACCCAAAAACAGCGACCCGGTATCTCCCATAAACACCTTGGCCGGATGCCAGTTATAGAAGAGATACGCCACAAGACCGCCTGTCAAAGCAGCAGGCATCAACGCCAGATCCCATTTTTCCCGGGAAATGGCTGCCACCACAAAGAACACCATCACCGGCAGCGTCACACCGCCGCACAGGCCGTCCACACCGTCTGTCAAATTCACCGAATTGACACAGCCTACCATCACAAACATGGCAAAGAAAATATATACCATCGGATGGATCGTAACCGTCACATTCGCAAAAGGAATATACAAATCGCTGGACATGACCCCCTGCCGATACAGTACATACAGGTAGATGGCGGAAACTGCCATCTGTAAAAACAGCTTCTGTAAGCTTGTCAGCCCCAGATTCCGCTTAAACTTCACCTTACACAGGTCATCGCAAAAGCCAACCAGGCCAAAGCATAGGCTCAGCGCCAGTACATAGAAGACAGAATAGTCTTTCATCGCCGGGATCGCCATTACCAAACAAAGGATCAGCGAAAAAATGAACATCAGTCCGCCCATCATTGGCGTACCTGCCTTGTTGTTATGCCAGGTAGGGCCTACCTCCCGGATAGACTGACCGGCCTTCAACGCCCGAAGCACCGGCAGCAGTAAGTATCCCAAAAGTGCCGTAAGGGCACAGGAAATCAAAGCTGTTATGAAAATCGATGTCATAACTGTTTTCCCCCGTTATTCTTCCTTGCCCAGGAAGCCTTCCAGAGCAAGCTCCATATGCATTCCGTGGCTGCCCTTGAACAGCAGCACATCTCCCGGCTTTGCCAGCCGCTTCAACGCCGCCACCAAAGCATCTCTGTCTTCAAAAGCCATGGTATGACTTTCAGACATGCCCCCGGTGACAGCGCCGCTCATCACTCTGCCGCTGTTCGGTCCGTAGGCCAGCACCAGCTGCGCGTTCTCCGCAGCGATCCGGCCCACCCGGTAGTGTTCTGCAGCAGCGCAGTCTCCCAGTTCCAGCATATCCCCCAACACAGCGATCCGCCGACCGGGTTTGCTGCCCAGCACAGCCAAGGCAGCCGCCATAGACTCAGGACCGGCGTTGTAACAGTCTTTGATAATGGTATAGCCGTTTACAGACAGCATTTCCTGCCGTCCGTCCATATTCCGGAAAGCGCCCAGACTTTTTGCGATGTTGTCCGGAGAAACGCCCATTTCCAAGCCAACGGCTACCGCAGCCAGAGCATCGGAAACAAAATGCTTGCCTTCCAGGCTCAGCTGCACAGGGAAAGACCCCGCCGCGCTTTCCACAGTTAAGGAAAGTCCTTGGGCGTTGGCATCGATATTGCTGCCCCGCACATCACACCGGGGATCTTCACTGCCGAAATACACCTTGGCAATATCCGGGCGTTTATGTACCTGCTTCAGCAAGGCATCGTCGCCGTTGAGTACGATCGTCCCCCGGCTCATGCCTTCCAGGATCTCCAGCTTGGCTTCCAGGATACCTTCCTGAGACCCCAAATGCTCAATATGCATGGTGCCGATATTGACGATCACCGCCACATCGGGCTTGGCGATGGCAGAAAGATAGGCAATTTCCCGGAAATGGTTCATGCCCATCTCCAGAACCGCCACCTGGGTATCCTCCGGCATCCCCAAGACCGCCATGGGCATGCCAATATCATTGTTGTGATTGGCAGGTGTCTTCCGGACTGCGAACGTGCTTCCCAAAACCGCGGCAATCATCTCTTTTGTGGTACTTTTGCCCACAGAACCGGTGACGCCCACTACCTTCATGCCCATGCGCAGCCGCTCCTGCCGGGCGATATCTCCCAAGGCTTTGCGGGTATCTTCCACCACGATGGCCGGGTAATCTCCCTCGCACCGGCTGCACAGAACTGCCGCCGCGCCGCCTTTCAAAGCCGCGGGAATAAATTCATGACCATCCCGCTGCCCCTGCAAGGCAACAAAGAGCTGCCCCTCCCGAATATTCCGAGAGTCATTGCAAGCGCCAAAGAAAGAAACCTGCGCATATTTTTCTTGAACGGTGCCGCCGCACCAGGCAGCCGCCTGTTTCAAGGTAATGGTTCCCATATCAGTTCTCCGTTTCCGTCAGGTACGCGTTTACTTCCTCCCGTTCATCCAGAGGGTATTTTACACCCCGGATCTCCTGGTAAGTTTCGTGGCCTTTTCCTGCTAATACTATAATATCATCTTTTTCCGCTTTGTCCATAGCATAACGGATCGCTTTTCTCCGGTCTTCGATCACCACATAGGCATCTTCTCCCCGGGAAACGCCTTTGAGAATGTCCCTAATGATAGCGGAAGGTTCTTCATTTCGGGGATTATCCGAGGTAATGACCGCAAAATCAGACAATTCTGTGCCGATTTTGCCCATAACAGGCCGTTTTCCCGGGTCCCGGTCACCACCGCAGCCAAAAACCGAAATCAACCGCCCCTTACAGAAATTTCTAACACTGGTAAGAACATTTTCCAGGCCATCCGGCGTATGGGCATAGTCGATGAGAACGGTATACGGCTTCCCGGGTGTGGGCACTACCTCTACCCGTCCCTTCACGCCGGGAGCTGTTTTCAGAGCAGCCGCCGCATCTTTCAGGGAGATCCCCAGCTGCAGCGCAGTTCCCAGCACCGTCAGCGCATTATAAACCGTAAAGTTTCCGGGAATGGGCAGAGAAACTTCCACCCGCTGCTTGCCGTAAACCGCTGTAAAGGAAACCTGCTGCGCCTCCATGGATACATTCTCCGCCCGGAGCATGGCTTCCCCACGCACCGCTGTAGTGATCACAGGGCAGGTAACCCCTGCGGAAATTCTGGGATACCAACTGTCATCCCGGTTGAAAACCGCGGCCCCGCACCGATGGAACAGCTGCGCCTTAGTGTCGCAATAATTTTCCATGGTTTTGTGGAAGATCAGATGATCCTCTGACAAATTGGTAAACGCCGCAACATCAAAGCGCATACCCCCCACCCGCTCCAGGGCAATGGCATGGGAGGAAACCTCCATCACACAATACCCGCATCCGGCAGAGCGCATGGCTGCCAACAGCCGCTGCAGTTCAAAGCTCTCCGGGGTGGTGCGGTCGGTGGCAAGCACTTCCTGACCGATCCGATTCTCCGTAGTGCCGATCAGGCCTACCTTTGCTCCCAGCACCGTTTCCAGAACGTGCTTGATCAGCAGCGTTACTGAGGTTTTGCCGTTGGTGCCTGTCACACCGATCATCTTCATGGTCTTTGCCGGCTCTTCAAAGAAGTTGATACCCAGCATTGCCAATGCCATACGGTCGGAGCTTACCAAAATGTAGGGAATATCTTTCGCAGGCTTTTTTGCGGTAACTACCGCCACAGCGCCCTGCGCCAAAGCCTTGTCAATATAACTGTTGCCGTCAAAGGCAAAGCCGGATATCGCTACAAACAGGTCTCCCGGCTCGATGGTTTTCCGGGTATCGTAAACAACATTATGAATATTTATTTCCGGGTCCGCGTGCATTTCCAAAATTTCCATTCCCCGGAGCAGTTCTTTCAGCTTCATAGGATACTCCTTCAGGCGATCAATCCGCCGCTTTATTATCCGTAAATGTTAATTTGATCGTTGTTCCCAAGGGAACCTGTGTGCCTGCCGGAATATCCTGAGCAGCAACCGTTACCGTGGGCGCCACCTGATCATTTCCAACAACCAGAATATAGATTCCCAGCTTTCCGGCCTCGTCACTGGCTTTTTGCCTGTTCATGCCTGAAAAATCCGGGACAGTCACCATGTTATCCGGCGTTTCTTCCCCCAGATACAGCAGCACTTCGCTGCCTCCCGGAACTACCTCTCCGGCAGCAGGGATCTGTCCTGTTACCGTATCCCCATCTCCCACAAATCTGCCTGTCAGGCTTTGTGACTTCAGTAATTTCTCGGCTTCTTTCTGAGAAAGTCCCACAAGATTTTCCATAATTACAGTCTTGCCTGCCACATCCCCTTCCGGGAAATGCTGCGCGACACCTAAGTAAGGTAAAATATCCGCCATCACCGCGCCTACTGTGGGCGCAGCCATCACACCGCCGGAAATATAGATGCCGGTACTGCGGGAGGGGGTGTCCAAGGCTACCAATACAATATACTCCGGATCGTCCATAGGCGCAACCCCCACAAAGGATACGATTTTATCCAACGTCGGGTTGCCATTGCTGTCTAAAACGTCGATTTTTTCGCTGGTACCGGTCTTTCCTCCAATGGAAAACCCGGCAACAGAGGCATTTTTTGCCGTCCCGTCCGTTACGACCGACTCCAGAAGCTGGCGCATCACCTGGGAAGTCTCCTCCCGGATCACCTGGCGGATCACAGTTGGCTCTTGCTTCAAAACCGTGTTTCCCTTATCATCCAGCACCTCAGAAACCATGTACGGCTCCATCAGATACCCGCCGTTTACCACAGCGCTGATGGCCCGTACCAGCTGTAACGGGGTCAGCTTAAAGGTCTGCCCAAAGGACGCGGAGGTCAGGGATGCCGTCCCCCACTTATCCGTATTGGTAATGATATCCTTAGAAAAGAATACGCCGCCGCTTTCTCCCAACAGGTCTACGCCGGTTTTTTCCAAAACGCCAAAATTCTTAATGTACTCATAGAAGGTATCGCCGCCCATTTCCAACGCGATATGGGCAAACGCCAGGTTGCAGGAATTTTGCAGCGCCTGAGGCGTCTGCTGGGCGCCATGCCCTGTAGAACGCCAGCAGTGCAGCCGCTGGGAGCGTCCGGGGATCTGTTCTGTGCCGGCGCAGTAGAAATTGTGGTTTAAATCAATAGCGCCGGAATCCAGGGCCGCCGCCATAGTCAGCACCTTAAAGGTGGACCCGGGCTCATAGCCGTCTGACAATACCCGGTTTCGCCATTGCGACAACCTGGCATCTGTCAGTGCTTGCTCATAGGCAAGTTTTCCATCGGTATAAGCCTGGCTGTTCTCGGGGCTGTTTAAGTAGCTTTGTTTCAGCTGCTCCAGAGACTTCGCCATATCCGGGTCGGCAATTTCCAAGTATTGGTTTGGGTCATAGCTCCCCAAAGTCGCCATTGCCAGGATCTCCCCGGTTTTGGCGTTCATCACCAGACCAAAAGCGCCATTTTGCACATCGTAACGGTCAATGGCAGCTTCCAGCTGTTTTTCCAGACAAGCCTGCACCGTGGTGTCCAAAGTCAGCACCACACTGCACCCGGTTTGGGAGGAAACATAGTTTTCATAGGAAAAGGGCATATCCATTTCATTGTTGCCCTTGGTGGTGATCACCCTGCCGGCAGTTCCCTCCAGGAAGCTATTATAGGCTGCCTCGATCCCTTCCGAGCCGGAATTGGAGGCATTGGTAAAGCCAATGACCTGCGCCGCCAACGACCCATAGGGATAATACCGCTGAGAACTGGGCTCCAAATGGATACCGGATATGCCATATTCATTAACAAAGCTGCGGATCTTCGCCGCCGTTTCCTCATTTACCCGGGCAGCGATCTGCTTGTAGCGCATTTTGGTATCCTTCGCCTGCTCCCGGATCCAATCAGGGTCCAGATCCAGAATTTCTCCCAGTTGGTTTCCGATCAGCTCCATATCCGCCTTGGACTGTTTCAGTTCATGGGGATCTAAATAGATATTCTCCACCCCTACCGAAACCGCCAGCAGGTTCATATTGGTATCGTAAATATTGCCGCGGCTCGCAGTAACCTGGGTGGTTCGGGTCTGGTTTCTAAGAGCCTTCTGATAGTAATAGTCGTATTGGTCGATCATCAGGCTGTAAAGTTGCACAGCCACCGGTAAAAACGCCGCAAATCCCAACAGCGCCATTACCGCCAGGATTCGAAAATGCTGAGAGCTATCCCCCCGAAGACGGGTATGCTCCTTTTTTCGCTTATGTCGTGCCATATGTCACCGGCCTTTCTGATTGGCTGCAAGGTTTGAAATGGGCAGCAAGGGAATCCCTCACTGCCCATTGCAGCTGCTATCCTAATCATATTGGCCGAGACAGGCTTTATGCAAAAAGACCTGTCACAAAGTTCCAGAAATTTTCCCAACGGGTAGATTCCTGCACAGGCGTGGGAATCGTCACCGAAACTTCATCATGTATAAGGGTATCCTTAGGCACCATGCCCAGAGCAAGGGCAATTTTTTCGACCTCTTCCAGATCATAGCCCGCGGTATAGGTGCCCTGCAGCTGCACTTGCTCCGCTTGCAGCTTCTCCAGATACTGGACATTGGCAGAAACCTCTGCCTTCTGGGTATACAGCCGGGTCACGCCTACACACATCAGCACCAGCAGCACCGCGGCAACCGCGATACCGGCGATGGCAAAGGGATCGACCTGCAGCAATAGCTCCCGGTTTTCCCGGACACGGGGCTTCGGCAGCTGGGGCTTCTTCCGCCGGACAGGCTTGGGAACAAGATTGGGGGCAGCCGTTCCGGAAACATAGTAGTTAATATAGCGGATATCGGGTTTATTCGCCACCTTGCTCCCTCCTTATCATACAACCTTATGTTTGTCAGATTTTCTCACATACGCGCAGCTTTGCGCTGCGTGCTCTTGGATTTCTCTCCAATTCCTCCGGTGTGGAGGTAATGGGCTTGCGGTTTACCAGCTGTACCTTTGGTTTTTTTCCACAGACACACACCGGGAAGTTGGGCGGGCAGGTACAGCCCTTTGCCGCAGCCCCCATAGCATTTTTTACGATTCGGTCTTCCAGAGAGTGGAAGGTGATCACCGCCAGCCGTCCACCGGGGTTCAAACAGGGGATGGCATCGGCCATAACCTTTTCTACACTCCCCAGTTCGTCATTTACCGCGATGCGGATGGCTTGGAAGCTGCGTTTTGCCGGGTGCTGCTTTTCCCGCAGCGCCGCGGCAGGCATCGCGCCCCGGATCACATCCACCAATTCCAAAGTAGTCTCAATAGGGCTTTCTTCCCGGCGGCGGCAAATCGCTTCCGCGATCCGCGGCGCATACCGTTCTTCGCCGTAATCAAACAAGATCCTGCGCAGCTGCTCAAAAGACCAGGTGTTCACCACATCATAGGCGCTGAGGGCATCCTCCCGGTTCATGCGCATATCCAGCGGGGCGTCTGCCATGTAGGAGAATCCCCGCTCCCCGTCATCCAGCTGAGGAGAGGAAACGCCAAGATCCAACAGGATTCCGTCTGCGCCGGGAATTCCCAGATCCTGAAGCACCCGGGCGATCTCACAAAAATTGGCGTGAACCAGGGTCACTCTGTCACCGTAGGGCGCTAACCGCTCCCCTGCCGCTTTCAGAGCCACCTGATCCCGGTCGATTCCGATGAGCCGGCCGGTGGTCAGCCGTTTCGCGATTTGGCTGGAATGTCCCGCGCCGCCTAAGGTGCCATCCACATAAATTCCGTCGGGGCGGATATTTAAACCATCCAGGCACTCGTCCAAAAGGACGGATACATGGTAAAACTCACTCATAGCCCAATGGCCTCCAAGGATGCCAGCAGTTTTTCCGGGGTAAGATTCTCCGCTTCGAAGGCGGCGAATTCCGCGGCGTCCCAAATTTCCGCCTGCCCGGCTCTGCCCACGATCATCACATCCCGTTTGATGCCGGCATAGTCCAGAAGAAACTGGGTCAGGCCAAAGCGGAACTGCTTATCCGGCTCGCATTGGGCGGCGTTCATAAAAATCAGGCTGGTGGCTGCGCCACGCTGGGAGATAGGCAATGCGTTGTAATTTTCGCTGAGGACTTTCCAATCGGGAGCGGTATAGACAGTCAGACACCGGTGCCCGCAGTTTACCCCCAGGGTCACATAAAAGTCGCTGCCCAGTTCTCCGCGCAGCTTCGCGGGAACGAACAAACGGTTCTTATCGTCGAGTTTTGCGGAATATTTTCCGATCACGGTGTCTCACCTCCTCCATTTTGCTCCACTTCACTACCATTTCTCTCCACTTGTTGACAGTATAATACAACTTCCCAAAAAAATCAACCTTTTTTCACATATTTTTTAGGAAAATCCCAGAAAAAACACGAAAGAACGCATTTTTCAAACATTCGTTTTCTTATGCGCCGTTTGCGGATACACCCTGGCTGCGAAAGGTCAAAATTCCGTCTTCCAGGACGCCCCGAAGCTTGGTATAACGGCGGCTGCTGCGCAGCAAATACTCCGCCAGAGGGCCTTCCACCTGCTCCTGCACCAGATGCCGCAGCTGCCGGGCGCCGCTTTTGCCCTTACATTGCTTCACCAGCATTGACGCCAGCTCCTCCGGCAGCTGCAGCTGGATCCCCTGGTCCGACAGCCGCTTTTGCAGCTGCCCCAGATACTTTTCCGCGATCGCCGCCATATCCCGTTCCTCCAAGGAAGTAAAACAAACGATCTTATCCAATCTCCCCAAGAACTCCGGGCGGAAGGTTTGCTCCAAAGCACCCTGCTGCAGCTGGGGGTTGCCCTGGGGGCAGAAACCCAGGCCCTCGCCCTTAAGCTGACCGCCGGTATTGGAGGTCATGATCACAATGGCGTTTTTAAAGCTCACCTTGCGCCCGGTGGAGTCTGTCAAGACACCCTCCTCCATGATCTGCAGCAGCACGCCGCATACATCCGGGTGCGCCTTCTCCAGTTCATCCAGCAGCACCAGGCAGTAGGGTCTGCGGCGCACCGCTTCCGTCAGCTTGCCGCCTTCCTCATATCCCACATAGCCGGGAGGCGCGCCTACCAACCGGGAGACCGACTGCTTTTCCATATACTCTGTCATATCCAGCCGGATCATGGCATCCCGGCTGCCGTACATTTCTTCTGCCAGAGTTCGGCACAGCTCCGTCTTACCTACACCGGTGGGCCCGGTAAACAGCATACTTGCCATAGGCCGGTTCTCATCCCGGATGCCGCAAAAACCCCGGCGCACCGCTTCCGCCACAGCCCGGACTGCCTGCTGCTGTCCCACAACGCTGGCAGAGAGTATATTTTCCAGATTCAGCAGCCGCTCCTTTTCATCTGCTGTCAGCCTGCCCACGGGGATCCCGGTCCGGGCAGAAACCGCCCAGGCAATATCCCCGGCTGTTACCGACCGGGGGCGGCGGCTGTCCGGGACTTTTACCGCCATTTTCTGCATTTTATCCCGAAGCTCTGCCGCCTTTTCAAACCGGCTTTCCCGCACCGCTTCCTGCAGCTCCTGCTCCAGTCCCTGGCGCGCCCCGCCTCTGCTTTGGTTCAGCTCCTCCATCCGGGCGTGGGATGCCCCCTCGTCCAGCAAATCGATGGCCTTATCCGGCAGAAACAGATCCGGCAAATACCGCACAGAGAGCCGCAGCGCCTCTTTCAGCGCATCATCCGAGATCCGCATGCGGTGATGCCGCTCCAACCCCGGCTTCAGCCCCCGTAAAATCGCCATAGCAGCAGAAGCATCCGGCTCTTCCACCGTTACCGGCCGAAACCGGCGATCCAGAGCCGGATCTTTTTCAATAAACTTCCGGTATTCCGTTAAGGTCGTTGCCCCGAGCATTTGCAGTTCCCCACGACCCAAAGCCGGCTTGAAAATATTGGCGGCATCAATCGCCCCCTCTGCCGCGCCGGCGCCTACAATGGTATGCATTTCATCTACAAACAAAATCACATCGCCGCTGCGGCGAATCTCCGCCAGTACATCCCGAAGACGCTCTTCAAACTCACCCCGGTACTTGGTACCAGCCACCAGATTCGCCATATTCAGGCTAATGAGCCGTTTTTCTTTCAACTGCGGCGGCACTTTTCCCAATGCCATCCGCTGCGCCAGGCCCTCGGCAATAGCCGTCTTACCTACCCCCGGCTCTCCCACCAAAGCCGGATTGTTTTTATTTTTTCGGCTTAAGATCCCGATCACCATATCGATCTCCCGGTCTCTGCCGATCACCGGCTCCATAGCCGATGCCTTTAATACAAGATCCTCGCTGAACTGCTCCAAAAGTTTCGTGATAACCGCCTCCTTTTTTACTTTTACAGGCCTTACAGCCTCCCATCGCAGATAATCGATCGTCCCGGTAAACAAAGCATCCCGGTCTGCCGCAGCCATAGACATCAGCTCCTGCGCGCCGGTGTCCTGACGCCGAAGCAGCGCCAGCAAAATATGCAGGCTGCCCACATCCCGGCTTTGCAGCCTTCTGGCTTCGGTGGCTGCGCCCCGGAGGATCCCCCTCGCTGACCGGGTCAAGCCCTGGGGCAGAGGCAGATCGGAACGGCCGCAGCCCCGGAGTCCCCGGGTAAAAAGCTGCACCAGATCCGTATCCAGCCCCGCGCTTCGCAGAAGCTGTCCCGTCCATCCCGGTTCCTGGGTCAGCGCCAGCAAAAGATGCTCGCTGCCCACATAGCTGTGACCCAGATCCCGCGCCCACCGGGCTGCTGTCAGGATCAAATGGGACGCATTTGCGTCATAGTGCATGGCGAACCCTCCTTCATCGTAACCGCTGATCAAATCGTCTGCGGTTACTATCCAGGAATTTTCGCCTCTTTCCCAAAAAAATATACGGAAGATTAAAAATCAGGGATTGCATTTTACAAAAATAATGCTAGAATAGAGGTGCGTAATCGCGTTGCACCCCGGTGCAAATAACATATTGGAGGTAAGAACAATGGCTTACAACATTACTGATGCTTGTGTCAAGTGCGGTGCTTGCGCCGACAACTGCCCCGTAGAGGCTATCTCCGAGGGCGAAGACAAGTTCGTCATCGACGCTGATGTTTGTGTCAGCTGCGGTGCTTGCGCCGACAACTGCCCCACTGAAGCAATCGAGGAAGGCTAATTTGCCGAATCCACAGTCAGTCTGCGCACTCTGGTTACCGGTCTGCGCAGGCTGATTTTACTTTATTGGAAAAAAGTATGGAGATTTTACATAACGGTTTTACCCTACAGACAAATCCCGGGTGTTTCCCCCTGAGCACAGACAGCATGCTTTTATCCGGTTTTGTGTCTCTGCCCAAAAACGCCCGAATTCTGGACTTAGGTTCCGGCTGCGGAACACTGGGACTTCTCCTGTGCGCAGCAGACGAAAGCTGCCGGGTCTCGGGTGTAGAATTGGAGCCTTCCGCCCATGAAGCAGCCCTGGGAAACATTCAGCGCAACAGCCTTGGCACACGTATGGAAAGTATATGCGGCGATATCCGCGGCATAGCCTCCCTTTTTCCTGCCGGGAGCTTTGACTGCTGTGTTTCCAATCCCCCTTACTTCACCGGCGGTCCTGCCAGTGAAGCTGCTCCCCTTGCCCGGCGGGATGACTGCTGCAGCCCCGAGGAGCTGTTTCAAGCCGCCGCCTGGGCGCTGAAATTCGGCGGAACATTTTTCCTTGTTCACAAACCGGAACGGCTGGCGCAGCTGTGTGGGATCGCCTGCGCCTGCAAGCTTGAGCCAAAGCGGCTGCAGCTGGTGCGCCATCAGCCGGGCGGGCCTGTCAGCCTGATCCTTTTAGCCTGCCGGAAGGGCGCAAAGCCCGGTTTGCAATGGGAGGAGCTGTGCCTGTTCGACCAAACGGGACAGCCTACGCCCCAGTACCGCAAAATCTATCATCTTTAGGAGTTCGACTTATGGCCGGAATGTTGTATCTTGTTCCCACCCCCATCGGCAATTTGGGTGATATCTCCCTGCGCTGCCGCCAAACCTTGGAGGAAGCGGATTTTATTGCCGCAGAGGACACCCGGGTGACCTTGAAGCTTTTAAATCACTTGGGCATCAAAAAAAGCCTTGTGAGCTACTATGAGCACAACAAAGCCACCAAAGGCAATTTTATCGTGGACAGAATCTTAGCCGGTGAGACCTGCGCTTTGGTTTCTGACGCAGGCAGTCCTGCCATTTCTGATCCAGGTGAAGACCTGGTGAAGCAGTGCGCCGAAGCCGGCGTTACGGTTTGCGCCATTCCCGGGCCTTGCGCGGTGATCACCGCTTTGAGCATTTCCGGTCAGAGCACCGGGCGGTTCTGTTTTGAGGGTTTTCTCTCCACCGCCAAAAAAAGCCGCCGGGAGCATCTGGAGGCTTTGGTCAATGAGCAGAGAACCATGATCTTCTACGAAGCCCCCCACAAGCTGCCTGCTACACTGGCAGATATGGCTGAGGTTTTTGGCGGTGAGCGCCCCATCAGTCTGTGCCGGGAGCTGACGAAGCTTCATGAGGAAGTGATCCGCACCACCCTGGCAGAGGCGATCGCCATGTATGAAGTCACGCCGCCCAAGGGAGAGTTTGTTTTGGTAGTTGCCGGCGCGCCGGAAATTCCCAAAGAGGAAAATACGCCGGAGGATGCTGCCGCCATGGTCTTAAGGCTGATGGAAGATGGTATGAGCAGAAAGGATGCCATCAAGCAGACTGCTCAGGCTTTGGATCTGCCGAAGAATGTGGTGTATGCCGCTGCGCTGCAGCTGGAAGATCATTAAATTATAGAATAGCGCCTGCATCGTCTGGCTTCCCCAGACAATGCAGGCGCTTTCTGCAAAAGGAAATATATTCCGGTTTTCGGAACGGATAAATCCGTTCCCTACGAAGGGAAATAACGGCGGGGCGTCGAGGGCGCCGCCCCCTACGGCACGATATCTTGTATCTCGTATCTTATTTTGGAAAGTCTTCCAAGTCTAAATCTTGGAAGGGGTACAGGCGCTGCCAGCCGGAGTCTGTCTTTTGGACGGAAGCTCGGTGAGAGGATAACAGCCGCACGATATCATACACATCGATCCAGATCTCTGAAAGGCACTCTTTTTGACTTTCTTCAAACACCAGCTGCATACCAAAGTGCAGGTGGACGGTTTCGATATTATCGACATTCTCTTTATCCGAATAGCCGGTTCTGCCCATAAAGCCGATAACATCCCCGGCTTGCACAATATCGCCCTCTTGCAGGCCTTCTGCAAAGGGGTGGTCCTTTTGCAGGTGGGCATAATAGTAATAGCGTTTCGAATCAAAGGATCGGATGCCAATGCGCCAGCCGCCGTAACGGTTCCAGCCCATGGCTTCCACCACGCCGCCCTCCACCGCAACAATGGGTGTTCCAAGGCTTCCCATCAAATCATTGCCAAGGTGCTTTCGGCGAAAACCAAAAGAGCGAGCTACGCCAAAATCGTCACAATGGCTATAGCCGAAGCCTGCCGCAATGGGAGAAAATGCCTTGAGTCCGTAAGCAGGCTTCCAAACGCCATCGATCTGCACGGCGTAGCTTCCCAGCATACCGCCCAGGACTGCCTCATAGGCTTCCAGATAATAGCTATAATATTTTGCCGCGTTTCCCAAGAGTTCTTCCGGACTTATCCCGGTCTTTAAGTCTTCAGCCGCTTTTTTTACGGAGGACAAAGGGCATTTGCCGCCGGTGCGGCAAGCCGCCACCGCCAAAACCCTCGTCCAGGGCAGATGGACTTCCCGGTCAAAGGTTGCAATATCCAGATCCATGGCATATTTCAGTGACCCATAGGGCACCTGAAAATCCACCCAACGGATTGGCTCTGCCTGGACAGGCAAAACCAGAAAACTTACTATCAGCATAAACGCAAAAATTCGCCGTTTCATCCCTCTCACCTCTTGGGTTAGGGTATGAAACGGCGAATATTTCATGCAAGGCAATTATTGCAAATTATTTCTTTCGCGATTCGGTAAATATCTTCCATGTTCTTCATAGAGGATATTTGGTTTTTATAGTAGCTGCTGTGGGAAACGCCCCGGAGATACCAGGCAAAATGCTTTCTTGCCTCCAAGCAGGCGATATGCTCTCCGTGATCCTGCTCTGCCAATTCAAACTGATGTACTGCCACCTGGATTCGGTCTTTCAAGCAAGGGCGCTGGGGGATCTGCTCCCCTGCCAAAGCCGCCCGGACTTCCGCAAAGACCCACGGGTCGCCAAAGGTGCTTCTGCCGATCATAATGCCGTCTGCGCCGGTGCGCTTCAGACACTTGATTGCTGTGTCAGCGCCGGTGATATCGCCGTTGGCGATCACCGGAATAGAAAGGTTCTGTTTTACCTTGGTTATCATATCCCAATCCGCTACGCCGGAATAGAGCATGGCTCTGGTTCTGCCGTGAACTGTCACCATATCCGCGCCGCTTGCTTCCATCCGCTTGGTAAAGTCCAGCACATTGAGGCTGCCCTTATCCCAACCCAAGCGGCATTTTACCGTAACCGGCACAGAAACGGCATTTTTTACCGCTTTGACGATATCCCCCGCCAGCTCCGGTGTTCGCATCAGGCCGCAGCCGTCGCCGGAATTGGCGATCTTCGGCATAGGACAGCCCATGTTGATATCCAAAAAATCGCAGCCGGAGATCTCCAGTGCCAGAACCGCGGCTTCCGCCATAATAGCAGGATCGTTGCCAAATATCTGGGCGCCGCAGAGACTGCCATCGTTCTTCCGCAGCAGTTTGGCGCTTTTTTGGTCTTTATATACCAGTGCCCGGGAAGACACCATCTCCGTTACGGTAATATTCGCCCCAAGCTCTGCGCAAACGGTGCGAAACGCCCAGTCCGTCACGCCCGCCATAGGGCCGAGAATAATTGGCATATTCACTTCCAGGCTGCCGATACGCATGATGATTCCTCTTTATCTTTGATTTGTGGAAGAATTATATCACAGCCGGCTGTTTTTCGCAAGTCAAAGTAGCGCTGTCAGAAGCCATGCCGCCCCGGTCACCACCGCGCCGGCACAGGCCCACACCGGGCCGTACAAATAGAGTTTGCGTTTCTTCCCTTCTCTGCCCGAGCCTTGGATGGCGCGCCGCGCCTGTTTCAGAAGCACTTCATCGGAAATTCCTTGGGCCACCGCATCATCCCGCAAAATAAAGATCGCCTGTTCAAAGAGTTCCGGGTCGGGACTGGGCACCACGATCACCTGTCGGGAAATACCTTTTACCATTTTTACCACCTCATGGAAAAGTATGCCCCTTACATAATCCCGTCATACAAAAACAGTATCCTCTATTGACAAAGTATATACTTCGTGTTACGATGTATTTCGTAGGAGGTGGTATTGCATGGACCTGCAGTTGAAGCGGGGCTTGCTAGATGTTTGCGTACTTGCTGCGATCCAGGACGAAGATTCTTACGGATATAAAATCATCAAAGACATGAAACCCTATATCACCCTGTCCGAATCGACCCTGTATACCATTTTAAAACGGTTGGAAAGCGCAGGTATGCTGACGGTGCAAACCGTAGAACACGGCGGCAGGCTTCGAAAATATTACCGGATCACCCATGCAGGGCGTAAACGGATCGCGGATTTTAAAGAAGATTGGAAGGAGATCCTGACCATTTACCGTTTTGTGACCAAGGAGGATGAGGCCCATGAATAAACAAGAATTTCTTCTGAAGCTTGGGGAGCGCCTCTCGGGACTGTCTCCAGAGGAGAAAGAGGAACGGCTGACATTTTACCGGGAAATGATCGATGACCGCATGGAAGACGGTCTTTCGGAAGAAGAAGCGGTATCCGCCATAGGCTCTGTGGATGCCATCGCCGGGCAGATCCCAGACGATACGCCACCTACCAAAGCTACCCCAAAAATACGGCTGAAAGCCTGGGAAATCATACTTTTGATACTGGGCTCTCCCATCTGGTTTTCTCTGCTGGTTGCCGGGCTTGCTGTGTTTTTTTCGCTGTATGTTTCAGCGTGGTCTGTCATCATCGCCTTGTGGGCAGTTTTCGCTTCTTTCGTCGCCTGCGCGTTTAGCCTGCCGGTTGTGGGCATTGTATTCATTTTCGGCATCCACAAAATCACAGGAATCGCGATCATCGGCGCAAGTCTTATATTCGCGGGACTTTCTATTTTCCTGCTTTGGGGATGCAAAGGGGCAACAACGGGCATCGTACTGCTCACCAAAAAGGTCGCACTGCGCATTAAGCAGCGCTTTACCAAAAAGGAGGTAGCATAATGGGCAAAAACAGGAAAGTATGGCTTTGGATTGCTGCCGGTCTTGTGCTCCTTGGCTGTATCATTTGGGGAGGCGTGATGTCTGTGCTGAAATGGGATTTCAAACGACTGTCAACGGTGAACTATGAGACCAATCAACACGAAATTCAAGAAAACTATCAGAATATTGCCGTTATTACCGACACTGCGGATATCACTTTTGCGGTTTCCGAGGACGGCAAGCACCGTGTTTCTTGTCACGAACAGGAAAACGCCATCCACAGCGTTGGTGTAAAGGATGGGGAGCTGTTGATTGAACTTGTTGACAATCGGAAATGGTATGAATATATCGGCATAGGCTTCGATACTCCTAAAATCACCCTGTATCTTCCCCAGGGAGAATACAGCAAGCTTTCCATAAAGTCCAGTACCGGCGATGTTGCCATCCCCAAAGATTTTGTATTTGAACGTATCGATATTTCAGAAAGCACTGGAGATGTTACTGTTCTTTCCTCTGTATCGGAAGCCTTGAAAATAAAAACAACTACCGGCAGTATTCGTGTAGAAAATATTTCCGCAGGTATGCTGGAGCTTTCGGTCTCAACAGGCAAGGTGACAGTTTCTGATGTGAACTGCGAGGGAGATATTACCGTCAATGTCTCTACCGGTAAGGCAAAAATCAACGATGTCAACTGTCACAACCTGATTTCCAACGGAAACACAGGAGATATCTCCTTAGAAAATGCCATTGTCAAAGAAATGCTGTCTGTGGCAAGGACCACAGGAGATGTAACGCTGGATGGGTGCGATGCGGCGCAAATCCGCATCCAAACCGACACCGGCGACGTCAAGGGAACTCTGCGCTCGGAAAAAGTATTTTTCGCGGAAACGGATACGGGTAAAATCGACATTCCCCACACAGACACCGGCGGCAGATGCGAAATCAGCACCGACACGGGAGATATTAAAATAAGGATATCTCATTAAATGATTTGAAACGGCACCGCCGCGGCGGTGCCGTTTTATTATTCTTCCATATCTTTTGGCCGCTTATAACGCCCCTTGGGTTCCCACTCCGGCAGGGGCAGCCGCTGCATAGCACCAAAGATCCGCTCTTTCAAATCGGGGTAGGTGTTACTGAGTTCAAAGACCAGCCGTTTGATCTCTTCGCGCTTGGTGGTCTTATCCACAGGGCAGCGGTTTTCCACCACCGGCAGGCCCATTCGGGCAGCAAAATTATCTACAGTTTTCTCATGGATATAGAGCATGGGCCGGATCTGAATGACACCGGTTCTATCCAGGTCGGTTACCGGCTGGAAGCAGCTAATCCGTCCCTCGTAAATGAGGGACATGAGAAAGGTTTCCACCGCGTCGTCATAATGGTGGCCCAGAGCGATTTTTCGGATGCCCCGTTCCAGAATCGCCTGGTTCAGCGCCCCCCGGCGCATCTTGGCGCACATGGAGCAAGGATTCTTTTCCTTACGGTGGTCGAAGATGATAGGCGCGATCTGGGTATTGACTACGGTATAAGGCACTTGCAGGTTATCGCAGAATTTCTGCACTCCGGAATAATCCATGCCAAGACCCATATCGACGGTGATGGCTTCCAGTTCAAAATCGGAATATTGACGCAGACCCGCAAGGAGCTGCAGCAGCACCAAGCTATCCTTGCCGCCGGACACACCCACTGCTAAGCGTTCTCCGGACGCAATCATTTGATAATCCTCCACGCAACGGCGGACAAGTCCCATCAGCTTCTGCATGTTCGGTTTCCTCCTGTTTTTCAGAAAAATAGCGCATTAGAATTTCAGAGTATCTGGGAGTATTTGCGAGCATTTGCGAGTTTGTAATATTTTTTATAAAAATGCGCAAAAAAGGCGTTGACATTCTTTTTTTTCTGTGATATAAGAATCAAGCGATTTGAACACATTGTACTGTATGTACGTCTGTTTGTCAAAATATTTTACCAATTGGAGGAACCCATAATGTCCACTACTCTTCTGAAGAAGGAGACCCTGGAACGCAAGTGGTACGTCATCGACGCTGCCGGTAAGCCTCTGGGCCGCACCGCCGTCGAAGCAGCTAACCTGCTGCGCGGCAAGCACAAGGTCGACTTCACCCCTAACGTTGACTGCGGCGACTATGTGATCGTCATCAACACCGACAAGGCCATCCTGACCGGCAACAAGCTGGATCAGAAGTCCTACTACCGTGTATCCGGCTGGATCGGCGGTCTGAAGGAAACCAAGGCTCGCATTATGATGGAAAACCGCTCCGACTACGCTGTGGAGCTGGCTGTCAAGGGCATGCTGCCCAAGAATTCCATCGGCCGCAACGCCATGACCCGTCTGCACCTGTATAAGGGCGCCGAGCACCCCCATGCCGCTCAGAAGCCCGAAGCTTGGAACGCGTAATTGGAGGTAACTACACATGTACGAGAGCAAGAAGAAGTATTACTACGGCACCGGCCGTCGGAAGTCCTCCGTCGCCCGTGTTCGCGTTTATGAGAACGGCACCGGCTCCATCATCATCAACGGTCGTGAGATCGACAACTACTTCGGTCTGGACACCCTGAAGCTGATCGTCAATCAGCCTCTGATCGCCACCGATATGGTTGGCAAGGTCGACGTTGTTGTCACCGTTGCCGGCGGCGGCGTTTCCGGTCAGGCCGGCGCTATCCGTCACGGCATCTCCCGCGCCCTGCTGACCCTGAACCCCGAGTACCGCGCTTCTCTGAAGGCCGCCGGTTTCCTGACCCGCGACCCCAGAATGAAGGAAAGAAAGAAGTACGGCTTGAAGGCAGCTCGCCGCGCTCCCCAGTTCTCCAAGAGATAATTTGTTATCTTACAGAGTATTCAAAAACCCCGAAACCATCACGGTTTTCGGGGTTTTCTTTTTGTCTTAAAATCTATCTTGGTGCAAACTTGGTGCAAGTTTTATTTTGTTATCATTTCAGCAATCTTGTTATATGTACCTTCAGGCATTTTATAATATTTTTGGAAAGAGGTCATAGGCATAGCGGTAAAGACCATATAGTCATTTTCGTGAATCCAA
>JAFQCV010000072.1 GCA_017416325.1 Oscillospiraceae bacterium
CGTTTACATGACAATATTTAAATAGTTTGTATTTTGTGTCAAATTTCCGGTGAAACATCTAGAAACGATTCTATGTTTGTAATGTTTGCGGCGGGAGCAAGCCCCCGCCCTACAAACAAACTCCCCGAGAAATGGCAATTTTACAAGCAAAAGCGGTGTGCCGAAAAGCACACCGCTTGTTATGTATAGGTTACACCTGCCAGGTCAGTCCCTTGGGATAGAAGAACCGGAGCTTTTCCTTGGCGATGGAGAACTCTGCCGTCTGGGCAGTCCGCAGCTCTCCGTCCAGGTTGATAGGGGTAGGCTTGTCGCAGCGGACGGTGACTTTATCTGTCCGGTAGTGGGTCACCAGATCCGGAAGCTCCCTGTACCTGCCGTTTTTGTACTTGCCGATGATGCCGGGAACTTGCAAAAGGCTGACCTTTTTCACCAGCAGCACATCCATCATTCCGTCTGTCGGGTCAGCCTCCGGCACGGGGTTGAAGCCGCCGCCGTAAAATCTTCCGTTGCAGGCGCAGATAAAGGTGAACTCGTCGTCCAGTTCCTGTCCGTCAATTTCCACCACATAATGCTCGCTGATGCCCTTGAACAGGTTGATGACCGTGGAGGCGGCGTAGGCGGAAAAACCGTGAAGCAACGGCAGCCGCTTATAATTTGCCACATCCGTGCCGATCCGGGCATCCAGACCCACGGAGCAGATGTTTAAGGACAGGTCACCGTTGCAGCGGATCATATCGAAGGTGGCTTCCTGGGCATCCAGAAGCTTTTCCAGGTCAAAAAACGCCTCCGGGTCGCTGAACAGTTTTACAAAATCGTTGCCGCTGCCCCCGGAAAACACCGTAACTGCCGCGTTGGGAAAGCCTGCTGCTCCGGCGGCCACCTCGTTGAGCGTGCCGTCACCGCCGCAGGCGTAGATGCGGTACTCTTCGCCGGTTTCGGCGGCTGAGCGGGAAAGCTCTGTGCAGTGACCCGGGGCTTCCGACACCCGGATCTCATAGTCAAGACCCCGGCTGCCGCAGATGGCGCGGATGGCTTGGGTGTATTTTTTTGTCCGGTCCCGGCTGCCTGCCGCGGGGTTGATGATGAAAAGATGCTTCATATGTTTCCCTCCAAGGGTGAGAGGTGTAGTACACCGCTACTGCGATGTTCCCAGGTAAGGAACGAACTGTGCGGTGCGTAGGGTGGACTCATGAGTCTACCGAACAGGTAAAGGATTGTGCAAGGGAAGAAAGATATGACCGGGTCGGCGGAGTCATGACTCCGCCCTACGAAAGGTAAGGTGATTTACTTTTTCCGCGCGTTGTCCGTAAACATATAGTAATCGCACTTGATCTTGCCGTTGTAGAATTTCCGCTTTTTGTCGCTGCGGCGGCCAAAGTAATGCTCAAACTCCGGCTCGGAGGTGATGACGAACTTTTTCCAGTTGTTGGCGAATTTCAAGTGCCGTCCCAAGGCGCTGTAAAGCCGCTGGGCGCTCTGCTGCTCCAGCATCCGCTCGCCGTAGGGGGGATTGCAGACCAAGATGCCGCTTTCTGCCGGCAGGCTCATTTTGGTGGCATCTCCGTCCCGGAAGGTCACGGCATCGGAAACCCCGGCTTTCCGGGCGTTGGCAAAGCTGAGGGATACGCAGGCGGGGTCGCTGTCCGAGCCCAGGATCTGATATTTTCCGTTAAATTCCTTATCTTTTGCCTCCTCCTTTGCCTGCTCCCATGCCTTTTTGGGCATCCAGGGATATTCCTCTGCCGCGAAGCGGCGGCTTAAACCCGGCGCCCGGTTCTTGGCGATGAGGGCGGCTTCAATGGGAATGGTGCCGCTGCCGCAGAAGGGGTCCCAGAAAAATTCCCTGCCCCGGTACCGGGTCAGCTGGATCATGCCGGCGGCAAGGGTCTCATGCAGCGGCGCGTCGTTGCCCACTGCCCGGTAGCCCCGCTTGTGCAGGCCCTGTCCGGAGGTGTCCAGAGACAGGGTCACCTGGTCGTTCAGGATGGTAAAGTGCAGCTGGAACTTAACGCCGGTTTCGGGAAGCCAGGAAACGCCGTACTTTTCGCCCAGCCGCTTACTTGCCGCCTTTTTGATAATGGCCTGGCAGTCGGAAACGGACATGAGCTGGCTGCTTAAGCAGTGACCTTTTACCGGGAACTGACCGTCTTTGGGGATAAAATCTTCCAAATTGGTGTGCAGCACACCCTGGAACAGCTCTTCAAAGGTCTTGGCGGGGAATTGGGCAAGCACGATCATCACCCGCTCGCCGGTACGCAGGCAGATATTTGCCTTAGCAAGGGCGTTTACATCACCGGTGAAGAAGACCCGGCGGTCTTCCACCCGGACGTTTTCCATGTTCAGCCGGCGCAGCTCATCGCCGGCAAGGCCCTCCAGCCCAAACAGGGTGGGGACGATATAGGTAAGGTTTGTCATAGCTTCTCCTAACTTCCAAAACCTTCCCCTTGGGGCTTAGCGGCGCAGCCGCCAAGCCTTCTCCTTGAGGAGAAGGTGGCAAAAATCTTTGATTTTTGACGGATGTGGTGGTCTGCGAAGCAGCTTTACGAGATCGTCCGGGATTTTTACGCCGCTGCGCGGCTACACCACATCAGGCATTTGCTCGTTCCTCGCAAATGCCAGCTTCTCCTCGAGGAGAAGCCTTGTGCAACTATGTGCAAATTAGCAAGTTTACGGAATAATCTTTTTAGGCTTCAGATACCGCTCCTGTTCCGAAAAGACGCAGCCGCAGAATTTCTGAATATACATCTGAAGCTCCCGGGCCTTTTCCTGTCCCGCCTTGAAATACGGGCGGAAATCCCGGTACAAAAATTCGATGCCGTATTCATCCGCTGCCCGAAGAGCCACCTCTTTCATCAATTCGTGATTCTGGTACGGACTGATAAAGAGGGAAGATGTAAAGCTGTCGAAGCCCAGCTCTTTTGCCTGCCGGGCAGTTTCCAACAGCCGCATTTCGTAGCACTTGACGCACCGGCCAGGGATATCCTCTGCCACTTCCCGTACAAAGGGGCGCAGACCGTAGTCGTCCCGTTCTATGAGAGGGAGTGTTATCATTTGGGCGTAGGCGCGCAGACAGTTGCGCCGCTCCCGGTATTCGGTGAACGGGTGGATATTGGGGTTGTACCAAAAGCCGGTGACTTCCACCCCCTCCTCCCGGAGGATCTCAATGGGCTGATTGGCGCAGGGGGCGCAGCAAATGTGCAGCAGGGTCTTCATGGGTCTCCTCCCAAAATTCGCGTTTTTCTTATTGTAGCACGGTTGTAGAATGGACGCAAGGGGGCAGGGGATTTGCCGATTTCCGTTTGTCGGTTAGATTGTAGGGGGCGGCGCCTTCGACGCCCCGTTGGAAGGTTTCCTATGTTTGCGGGCTGTCGTGGGCGCCAGCCCCTACAGCGAAAAACCAACTCCCCGAGAAATGGCGATTTATCAATCTGTCAGCTCTCCCAGCACGCCGTCCCGGAAGACTTCCGTGATCCGGACGCTTCGGATCTCATTGTGCAGATCCGTCCCCGGAACATAGACTTTTACATAGTTGGGGGCGTGACCGGTAAAGAAGCCTATTTCCGGCTCTTCAAAGAGAACCGCCTGCACCGTACCGACCATGGCGAGCCGGTAGGCCTTGCTCATTTCTTCTGCCACGGCGATGGCTGCGCGGCTGCGGCTTTCTTTCACGGCGTTGCTATGCTGCCCGGGCATTTTGTCTGCCGGGGTGCCGGGCCTGCGGGAATAGGGGAAGATATGCATATCTGCAAAGGCGCATTTTTGGATGAAACGGAGACTTTCCGCGAATTCTTCCTCCGTCTCTCCGGGAAACGCCACGATCATATCGGTAGTCACGGCGCAGCCGGGGAAAAACTCCCGCAGCAGCCTTACGCTTTCATAGTAACGGGTGGTATCGTATTTTCGCTTCATCCGCGTTAATACCGTATCGCTGCCGGACTGTAAGGACAGATGGAACTGAGGGCAAAGATTGGGATACCCAGCCATAGCACGGCAGAGCTCCTCGGTGATGATCCGGGGCTCTAAGCTGCCCAGCCGGATACGCACCTCCGGCACAGCTTCACACAGGGCGGCGATCAGGGCAGAAAGCTTCGGTTTTCCCGGCAGGTCTACGCCCCAGGAGGCGATCTCAATGCCGGTGACCACGATCTCCCGGTAGCCGTCGGCAGCCAAAGCCTTGGCTTGCGCCACCGCCAGCTCCAGAGGGGCGGAGCGCACAGGCCCCCGGGTGTAAGGGATGATGCAGTAGGTGCAGAAATTCACGCAGCCATCCTGGACCTTCAGCATGGCACGGGTCCGCTCCGTCAGACCGCCGGGAGGGAGCACCTCAAATTCCCGGCGGCGCAGGGCAGTATCCAGAATTTCGGCAGGTCTTCGGGACTGGACCGCTTCTATCACAGCCTGCAAAAAGGCCTCCCGCTGACCGCTGCCCCCAATGACATCTGCGCCCAGTTCCCGGACGGCATCGGCATCGTGCTGGCTGTAGCAGCCGCAGACCGCGATCACCGCGTCCGCATGCTCCCGGCGGCAGCGCCGGATCACCGCACGGTTTTTCTTATCCGCAACGGCGGTCACCGAGCAGGTGTTGATGATGTAGGCGTCGCAGGCATCCTGGAAGCTGCCGATGCTGTGACCTGTGGCGCAGGCAAGCCGCTCCATGGCTTGGGTTTCATATTGATTTGTCTTGCACCCCAGGGTATAAAAACCGATTTTCATACATATTCACCAAATTCAAAGGTCTAGTTTTGTAATAATCAGCCAAAGCTACAATTGCATTTTGGGCAAAAAACCGATATAATGAAAAAAACAGAAAGATCCTGTTTCCATTATACACGAATTTTCATTTTTGTATAGAGTGAGGAACGTCTATATGCATCAGTTTCCTATCCATATACGTTCCTTTGGGGACATTCGGGCGTTTATTGCCCTGGCCACTATGCAGCCTTTCCGGGTGATGGTGCGCCATGGTCAGCGGCATGTCAACGCCAAAAGCTTTATGGGCATGATGTGCCTGGACTATACCAAGCCCATCCAAGTCTTCTGCGAATGTAGCCACGCGGATTTTCAGAGCTTCCGGCAGCAGGCCGCCCAGTTTATGGCATAAGATATGGGGCTGTCGGTGTCCGATCTCCCTCAGCTTAACTTAGGCTCTTTGAGCACCGTCTCGGGAATACCCGGGGCGGTTTTTTTATTAAGTGAGAGGTAATAGGGAAGAAGTGTGAGATTTGACTTTCCACCATGGACATGGTATGATAAAGTATCAATTTTTGGAGGAATTTCCATGCAATTTTGGATTCTCACAGTCTTCGCCCTGGTTGTGGCGGGGCTCGATCAGGTTACCAAATATCTGACCGTGGCAAATATCCCGCTATTCGGCCATGTGGATTTCATCCCCGGGGTGGTGGGTCTGACCTATGTGCAGAATACCGGCGCGGCCTGGTCTATGCTCCAGGGTATGCGTTGGTTCTTTGTGATCCTCTTTTTGATTCTGACGGCGCTGATTTTGTGGGAGTATTTTAAAGCGCCTATGCCTTTTTCTAAATTTGACCGCTGGTGTATCGCTGCCATCTACGGCGGCGGCCTGGGCAATATGATCGACCGGGCGCGCCTTGGCTATGTCGTTGACATGATCCAGACGGAGTTTATGGAGTTTCCGGTGTTCAATTTGGCGGACTGCTTCATCACCTGCGGCTGCATTTTGCTCATTGCAAGAATGATGTTCAACAAAAAGTTCTGGAAGGACGGGAAAGCATGATCCTGTATGCGGACATTCCCGGGGAACGGCTGGATGCTTTTTTGGCAAGAACGGTGGAGGGGCTCACCCGCTCCGCCGCCCAGAAGCTGCTGGAAGAGGGCCTTGTCCGGCGTAACGGAAAACCCGGCAAAAAAAACGATAAGCTAAACCCCGGCGACAGCATCGAATATACCCTCCCCGAACCCAAAGAGGTGGATATCACCCCGGTGCAGATGCCTCTGGACATCGTCTATGAAGATGCCGATGTGGTGGTTCTCAATAAGCCTAAGGGCCTGGTAGTCCACCCGGCGGCAGGCCATGAAAACGACACCCTGGTCAATGGCTTGCTCTATGCTTTGGGAGATGACCTTTCCGGCATCAACGGAGAGCTGCGCCCCGGCATCGTCCACCGCATCGATAAGGATACCTCGGGTCTTCTGGCGGTGGCGAAAAATGACCTTGCCCACCGGGTGCTGGCCAGCCAGCTGAAGGACCATACCATGGCCAGAACTTATGAAGCCATCGTCTGCGGCTCTTTTCGGGAGGACAGCGGTACCGTCAATGCGCCCATCGGGCGGCATCCTTCTGACCGGAAGAAAATGTGCGTCACCCAGCGTAATTCCAAGGAAGCGGTGACCCATTGGGAAGTGGTGGCCCGGTATCGGGGCTATACGCACATCCGCTGCCGGCTGGAAACCGGCAGGACGCACCAGATCCGTGTCCATATGGCCCATATCGGGCATCCGATCCTGGGGGATACGGTCTACGGACATAAAAAAACGGAGCTGGGACAGGATTCCCAATGCCTCCACGCGGGGCAGCTTTGCTTCCGGCATCCCCGGGATCAGCGCCCGGTGCTGGTGTTCGCGCCCCTGCCGGAGTATTTTACGGAAGTTCTTGCCAAGCTGGAAAAAATGGGACAGTAAATTGCCATTTTCCGGGCAGTTGCAAATTATGCGTGCGTAGGGCGGGCTCATGAGCCCGCCGACCAGGTTGCACTATTTCGAGCAGTTTCGTCCCTTTTTCCATAGTCTTTCGCAAAACACAAACTTTTCAGAATCCGGGAAGTGATCGGCGGACTCATGAGTCCGCCCTACGAAATCTAACGAGACAGCCCGACAAACGGAAATCTGATAATTCCTACCCTGCAAATCACCCGAAAGGATCGCATGATTATGAATCTTTTGCCTGTAGTCAACAAATATTTCAAGGCGAACCTGCATACCCATTCCCGGATCTCCGATGGTGTTTTGACGCCGGAGGAGATGATCGGGATGTACCGGGACAGAGGTTATGATATTCTCTGCATGACCGATCATAATGTCATCGCCAACCATCAGAAAGAAAATCGGGAGGATTTTCTGCTGCTCACCGGCACGGAGATCAACCTGAACAATTTAGACGACCATCCTAAGTACAGAAAGACCTACCACATCCTGTTCATCTCCAAAGATCCCAACAGCCTGTGGCAGCCGGTGGAGCCGCCCCGGATGCGCCCCTTTGCCGCCCCTTATGAGGATTTGGTACAGCCGGAGCCTATGGCGGTCAGCTACGATGTAGCCAATGTCAACGCCATGATCGCCCGGGCAAAGGAGCAGGGTTTTTTGGCAGCCTACTGTCATCCGGAATGGTCGGGGCAGTCTTACCCGGACTATGCCGGACTGAAGGGTCTGTGGGCCATGGAGATCCGGAACAATGACTGCGCTCTGAGTGGCCTGGACTTAAATAACGGCTGGGTCTACCAGGATATGCTGGAGCGGGGCATGAATGTGTTCCCTCTGGGCAATGACGATGCCCATAAGCCGGAGCATGTAGGCGGCGCCTGGATCCGGGTGGGCGCGGAAAAGCTGGAGTACGGCTGCGTCATGGAAGCTTTGGAACGGGGCGACTTTTACGCCTCCTGCGGTCCGGAGATCTACAGCCTGACCTTGGAAGACAATATTTTGAAAATCACCTGCTCCGGGGCAAACCGGATTACCCTCCATACCCAGTGCAGAGTCAACATGAATCTGCAGCCGGAGCAGGGGCAAACCTTGCGGGAGGGACAGTTTGATTTGTCCCAGTGGCGGGAAGTTTCCCAAAATGACCCCAATGCCTTTATCCGGCTGATGGTCTACGCCCCTGACGGTACCTTTGCTGCCACCCGGGCCTATTGGCTCAGAGACCTGTAACAATAGTAGCCCTCCCGGCTACACAACAAATTGCCATTTCTCGTGCTGACGCACGAATTGATAATGGATAATTGATAATTGACAATTGTGGTATTTCCTTCGGAAATGATTTAAAAATGTCGCCTTTGGCGACTCCATAATTGTCCATTGTCAATTTTCAATTGTC
>JAFQCV010000073.1 GCA_017416325.1 Oscillospiraceae bacterium
AATACCAGCTGACGGAATACACATCACTGCGCTCCAAATGAACATAGATACCGTTTTCCGTTGCCTCTGCTTCGCTTACAAAGAATTCGTCTTCCCGCGGCCAAACCGAATATTCGTGATCTCCGCCCTTGACTACGACCTGCGTAACAGTTCCTTTGGTGGGGATGGTGATATCAAAATCTCCGGTTTCAAAGATGCCGAACAGTGCGCTGAACTTGAATCCCACATAAAGGGTATGATCCACCTGCTCAGCATGGTATCCCAGGAAACCCCTTGGGAACGAGCCGGGATAAAACCCACGAATACGGACGTGATCTTCTTCCACATTGATCTGCTCAATACCTGCGGTTTCGCAGGCGTTAAATCCGACCAATTTCCAGCCGTATCTGCCGGTCAGAAAGACCGCAAGCAGAACAATCGTGAGAATCAGCAAAAAGATTAAGATTCTTTTCAAATATTTCATTTCCTATACCTTCTTTTTGATGCTACCGCCAATGAGCAGACCCAGCAGCATACCAATCGTCATAAATTTACTTCCTATCAAAAGACCGAGCAGCATACCAATGCACATACCTTCGAGCATATAGCTGCCGGATTTGGCAGTCTCCGTTTGGCCGTCTGTCTCTTTTTTCTTCTTACCCCGCAAAGCGAAAAGCAGCGCAACAGCTATAGCCATACAAAGCAAAGGAAGAACAGCCATCATAAAGTCTTTCATATCTGTTTCCTCCAATCACAGTGATGCAAAAATCCGAGCACCTTTGTACTTCAGCCACAGATACACAGCTACCGCTGGAACAAGCAACACAACACACACGATTACCATATATAGAGCAGGCTTTATAAAACTTGCCAGAGCAGCATACAGTGCTCCAATGGCGATTACGATTGCCCAACCGCCAAATAGTGTGATCATCACAGCCGCACTCTGTTTGACCGGGGCTACTTCGCTGGTCCAGTTCAGGTTTGGCATGAGAAGATTCAACACAAGTCCAATTTCTCCCATAAGCAGAATGTACAGCGCAGCAACTGCGGGAATAAGAATGCTGGAAAGCAAGTCAAAGCAGAAAATAGTCTCCACACTGGCAACCAGAATCGTTGCCGGGACGAAGGTCAGCAGCAGATGTAGCTTCAGCTTTGCCTTCAACACCTGCCAGCCGGATATGGGAAGCACCTTGATCAGCCAAAGATTCTTTCCCTCCAGCGATATAGAAGGAGCAGTCGTATCGTTCATGGTCGTCAGCATACAAACGGCAGCTACGGCCAGCAGAGGAAGCAGATCTTCATGCCCTTCGAACATTCCCAATGCCACTTCCGTTATCACATCCCGCTGTAGCAGCAGTGCCGCTGCTGCCACAATCATGAAGATAATACCAAGGCCGCAGTTCATCATGTAAGTGGAACTGCCGGCAAAGCGCTTCAATTCTTTGCGAAACAGTGCTCCATCGGCGCTTCCTGCTTTCATGGTACCCTTGCGGTATTTGACTTTGGCTGCGCCGGGATTGGCGGTGGTGATTCTCAGAAAGCTACGATTAATAATGAAATAAACCACTGCGAACAGTACAATCACCATTCCGGTAAAAGAGATCATGGGAAGAACCTTCCCTTCAGCAGCCAAACCCATCAGGTAAAGAGGGTTCCAGAATCCAGACACATTTGTAGCAATGCTTTGCGCATTGGCAAGAACCTCCAGAAGGATTTTATAGGCATTGAAATAGAACGCATAGTAGGCCCCAAGAAATGCCAGAGAGAGAATCACCGTCACAAAGCTTTTGTTTTTTGACTTGCCGCTGATCAAAGAAACCACCCAACCTAAAATGCAGGACAGTGTTAAAACAAACACAGACAGCACAATGGGGATCAGCAGGCTGAAAACCACACCTGCAGCAGAGATCTCGAAACTATCGAACCAGACCATCAATGTCGGGACCATGGCAAATAGCTCGTAAAGCAGTCCCAAGGCGTAAACACCGCTTAGCCGCGCAGCAATGATCCTGTCGATTGGGATGGGCATGGACAGAAGAAGATCGTTATCTTTTGCCCGGTACAGCGCCTCAGCTGTGTTGAAGACGCTGGCAAATACACCCAGTACCACGCTAACCAGTCCCATAATAGCAAAGTACAGCCACCCCAGGTCCATCTGAATAAGAGGTGGGCACAAGGACTCAGCCATCATGTAGAACATGGAGCCTAACATGCCGAACACAACTACATAAAGAAGCAAATAAATCACAAGTCCTGCACCGGTGCGGTTCTTTCCGGTTTTTCGATCCCGGTATACCCAAGCAAAGGACTCCATCATTTGCTTTTTGAATAATGCTTTTGTCATTGTTCGTCCTCCAGCTCCAGAAATACATCTTCCAGGGAAGTATAGCCCTTCACTTCCTCCATTGTGCCGGATTTGATCAGCTTGCCGCCTTTGATAATGGCAACCTTATCGCAGAGCTTTTCTGCCACCTCCAGTACATGTGTAGAGAAGAAGATGGCACCGCCTGCATCGCAGATCTGCCGCATCAGTTCTTTCAGCAAATGACTTGCTTTAGGATCAAGGCCTACAAAAGGCTCGTCCATAATAATAAGCTTCGGTTCATGGATCAAGGCGGCGATGATTGCCAGCTTCTGCTTCATACCGTGGGAATAGGCAGAGATGGGCTGTGCCAGATCATCGGTCAGTCCCAGCATATCCGTGTACCTGTAGATACGCTCTTTTCTGTCAGCTGCGCTGACTCCGAAAATATCGGCAATGAAGTTCAAAAACTGAATGCCGGTCATAAATTCATACAGATCGGGATTGTCGGGGATGTAGGCAAGATGTCTCTTGCAGGCAATTGGATTATCCTTGATTGAAATTCCGTCAATGTAGATTTCTCCAGCATCAAACTGCAGAATACCACAGCAGGATTTAATGGTGGTGGTCTTTCCGGCACCGTTATGGCCGATAAATCCGTAAATCTCACCGGGAGCAATATGCAGCGACAAGTCGTCTACCGCTTTTTTAACTCCGTATGTTTTCGTCAAATGTTCAATTCTCAACATTGTATTGTCCTCCAAAAATAAAGTCGCAGAGCTGCCCCAAATGATTGGATGGCAAGCTCTGCGTCTAAGCGTCTGGCTTTATTATCTTCTAAATGGCCTGTTAAACGAACCGATCTCGATCAGATTTCCCTCCGGGTCAGAAATATAACAGGTTCGCTGGCCCCAGGGTTCGGTGGTGGGTTCCAGCACCGAACCGGCACCGGCGGCCATGGCTTTGCGATATTCTTCATCTACCTCGTCAAAGGTATCCACATAAAGGGCTATCTC
>JAFQCV010000074.1 GCA_017416325.1 Oscillospiraceae bacterium
CTCTGAGAAAGTGAGGAATAAAAAGAGAAATGCGAGGGAGAAAAAGTGACGGGCAGCGAAGCCTAAAAGGATATGATAAGGAATGATTTGGAGAATGTGTGAAATTGCCTTTTTGAGAATATTTGAAATTACCAGGAGATAAAAACGGGCGAGTTGCAGTTTGCAACTCGCCTTAAAACTTAGCACGGGGATAGGTGTCGCTAAAAGATTCCGTGTTTCATTCGTTTCTGTAGAGGAAAAGGAAATTGATTTCGACTAAAAAATATGATAAAATGAAAAAAATCTCCTTGTTTATTGGTTCTCATGAATGGTATTTGTTATCATTTGGTGAAATAATGCCTTGAGGAAAAGAGAGATATGACTATGTCTAAATTTGAAGTTCTGTGTGTGACAATGCACCAAAAGGATTTTTCGAAAATCCGGGAAATGAATATCCATTCCGATATCGTATTTGCGAACCAGGCGGAAACCACAAAGTTTGAGGAATACAACTTTGACGGACATCGGGCGCGGATGATTACCACAAACACCAAGGGTGTAGGAGTCAACCGTAATCTTGCGCTTTTATATGCGCAGGGAGAAATCTGTTTGTTTGCCGACGATGATGTGGTATACAAAGAGGATATGGAAGCAAGTGTGCTATCAGAATTTGATGCCCACCCAGATGCAGACATTATTATATTTCATTTTGATACGGATTCTGACAGAAAAGAGAAAGAATATAGCAAGACAAAGAAAATATCTCGTTTTAGCCGTATGCCATGGGGTGCTGTTCGCGTTGCTTTTCGTCTCAATGAATTGAAAAAGGCTAACATTTGGTTTACAACACTTTTCGGAGGTGGGTGTCGATACCCATCGGGAGAAGATAGTATATGGTTGACAGATGCCAAAAGAAAAGGGCTTACGATATATGTTTCCAATAAAACCATAGGAACGGTGTCCTTTGAAACATCTACGTGGTTTACAGGTTACGATGAAAAGTACTATTTCGGAAAAGGTGCGTTTTATCAAGCAGCACGGCCAAAGCTAATTTTCCTTTGGATGGTCTACTTTGTCCTGCGAACCCGGGGATGGGGGAATCTGAATGTCGCAGATAAAATTAAGTGGATGCGGCTGGGCGCCAAAGGATATCGTATGAATCAAGGTTTTGAATTTTTTACGAAGGAACAGAAGCCTTGAATAAAAGGAAAAACTGTGGGACAGAGGTGATCCTTTGAAAAAAATTTTAGTTGTCAATAAGGGCTTAGCCATCGGCGGCGTCGAAACGGCGCTGGTGAACATGGTAAATGTACTACAAAAACATTATCAAGTGGATTTGCTGGTTTTTGATCCTACAGGTCCTGTAAAGGAGCGGCTGGATGAAAAGGTAAAAATCATACAGCCGTCCTGGCGATTCCAGGCTTTGGGAATGCCATTAAAGAGGGTAATCAGAACAAAAAAACCTTCCTTTATAGCATTTCGGTTATTTGCAACCATATGGACAAAATTATTTGACAACCGCCTTCCCATTGATTTGGCGATAAAGCATCAGGAAATATTACAGGGTTATGATCTTGCTATTTCCTTCCACCAAGAAATGAGAAGGCATACTGTAGCAAGTGGATTTTCCAGATTTATAGACCGGTGTGTAGTTGCGAAGCAAAAAGTCGCGTGGCTGCACTATGATAGCGCGGCCTTGGATCTGGACAGCGCGTTTAATAATCCTTTTTACGCAAAAATGGACAAGATAGTATGCGTATCTCGTTCTCTTAGAGATGGGTTTACAAGAAAGTTTCCACAATTTTCAGACAAAACGAAATACTGTTACAATTTTTTGAATTTCCAACAGCTGGAAGAGGAAAGCCTAGAAAAGCAAAAATATGCATATCCGACAGATAAAACCATATGTTTTTCGGCCTGCAGACTAGCCAAGGAAAAAGCTTTGGTTCGGGCAATTACCTGCTTAGCGCCAATATTTAGAAAGCATCCGGAATTTATGTGGTTCATTGCGGGTGAGGGTCCGGAACGGGAAAATATTGAAACAATGATCCAAAAAGAGAATCTTCAACAACAGATTATTCTTCTTGGGAATCTGAGCAATCCCTATCCCTATATGCGCAATGCAGATCTGCTTATGAACGTTTCTTATCATGAAGCAGCGCCCATGGTGTTTATAGAAGCCAAGGCGCTGGGTGTCCCCGTTTTTGCAACAAGAACATCTTCTGCAGAGGAGCTTTTGTCAGATCCTGATTGCGGCTTCATTTGTGATAATACAGAAAAAGGAATCTTTGATGCCTTTAAGTATGTAACAGAGAATCCCAATGCGATCCAAATTAAAAAAGAAAACCTAAGGAATTTTCAAGCGACTAATGAGCAATCTTTGAAGATCATTCAGTCGTGGATAGAAAGCTAAATAAAAACACAAGAAACCCCCGCTGCCGGATCTCCGGCAGCGGGGGTTTGCTTAGCGAACGTATTCGATGACCACGCGGCGGTTGGGCTCTGTGCCGGTGGAATGGGTAGTGATGTTGTCCATCTCCTGCAAAGCGGAGTGGATCACATGACGCTCATAGGCGTTCATAGGCTCCAGGGTGGTGCGGCGGCGGTTCTTCAGAACCTGCTGTGCCTTCTTCCGGGCGTAGCGGCTGAGGCTGTCCTCCCGCTTGCGGCGGTACTCCTCGGCATCCACATTGATGCGGATACGGCCCTCTACACCCCGGTTGATGGTGTAGTTACACAGGTGCTGCAGGGCATCCAGGGTATCACCCCGGCGGCCGATGAGGTAACCTAAGTCTTCGCCGGTAAACTCTACATAGTAGTTGTTGCCCTCGCCCTTCCAGGCGTGGGGGACGGCGTCAGAGTTCATGTGCGCCAGCAGACCCTTCAGGAACTGCTCGATTTTCTCTTCCACAGAGCCGGGCTCTGCGGGGGCGTAGGTCTTGGGGTCAGCCTTGTGCGCCTCCACCTTCTTCTCGGGCTTGGGCTCCCGCTCTTTCCTGGGAGCTTCGGCCTTCTTCTCTACCTTGGGAGCCTCGGGCTTGGGTTCTGCTTTCGGTGCCTCGGGCTTCTTTTCCGCCTTGGGCTTGCTCCGGGATGCAGAGCTCAGCGCAACCTTGGGAGCGGGATCGGGCGCTTCATAGGTCACCTGGATCTTGGCAGGCTGTGCGCCCAGACCCAGAAAACCGGACTTTGCCTGGGACAAAACTTCCACACTGACACTGTCCCGGTCCAGACCCAGCTGGGTCAGCGCCGCTTCAATGGCCAGGTCAATGGTCTTGCCGGTGGCAACAATGGTTTTTTCCATAGTTTATTCCTCCGTAGATTCTCTGCTGTAGCGGTTCGGATCATAGGCCCGACCCTTGCAGTAGGGACGGCTGGGGATACCGGACATGGGGAGATTTTCTTTCTTATCTTCCTCCACTTCCAAACCCTTCTTAGCCGCGTATTCTCTGGCGGCAGCGGCCTTGGCGGCGGCTTCTTCCGCCTGCTTCTTCTGCTGCAGCTTCTTTTTGCTGGTGTTTTCGGTGATGCCATCGGGGTTGGCTGCGCGCTTTTCTGCCCGCAGGCGCTCCTTTTCTTTTTCCAGAGCTTCCTGAGCCATGTGGGCTTTCAAACGCTCGGCATCTTCGGCATCATAGATCTTGCGGTACTTTTTGGTCAGATAGGCGTCGATCACGATGGAGGCCAGACCCTGGACCAGCCAGTACAGGCTCAGAGCCGCGGGGACGGTAAAGCCAATCCACAGGCTCATGGCAGGACCCATCCACAGCATCATCTTGTTGGACTGGGCGGATTGGGAATTCTTGGCGGTCTCTTCGTCAACGATGCCGTTTTTATCGGTAATAACGGAGTTGTTCAGCTTTTGGGAAACAAAGGTGTGCAGGATCTGGCTGCCGGCAGACAGTACGGGGATCAGGAAACCACCGATGTGGTTCCAGTTCCATACCCATTCTCCGCCAAACAGACCCAATACAGCGGGGTCCTGCGCCAAGTCGATGCCCAGGAAATTAAAGTTCAGACCTTCCAGAACACGGCTGTTAATTTCCGGCAGGGCGTTTTTGATCGCCTCCGCGAATTGGGGGATCTTGGGCGCTACCAGCAGCTGGGAATAGAAATCACCGTTGCCGCCGATAAGGTCTGGAAGCGCGGCCTTGATGATATTGGTGATGGTATTCACCTCGTCAGCCCCAAGGTGCAGCATATAATTCAGAGGCTGACGGATCACGTAGTACAGGGGGAACAGGATCAAAATGGGGATAAAGCTCCACAGACAGCCGCCACCCATGGAAACGCCCTCCTGCTTGTAAAGGGCCTGGATAGCTTCGTTCTGCTTCTGCTGATCGTTTGCGTACTTTTTCTGCAGCTCCTGGAGCCGGGGGGTGATACGGGACATCTTCATCATGCTCTTTTTGCCCTTGGCAGTCATGGGCAGCAGGATCACCTTGACCAGCACCGCAAACAGGATCAGCGCCAGACCGTAGTTGGTGGTAAGCTGATACAGGATATCCAGCAGATATCCAAAGGGCACGCGAATGATATCGCTAAGGTTGAATGCAAGAAACATGGACTTCCTCCTTGTGGATGTCACTTTACGGGGTCGTAAAGGTCTCCTTTATAAAAGGGATTGCACCGCAGCAAGCGCTTGACGGCAAGCCACGAGCCCTTTAAGGCACCGTATTTTTGGATGGCTTCTTGTGCGTATTGGGAACAGGTGGGGACAAAACGGCAGGCTTTGGGAGTGTGGGGAGAGATGTGGCGCTGATAAAAGCCAATGAAGGAAAGCAGCAGTTTTTTCATTGGTCAGCCCCCGTATTGAGGATCCCGGCTTTTTCTGCCAAGGACAGATAAGCGGCAGTCAGATCCGCAAAGGAAGCATGAAGCGCCTTGGTCCTGGCGACGACTACGATATCCCAGCCCGGCAAAAACCGATCCTCATGCAGCCGGTACACTTCCCTTAGCCGGCGGCGGATACGGTTGCGCACATGGGCTTTGCCCAGCTTTTTGCTGACGGTGATGCCGACCCGATTGGTCTGATTCCGGTTTTTCCGGACATAAAGCACCAGGCAGCCGTTGGCAAAGCCATTGGAGCGGTAAAGCCGCTGGAATATGTGATTTAGCTTCAAACTGCTGGAAAATTTCATCGTATCTCCTCCCGGAAAATACTATAAAACCTTTCAAGATTCCAAGCAGGCTCGTAAAAACTTTTTTTCGAGCAGACATCGAGGATTTTCGCCACGAGGCAAGCGGAACGAGTCGCAGGAATACTTGGTGTATTTCAAGACTCGGTCCGGGCAGACTCGGGGTGAAAGGACCGATGTTCAGCCGGAAAAAAGATTTGAGAGTCTGCTCGAAAAAAAGGGAGCGGGGCGAAATCCCGGTTCGCCCCGCTTATAGCTCCCGTTTTCGCATAGAGCGATCGTTTGCTGTTATGCACCCGAAACGCGACGCATCAGGCGGACAGAACCTTGCGGCCCTTTGCACGGCGGCGGGCCAAAACCTTACGGCCGTTGGAAGTAGCCATTCTCTGCCGGAAACCATGAACCTTGGAACGGTGACGGTTGCTGGGCTGGTAGGTACGCTTCATGGGATACACCTCCTCAAAAATCAATAGCTCGACAGCCGGGAGACCGGCCGCAGCGGAACATAATAACGACCATAATTGGTCATGCTATGGTATTATAGCCGAAAAAGTCAAGAAGGTCAATAACTTTTTTTACATTTTGGAGATTTTCGGGCGTAAATTGTGACAATTCCCATTTGTCGGACTGTTGGTTGGAACTCAGCGGTGCAGCCGCTAAGCCTTCCCCTTGAGGGGAAGGTGTCAAAAATCTTTGATTTTTGACGGATGAGGTGGTCTGCGAAGCAGAATGTTGGGCTTTGTAACGGCTGCTACGCAGCCTACACCTCATCAGTCAGCCTGTTAGGCTGACAGCTTCTCCTCAAGGAGAAGCCTTTGCACTCTGTCACAACTTACCGGAAAATGGCAATTTGGCGGTTAGCCTTCCTGGGCGCGTTTTTTCATTAGCTCCCGCATACGCAGGGAATGATCCAGCTCCCGCTTGCGGATACGCAGGCTCTTGGGGGTACATTCCAGCAGCTCATCGTCTGCCAGGAATTCCAGACACTGCTCCAGAGAATAGTTCCGGGGCGTGATCAGCCGGATGGCATCGTCAGAGCCGGAGGCGCGCATATTGGTCAGCTGCTTGCGCTTGCAGACATTGACGGTCATATCTTCGTTACGGCTGCAGATACCCACCACCATGCCGGCATACACCGGCGTGCCGGGGCCGATGAACAGCGCGCCCCGCTCCTGGGCTGCGCCCAGACCGTAAGCCACGGCCTCGCCGCTTTCGTGGGCAATGAGAGAGCCGGTGAGCCGGCGCTCGATCTCGCCCTTCATGGGGGCATAGCTGTCCAAAACACTGGACATGATGCCTTCGCCCCGGGTGTCGGTCAAAAATTCGCTGCGGTAGCCGAACAGGCCCCGGGAGGGTACCAGGAACTCCAGACGGTAGCGGCTGCCCATGGGGGTCATGCTCAGCAGGTCGCCCTTCCGGCGTCCCAGCTTCTCAATGACAGCGCCCATGCACTCTTCCGGTACATCGGCAACCATCTTTTCAATAGGCTCGCAAAGCTTGCCGTCAATTTCCTTAGTCAGTACCCGGGGGGTGGATACGGCAAATTCGTAGCCTTCCCGGCGCATAGTCTCCATGAGGATGCTCAGGTGCATCTCGCCCCGGCCTGCCACATTGAAAGAATCGGTGCTGGCTTCGTTGACATGGAGGGAAACATCCTTCAAAAGCTCTTTTTCCAGCCGGTCCCGGAGATTCCGGGAGGTGACGAACTTGCCTTCCCGTCCGGCGAAGGGAGAATCATTGACGGAGAAGGTCATTTCAATGGTGGGGTCGGAGATCTTCACAAAGGGCAGAGCCTCGGGGGCATCCATGGCGCAGACGGTGCGGCCGATGGTAATATCCGCGATACCGGAAAGGGCAACGATCTCACCGGCGCTGGCTTCCTGAATGGGCTTTTTGCCCAGTCCGTCATATTCATACAGCGCTACGACCTTGGCCTTCTGGCGGATATCGCTGTGGTGATAGTCGCAGATGGTAACTTCCTGGTTGACTTTAATAGTACCCCGTTCTACCCGTCCAACGGCGATACGGCCGACATACTCATTATAGTCGATGGAGCTGACCAGCAGCTGCAAGGGGGCGTTTTCGTCGCCGGTGGGGGCAGGGATATAGTTTACGATGGTCTCAAACAGAGGCGTCAGATCCTTACCCACCTCGTCAGGGCCGTAGGCGGCAGTACCCTGGCGGCCGGAGCAGAAGACGGTGGGGCTGTTGAACTGCTCATCGGTAGCGTTCAGATCCAGCAGCAGCTCCAGAACCTCGTCCATGACCTCTTCGATCCGGGCATCCGGCTTGTCGATCTTGTTCACAGCCACGATGACCTTGTGGCCCAGCTCCAGCGCCTTTTGCAGCACGAACCGGGTCTGGGGCATAGGACCTTCCGCGGCATCCACCAGCAGAATGACGCCGTTGACCATTTTTAAGATTCGCTCCACCTCACCGCCGAAGTCCGCGTGACCCGGGGTGTCTACGATGTTGATCTTGGTATCTTTATAGTGGATGGAGGTATTTTTCGCCAAAATAGTGATACCGCGCTCCCGCTCCAGATCGCCGGAGTCCATGACACGGTCCACCGTGGCTTGATTTTCCCGATAAATACCGCCCTGCTTCAGCATTTCGTCAACCAATGTGGTTTTACCGTGGTCAACGTGGGCGATGATGGCAATATTGCGGATATTTTCCTGAACAGCCATAAACTGCGCCTTCTTTCTAAAGTATCAAAAAATTTCTTTTAACCTTAAAAATATACCATATGCACAAAGTATTTGCAAGAATTATGGCAGAAATTCCAAAAGTTTTTGCCGATTCCCGTTTGTCGGTGGGGTTGCATAGCGCTTCGTAGGGCGGACTCATGATTTGTAGCTCCCCGATAAATGGCAGCTTTCGGGGCGGCTTGCGGGAAAAACGGTAGAAATAACACGGGTTGACATAATTAGTTAAAAACCGCGTTATGCCGGGGCGTCAGTCAACATAAGTTTTCCACACTGTCAACAGGTTTTTCCACAGGCAGAAAGGAAAATACCCCTGGAAACCTAGGTTTTACAGGGGTATTTTCCAAAAGCTTTGAAAAAATTCATAATTTTGCGTAAATCAAACAGGTTTACAGAACACCGCTGTCAAACAGCATTTGCGCGGAGAATACCCGTTGGTGTCCGGAGGAATTTTCTCCGGGTCTGAAAGCGTCCAGCCGCAGTACGCCGTCCCGGCTCAGCTCCCAATGCAGCTCCACCGTTTCCCCTTCCCGGGCTTCGGAAAGATAGCAGACAGTAAACTCCCGGGGGGTGTGACTGCTGTGGAAAGACGCGCTGAGCAGGTCATCCAGCCAGTCTAAGTAACGGGCGTTGTTCATATGCCCGTTTACATCCAACTCTGTGTAGCATACGGTTCGGGTGGTGATATCTTTCTGCTGTCCGGGGACCAAAGAGCCGGGGACTGCCAATTCGCTGCCCCGGAGCAGACCCTCTACGGTGACGCCGCTTTTTCCCGGCAGCACCATGGCGCGGCTCTTGGGGTCCATCAACACCCACAGGCTGATAGAGCGAAACAGCTCCTTTCCCTGCGCATCATAGGCAATGGTGGAACGGGGATATGCCACCCGGGTGGTGGGCATGGGCCAGGTCTCCAGGGTAATGGTTTCCCCGGCAGCAGGCAGGCGGGAGATCTGGACCCGCTGACGGGTAATGACCCAATACAGCTGGGTATGGTCAAAATCTGCCTTCAGCAGCGCGCTGTGATCCCCGGCAACCTCCTGGGCCAGCCCCAAAAGGTAGGAGCATTTCAGACGGTTGAACCGATCGGTGGCAAAGGTGGGGATCAAAAAGGATTTTTGATAATAAGGGGGCATATCGCGGTCCTCCTGTAGTTTCTGTCAGCCGGTGGCCTCGCCCAGGATAAGCTGAACACTGTAGTAGCGGCCGGAGCGGTATATGACAGCGTCCAGGGCGTCTCCAGCCTTGTGACTGTAGATCACAGCTTCCAAAGAAGCTTGATCCGGGGTGTTTTTTTCATCCAGCTCAATGAGAATATCCCCGGCTTTCAGACCTTTTCGGGCAGCATCGGAATTTTCCGTGATCCCGGTGATCAGAAGACCGGACGGGAGCCGGTAAAACTGTCGCTCTGTAATAGAGGTTTCCCGGAGGGTAAGACCCAGAGATGGGCGGCCGGACACATAGCCCTGGGCGATGAGCTGGTCTACGATCTCTTTGACGGTGGTGCTGGGGATGGCAAAGCCAAGGCCCTCCACACCGGCGCTGTCGGTAAATGCGCCGATCTTCATGGTGTTGATGCCGATCACCTGACCGTAGCAATTCAGCAGAGGGCCGCCGGAGTTGCCGGAGTTTAAGGCGGCGTTGGTCTGGATCAAGGTCATGGTCCTGCCGCCGGAGGTGACATTGCGATTGATGGCAGAAATGATGCCGTCGGTCATGGTGCCCCGCAGCTCTATGCCCAGAGGATCGCCGATGGCAACGGCGATATCGCCTACCCGCAGGGTGGCAGCATCGCCAAACTGGGCGGCAGTTAGATCTTCCGCATCCACCCACAGCACAGCCAAGTCGGAAACGGTATCCGCGCCCACGACCCGGGCGGCAAGGGTCCTGCCGTCGGTGAGCAGCACAGAAATGGCGGTGGCGTTCTCGATCACATGGCTGTTGGTCACAATGTATCCGGTTTCCGTCAGTACCACACCGGTACCGCTGGAGCTTCCGTTATTCAGGGTGCAGGCGATAGAAACCACAGAGTCGATAGCCTGCGCATAGATCTCCTGCAAAGAAAGCCCCTCATATTGGGGAATATTCTCCGTACCCTCGGGAGCGGGTACCAGCTCCAGAGTTTCTTCACCCCGGGGTGAGGTGGTAGCCGGGGGATCAGAAGCGTCCGGCACGGTGGCGTCTGCCGAGGGCAGGGGCAGAGCGTTGTTATCGCCGTAAAAAGAAAGATCAGAAGCCTTCTGCTCCTGCAGCTGGGAAAACAGCCGGATATTCAGAATCCCCAAAGCGCCGGAAATGCTGCACAGCAAGATCACAGCGATGAGCAGGACTGCCACCAAACCGCTCCGGCGTTTTGGCGGACGGGTAGAGCCGGTGCGGAAGGAGTCCTGCTCCCAGGGGTCGGAGATGTTGCGATTGCGTTCATCCATAAAAAGAACCTCAAATTAAAAACTCAAAAGATATGGAAATTTCCCGGTCAGTTTACCAAAGGCAGGGTGAAGGTAAAGGTGGTAGTACCGTCCCGGCTGGTGACGGAGATATTTTCTCCGTGGCTGTCAAGGATGGTCTTGACGATATAAAGGCCAAGCCCCCAGCTGTCCCGGTTCAAGGCTCGGGATTTGTCGATCTTGTGGAACCGGTCAAAGACCAGCGGCAGCTCTTCCGGGGGAATGGTCTGGCCCCGGTTGCCAATGGAGACATAGGCCTTGTTGCTGCCCTCCCGCAGGTCCAGGGTGATTTGCTCCCCCTGGGGGCAGAATTTTACAGCATTGTCTACCAGATTGTAGATCACCTGATGGATGGCATCCTGACTTGCCAGGGTAAACACCGGATGATCCGGCATATCCACCTGGACATCCAGCTGCTTTTCGTTGATCTTCTGCTCAAAGGAGATCAGCACCAGCCCTAAGCTTTCGCACAGGTCAAACCGGAGCTTCTGGTCCTCCGGAACGGCCTCCTGATTCTGAAGCCGGGAGATATCCAGCATGCTCCGCACCAGCCGGTTCAGCCGCTTGGTTTCGGAACTGACCAGAGTAAGGTAATGCGCCTGCTTCTCCTTAGGGATCGTACCGTCCAAAATGCCGTCGATATAGCCGGCAATGGAGGTCATGGGCGTTTTCAGCTCATGGGATATGTTTGCCACAAATTCCTGCCGCCGGTATTCACTTTTTTCCAGGGAGGATGCCATATTGTTAAAGGCGAGAGCCAGATCTTGGATCTCTTCGGTGTGGCTGCTGTCTACCTCTACCCGGGCGGTGAGATCTCCGTGACCGAAAGCCCGGGCGGTTTGGGCCATAGTCCGCAGGGGCGCAGACTGCCGCCGGACAAAAATGATCATAAAGACAATGGAGACCAGAACCACCAAAAGGGATACGAACAAGAATATGTCAGAGATCCGTTTCAGCATGGCAGCGGAGATGTCAATGGGAGAGGAAACGATGACCACGCCCAAGACGTTTCCGGTTTCCGGGCTGCGGACCGGGGTGGAGATCACATAGCGGGTATCGGGATAGAGTCCCTCGATGATGCCGGTGTGGGTATGGCCGTTCTCTTCCAGAACTTTTTGCAGATACTTTTCGTCCAGGATCATGCCGGTGTGCTCACAGCCCAGGGGGGAATCGGCGCACATCAGCAGAACACCGCTGCTGTTGCAGATCACCGCGTCGGCATCCGAGACAGAGGAAGCCACCGTCAAGGCAATCTGAAAATCCCGGCCGCTGAAATGCCGGTCAGAAAAACCGGACTGGGCCAGACTGACAACGGTGTCCGAGGTGCTTTTCAGCTTATCCAGGGTGCGGTCGGTCAGATAATCCCTCACAAGGTACTGAAAGGAGACACCAACAACCAACAGCGCAGTCAGCAGCACCACAGCTAGGACACAGAAGGTACGGCTGAAGGCGCTTTTCATGAGCCGCTTACCTCAAATTTATAACCCACGCCCCAGACGGTCTTCAGGCCCCAGCTGGGGGAAACACCCTCCAGTTTTTCCCGAAGGCGCTTCACATGGACATCCACCGTCCGGGAATCGCCAAAATAGTCAAAGCCCCAAACCTCGTCCAGCAGCTGATTGCGGGTATAGACCCGGTTAGGAGAGGAGGCCAGGTAGAAAAGCAGCTCCATTTCCTTAGGGGGCGCGTCTATCTTTTTGCCCTTGACAGTCAGCTCAAAGGCGTCCATATCGATGATCAAGTCTTCAAAAACCAGCCGACGGGACTTCACCTCAGAACTGGTGCCGGCGGATCTGCGCAGCACGGCTTCGATCCGCGCCAGCACCTCCTTCATCTCGAAGGGCTTGGTGATATAGTCATCCGCCCCGGCTTTCAGGCCATGGACCTTATCGTCGGTTTCGCTCTTGGCGGTGAGCATGATCACCGGGGTCGCGGATTCCTCCCGGATCGCCCGGCAGACGGCCCAGCCGTCCATCACGGGCATCATCACATCCAGCAGCACCAGGTCCGGCCGGATGGCCCGGAATTTGTTCAGCCCCTGGCCGCCATCCTGGGCAACCGTAACGGCGTAGCCTTCCTTTTCCAGATACATTTGCAGCAGTTCCGCGATATTGCGGTCATCTTCTACGATCAAAACAGAAATAGCCATGAGGATACCTCCAAATTTCGATTCTTTCCTTTTTCTATCATTATAGCCGTTTTTACCCGTTTGTCATGAACAATTTTTAAAGACTTTCACCCAAAAATGTTAACAGCCAAATTTTGCTTGCAAAATCATAGTGCAGAGGGTATTATAAAGCCAACAGGAAAAACAAATTCCCGTTTGTCGGGCAGCCGATGGCTGCCAATTGACAATTGAAAATTGACAATGGAGAATTTCGGAGTCGCCAAGGGCGACATTTTTAAATCATTTCCGAAGGAAATACCACAATTGTCAATTATCAATTATCCATTA
>JAFQCV010000075.1 GCA_017416325.1 Oscillospiraceae bacterium
CGTTTACATGACAATATTTAAATAGTTTGTATTTTGTGTCAAATTTCCGGTGAAACATCTAGAAACGATTCTATGTTTGTAATGTTTGCGGCGGGAGCAAGCCCCCGCCCTACAAACAAACTCCCCGAGAAATGGCAATTTGTGGAGCACCGGCGCAAATATTAAGGGTCTGTTTTGCAACAGACCCTTTTATCGTTTATAGGGTAAAAACATCCGCGTCATTACAGAATTTTACGGAGGGGAAAATCTTTTGGCAGCGGGCCAGAGCACCGTCATAATCGTTGAGAATGACTCTGCCGTGGTGGAGGAAATAGATGGATTTTACGCCGTAACCCCGGTCCAGAATGGTTTGACATACTTCGTCTGGCTTGTGGTGTCCGGTTTCCATGAGCAGAAGATCGCAGCCCTGGGAAAGCAGCGGCGACAGATCCTCCAGAGTTTTCACATCACCGGAATAAAGGATTTTCTTATTTTCTGCTGTAATGGAGAAGGAGAAGGATTGCCAGGCATCTTCCTTTTGTGGCAGGTGATGGTTGTGGTGCGCTGCCACTTCAATGTCGTCATTTTTCAGCAGGGTGCCATCAGTGATCTGCTTTACAGGGGTTTCGTATTCGGTTCGGTAATTTCCGCCGGCGTTTTTCAGAACGGTAAGGATGCCATCATAGGTATCCAGGTTGGGGATATACACCGTAACGCCGCCAAATCGGGGGAGCTGCTTTGTATTGCAGGAGTAATTACGAATATTCCATAAAAGATTGCCAAGACCGCCCACATGGTCCATATGGGTGTGGGAAATGAAGATATCCGAAACAGACAGCAGATCTACGCCCATGGTAAAGGCGGTATGAGAGCAGTTTTCTCCTGCGTCAAACCAGTAGACCCGTTTGTTGATTTCCAGCGCCAGAGCGGTATGATGCCGATGTGGCATAGGCTCTGTGCCGGAACAACTGCCGAAGATGTATAATTTCATGGATAACCTCCAGAAGCCTTTTGATAACTCTAGGTTGATGGTATACCATTTTTTCGGGAATTGCAACTATAATTTTTAAAGGCAAGAGTGAGACAGTAGACGGATCCTTTGCAAGACTTGCCAAACTACGCAAAAAAATCCCCGCCTAAGGGCGGGGATTTTTTCTGAAAATCAGTCGACTACAACGGTGCCGTCTTCCCGGACGGAGACGGTCATGCCGTCTTTGACATAGCTGAGGAAATCTTCGCCCAGGCTGTCAATGACGGGCATTTGGATACCCTCCAGCCAGACGGAAGCCAGGATCGAGCCGGCTGCGGCAAGAGAGTCGATGGGATTGCTAAACAGCATACAGGCAGGCTGACGGCCCATGGCGCAGGCGCAGTACAGCACCAGTCCGCCGGTGGTGGAGCCGATGGTCATAGGCAGGCACAGAGCCTTTCCTGCCAGCACCTTGCCGTGGAGGTCGGGGTTGTTCTGATCGCCGCAGGTGGCTTTCTTGTCGCCGAATTGCAGGGCACCCTGCAAAGATGCCAGGGTGTTGAAGCCACCGTGAGAAACCACGGCTTCGGCAGTTACCGTGCCGGGGGCAACGATGCGTCCTTTAAATTCCATCATTTCTGCTCGCCTCCCTTGGTGATGATATCCAGGATCTGCGCTTCCGTATAGTACCGGGAAGTGGTGTAGGTGCGCAGCTTATTGGAAGAAGTGATGACATTCATGGTCTTACACAGGGGGTTGTTCATATACATCAGCGGGCAAATGTAGGACAGGATCACGCCGGTATCCTTCAGCCGCCGGGCAAACTCGGTCTTTTCAAATTCCTTCTTCACAGCCGGCGCGGTAGTGAATACGGTGGGGACCAATACCTTCTTATTGCCGGAGGCTTTCAAACCTTCCTCTACCCGAACCGTCCAGTCCTTTAGCTGCTGCATGGACATATGGGGGCAGCCGATGAAGCAGAGCTTGGGCGCGCCTTCAGGGTTCTTCCACATGACAGGATACTCCCGCTGGACACGCTCCAGCTCGGCGTCGTCAATGATATAGACCTTTGCGCCGGGGGCAATGAGACCGGCGCCCTGTTCCTTAGCCTCGGGGGTCAGGTTCTCAATGTGGTAAAGACCCACCGCGCCGTTGGAGGCGGTGGCAGCGCCGAAATCCTTCAGGTAGGCGCAGTTTTCGTCATTGAGCTCTGTGCCCAGCCATTTTTCCATGCCGGTGACGAAGGGAACATCTTCCATGACTTTCATGCCGATGGCGCTGCCCAGAAGCTGCGCCTCAGGCTTTTTGGTGGTTTCCACTTTTACGATCCAGGTGGCTTTCCGCCCCTCATCGGTCAGCAGGCCGAAGTGGGGGACACAGCCGGCGATAGAACCCATAATATCCATAATGCCGGAGTTGCGGTTGCACCGGGCGCCAAGAACGGAGTTGGCGTAAACCACAGCAGAGGACTCTGCCCAGCTGAGGATATCGCCCTTTTTCGGCTTGTTGCCCACCTGGTCTAAGTAGCAGGCGCAGGTGAAGGCGTCTTCGTTCATCAGACCCAATTCCTGGAGCTGCTTTTCATAGCTTTCCTGGGTGGCGTACATAAACTTGTTGAAAATGAGCTTTTGCAGCAGGTTGGCAGGCACATTTTTGTCCAAAGGCCGGGGGTCAACAGAGAACTTCTGCTGAGAGACCGCGCCGGCATCGATGAGCTGCTGCATCAGATCAAAGACCGGCTTCATCATCTTCAGGCCAAAAGAGGTGACCAGATGGTTATATTCCGAGGTGACGGGAACGAGCTTGTCAGCGCCAAAGGTCTCGCCGTACATCACCAGGGTCTTCATGACCTTGGCCATGGTCTCGCCCTTGGAGCCGTTCAGTACCGCCTGTTGTTCGTCGGTTAAGTACATGATTTTGCCTCCTTACAGTTTCATGCAGGTGTCCCAAGCGCCCCAGATGACGCTGCGCAGGTTGCCCACCTTGTCGGCGTCACCGATCACATGAATGTGTCTTCCCTTGGAAGCCAGGGGAGCACTCTTATAGCCAACGGACAGGATCACATTGTCGGCGGCGATCTTAAATGTCTTGCCGTCCTTGCCGGTAACGGTGACACCGTCATCGGTGATCTCATTGAGCCGGGTCTCCAGATGGACGGGAACTTTGTTGGCTTCAAAGAAGTCCCGGAGATAGCTGGTGTTGGCAAGGCACACGCCGGGGGTGGTGATCAGGTCGTCCTGCATTTCCACGATGGTGGGCTTTTTACCCTGGAGGTACAGCTCATAGGCGATCTCACAGCCGGTAAGGCCGCCGCCGATGACGGTGACATTTTCGCCTACTTCTGCCTTGCCCAGCAGGAAGTCCACAGCCTGGATGCCCTTGTCAAAGCCGGGAACGGGAAGCTTGTTGGGGGTAGCGCCGGTGGCGACGATCACCTCGTCCGCGCCCAGAGCATCAATATCGGTGATCTCCGCGTTCAGGTTGATGTCGATGGGGTACTTACGGAGTTCCCGCTTGTACCAGGCGATCAGCGCCTTATCCTTTTCTTTGAAAGAGGGAGCAGCCGCCGCGATAAATACGCCGCCCAGATCGTTGGTCTTTTCGTACAGGCTGACCTGGTGACCCCGCTTGGCGCAGACCAGAGCCGCTTCCATACCGCCGATGCCGCCGCCGATGACGGCGATCTTCTTCCGCTTTTTGGCGGGCTTGATGTAGTGCTTTTTCGACTGCATGGTCTCCGCGTTCAGAGCGCACCGGGCAAGACCCATGGTGTCTTTCAGATCCTGGGTGTTGTAGTGACCCTTGGAGGAGGAGAAATTGAAGCAGCCGGCGTGGCAGCAGATACAGGGGCGGATGTCCTCCAGCCGGTCCTCGATCAGCTTGGTGATCCACTCGGGGTCAGCCAGGAACTGCCGGGCAACGCCCATGCCGTCGATGCGGCCTTCGGCAATGGCCTTGGCAGCATCCTCCGGCTCCATACGGCCGGCGCAGACCACAGGAATATCCACAAATTTCTTGATGTGGGCAACATCCTCCAGATTGCAGTTCTGGGGCATATACATCGGCGGATGTGCCCAGTACCAGCTGTCATAGGTGCCGTTGTCGGCGTTGAGCATATCGTAGCCGGCATCTTGCAGGTATTTGGCAGCGCGCTCAGATTCTTCCATATTCCGGCCCATTTCCTGGGCTGCTTCCCCGGGAACGATGCCCTTTTGGAAGCCTTTCAGCTTAGACTCGACAGAGTAGCGCAGGGAAACGGGGAAGTCCTCACCGCAGCTTTCCTTGATGGCCTTGACCACCTCGGCAGCAAAACGGTAGCGGTTTTCAAAGCTGCCGCCGTATTCGTCGGTGCGCTTGTTGAAAAATTCAATGGCAAACTGGTCCAGGAGGTACCCCTCATGAACAGCATGAACTTCCACGCCGTCAACACCTGCGTCCTTGCACAGCTTTGCGGTTTTGGCAAAAGCTTCAATGATCTCATGGATCTGCTCCTTGGTCATCTCGGGGCAGATAATGTCCGGCGCCCAGCGGGCGGGTTGGGCAGAGGGGGATGCCAGCTCGTGGCTGGTATCCAGGATAGGCTTGACCAAAGCCCGGGTGAACGTATTCTTGTGCAGAGGCCCTACCAGCTCGGTGATGGCCCAGCTGCGGCCCATACCTGCGGTCAGCTGGATAAACAGCTTCGCGCCGGTTTTATGGATCTCGTCCATAAATTCTTTCAGTTCCTGGAACATTTTGGGGTTCTGCCACAGCCATTTACCCCAGAAGGTGTCCCGCAGGGGGGCGATACCGGGGATGATCAGACCAACATTGTTCTGAGCGCGCTCCAAAAACAGCTTGGCAGCTTCCTTGTCGAAGCCGCAGCCGGTGAGCTCAAACCAGCCGAACAGGGAGGTGCCGCCCATGGGACACATGACGATGCGGTTTTTGATCTCCACATTGCCGATCTTCCACGGGGTAAACAGGGCATCATATTTTTTGTCCATTCTCTGTAACACATCCTTTGAAATCGGTTATTTTGTATCGAAATACAAGATGATTATAAAATAAAACACGATTACTGTCAAGATTTCCCGAACAGGTGGCGACTTGCAATCATCGAACATATGCGCTATAATAAGCAAAAAAACGAAAGGGGAAAAAATATGGAAAAAACAAAACCGGGCGTGATGGTCTACTTTAGCGTCCTGGAAGCCTTTCCGCTGATGACCAATGCGGAAAAAGGCATTTTATTTGAGGCGATCTTGCGCTTTGCCAGGGATGAGCAAGAGCCGGAATTTGGTGAGAAGAGAAATCTTAAAATGGTTTGGCATTTGATCAGGCCCGGGTTGGTTGCCGACAACAAAAGGTATTATGATGTTACGGCCAGACGGAAGTATGCCGCCTATGTCCGCTGGAGCAAAAAGAGGGGGCAGATCGTGCGGGATTATGATGAATGGGTGGAGCATGGCGGCCTGGAAGGGGAACGGACTTATTTGGACGCAGAGGATGCACTTGCATAATTTGCATTGCAGGGCGTGCCAATTACAAAACCAAAATCAAAACCCAAAACAAAGACAACTCCCTAAAGAAAGAGGGGAAGTGTGAGAGCAAACAGCTGGCAGAGAGGGGAAAATAGATTTTTTCTGTATAAGGAACAACTTCCCGTTTGTCGAGCAGTTAAGCCTCCCCTTGAGGGGAGGTGGCTGTCCAAAGGACAGCCGGAAGGGTGAAAAACGCCAATTGCTTACGCGCTAAGGGTATTTTTCACCCCTCAGTCAGCCTGTTAGGCTGACAGCTCCCCGAAAAATGGCAATTTGTTGGCTGGACGGGAAACCCGTCCCCTACGGTATGGGGATATCTTCGTATCTCGTATCTTATGCTGATAGGACAAAGAAATTCCCGAGTCTTTCGACCCGGGAGAGAGGTTATACTTTTTCAATGGCTTGCTTCAGATCCGCGATGAGGTCTTCCGCGTTTTCAAGGCCGCAGGAAAGGCGGATCAGATCCGCGCCCACGCCGGCGGCGGTAAGCTGCTCATCGGTCATCTGCCGGTGGGTGGCGGAGGCAGGATGCAGGCAGCAGGTGCGGCTGTCCGCCACATGGGTCTCGATAGAACCCAGCTTCAGGTGCTTCATGAAGGTCTCGGCAGCTTTCCGACCACCAACCAAGCCAAAGGAGATGACACCGCAGGAGCCATTGGGCAGATACTTTTGGGCGACCTTGTAATATTTGTCGTTAGGCAGACCGCAGTATTTGACCCAAGCCACCTTAGGATTGGCTTGCAAAAACTCCGCGATTTGCTGGGCGTTGGCGCAGTGCTGCTTCATCCGAAAGGGCAGGCTCTCCAAACCCAGATTCAGATAAAATGCGCTCTGGGGAGACTGGACAGAGCCTAAGTCCCGCATCAGCTGGGCGGTGCATTTGGTGATGAAAGCGCCCTCCAAGCCAAAGCGCTCCGTGTAGGTGACACCGTGATAGCTGTCATCGGGGGTACACAGACCGGGGAAACGGTCAGGGTACTTGGTCCAGTCGAACTTGCCGCTGTCTACGATGCAGCCGCCTACGGCGACGCCGTGACCGTCCATATACTTGGTGGTGGAGTGGGTGACGATGTCCGCGCCCCATTCGATGGGACGGCAGTTAACGGGGGTAGCAAAGGTGTTGTCGATGATGAAGGGCAGGCCATTATCGTGGGCGGCCTTGGCAAAGACCTCGATATCCAGCACGTTCAGAGCGGGATTGGCGATGGTCTCGCCGAAAATTAGCTTGGTGTTGGGCCGGATGGCGGCACAGATTTCCTCATAGGTGGCATCGGGGCTGACGAAGGTGGCTTCAATACCCATGCGCTTCATGGTGACGCTGATGAGGTTGAAGGTGCCGCCGTAGATGGCGGAGGAAGCTACGATGTGGTCGCCGCAGCCGGCAATATTAAACATGGCGTAGAAATTGGCGGCCTGGCCGGAGCCGGTGAGCATGGCGGCGGTGCCGCCCTCCAGTGCCGCGATCTTGGCGGCTACCATGTCGCAGGTGGGATTCTGCAGCCGGGAGTAGAAATAGCCGGATGCCTCCAGGTCAAAGAGCTTGCCCATATCCTCGGAGGTAGCGTACTTAAAGGTTGTGCTCTGAATAATGGGGATCTGCCGGGGGTCGCCGCTTTCGGGGCTGTAGCCCGCCTGGATGCACAGGGTCTCGGTGTGAAGTTTCTGTTCCATATAGGTCACCTCATAAGTAAAGTGGTATTATTGTAATCCAGTCGGGGAGTTTTGTCAATTCATTGGATACTGCATGAATAGTATACCATTTGCCTGGAGGCTTGGCAACGGAGAAAGGGCAAAAATTTTCTCTTTTCCAAGGACTTTCGCCGCCACTTTTGTGCAAATGCATAAAAGTGACGGTGTTTTCCCCCTGGTTTGTATAAAATAGGGAGAAAGAGCGAATATTTATGCAGATACATTGACAAATGTAGGAAACGGATGTATAATCTGGTGCATAACAAAGAATTACTTACCAGGAGGCATACCTATGAAAAAGGAAAATATCAAAAAAATCGTGCTGGCCTATTCCGGCGGCCTGGATACATCCATCATCATTCCCTGGCTGAAGGAGAATTACAACGATCCTGAGATCATTGCCGTTGCCGGTAATGTGGGTCAGGCAGACGAGCTGGAGGGCCTGGAAGAAAAGGCTCTGAAAACCGGCGCAAGCAAGCTGATCGTTGCTGACTTGGTGGATGAGATGGTGGACGATATCATTATTCCCGCCCTGAAGATGGACGCTAAGTATGAAACTTATCTTTTGGGTACTGCCTTTGCCCGTCCGGTCATCGGCAAGAAGCTGGCTGAGATCGCTTTGGCTGAGGGCGCGGATGCCATCTGCCACGGCGCTACCGGCAAGGGTAACGACCAGGTTCGGTTTGAGCTGGCTATCAAGCGGTTTGCCCCGGATATGCATATCATCGCTCCCTGGCGTGAGTGGGATATCAAGTCCCGTGACGAGGAGATCGACTACGCCGAGGCGCACAACATTCCTCTGAAGATCAGCCGGGAGACCAGCTACTCCAAGGATAAGAACCTGTGGCACCTGAGCCATGAGGGTCTGGATCTGGAAGATCCCGCCAACGAGCCTGACTACGATAAGCCCGGCTTCCTGGAAATGGGCGTATCTCCCATGCAGGCCCCCGACGAGCCTACTTATGTGACCATCGACTTTGAAGCCGGCGCGCCCGTTGCCTTCAACGGCGAGAAGATGAAGGCTTCCAAGATCATCGAGAACCTGAACAAGGTTGGCGGCGCCAACGGCATCGGTATCATCGACATCGTGGAAAACCGTCTGGTGGGCATGAAGGACCGTGGCGTGTACGAGACCCCCGGCGGCTCGATTTTGTACTTTGCCCATGAGCAGCTGGAAATGCTGACGGTGGACAAGGATACCCTCCATGTAAAGCAGAAGCTGGCTGTGGACTACGCGGACCTGATCTACAACGGCAAGTGGTACTCTCCCTTACAGGAGGCACTCACCGCCTTTGCCAACGAGTCCAATAAGTACGTTACCGGTACTGTGAAGCTGAAGCTGTATAAGGGCAACATCATTCCTGCCGGCACGACTTCTCCCTATTCTCTGTACTCGGAGAATCTGGTGACCTTCGGCGAGAGCGATTACGATCAGAACCAGGCCGCCGGCTTTATTAACCTCTGGGGTCTGCCCACCAAGGTGCAGGCACTGCGGGAGCAGGGAAGACTGTAAGAATACCTGTAACATCGATAACTTTACGCACTGGAATGGGGATGCTTAAGGCTCCCTTGTGTAAAGGGAGCTGTCAGCGAAGCTGACTGAGGGATTGTCGTATTTTTGACAACCCCTCCGCCCAGTGTGAGCACTGGGCACCTCCCCTTACACAGGGGAGGCTTTGGCGTGTTCTAAACCTTTCGCGTGAATGACTACTACAACTTTATTTTAACGAGGTAAAGACATGGCGAAACTATGGGCAGGCCGTACCGACGGCGCAACCTCCCAGATCGCGGACGATTTTAATTCCTCCATCCGGTTTGACAGCCGGATGTACCGGCAGGATATCGAAGGCTCTATGGCCCATGCGGCGATGCTGGCGCTGAAGGGGATCATTTCTCAGGAAGACGCGGATACCTTGATCGCAGGCCTGGAGCAGATCCTTTTGGATATCGACAGCGGCGCGCTTCCCATCGATATGACCTGTGAGGATATCCATATGTTTGTGGAGGCGGTGCTGACCCAGCGGCTGGGGGATGTGGGCAAGAAGCTCCATACCGCCAGAAGCCGCAACGATCAGGTGGCGCTGGATGTGCGGATGTACCTGCGCAAAGAGCTGGACGAAATCGCGGCCCTTACCAAGGAACTGATCGCCGCGGTGACGGACAAGGCGGAAGAGTACAAAACAGCTATCATGCCCGGCTATACCCATTTGCAGCGGGCGCAGCCCATCACCTTCGGCCACCATCTGATGGCCTATGCCATGATGCTCCTGCGGGATCTGGAGCGGCTTGCCGGCTGCCGGAAGCGGATGAACCAAAGTCCCATCGGCTGCTGCGCGCTGGCAGGTACGACTTACGATACCGACCGTTATTTTGAAGCCGAAAAGCTTGGCTTTGACGGGATCTGCCTGAACAGCCTGGACGGTGTTTCCGACCGGGATTTCTGCGCAGAGCTCATGAGCGCCATTTCCATATTGATGATGCACCTCTCCCGGTTCTCCGAGGAGATCATCCTGTGGTCCAGCTGGGAGTTCAAGTTCGTGGAGCTGAGCGATGAATATACCACCGGCTCGTCCATCATGCCCCAGAAGAAAAACCCCGATATGGCAGAGCTTGTCCGGGGTAAGACCGGCCGGGTCTACGGCGATCTGATGGCGCTGCTTACCACCCTCAAGGGCCTGCCTCTGGCCTATAACAAGGATATGCAGGAGGATAAGGAAGCGGTATTTGATGCCTGCGACACGGTGAAAATGTGCCTGCAGGTGTTCGCACCCATGGTAGCCACCATGAAGGCAAACTGTGACAATATGCTGCTTGCCGCCCAGAAAGGCTTTATCAATGCCACGGATCTTGCCGACTATCTGGTAAAGAAAGGGCTGCCCTTCCGCAGCGCCTATAAGATCTCAGGCCAACTGGTTGCCCTGTGTATCCGGGAAAATACCGTGCTGGAAAAGCTGGATCTGAAAACCTACCAGAGCTACAGCGAGCTGTTTGCGGAAGACGTATATGAGGCTATTGACTTGGTAGCCTGTGTAGAAAAGCGCACCAGCGTGGGCGGTCCTTGCGAAGCCTCCGTGCAGGCGCAGATCGACTATGTGAAAGAGAGACTCTATGATTAAAGTGTTTATCGACGGCAGCGCCGGAACGACAGGTCTTAGAATTGCAGACCGGCTTTCCCAGCGGCAGGATATGGAGCTTCTGAAGCTGCCGGAGGAGCTGCGGAAAGACCCGGCAGCCAGAAAAGAAGCGATTTTTGAAGCGGATATCGTGTTTTTGTGCCTGCCCGATGCGGCGGCGATAGAAGCGGTAGCCTTGTCCCAAGGCTCGAAAGCAAAAATTATCGACACCTCCACCGCCCACCGCACCAACGACAGTTGGGCATACGGCTTTCCGGAGCTGTCTGCCTCACATCGGCAGGCGATAGAGACTGCCAAGCTGGTTGCCAATCCCGGCTGCCATGCCAGCGGCTTCATCGCCGGGGTGTATCCGCTGACAGCCGCCGGACTGCTTCCCAGGGATTTTCCCCTGACGGCTTACTCTCTCACCGGCTATTCCGGCGGCGGCAAGAGCCTGATCGCGGAATATGAGGACGCAAACCGGGACCCCCGGCATGAAAGCCACCGGATCTACGGAACCACCCTGACCCATAAGCACCTGCCGGAGATGCAGAAGCTTTGCGGTCTTGCCAAAGCCCCTGTTTTTTCTCCCATTTTGGGTGATTTTTACGAGGGCATGGCTACTACCGTGCTGCTGCCGGGCTTCGATGCCCATGAGGTTTATGACTGCATCGCAAAGCATTACGAGGGTCAGCTGCTGGTGACCGTTGCCCCCTTTGGCGGCGATGAAAGCGTCATCTATGCCAGCACCCTGGCGCTGAAGGACAGTATGCGCCTAAGCGTCAGCGGCAGGGAAGACCAGTGCATGGTCACAGCCGTGTTTGATAATTTGGGTAAAGGCGCTTCCGGCGCGGCCATCCAAAATATGAATATTCTCCTGGGGCTTCCCGAAGCCACGGGACTTAGCGTGTAAGTTGCGGTTTGTCGGGCTGACACACGAATGGATAATTGATAATTGATAATGGATAATTGAGGTATTTCCTTCGGAAATGATTTAAAATATGTCGCCAAAGGCGACTCCTTCATTGTCCATTATCCATTTTCCATTATCCATTAGAGGTGGTGTGGCCGCCCGGCAAACGGAAATTCGTTAAAAAAGGGATAGATATTATGAAACTGATTAATGGCGGCGTTTGCGCCGCGAAGGGTTATAAAGCCAACGGCATCCATTGCGGCATCCGCAAGAATCATTCCAAAAAGGACTTGGCGCTGATCGTCAGCGATGTGCCTGCGGTGGCAGCTGCGGTGTATACCCAGAACCTTGTCAAGGGTGCGCCCCTGACGGTGACGAAGAACCATATTGCCGACGGTATTGCCCAGGCGGTGATCTGCAACAGCGGCAACGCCAACACCTGCAACGCAAACGGCATCGAGATCGCCGAGGCCATGAGCGCCCTGGTGGAGCAGCATACCGGCGTGAAAGCGGACAATGTGGTGGTAGCCTCCACCGGCGTCATCGGTCAGCCTTTGAATATTGCCCCGATTGCAGACGGCATGGCAGAGCTGACTGCCGGTCTAAGCTACGAAAACGGAAATGCTGCGGCCCAGGCCATCATGACCACCGATACCACAGTCAAGGAAGTGGCGGTAGAGTTTACCTTGGGCGGCAAGACCTGCCGTATGGGCGGTATCGCCAAGGGCAGCGGCATGATCCACCCCAATATGGCGACCATGCTGGTGTTTATCACCACCGACGCCGCCATTTCCCGGGAAATGCTCCAAAAGGCACTGTCTTGCGACATTACCAATACTTTTAATATGCTCTCCATCGATGGGGACACCTCTACCAACGATATGGTGACCGTCCTTGCCAACGGTTTGGCAGGCAACCCGGAAATTACCGGGGAGGGCGAGGACTTTGTAAGCTTCATGCAGGCGCTGAACACCGTTACCGTCCAGCTGTGCCGGATGATCGCCGGGGACGGCGAGGGCGCGACCAAGCTTTTGGAGTGCATCGCCACCGGCGCGGATACCCAGGAAGCGGCAAAGACCGCGGCAAAAAGCGTCATCTGCTCCAGCCTTCTGAAGGCGGCTATGTTCGGCGCGGATGCCAACTGGGGCCGGGTGCTGTGCGCCATCGGCTACAGCGGCGCGGATGTAGATGTCAATAAGATCGGCGTTTCCTTCCGCAGCGCCAAGGGTACGGTGGAGGTCTGCCGCCACGGCGCAGGCGTACCCTTCTCTGAGGAAGTGGCGAAGGAAATTCTTCTGGAAAGCGAGATCGAGATCCTGATCTGCCTGGGTGACGGGCCTTTCGGCGCCCATGCCTGGGGCTGCGATCTGACCTATGACTATGTAAAGATCAACGGCGATTACCGTACATAAGGAGAGCATTATGGATATGCACTTTTCCAACGCGGAGCGGGCAGAGGTCTTAACTGCCGCCCTGCCTTATATCAAAAAATACAGTGGCAAGATCGTGGTCATCAAATACGGCGGCAACGCCATGATCAATGAGCAGCTGAAGCAGCAGGTGATGGAGGATATCGCCCTGCTGTGGCTCATCGGTGTGAAGGTGGTGCTGGTCCACGGCGGCGGTCCGGAGATCAGCGATACCATGAAGCGCCTGGGCAAGGAAGCGGTGTTCGTAGACGGACTGCGGGTCACAGACCGGGAGACGGTGGACATCGTGCAGATGGTTCTGGCAGGCAAGGTCAATAAGTCCCTGGTGAACCTGATCCAGACCATGGGCGGTCACGCGGTAGGCCTTTCCGGCATTGACGGCGGCATTATTGAAGCCACGGTCAAGGATGAGCGCCTGGGCTATGTGGGCCAGATCACCAAGATCCGCACCCAGCCTATTACAGACCTGCTGGAAAAGAATTATATCCCCGTCATCTCCACCATCGCCAGCGACCGGCAGGGGGATGTCTATAACATCAACGGTGATACCGCCGCGGCCTATATTGCCGGCGCGCTGGGGGCAGAAAGGCTCATCATGATGACGGACATTGCCGGCATTTTGGAAAACAAGGACGATCCGTCTACCTTGATCCCCCAAATCACCGTGGAAGAAGCGAAAAAGCTCTACGACAGCGGCGTGATCTCCGGCGGCATGATCCCCAAGGTGGACTGCTGTATCGAAGCTTTGGAGCATGGGGTCAACAATGTGATCATCATGGACGGACGCATCCCCCACTCCATTTTGATGGAGCTGCTCACCGATGAAGGCGCCGGCACCATGGTAACGAAAGGCTGATAAAACATGCAAACCATTACTTCTATCGATAAGCAATATGTTGCCGGTACTTACGGGCGTTTTCCGGTGGAGCTGGTCAGCGGCAAGGGAAGCATCATGACCGGGGCTGACGGCAAAGCCTATATTGACATGGGCTCCGGCATCGGTGTCACCAGCTTCGGCATCGCAGACGATATGTGGCTCGCGGCGGTGAGCGCCCAGGCTGCCAAGCTGCAGCATACCTCCAACCTGTATTTTACCGAGCCTTGCGCCCTCCTTGCCAAGGCGCTGTGTGAAAAGACCGGCATGCAGAAGGTGTTCTTCTCCAATTCCGGCGCGGAAGCCAACGAGTGCGCCATCAAGGTGGCGAGAAAGTATTCCGCCGAAACCAAGGGCGCTGATTGCTTTACGGTCATCACCCTGGAAAACAGCTTCCACGGCAGAACCCTGACCACCCTTTCTGCCACCGGGCAGGAACACTACCATGAGCTGTTTCAGCCTCTGACCCCCGGCTTCCGGCATGTAAAGGCCAATGATGTGCAGGCTTTGGAAAGAATGGTGGCGGAAGTGAACCCCGCAGCCATTATGCTGGAATGTGTCCAGGGTGAGGGGGGTGTCGTGCCGCTGACAGCCGAGTTTGTCCAGGCGGCAGCCAAGCTTGCCAAGGCGCAGGATATTCCGCTGATTATTGACGAGGTGCAGACCGGCAACGGCAGAACCGGCAAGTTCTATGCCTACATGCATTACGGTATTGAACCGGATATCGTTTCTACCGCCAAGGGCTTAGGCGGAGGTCTTCCCATCGGCGCAACACTCCTTAGTGAGAAAGTGCAAAATGTCCTTGGCCCCGGCGACCACGGCTCTACCTATGGCGGCAACCCCGTATGCTGCGCCGGCGCGCTGACGGTGGTAAACCGCATGGATGAGGCTTTTTTGGCAGATGTCCAGGCGAAAAGTGACTATGTATTTTCCCAGCTTACAGGCGCGGAGGGCGTGGAAGCCGTCACCGGCATGGGCCTGATGATCGGCATTAAGACCGTAAAGAGCGCCAAGGATGTGGTGGCAGAGTGCATGGAAAACGGCGTCCTGTGCCTTACCGCCAAGGATAAGGTGCGGCTACTGCCTGCGCTGAATATCCCCATGGAAGTGCTGGAAAAAGCCGTGGCGGTCATCAAGGCTGCCTGTAAGTAAACTGCCGTTTTTCAGGGAGTTAGCAAAAATAATTGTAGGGGGCGGCGCCTTCGACGCCCCTAAGCCTTCTCCTTGAGGAGAAGGTGGCAAAAATCTTTGATTTTTGACGGATGTGGTGGTCTGCGAAGCAGCTTTGCGACATATTTTACATTTTTACGCCGCTACGCGGCTACACCACATCAGTCACACCCCGGTTCCGAAGTGCCGGTGTGTGACAGCTTCTCCTCAAGGAGAAGCCTTTGCCGCACCTGCCCACCATTTCCAAAAGGAGATTTATTATGAATACATTTACAGGGAAAAGCTTTCTGAAGCTTTTGGATTTTACACCTGCCGAGATCACGCAGCTTTTGGATCTGGCAGCGGATCTCAAGGCCAAGAAAAAGGCGGGAATTCCCCACAGACTCTGTGAGGGCAAGAACATCGTGCTGCTGTTTGAAAAGGACTCCACCCGTACCCGCTGTGCATTTCAGGTAGCCGGGGCGGATCTGGGCATGTCCGTGACCTATTTGGGTCCCAGCGGCTCTCAGATGGGCAAAAAAGAATCCATTGCCGATACCGCCCGGGTTTTGGGACGGATGTATGACGGCATTGAGTACCGGGGCTTCGGGCAGAGCATCGTGGAGGATCTGGCAAAATACGCCGGCGTTCCCGTGTGGAATGGCCTGACCAATGAATTTCATCCCACCCAGATCCTGGCGGATTTTCTCACCATCCGGGAGCATTTCGGGGACTTAAAAGGTAAGAAGCTGGTCTACTGCGGCGATGCCCGGTATAATATGGGCAATTCTCTGATGGTGGGCTGCGCTAAAATGGGTATGCACTTTGTAGCCTGCGCCCCCGAGGCCTACTTCCCCAACAAGGAGCTGATCGAGACCTGCCAGGCCATCGCCAAAGATACCGGCGCGGTGCTGGAGTTCATCACCGATCCCATGGTGGCAACCAAGGATGCCCATGTGATCTATACCGATGTGTGGGTCTCCATGGGCGAGCCGGACAGCGTCTGGGCTGAGCGTATTGAAGCTTTGCAGCCTTACCAGGTGAATAAGGCAATGCTGGAAAACGCAGGTCCTCAGTGCCGGTTTATGCACTGCCTGCCGGCGTTCCACGACCTGAACACCACCGTCGGCGCGCAGATCCATGAGAAATTCGGCATCACAGCCATGGAAGTCACCGACGAGGTGTTCGAAAGCAGCCAGTCTATCGTCTTTGACGAGGCGGAGAACCGGATGCACACCATCAAGGCAGTCATGGCAGCCACCCTGGGTTAAAGAATAACAGCGGACTGTTGCAAATATGCAGCAGTCCCTTTTATTATGCAAGCGCCAAGCTTTTGCCGCAACGAAAAGCGCGCAACAAATTGCCATTTATCGTGCTGACGCACGAATTGATAATGGATAATTGATAATTGACAATTGTGGTATTTCCTTCAGAAATGATTTAAAAATGTCGCCTTTGGCGACTCCGAAATTCTCCATTGTCAATTTTCAATTGTCAATTGGCAGCCATCGCCTGCCCGATAAACGGGAATTGGCAGTGGCTTTCTGAAATGCCGCTGCCATGCCTGTTGGGTATATAGCACATCCTTTGCTGTCCTTTCCGCACCGGACAGCGCCGATACGCATACTGTGCTATGAGGTGATAATATGTCTATTCGTTATGGCAGTACCGAAGCGGTCGCCTATCTTCGAGGCAGTAAAGAATTGCCCCTGCTGCGGGGGACGGTGGGATTTTCCCAGCGCAGAGGGGGCGTGCTGGTGACGGCGGATGTGTCCGGCATGCCCCGAAAGGATGGATTCTACGGCTTCCATATCCACGCCGGGGGAAGCTGCGCCGGGGTGGATTTTCCGGAAACCATGGGCCATTTCAATCCCTTGGGCGCAGCCCACCCAAACCATGCCGGAGACCTGCCGCCGCTGCTGGGGTGTAACGGAAAAGCCTTTCTGCAAGTGCTGACGGACCGGTTCAGCATCCAGGATATTATCGGGCGGACGGTTGTGATCCATAGCGGCCCGGACGATTTTACTTCTCAACCCGCCGGGAATTCCGGCACAAAGATCGCCTGCGGCGAGATCCGCCGCAAATAACAGTTGAAAAGCCCCGGCTTTTGGGTTACCATAAAGAAAAAAGGAGGCTGACCCTATGAATTCTAAAGAAATGATGGACATTTTTGCGGAAAATGCCTATGTCCGCACCGGCGGCAGCCCGGAGGAGCTTCGCTGCGCCGAATATATCCGGGAAAAGTGCGCCCAAATGGGACTGCAGGCCGAGATCGTGCCGTTCCCCGTGGATATGGCTGCCATTCAGGAAGCGGTCCTGACGGTAGACGGCCGGGAGATCCCCTGTAAGGGCTACCTCTGCGCCGGCAGCGCGGAGGTGACCGCGCCCTTTTACTATTTGCGGGATACCTCGGCGGCATCCCTGCCCCAGTGCAAGGGAAAAATCGTGATGATCGACGGGTATCTTGGCTACTGGAAGTACCGGGATCTGCTGGACAACGGCGCGGTAGGCTTCATTACTTATGACGGCAATATCAATTATGCCGATGAGGATATCGACCAGCGGGAGCTGCGCAGCTATGTAAGCAAGGGGGAAAAGATCCCCGGCGTCAACATCAATGCCAAATCTGCGATAGAGCTGATCCGCAAGGGCAGCGCCACAGCCAAAATCGTTTTGAAACAGGACGAGTATGAGGGCCAGTCCCGGAATGTGATTCTGGATATGCCCGGTGAGGTGGACGAGTATATCGTTCTCACCGCCCACTACGATTCCACCTCCCTGTCCCAGGGCGCTTATGATAATCTGTCCGGCGCGGTGGGTCTGCTGGGGATCGCCGAAAGCTTTGTGGGGAAGCCGCACCGCTACGGCCTGCGGTTTATCTGGTGCGGCAGCGAGGAACGGGGGCTGTTGGGTTCGAAAGCTTATTGCCAGGACGAGGAAACCATGAAAAAGGCAGTCCTCAATATCAATCTGGATATGATCGGCTGCATTATGGGCAATTTTATCGCAGTCTGCTCCACAGAAGAAGCGCTGACCCATTATATCAAGTACATGGGTCTGGAAATGGGCATGGGGATCCGTGTCAGCCAGGATGTCTATTCCAGCGATTCTACCCCCTTTGCCGATCAAGGCGTGCCTGCGGTGAGCTTTGCCCGGATCGCGCCGCCCAATACCGGCACGATCCATAACCGCTATGACACCGTGGCGCTGATGAGCGGGGAGCAGATGGCAGCGGATATCGCTTTCCTTACTGCCTTTACCCAGCGCATGGCAAATGCCGCCTGCTGCCCGGTGGAGCGGAAGATCCCCGACAATGTGAAGGATAAGCTGGATATTTACCTCTGCCGCAAGCGGGATAAGAATTGATTCTATGGAAAAAATCACAGTGACCTTAAGCGCCAATGCCGGTGTCGCCATTTCGGTTGCCGGGAAACGGATCTGGGTAGATGCTCTGCACAGTAAAAAAGTGCCGTCTTTTTCTACGGTATCCCCGGAGCTTTTGGGAAAGCTTCTGGCTGCCCCGGAATTTGAAGCGCCGGATGCCATCTGCTATACCCACTGCCATCCCGACCATTTCAGCCGGGAACAGACGTTACAGGCGCTGGAAAGATGGCCGAAATCAAAATTGTTTCTTCCCCAGCGGCAATTCCCTGCGCAGCAGCTTGTGGAAGGGGAGTGCCCGGAGTTTTCCCTGGGAGAGGTAACGCTGCGTTTTTTGCGGCTGCCCCATGAGGGGGCGCGGTACGCCGATACCGTCCATTACGGCTTGCTGATCCTTTCTCCGCAAGGGAATGTGCTGCTCCCCGGGGACTGCGCCGTGGCCGCGCCGGAGCTTCCGAAGGCTGTGTCTGGCGTCCAAGTGGATGCGGCGATCCTGGATTTTCCCTGGCTGACCTTAAACCGGGGAAGGGTGGCATTGGAAAGCCTCAATGCCAAGCAAATCCTTTTATACCATCTTCCGTTTCCGGAGGATGATGAAAACGGATTCCTGGCTTCTGCCGCCAGGGCGGCGGAACGCTGGGAAAAGGGAAACGCCAAGCTTTTGTGTACCCCCTTGCAGACAGAACTTATATAACAGACAAATTCCCGTTTGTCGATTAGATCGTAGGGCGGGGGCTTGCTCCCGCCGTTTACATGACAACATTTAAGTAGTTTGTATTTTGTGTCAATTTTCCGGTGAAACATATAGAAACGATTCCATATTTGTAACATTTGCGGCGGGAGCAAGCCCCCGCCCTACAAACAAACTCACCGAAAAATGGCAATTTGTCGGGAACAACAGAAAAAGAAATTTGCGGCACCGCCAACAGGCGGTGCCGCAAGTCATTTATTTCACAACAGTCTGCAGGAATTCTTCTTTGGTAATGCCGCCTAGACATTCCCGCAGCGAAATACCGGCGATGGCGTCGGCGATGGCGTCCTTTTGGTAAAGACAGCCGATCAGGGCTTTCTCCAGCGCATCGCAGGAAGTCAGCGCCATAAAATCTCCAAAGATCCGGATGTTTTGAATTTTGCCGTGGTCAATACTGAGATGAACTTCTAATATGCCGCCGTCCCACCGGTCTTTGCACCGCAGCTGGAAATTGGGGGCACTGCCGTAATTCCACTGCCAGGTGTCATATTTTTCCGCTTTCAGCCGCAGGATCTCCTGCTTTTCTGCTTCCGTAAGGAAGCCCTGGGTGAAGCCGCTGCCTGCCAAAGCGGTTTTGAGATAATTCCAGAATTGGGGCAAGGTCATATCTGTGGGGAGGAAGCTGCGGATGTTGCCTACCCGGCTTTTCACGGAGCGGATACCCTTGGATCGCAGCTTCAGCGGATCTGGGGTCAGAACCTTTGTGATGGTTTCGGCATCGGAATCGAACAGAAGTGTTCCGTGGTGCAGGACCCGCCCCCGGTGGATGTGCGCTGCCGTTCCGGACACCTTGCAGCCGGAGACCAGAATGTCATTTCTGCCGGAAGCCTCAGCCTCCAGGCCAAGTCCCCGCAAGGCGGCCACCACAGGCTGGGTAAAGCGGGTGGCGGTGCGGTTCGCCATGTCCTCCGCGTCGCAGAGGAAGGAATAGTTCAGATTGCCCAGATCGTGGTATACCGCGCCTCCGCCGGTGATCCGGCGAACGACCCGGATGCCGTTTTCCGCGGCGAAATCACCGTTGACCTCCTGGGCGGAGAGCTGGTTTCTGCCAACAATGACGCTGGCGGCGTTTTGCCACAGGATCAGATAGTCCCCTTCTCGGCGGTGGGTGAGAATATATTCTTCAAAGGCCAGGTTGTACCGGGGGTCCAGACTGCCGGTTTCCAGATAGACAGTTTTCGCCATGGTGTTGCCTCCGCAATTATGATGTTTCAGTATACCACAAATCTGGATATTTTCAAGATAGTTTATAGAAGGTTCGCAGTTTGTTCAAATCTGTCATTGACAATATTATACAAAAAGGTGTATGATATATCCGTATGGATGCACCCCAAGCAAAGGAGTCCTAAAATGACAGAAAACAGCTTTTTCCAACGCCTGAAAAAATTAAAAGTCGATTTGAAGGGTATGACATGGCAGCAGAAGCTGGACCATATCTGGACCTATTATAAGGAAGTTATCTTGATTACCGTCATCAGCTTAATTGTGATCATCGGTGTGGGCAGCAATATGCTGGCACCCAAAAAGGAACTGCTTATGGGCGGTATGTGCGTAAATACCTATATATCCGGGGAAGGGGAAAGCTACCTGAGTCAGGAATATTTTGACCGGCTTCAGGGAGATCCCAAAAAGCAGGAGGTACAGCTGTATTTTCGTTCCTTTGGGGATTTTGCGGTGTCCACGCAGGACTATGAAGCCTTTCAAAGCATCGTGGCGATGATATACGCGGAGAAGGTGGACTATCTTCTGCTGGATGAAGCCAGCATGGGTCCGTTTATTAACTATGAATCCCTGCTGGATCTGCGGGAGGTCTTTACCCAGGAGGAGCTGGAGCAGTTCGGCAACAAGGTCAGATACGCGCAGCATACAGACGAGGAAGGAAATCCCATAGGGGAGATGCTCCCCATAGCTCTGGAGATCACAGACATGCCCTTTGTTCAGGATTGCAGATCCTATGAACAGAAGATCTTCCTGGGCTTTGCTGTCAACGCACCCAATAAGGACAGCCTGCATGACTTCTGGGAGTATTTGCTGGCTTGGGAATCAAACGCAAAAGCATAATTATTTCATATATATTTTAGGAGGAACAACATGAATTACGCAGAAGAATCTTTGAAGAAGCACTATGAGTGGGGCGGCAAGATCGAGGTGATCGCCAAAGCGCCTGTGGGCAATAAGGACGAGCTGTCCCTGGCCTATACCCCCGGCGTTGCCCAGCCCTGCCTGGAGATCCAGAAGGATGTGGAGAAGTCCTATGAGCTGACCCGCCGGCATAACCTGTGCGCCGTCATTACAGACGGTACTGCTGTTCTGGGCCTGGGCGATATCGGTCCTGAAGCCGGTATGCCGGTTATGGAAGGCAAGTGCGCCCTGTTTAAGGCTTTTGCCGATGTGGATGCATTCCCTCTGTGTGTCAAGAGCAAGGATGTGGACGAATTCGTTAACGCGGTTTACCTGATCTCCGGCTCTTTCGGTGGCATCAACCTGGAGGACATCTCCGCGCCCCGCTGCTTCGAGATCGAGCGCAAGCTGAAGGAAAAGTGCGACATCCCCGTTTTCCACGACGACCAGCACGGTACTGCCGTGATCACACTGGCCGGTCTGACCAACGCCCTGAAGGTGGTGGGCAAGAAGAAGGAAGAGGTCAAGATCGTCACCTCCGGCGCCGGCGCTGCCGCTATCGCCATTGTAAAGCTTCTGCTGTCTGCCGGCTTTAAGAATGTTACCATGTGTGACCGTAAGGGCGCGATCTATGCCGGCCGTGACGGTCTGAACTGGATCAAGGAAGAAATGGCGCAGGTCACCAACCTGGACAAGAAGGCCGGCTCTCTGGCAGATATGCTGGTGGGCGCCGATGTGTTTATCGGTGTTTCCGCTCCCGGTATGGTCACCACCGAGATGGTCAAGACCATGAATAAGGACGCCATCATCTTTGCCTGCGCCAACCCCACTCCCGAGATCTTCCCGGATGATGCCAAGGCTGGCGGCGCGAAGATCATTTCCACCGGCAGAAGCGACTATCCCAACCAGATCAACAATGTTCTGGCATTCCCCGGTATTTTCCGCGGTACCTTCGATGTCCGGGCTTCCGACATCAACGAGGAAATGAAGGTGGCTGCTGCCAATGCCATCGCCGGCCTGATCTCCGACGAGGAGCTGTCTGCTGACTACATCATTCCCAAGGCATTTGACCCCCGGGTCGGTCCTGCTGTGGCTGCGGCGGTTGCCCAGGCTGCAAGAGACACCGGCGTGGCAAGAATCTAATTCCAAAGCCATCCAAGAGGACACTTTCTGCATGGAAAGTGTCCTCTTTTGCTATAGCGCCGGTCATGTAACCAACAAATTGCCATTTCTCGTGCTGACGCACGAATTGATAATGGATAATTGATAATTGACAATTGTGGTATTTCCTTCGGAAATGATTTAAAAATGTCGCCTTTGGCGACTCCGAAATTCTCCATTGTCAATTTTCAATTGTCAA
>JAFQCV010000076.1 GCA_017416325.1 Oscillospiraceae bacterium
GGTCAGCGATGACGGAGGACTGGCCGATAGCGATGTTGGCGAAGGGGCCGGCGTGGATCAGAACGGGCTGATGCTCGACAGAGTAGCACATGGTGGGGTTGATGGCGTTACGCATCCATGCGGTCATTGCGCCTGCAACATCCAGATCCTCGGTGGTAACAGGCTCACCGGTCTTGGAGTAAGCAACAACGATCTTGCCGATGCGCTCGCGCAGATCCTTCAGATCCTTGGCAACAGCCAGAATAGCCATCAGCTCAGAGCCGACAGCGATGCCGAACTTGCTCTCCATCATGAAGCCGTCCAGACGGCCGCCGATGCCGATGATGATGTTACGCAGGCTCTGTGCGCAGAAGTCGATGATCCAGCCCATCTCCACGCGCTTGGGGTCGATGTCCAGACGCTTCAGACCCTTCTTGGCCAGCCACTCATCGGTGTTGTTGCGCTCGTGCTGCATACGGGCAGTCAGAGCGACCATAGCCAGGTTGTGGGCGTTCATAATGTCGTTGATGTCACCGGTCAGACCCAGGCTAAACTCGGTCATGGGCATCAGCAGAGCGTTGCCGCCGCCGGCAGCAGTACCCTTAACGTTCATGGTGGGGCCGCCGGAGGGCTGACGCAGAGCGCCGCCGGCATTCTTGCCGATGTAGCCCAGGCCTTCGATCAGACCCAGGGAAACAGTGGACTTACCCTCGCCGAAGGGGGTGGGGGTCACAGCGGTAACCTCAATGAACTTGCCGTCGGGCTTGTCCTTCAGACGGTTCATAACCTTGATAAAGTCGATCTTGGGAGTCTTGCCGTAGGGGATGATCTCCTCGGGCAGCAGACCCAGCTTCTCGCGGAAGAAGTCCACGGGAGGCAGAGTTTTTTCTGCTTCCTCAGCGATCTGCCAGTCCTTGTACTGGGTGGGGTCGAGCTTTACAAAGCCCTTCTCGTCCACATACTTGCCATTCTCGTCGAAAACGATTGCCATAGTAAGTTTCCTCCTTGTTTTTCGGTGCCGCTTTGCGGCACATTATTGATTTACTTATATTATACTACCGTAACATCAGCAGCCTCTCTGACGAGGGCCATGACCTTACTGGTGAGTACACTTTTCACGACGGCCTTTTCAAACTCGGCGTCATAATAAGGCTTCAGCTGCTCGGGCGTCATGTTGTTCTGCCGGCAGATCAGCAACACAGCCTTGTCGATCTCCTCTTTGGTGGCCTCCAGGTTTTCCAGATCTGCGATCAGCTCGATGGCGGCCTGAATTTTTACCCGGATGGCAGCCTCAGCGCGGAAATCCTGCTTCAGCGCATCCTCGGTGGTGCTCATAAACTGGCAGTACATTTCCAGGGTCAGACCCTGCTGGGTCAGCTGAGCCTGCAGATTCTGCAGCTGCTCTTCCACAGCCTGATCGATCTGCTCCTTGGTGGGTTCGAATTCCAAAGTTTCCGCAGCCTGCCGCAGCAGCCGATCCTGCAGATCCATCTCGCCCCGCTCATCGGTGTAGGCCTGCAGGCTTTCACCCAGCTTCTGACGCATCTGGGCTAAGTTTTCACAGTGACCGAACTCCTTGGCGAAGGTGTCGTCCAGCTCGTACTCGGTCTTGACCCGGATCTCGTGGATAGTGCAGCAGAACTCGGCCTCTTTGCCGGCCAGGTTTTCTGCGTGATACTGCTTTGGGAAGGTTACCTTGACGATTACCTTTTCGCCGCAGACCTTGTCCAGCAGCTGCTCTTCAAAGCCGGGGATAAATGCGCCGCTGCCTAAGACTAAAGTTTGCTTTTCAGCGGTGCCGCCGGCGAACTGTTCTCCGTCGCAGAAGCCTGCGTAGTCCAGAACGATCTCATCCCCGTTTTCCGTGGGACGGTCAGTGATTTTCGCGATCCGGGGGTTCTGCTGACGCAGCCGCTCTAAGTTGCGGTTAATCTCATCCTCGGTGATGATGTGGCGATCCATTTGGGCTTTCAGCCCACGGTAAGTAAAGCTCATAAAAACTCCTGATTCCCCACAAACGGGGTAAAATATGAAAAAAGGCAATCCAGCGCGGTGCTGAATTGCCCAGACGGTCGGCATTACAGCGTTACATTTCCCCGCGGTGCGCCGCGATATCCGTCAGTCGTGTAACGCACCTTTAATTTACCCCATTTTTATCCATTTGTCAAGTGCGTTTTTTTGGTTTCCCCAGAAAATGACCCTTGCGCTGTGGGGAGAAAATGGGTATGATAGGGAAGGTTCGTCCCCATGGACGGAAACAGGAGGTTATCTTATGAAAAGAAATATCCGCTTCATCACCGAAACCGCGGTGATGCTGGCGCTGCTCATTGCTCTGCAGGCGATTACCAAGCCTCTGGGCCAGCTGGTTACCGGCTCTTGTGTCAATGCCATCCTGACGGTAACCGTGTTGGTAGCCGGTCTTTACAGCGGCATCACTGTGGCGGTGATCTCCCCGGTGCTGGCGTATTTACTGGGCATCGCGCCCCAAATCCTGACCGTACCGGCAATTATGGCAGGCAATACGGTGTATGTTTTGCTGCTGCATTTTCTCGCCGGCAAAGACAGTAAAAAAATTGTCAGACAGTTTGTGGCCTGGCTGGTAGCGGCGATAGCAAAATTTGCATCTCTCTATGCCATCGTGGTTTGGCTGATCTGCGGCGTGTTCGCCGAAAAATTGTTGGCATCCGGGACGCTGAAACCGCCGATGTTGCAAGCGCTGCCCGCCACCTTCTCCTGGCCTCAGCTGTTTACCGCGCTCATGGGCGGCGGTATCGCCCTGCTGATCGTCCCGGCGCTTCGAAAGGCCTTGCGGAAATAATCAAACACCTGACCATGGCGGAATGTCACGGTCAGGTGTTTTTGAATCTGTAATGGGCGCTGTTTTCAATCGAGAGGATTCTCCTGAGTATACTTCTCAGCGATCTTCTTTTTTTCTCCTGAAAATATACACTCACAGGCAAACGCGGCGCATACCATCATAATTGGCAGATAAGGAGCGTGATATCTTGCAGCTCCGACAACCACAACCGTTATACCCGTTCCGCAGAGCATGCTTAACCACAAAGGCAGCATACTGCGCCATTGCTTTTTCTTGAAAAGCAATACCGTGCCAGAAGCGAACAAAACGCAAATCATCATGTACCAAATCTGGTTTAAAATAATCAGAACATCTCCTATGTGGATCGGTTCATCTGAATGACCGGTAAACTTGTTTGCTACCGATTTAATGTATGCCATACCGCCGGTAAACTTTTCGTTGTTAAAATATGCAGTGCCTGAATAGGTTTCTGTACCGTACAGGAAGAAAAGCTTGGCAGGGATTTGCTTTAGATAATCTCCGGGGTGTTCTTTGATCCATTCCAGGGATAGTTTGGTGTAATACTCATCGCAGTCCTTGAATGTCATATCCTTTTTTAGCTCAGGGTCTATATAGCCCACTTGACCTTCCCCAACCAAGTTCATATAACTGCCATCGGCATCATCATTTGCTGACATGATAAAATTATAACCGAAAGTGACTGCTTGATAGACAAAGTGTCCGCAGCTTGCAAAAGATATGCAGCCGATGAGAAGAATCACTGCTGCGTAGCTGCCGAGGAGGGACAGGATATGGCGTAGCTTTTTGCTTTTGATGAGGATTACGCATACAGCGCCTATTAGGAAAGCAAGTGCGATAGGCCTGACCCAGTTTGCCAGCGCCAAAAGAATACCTGCTGCAGGATAAGCCCATTTTTTGCCGGAATAGAGGAGCGCCAATCCGCAGAAAGCCAAGGCACTAAAGGGAACCTCTGTTTTGAGCTGTACAATTTCACTCCAGAAGGTATTCAGAAGGCAGAAAAGGATTACAAACCAGAAGCAGATGGTATTTCTGCGAAATGCTTTTTTGATGATATACAGGCAACTCCACAGCAGCATCTGCACAAAAAGCATGTTTATGAAAAAAAACACTCTTAGATCAGATGTTACGCGCAGGATAAGGGCAATCAAATTAACGAGGCCGTTTCCGAAAATATATGTTTGGGATAAATGCTCTACAGAGGGATACCACAAACCGTTTTCGGCACATTGCTTTGCCAGGAACAGATAAACACCGGAATCTGAGGTCTGCTTACCTGAGAACAGAATCAACAGGAGCATCTGCGCGGCAATCATTACAAAGAAACTGATGACCGCAAAAATCCTCAGCAGGCGATAATAGCGGGTACCTTCTGTAGGTTTCAATCCGCAGCCAGGCCGGTCTTCTGTTATTGCCAATTTACTGAGCATATTTTGTCTCCTTTCACCAGAAAGCATTCTCGTGCGATTTTACCTATGGGAGCATCCGAATTGGAGTCTGAATAAAACGAATCGATAACTGCATCGGGATATCTCTCCAAAAAACGCCGGACCTTCTCCAGTCCGTAGCAGTTTACGCCGGTGTATCTACCGGAAGAGATGTCCACTGCAGAGGCTATGACCGTGGCGCTGCCCAATCTCTGCATGGCTTCCCGGACCAAAAACTCGGGGGAGGCGGAAATAATAACATCATCCTCTCCCATTTGTCCAATGTACCAAGGCTTTATCCTATGTATATGCAGATCCCAAAAATCCTGCAGAACCCGCTGTGGGTCATTCATACCCTGCAGAAAGCTATAAAAGCGCTCCTTGAATGCGGTTTTGTCATAAACGCCTAGGAGATACAAGGCAAAGCCCGCCCCCTGGCGGAACAGATACCTGAGCAAAAGGGGGTTACGCTTGACACAGAATTTATAGAAATCTATGGTGGAATCGCCGTCATAGATTGTCTTGTCGAAATCGTAAGCATTCATAATTTAACAGTAAAGTATCAAAAACATGATGAACATATAGATCAATATCATGAGCAAAAGAACGCGGTCTCCGAAAATGACCTCAGTGGGGTCGCCGTCCGAGTTTTTCTCGATATTGAAGTTATATTTCAAAACGATTAGCAGCAGGTAAGGAACTGTCCAGATCAGTGCGGTACTGGTGCCCTGTGACACATCCAACGTCCACAGAGAATAAAAAACCAGAGCAAGGGTCATGCACATATCCATGCTCTTGTCGAGAAAACCATAGCTGTAGGCATTAAGCACATCCCGTTTGTTGGTGGATTCCAGAGTGTATTCGTTTCTTCTCTTGCCGAAGCCCAGATAGAACGAAGCAAGCACGGTGGTAAGACAAAGCCATGCCGAAAGCTGAATACCGGTTACTGCCGAGCCGTACAGTAGACGGAGCAAAAAGCCCGATGCCAAAATGGTAACATCAAGCAGGGGGATGTTTTTCAAGCCGAAACTGTACCCTAGGTTCAGGGCGAAATAACCGAGGAGTATCACCCAGCCTGTGAGATTCCAGCCTACTGACAGATAATTCAGCATCATGGAAAGGAGAAACAAGGCGACAGCAAGGATTACAGCACTCTTTACTGCAACTGCACCAGAGGCAATAGGCCGTTTGCGCTTTGTGGGATGCGCGCGATCCTTTTCTGCATCGCGTATATCGTTGATAACGTATACCACCGATGCGAGGAAGGAAAAGGCAGCAAAGCCGCAGACGGTATCTACCAGTAACGGCAGTTCAAAAAACCTTTTGCTGAAAATAAGCGGAAGGAAAATAATGATATTCTTAACATAGTGCTTTATTCGCAGCAACTTAAAAAAACTGACTATTTTGGTGAAGCCTCGTTTTTGGGAAACAGATTGCGTCATATGGCCTCCTTTTCGAATGTTTGTATAAATTTTACAGGAAAAAACCTACAAGTAACCCAGTGTATATGTGGAATTTTATCATATATACCCTTTAATTGCAACATTTTTTAATTCTACGTACAGCCATATGCCTAAAAGATTATCACCTTCTCCTGGCCTCAGCTGTTTACCGCGCTTATCGGCGGCGGTATCGCCCTGCTGATCGTCCCGGCGCTTCGAAAGTCCTTGCGGAAATGATCCTGATAATAACAGGGGGCTGTTTTGCAACAGCCCCCTGTTATTATCTGTTCGGCATATTGGAATTTGATTACTCAATAATGAACTCTGCCCACAGAGAGCAATCTGTATGCTTTTCTCCACCAATATCTACACTACAAGCCGCGCGAAAACGGTATGTTCCAGGAGTGCTTATATCTATAATTTCTATAGCAACATAGCTCTTGTTTTTTATTTCATTTGGACGCAGTTCGTATTCCTCTGTTGCAAGAGTCATATCACTGAGAACCCAGCTTACCCACTCACCATTTTCAAGCCGCTCAATCCAATATGTTCCACTGAATATAACGGAATACTTGGTTTTGTTATGCCAATAGACATCCAGTGTTGTCTTATCTGGATAAGTATATACACCACTAACCTGAATAGAAATGCTATCCACATCAGAATGAGAATTTCCTGTAATGATTGGCTGTTCTGTGAAGTCAGGCTCAACGTAATTCGGTTTCGTTTCATCGGTACAAGCAACCAAACCAAGAACACAGACAAGTGTTAAAATAAAAGCTATGTATTTTTTCATACAGCCAATCCTCCTCATCAAATTTAAGCTTATCTAACAGAATTATACTTTCATAGCACACAGAAATCAAGCTGTTCTGCCTTTCGCATAGGCGAAAGGTAAGTTTCTTGGCTTCTGCTTTAGAAAAGAAACTCTTGCCGACGGGAGAAAGCCTCCCTTGTGTAAAGGGAGGTGGCTTGCCGAAGGCAAGACGGAGGGATTGTCAATCCCCCAGTCTGCTCCGCAGACACATAGTTTATGGTGTGCTTGCCACCGGCAAGCGATTATCTAAATCGCTACGCTACCCTTTGCACAAGGGGGGCTTTTGGTTGCAATCTCCGCTATTTCGTGCTATAATACCCCCAAATGTAGGGGGCGGCGCCCACGACGCCCCATTTCAAAATGTCGTTTGGTATTTCGGGACGTCCAGGGGCCGTCCCCTACAATGACACTACGGAGGAATGGTTATGCATAAAGTGTTGTTCGTCTGTCACGGGACCACTCCAATCAGCCGGGATTAGCTTAGAGAAACCACGATAAATTGCCTTTTGCCCCCCAATTACTACTTTTTGAGAGCCGATATGATATAAGACACAAAAATATAAGACCCGAGGAAGGTGCAAAAATGCCTTCCCCGGGTCTCGTTTTTGTTTGTCTGCCATTTCGTCCTAAACGCGTTTTATGGCAGACGAACATGATAGATTACATTGGTAAGGGTATTGCTATGCTGCCTTTGTAGAAACATCTAGAGACACTGCATAGTGGAGGCATCACCCAAAGTTCTCGGTGATTGTTTATAGTGTAATAATATGCGACTGGGGCGTTACTGCAATTGCTGGAGAGACGATCTCATTCTTATGATCGAAATAGTAATTTCTGTGGTTCATAAGGTAAACAACTTGACATCCGCTTTGGTTCAATCTGTTCAAATGAGATATGTCTGGGTGCTTGTATCCGCGGTGGGGTCCTGCAAAAATAATCAGTTCCCTCAACCGTGGAAGATCGATATGTTTAATTGGCTTGTTATAATAGCAACTATGATGAGGAACCACTAAGTAATCCACTTTAAAATCTGTAGGGAATTCTTCGTACAGACAATCTCCAGGAAGAAGAATGGATCTATTACCTTCGACTACGCAGATAAGACTTCTTGCGTTTTCGTCTGTTGACTGATCCGAATCGATTTTCTTGGCATTTCCGCGATAAATACTGACATTTCCAATTTGTAGAATATGTGAGTCACCGTTAAAGCTTGTTAGAGAGTAATCGATATCCTGTAGAAATATGCAATTGTGGGGCTTTAGCAAACTAAGTAGGTTTCGCTCAGTTGGTGTAGGCGACAAACGCTTTTGGGGCAATATCCAAATTCTATTCAAGGCACTATCGCTAAGATAGCGATATCCGTTTATATGGTCATAATCATAATGGGAAATAACAACGATACCTTTCTCGTCGATTTGCCGTAATTTTCTTTCAGCGCATCCCCTGTTACCGGATGGACTAGATTTGATTCCAATGTCAAAAACACCCAAAGGTCTTTCCTTGTCTTCATCATATCCGATAGAAAAATTAGCCTGAGCAACATTTACACATTCTATATGGGTAATGTTTTTCTTAAAGAACGACTGCGCACGGGATACTTTGGCATAGATATCATTGCTATCATTATATGTGTCTATAGAATTATAGATGGTTGAATTGTACCGTCCTATATATTCGTGCGCTAACATATTTAGTTTATTTATTTCCTCAAGGTTTTCAGGATTGCCATGCATAAAATAATGCATTGATAGAAAAGTATTTAGATCTTCAATGCTATTGTAATACTGATACATGTAATCATAGTCGCAAGATTTCTTTTGAATATATTCCTGAAAATCCTGTTTACGCTTAACATATGAATTATAACGCATATAATAATTAACTTTGGCCTCGGTGTAAAATGCTAATTCATCTGTCAGTTTCATGGAGTATGATTCCACGACAAAGTGGTCTGCATCAAATTCGCGGACACGAAATGATATGACGTTCTTTTTTGACTTTGTAGCCATATTATAACCCTCTTTTTAGTATCTTCTGCTGCTTTTCTCAAATATACAATTCACTAAAACGCAACATGCTTGAGTTGCGTTATTATTTTACTACCCAATTGGGTCGCAATTATCTTTGCTTTAGTAGTACAGCAATGGTAGATTACTGCTTGCAGATATTGCTTAAGTTTCTAATGATCATTTCAAAAGAGATATCCTTGGCGTACGCAAACAGCTTACAGTATTTCTTCCACAGAGCGCGGAGTGTTGCACTTTCTTCAATATCCGCAAGGATGGCTGCCCGGTCTGCAATCTGTTCAGCTGTGCCGCGGTGCTGGGCTGTTGCCTGCAGTGCCTGCTCAAATAGTTCCTTATTATACTTCTGTGTAGTGGCAAGGATATAAACATCATAGAAATCTCTGGGCCGGGTATTGAAAACAGTTCTGCGGAGAATAGTTTCAACCTTTTCTGCCAGTACCGTTTCGATGTTGTACGCACACAGCTGAAAAGATTTGTTCCTGTCGAAAATTTCATTGAAGGAAAACTCTACTGCACCAGGGGTTATAGCATCGCCGGTGGAAACATCAATAGACAGCGGCACCAAAACGGTATCATATTGTGCTTCCAGTGCAACCCGATAACCTCCGTAAATATCATCCTCACGAATAGGGTTAATTGTGCCGATTTTGAAATTGACTTCATCATCACAAGGGGTAGAACAAATTTGCTCAAGGGCATTGCGGATCGCGTCCGGGGTTAGTGGCAAATTCTTAAGGGTTGTGTCTAGGTCCATCGTTGCCCGGTTATCCAACCCCACAATGGCAGCTACCAACATACCTCCCTTTAGGACGAACTTTTCTTGGTGTTCAGAATGTGAGAGTCGCACAAGCAGTCTTTCAAACATATAGTTTTGCAAAATCACCTGAGCAGGAATATTCTTCTCCTTGGCAATATTGCGGATCTTTGCCTTCAAGCTCATAGCATTACTCATAACAGCACCTCCAAGTATTGCCGGACCAGTGTAGTCAGCCGCATCTTCTTTGCATAGGTATTTAACCGGTTTAGATTTTTCTTTGGGTGGTTAGCATATTGTTTCAAAGCTACCAGGAATGTTTCTGTGCCTATCTTGTTTCGGCTCCGGATAACATCACAGATTGTGCGCTCCAGATCGTAGCAAGGAACTGAATTGCCCAAAGTTGTTTTTGTGGTCGTTCTGCCCAGATCAAATAATTCTTGTTTAATGTGGTAGATTTTACAGCTTTCTTGAAGTACGGCAGAAACACCAACACCGGTAGGCACGGTAATGCTATGCACAAACGGTGTTCTGTCTGAAATGCCATGAAGGAAAAGTGCTGTCTCGTGAGAGAATACCATGTTTTCCGAACGCAGACTGATAGAAAGCAGTTCATCGGGCATTTCCTCCGCTAACATATACTGTCCTTGTGCAATCCGTTGCAGAGTGCCACCTTTAGTCAGCTTGTAAAGCATAGCCCGGGAGATTCCCGCCGCTTCCGCAGCCTTCGTTGTAATAATCGTTCCACCTTGTTGTGATAATGCCAGTAAGATGCGTTCATAATTCATTGCCCTCACCACCTGTTTACAACTATGTAAATATTGTAGATGGAATTTGCACGATTGTCAACACCGGGTTTTCTCGACAGTCTGACAGCCGCCGACTGTCCGTCGGCGGCTGCTGCTATCTGTTCAATATTTTGGAATTTCTGTGCTCTCCCGTTACCTTGAAATGCCATAATAAACACTTGATTTTGGCCATTTGGGAATCTCTTTAATATTAAGATACTCCTGGAACAAAGCGATCGTTTCATCATCGTAAGGAATAATCAGCGCATCTCGCTTTTTAAGAGCTTGGTAACCACCCATTTCTTCATATGGCACACGGGCACCTGGTTTCCAAATCATAACAAAAGGATATTTTACTGGGGAATAGCGACGTCCAAAGGATAGTGCCGAAGTAGCTATGCAAAATGGCTGGTTAACGTCTATCGTATAGCTCATATCTTTAATATAAACAGTGAATATTGTTCCATCAAATGACCACTTCGCTAGACAGAATTTACGCAATCGAAGATTTTGAAAATGGACTGCACCGAATACAATTACAAAGAACAAGGATACCCAAACACCGTCTAAATTCTTATAAATAATTGCAGGAACAATGAATATAAGATGCACTATTAATTCAAGGGGAAACAGTATACGTCCTGCATTCGCAAAAATCTTTCTTTCCTGCTCAGGGAATATATATTGGTCTTTAAAAATTTGCACGCCATTCACCCCGTTGTCAAATTCAAGCTTCCCAAACTGTTTGCCTAATTAAATTATAGGCTGAAAGCACACAGAAATCAAGATTTTCTGCATCCCTCCCGAATCCCGATCTTCGCCAAAAAGAAAAGCAGCATTTTTCGGCGTCTATGTGAATGGCGTAACACTTGCCAACGGGAGGTAGGGGCGGATGCCCACATCCGCCCGTGATACGTTCTGTTCATAACGGGACGATGTAGGCATCGTCCCCTACAAGTTGAAATCATTCGTCATCTGTGCTATAATACCCCCAAATGTAGGGGGCGGCGCCTACGACGCCCCGGTTCAAAATGTCGTTTGGTATTTCGGGACGTCCAGGGGCCGTCCCCTACAATGACACCACGGAGGTATGGTTATGCATAAAGTGCTATTCGTCTGCCACGGCAAGATTTGACCCAGGAACGGCACACCAAGCTATGCAATGCTATACCACCCTTTGCAACGGGTTTGCCCCATTTGTACTACTCGCATACTACTTTTGAAAGTAACCACATTTTGCCCCAACATGACGAAATAGCACAGCCGCATCCATCACGGAGGCGGCTGTTTTATCGCTTTATTATGTAATGCTTTTAAACTACACCTAAAACTACTTGAAAGGAGGCGAAGCCAGTACCTTGATTATTGGAAAGATAAACCGCATTTAAGAAAATTACAGCACCATCAGTCAGTGTAACTTGGTAGCCTACTCGTTCCTGTCTGGTTTTGCCCGCTGTGCCAGTAGATGAATTGATGTTGATGCTTATCAATTCAATAGCACTTGCTTTTCTACCTGCTAGGTAGGCACTCATTTGGGCGATGGCATTATCGGATGTTTCTGCAACCTGGGGATGTAACAGAGCTTTAGCATCGGATGTGTTATCATCGGCGAGTGCTGCCATCATTTCCTCTACTTTCGGGGTAGCTTCTGCCTCACCAGCTATTGCACCTGACATGTTTTGTGTAAAATTACAGGCGGTCAAACATCCAAGTAAGGCCAATAGAACCAAGCCGAAACAAATTATCTTTTTCATCAATAGAACCCCTTTCAATTTTTATTATCAAAATGATTGCCTAATTGAATTATATACAGATACCACACAAAAATCAAGAAACTTTGCATCAATTGAGATTTTCCGCTACCCGTCCATATCTGCAAATGCAGCTATGATAGAGGTAGCGGGATTTTTATTTTTCGGTGTTTGCTCCGCTGCTCAAAAGCCGTTTCTTCGGCTTCTATGCTAATGGCGTAACTCTTGCCGACGGGATGGGCAGGTGGCGGGACCAAGGCCCCGCCCTACGATTTTCTATCCTGCGTTGCCGTAGGGCGGGGGTTTACTCCCGCCGCAAAATATGTTATATTATTGCCAACGAAAGCGAGGAAGCGTTATGGTGAAAATTTTGTTTGTCTGCCACGGGAATATTTGCCGCAGTCCCATGGCAGAGTTTGTGATGAAAGACCTTGTCCGCAAGGCGGGCCGGGAGAAAGATTTTGAGATCGCCTCTGTGGCAGTCAGCCGGGAGGAGCTGGGCAATCCCGTTTATCCCCCTGCCCAGCGGGAACTGAACCGCCACGGCGTACCCTTTGACCACCGTGGCGCCCGGCAGATCACCCAGGAGGATCTGGAGCATTACGATCACATCTATTATATGGATGCCAGCAACGCCCGGTATCTGCAGCGGATGTTTGGCGGCAAGGCAAATAAGTGTCAGCCGCTCCTGTCCCATGATGTTGCCGACCCCTGGTACACCGGGGACTTCGGGGAAACCTGGGCGGATATTTTAGAGGGCTGTCAGCGGATCCTGGAGGAACTAAGATGATGGACAGAGAAAAGCTGGAGACCCAGCTGGCGGAGCTTCCTCTGTACTGGTATCACTTCTTTTCCCCGGAGGAGCTGGAATTCTCTACACGCATCCGCTGGATCTGCGAAAATGAATGTCCCATGTACGGAAAGTCCTGGGCATGCCCTCCCGGGGTGGGCGAGGTAAACCAATGCGTCGCCCGGTGCAAAGGCTATGAAAACTGCCTGATGATATCCACCCTTACAGAGGTTTCGGATATTACAAACATCCCGGAAGCCCTGTATACCCGCCACGACCACGAAGCCGTCACCAATACGGTTCGGGATCTTATGCGGCAGCAAGGGATCGAACCCTACATCCTGTCTACCGAGGCCTGTGCCCAGTGTGAGCGGTGCGCTATTTTGGACGGTGAGCCCTGCCGCCTGCCGGAACGGATGCACCCCTGCGTAGAAAGCCACGGCATCAATCTGCTGCCCTTGCTGGAAAGCTTAGGCATCCCATTCCAATACGGAGAAAATGTAGTGACGTGGTTTTCTCTGCTGTTTTATAACTGATCCACCGGGGCTGACGGAAACCGTCAGCCCCGCCAATTTCCGTTTATCGGGCGGTTTCGTTAGGATTCGTAGGGCGGACTCATGAGTCCGCCGATCACTTCCCGGATTCTGAAAAGTTTGTATTTTGCAAAAGACTATGGAAAAAATGGACGAAACTGCTCGAAATAATGCACCCTGGTCGGCGGGCTCATGAGCCCGCCCTACGCACGCATGATTTGCAACTACTCGATAAATGGAAATTTGTCGGCATTTGGGGATAATTGCGTGGGCGGAAATTTACAAACAGGCTATGATTTTTATAATTGTTGTGCTATAATAGGAAAAATTAGCTGCATTGTGGAGGATTCCTATGGGACTGATAACAAAAATTTTCGGCACTCGTTCAGAGCGGGAACTGAAAAAGATCCAACCTCTGGTGGACAGGATTCTGGCGCTGGAGGAGACTTATGCTGCCCTTTCCGAAGAGGAACTGAAGGGAAAAACCGCAGAATTTAGAGAGCGCCTGTCCCAGGGGGAAACCTTGGACGATATCCTGGTGGATGCTTTTGCCGCCGTCCGGGAGGCTGCCTGGCGCGTGCTGGGTATGAAGCCTTATCCGGTGCAGCTCATCGGCGGTATCATTTTGCACCAAGGACGGATCGCGGAAATGAAGACCGGCGAAGGTAAGACTCTGGTTGCCATTTTGCCCTGTTATCTCAATGCCCTGACAGGACGGGGTGTTCATGTGGTCACCGTCAACGATTACCTTGCCAAGCGTGACTCCGAGTGGATGGGCAAGGTCTACCGCTATATGGGTCTGACGGTTGGCCTGATCATTCCCGGCATGAGCCCTGCGGAGCGCCGGGTATCCTATGCTGCGGATATCACCTACTGTACCAATAACGAGCTGGGCTTCGACTACCTGCGGGATAATATGTCCATTTATCAAAATGAGCTGGTCCAGCGGGGGCATGCTTTCGCTATTGTGGACGAGGTGGACTCCATCCTCATCGATGAGGCCCGGACACCTTTGATCATCTCCGGCAAGGGCGAAGAATCCAGCCAGCTTTACCAGATGGCAGACAGCTTCGTAGCTTCTCTGCGGAAAAAGGTCTTCGCCAAGACCGAAGACAAGGAAGTTCACGACAATTACGATTGCGACTATTTCGTAGATGAGAAGAGCCGCACCGTTTCTCTGACAGCCTCCGGCATTGCCAAGGCAGAGAAATTCTTCGGGGTGGAAAACCTGGCAGATAGCGAAAACACCACCGTGTCCCACCACATCAACCAGGCTATGAAAGCCCGGGGCTTGATGAAAAAGGATATCGATTATGTAATTAAGGATGGCCAGATCATCATTGTGGACGAGTTTACCGGCCGTCTGATGTACGGCCGCCGGTACAATGAAGGCCTGCACCAGGCCATCGAGGCAAAGGAAAAGGTTGCCGTTGCCGGGGAGAGCAAGACCCTGGCTACCATCACCTTTCAAAATTTCTTCCGGCTGTACGATAAGCTTTCCGGCATGACCGGTACGGCGCTGACAGAGGAAGAGGAATTTGCCACCATCTACCGGCTGGATGTGGTGGAGATCCCCACCAACCGTCCTGTGGCACGTAAGGACCGGCCGGATGTGGTCTATAAGACAGAAATGGCCAAATACCGCGCCATTATCCAGCAGGTGAAGCAGTGTTATGCCAAGGGCCAGCCGGTGCTGGTAGGTACTATCTCCATTGAGAAAAGTGAGCTGCTCAGCAAGCTTTTGAAGCGGGAGGGAATTCCCCATAATGTTCTGAACGCCAAATACCACGAGATGGAAGCCCAGATCGTGGCCCAGGCAGGTAAATTCGGGGCAGTCACCATCGCCACCAACATGGCAGGCCGTGGTACGGATATCGTGTTGGGCGGCAACGCGGAATTTTTGGCAAAGACCGAGCTGCGCAAGGCAGAAACGCCGGAGGAGCTGCTGGCAGAGGCAGATTCCTTTGCCGAGACCCGGGACCCCGAGATCCTGGCCATCCGGGGAAAGTATGAGCAGCTGCTGCAAAAGTATAAGGCGGAAATTGCCGACGAGGCAGAAAAGGTCCGCGCTGCCGGCGGTCTGTTTATCATCGGTACGGAGCGGCACGAGTCCCGCCGTATCGACAATCAGCTCCGTGGCCGAAGCGGCCGTCAGGGCGACCCCGGCGAGAGCCGGTTCTACCTGAGCCTGCAGGATGATCTGATGCGCCTGTTCTCCTCTGACCGGATCATGACCATGATGGATACCTTGGGCTTGGAAGAGGACATGCCTATCGATGCCAGGATCCTCTCCAATGCGGTGGAAAATGCCCAAAAGGCAGTGGAAAGCCGTCATTTCCGCTCCAGAAAGAGCGTGCTGGAATTTGACGATGTGATGAATACCCAGCGTGGTATTATCTATGCCCAGCGGCAGAAGGTGCTCAGTGGCGAAGATCTGCGGGACAATATGCTCTCCATGCTCCGGGATGTGATCCTGGGGGCGGAAGAGGAAGAGCTTACCCGATTTGAAGGGATCTTCTATCCCGTTGGCAGTGTAGCCCGGAATCCCGACCCCGAGGCGCTGTGCGAATTGGCAGAGCAGACCTATGACCGCAAGGAAGTGGAGATGACGCCTTCTGTAATGCGGGAAGTGGAGCGGGTCATCATGCTCCGGGTGGTAGACGAATACTGGATGGACCATATTGATGCCATGGACGATCTGAAGCAGGGCATCGGACTGCGGGCGTACGGTCAGCACGATCCGGTCATCGCCTATAAAGAAGAGGGCTTCGCTATGTTTGAAGCGATGGTTGCCGCCATCCGGGAGGAAACGGTGCGCCGGCTGATGCTGGTGCGGCTGCGTCCCCAGCAGGAGCTGCGCCGCCAGCGGGTGGCGAAGGAGACCGGTACTGCCGCGGCATCCCAGCCCACGGTGAAAAAGCTGCCTGTCCGCAATAAGGATACCAAAGTAGGCCCCAACGATCCCTGCCCCTGCGGCAGCGGCAAAAAGTACAAAAAGTGCTGTATGCAGAAGGACAAGGAAGCCGGCAGAGAATAAGCGGACGGTGTCCGCAGACAACTCGGGACTGGCTGTCGGGTGAGATTCGTTACACATCCTGCCACAGCCCGGTTCGTTACAGGGTGAAAACTTTCAAATTGACCATTATGGGAGAAGCTATGGCCATAAAAACCGTTACCCAAGACGCATTGGAATATCTGGCAGCAGAGGGGATCGGCGCGCCCCATGCTTTTACCACCCGCTGGGGTGGTGTTAGTCAAGGGCAGTTTTCCAGCTTGAATCTTGCCATGCACCGGGGCGACCCCCATGAAAATGTGGAAAAGAATTATGCCATTCTGGCAAAAGCTTTGGGTTTTGATGTTCGGGATCTGGTGCAGACCCGACAGATTCATTCGGATATCGTGCGAACCGTAACCCGGGAGGATGCCCGGGGGCTGGATCATCACGCATATCCGGAGTGTGACGCGTTGATCACCCGAGAGCCCGGCGTGGCACTTTGGATTTTTACCGCCGACTGTACCCCTATTTTGTTCCATGACCCTGTCACCGGCGCTGTGGGCGCGTCCCATGCCGGTTGGCGCGGGACGGCGGCGGACATTGCCGGGAAAACCGTCCGGGCAATGGTTCAGGCCTTTGGCTGCCGCCCGGCAGATATCCGCGCTGCCATCGGGCCCAATATCGGCCCATGTTGCTTTGAAACGGATAAGGATGTGCCGGATGCCTTGGTTGCTGCCTTTGGCAGCCGGATCTGGGAGCATATCCGCACCCAACAGAATAAATATTATGTAAACCTAAAAGAGATCAACGCTCTGGCGCTCCACCGGGCAGGCGTTGAAAATATCGAGATCAGCGATGCTTGTACGATGTGTGAGCATGCTAGGTTCTGGTCTCACCGCTATACCCGGGGAGACCGGGGCTCTCAAGGCGCGATCATTGTTTGTAAGGAGGGGAATGTATGAAGAAAATCACCGGTCTGTTGCTGGTGTTGGCGCTGCTGCTCAGCGGCTGCGCAACGGTGGAATCTCCCTATGTTCCCACCGGAGATGCCTTGGGAGAGGATCTGGTTCAGACACCCACCCAAGATACGTCGGATATGGCGCTGTCTCTGGCTTATTACCCGGATCGGTCCTTAAACCCCTATACCTGTACGGATACCACCAACCGGGTGGTGCTGTCGCTGATTTATCAGGGACTGTTTACTTTGGATAAAAGCTACCAGGCATCTCCCATGCTTTGCCACAGCTACCGCATGAGCCGGGATATGCGTACCTATGTTTTTTATGTCCGCCCCGATGCCACCTTTTCCGATGGTACGGCAGTCACCGGCTCGGATGTGGCGGCGAGTCTCCAGGCGGCCTTGAAATCTACCGTCTATGGCGGCAGATTCCGTCATGTGGTTTCCGTGAAGCTGCTGGAGGACGGCGGTGTCGAGATGGTGATGGACACCCCTTATGGAGATCTGCCTGTTTTGCTGGATGTGCCTATCGTCAAGGCTTCCCAGATCGAGGCGGAGAAGCCTCTGGGCACGGGTCCGTATTTGCTGGAGAACACCGTTTCCGGTCTGTGGCTGCGCCGCCGGATGGTTTGGTGGTGTGAAAGCGCCGATTTGATTGCCACAGCGGATTTTATTCCCCTCACGGCGGTGGATTCTGCGGCGAAGGCACGGGATGCCTTTGAGGAACAGAAAGTGAGCTTGGTCTGCGCCGATCCGGGCAGTCCCACCTATGCGGATTTTCGCTGCGACTATGAGCTTTGGGACTGTGAAAGCGGACAGCTTTTGTACTTGGCAGCCAATCCCACACGGCAGGTGTTTGGCAATGCGGCGGTTCGCAGCGCTTTGGCCCGTTCCATAGACCGGGAAGCTATGGTGGATACCTATTACCGGGGATTTGGACAGGCGGCTGTTTTGCCGGCATCGCCCTATTCTGTTTATTACGACCAGAAGCTGGCGGCAAGATACGCCTATGACCCGGAGGCCCTGACGAAGGCGGTGGAGGCGGCAGGCCTTGTGGGGGCAGAGGTTGTGATCCTGCTGAACAGTGATGACGGTGTTCGTCTGCGGATCGGCCGGGAAATCGTGCAGATCATGGAAGATGCCGGTCTGGTTGTGCATGCCATGGAATTAAATCAGGATGATTTTTTGATGCATGTGGAGTGGTATGAGTACGACCTGTATCTGGGACAGACAAAGCTCTCGCCCAATATGGATCTTTCGGAGTTTTTTGGCAAAGACGGCAGCATGAACTATAATAACCTGACAGACCCGGCGCTTTATGCCTTGAGCCTGGAAGCGCTGGCCAACGCCGGTAACTATTACACCCTGCATAAAGCGGTGGTGGAAGACGGACGGCTGTGTCCCATTTTGTTCCGGGACTATGCCATCTATACCCAGCGCGGCCTGTTTACCCAGGTCTCCGCGCCCCGGGATAACTTGTTCCAATATACCATCGGTGTCACGATGGAGGATGTGTTGATTCCATAAAGGCGCTAAGGCGGTCTGCTTTCGCAGACCGCCTTAACTGCTTAACAAGTTTCGACCAATTCCCGTTTGTCGGGCAGTTTCGTTAGAATTCGTAGAGCAGGGTATCCGCCCCTACGGATTCTAACCTACATTACAAAAGGTAGGTTCCCCTTTTTTTGAAATGCTTTACCGGTAATTAGGTGATTGCTGGATACATGGACATGCTTTGGCGTTGCAGCCTCCCCCTTGCCGTTGACTCTTTGGCGAATTTGTGATAGACTGATAAAAATAGTTATAGCTTATTCTTGACAATATTTTTGAAGCGCTCTCAAAAATAAGGAGAATGAAAATGGTTGATCTCGCTAAAATCAAACTTATCATTTGGGATTTGGATGAAACCTTGTGGGAAGGTACACTTTCCGATAATGAAGCCCTGAAAATAAGAGAAGAATTTGTGGATTTTATCCGGGAATCCCTGGACAGAGGGATCGTTCACTCGATTTGTTCTAAAAATGACTTTGAGGTTACAAAAGAATATTTGGTATCTCAAGATTTATGGGGGTTGTTTGTTTTCCCTTCTATAAACTGGAGTCCCAAGGGCGAGCGTATCAAGAATATCATTGGTGACATGAACCTTCGCGCTGAAAACATTTTGTTTGTGGATGACAACACTTCCAACCTGAAGGAAGCAACCTATTATTGTCCGGAAATTAAGGTGTGCACCCCGGATGAGCTCTTGCTGTCCACCAGCGGTATTTACCATATCGGCTCTGTCGACAAAAACCGTCCCCGTTTGGCACAATACCGCCTGTTGGAAGAAAAGGTAAAGTCGCAACAGCAATTCTCTTCTAATGAAGCGTTTTTAATGTCTTGCCATATTTGTGTGGAATTTCACGAGGATTGCCTGGAAAATGTGGAACGCATACATGAGCTGATTATGCGCAGCAATCAGCTCAACTACACCAAATATCGCCAGGATAAAGAATCCCTTATTTCAGATTTGTCCCTGCCCGATACCAAAGCGGCATATATTACGGTGAAAGATGATTTCGGTGAGTATGGGATTGTAGGCTTTTATATGATCCTGAACGGCACGGTTAAGCACTATCTCTTTTCCTGCCGCACATTGGGAATGCTTGTGGAACAATACGTCTATAGAAAGATAGGTTGTCCCCAATTCGATGTGGTAGGCGATGTAATCACCAAGCTGGATAACACCACGGTTCCCCCATGGATCAACCAGGAAGGCGAAAACAACGGCACACAGCGAAACAAGGGCAATACCGGGGACCTAAAAATACTCTTCAAGGGGCCCTGTGACATTAGCCAAATTTTTTCGTTTATTGAGCAAACTGCGTCCACGACTGCGGAATTTACTTACACCAATGACGATGGAACCAGCGTAGAAGGGTATAATCACACCTCTCAATTAGTCACGTCGTTAAACGCTACAAAGTCCGACAAAGCAAAACTAACAGAGGACATGCCGTGGCTGGACGAGAGAATGTTAGACGCTGCTTCCTGGTTGGAAAACGACGCAATTATTTTCTCCACCTTGACAGATGGAAATTTAGGTATTTATCAGCATAAACAAACCGGTTGGCAAGTTGCTCTTTGCGAAAAATACTATGATTTGACAGACCCTAAAAACTGGGAAGATTACATCCATAAAAACATATTCACATCAGGTATTCACTTCACAAAAGAGGCGCTTGTTGATTTTTCGGAGAAATATCAATATGTAAGCAATGCTGACGGGGGTGTGACCATTCAGAACCTGGATGTCCTCTTTAACGCAAAAAAAGAGACTGCAAAATTGATTTTGGTGCTTGGCTCAGAAAAAGCCTTTATCGGTCCTACAAAGCCTTCTTACGAAAACAGGCATGTTTTTCATGAGATGCTGAACAGAAAAATGGAAGCATGGGCGAAAGGAAAGAAGAATGTTTATCTGATCAACATTGGCGATTACATAGCATCGCAAAAAGATTACTTGGATACGATCAATCATTTTCAGAAGCATGTTTATTTTCATATGGCTAAGGATATTTTGCTGTGCCTGGGAGACGGACAAGCAGAAGTGAAAATGAAAAGCAAGGCGTTTCTTTACTGGATTACGCTGAAAGGGAAAATGAAAAAATTCTTGGTCAAACTGCTGAAAAGAGCATAACAAAAGCGAGGGGTATTTCCCCTCGCTCAGACTGTCGAAAAAGCCCAGCTTTCGCTGGGCTTTTTTGGCAGTCTGTGGGCGCCCCAAACGGGGCGCCCTTGTTTTCTTAGCAGCAGTTGTGGTCGCAGCCACAGCCGCAGTTGTTGCCGTAGTTACCGCAGCCGTTGTTACCGTTGCCGCAGCAGCAGAAGAGCAGAACCAGGATGATGATCCACCAGCAGCCGTTATTACCATTGGACATACACATAATCAATTACCTCCAAGATTTTTTTGAGCGGTTTGCCGCTCATTCCATGGTATTCCGGGAGGTAAAAAAGGTGCAGGGCAGATAACAGCCAATTTCCGTTTACCGGGCAGTTTATTGGTTACTGCCGGGAAATATCGCTTCCCATAAAGAATTTCTTCAAAGGCACATACAAAACTCCGGCTACCGCCAGCGCCAGCACCATACAGGGCAGCATATACACGCCGTTATAGACCAGGGAGTACAGGCTGGCATTGTCAAAAGTGCCGAAACCGAGGACCTCGGTAGGCTCGTAGATCCGGTAGATGGTCACGCCGCTGATGTAGTGGACCAGGAATCTGCCCACGCAGCCAAGAACTGTACCGGGGAAGATGCCCCAGCTTTTGCCCCGGAACAGACCCGCAAGGCCCAAGGGGGTATAGGCCACCAGATAGTCAAGAAGCATGGATTGCCAGCCCCAGGCATAGGCGCTGTCGGTAATAAGCTGCAGCAGACCCAAGGTAAATCCTGCCAGCAGACCCCGACCCAGACCCCACCGCACGGCGTACAGGCAGATAGGGAACATGGCAAAGGTAATGGCACCGCCGTTGATCATGTCCGGAAACAGCTTAAAAAAGCTGAGGATCTGTGCCAGGGCCACGAACAGGGCGCCTTCGCACAGGGCGCGGATGCGAAGATGGTTGGTTTCTTTTTTCATAGAGAGTTCTCCTTTCGGGGCATTGCCCCACAAAAAATATGCCGCATTGCAAACCGTCCAGGTGCAATGCGACATCGAAAAGAAGTCCCATCTATGCATCTTTCCCTCCGACGGTACTAACCGTATCAGGTTCACGGGTCAAGGCTGCCACAGCCTAATCTCAGCCGGATGCGTCCGGCTCCCCGAAGACTTATTTGTTTTGCGACTGCCCTTATTATAGCGAAAAAAAGCGAAATGTCAAGGAAAAGTCGAATTCCCGTTTATCGGGCAGCCGATGGCTACCAATTGACAATTGAAAATTGACAATGGAGAATTTCGGAGTCGCCAAAGGCGACATTTTTAAATCATTTCCGAAGGAAATACCACAATTGTCAATTATCAATTATCCATTATCAATTCGTGCGTCAGCACGATAAATGGCAAGTTATCGGTTTCTCGACACACTGAGGGGTTGTCTCACTAAGAGGAAAACTTCCCGTTTTAGAACGTAGGGACACCCCTTCGGGGTGTCCGAAACAGAAAAATCGGCACGATCGTGCCGATTTTTTCATAGTATTCGTATTTTGAGACAACCCTTTATGTTATTAATGCATTTTTCTGTTTTTCCAAACAGAAAAGCCTTTTTTCACCAGCCAGCAGCTCAAGAAAGCCAGGGCAGTTCCCAGAATAACCGAGAAGATCACATCGGTGGGGTAGTGAACATACAGATACATCCGGGAAAAAGCGATCAAGCAGGCCAGTACCGTAGCGGGGATGCCCAGCTTTTTGTCGTGGACCAGCAGGGCAATAGCGCCTTCAAAAGAGGCGATGGTATGCCCGGACGGGAAAGAAAAGTCGTGAGGGGTGGATACCAACAGGGTGATATTTCTTCCGTAATGCTCCAAAACAAAATCATAGGGGCGGATTCGCGCTACCAGTGGTTTTAGGGTGAGGTTGCACAGCACAAGTCCCATCACAAGCGCGATACCCATGGAAAGGCCTGCCCTGCGGTACTTGGGGATGCAAAGAAGTATTACAGCCGCGGCGATCCAGAAAATGCCCGCATCTCCCAGAAGTGTGATCCACGGCATCACGGTATCCAAAAGGGGACACCGGAGGTTTTCTGCGATCCAGTCCAGGATCGGCAGGTCAAAATGCTCCGCAAGATAAGTCAATGATTATTCCCCTTTCTCAAACAGCGTATAAAGGGTCATAGGCTCCAGGGCAGCGTCCGGCAGGATCACTGTATTGTTTTCATCGGGCTTGAATACAACGGTCAGAGTGGTTTTTCCGTTGCCGTCTTTCTCCTGCCGAACCCAGCCGGAGAAAACCTTTCCCTCGGGGACGGTAACAGCAGGTAAAGTCAAGGTCTTGCTGGCAGCATCCACAAAGACACTGTCTAAAACGGTATCTCCATCTACAAAGGTCAGGCGAACCTGCTCTGCCTGCTGGGCGATGTCCACCTGGGTCATGTCGCTGAGCAGCCATTTGCCATGGGCATCCATGGTAAAGAACAGGGTGTAGTCCATCTCGTAGTCCTTTACCGTTCCGTCCGTACGGGTGACGCTGTTGGTCATGGCGGCGCGCACAGAAAACAGGGTGTCGCTGTACCGGTAGAAGTTGCTGTAGGTGATGGGGCTGATCTCATAGCGCAGATAGTTCTGCATCCACCGATCAATACGGCTGATAGTAGTGTATACTGGGGCGTTAGGTACGCAGCAGTTTTTTAACTGGGTCAGGGAAGCGGCCTTGATCATGTACTTGGCGAAGGTTTCCAGGGTGTTTTTGACATAACCTTGCTCGTTTTCAGTCATTTCCATGGTGACCCGGGGGAGGAAATAAAGGCAAATTTCTTCGTTGTACGACATGGTTACCGGGTTGCCGTTTTCATCGGTGACCGAAACTTCCGGGGCGACCAGAAGGCCGGAAACGGATTGCACCTCCAGCCGCAATCCCTGCAGGCCCTCGGGCAGGTACTTATCCGCGCCGGTGCTTACTTTGCGGACGGTATAACTGTCATCCAAAGCCACGCCGTTGATGTAAACGGTATAGCCGGGGCGTTTTTCGATTTGCACAGACTTTGTTCTTGTGACATTCAGTTCCAGCTTTCCAAATTCCCACTGGGGGATCTCAGCTTGGCTGTCAGCGCCGCCGGTGAGGGTAAATGTGCCGATTTTGTCTCCGTCCAGCTTGATAATATACTTGTGGTCACCGGAAAGACCGGCAGAAGTTTCTACGTAGGTGAATACTTTCCCTGCAGACATGGCTTCCATATAAGTGGCAAAAGCCTCGCTGCCCTCGTAGGCTGTGTCTTCCATACCGGCAAGGGTGTAAAGGCTCTCCCAATCCGGGTCAGAGAACAAGGAATCAAAAACCTCCTGGCATTTTTGCTCCGGCTGGGAGGCTTCGTAGCGAACTAGCCACGCTTCCAGCGGGTTCAAGAGTGCGTGAATACCCAGAAAGAATACGGCGATCAGCAAAATATAAATGGAATAAAATACGATGGTGCTGACCCGGGGCTTCCGAAGAAGCTTCTTATTTTCTGTTTGTTTGGGCGTTTCAGCAGATCCCTGCTGAGAATACTTTCCTTTATACATAATCATTCCTCACTTGACGGGCGGACCATGAAGTAGGTGGGCATACGCCGGGGCGTTTCCTGCAGCAGAGAATAGCTGTTGATCATAACCAGCGCATCTTCTGTGCCGTATTTTCCATAAATGTCTTTGTAGAACATAACGGAGGAGGAGCCGCCGTCCAGATTGCAGGCGTTGACAGCGCCGTATTCCACCATAATGTTGATCACATCGGCATAAGTGCCGCCCAAAGAGCCCAGCTGCCGTCCGTCAATGCACAGGAAGATGATGGCGCCGTCAGCCCGCTGACCGATAGCGGTACGGGGGTTGTAGCCGGAGTTTTGATTGTAGGCGGATTCGTTGATCACGCCGTCCATGATCAGCACAGGGCCGAAGCAGCAGCCGTCACGAATCTTCAGCTCCTTGGTTTTTTCGGCAGACATGGTGTTGGCCACCAGAAGAATGTTATCCTCTGTGAGACCGGCAAAGCCGTTGTAGCTTTTACGATCGTTCCAAACAACTTTGCCCTCGGATACCACAAGTCCCTGGGGAACACTGCCAATAGAGGGGCTGCCGGTGCCGTTGTCAAAGAACGCGCCGCCGTTGATGCCGGCGACTGTGCCCAGTTCCATCATGGCCAGATTGATAGGCTTGCCCAGGATATCCGTGGAATAGCTCTGCCCGGGATACAGGGAGGTAGCCAAAAATACAGTGGATGGATCACGAATGATCATGACATGGGCGGTATAAGTATCACCTTTGATGTCTTCGATCCGGATGCCGTCCGGGTGCTCCTCCCATTCGGAGGAAAGCTCGCCGCCGTTCATGCCGGATTGGATCACCACCTGATCTGCATTGGATACATCGGCAGGCAGGGTAGAGGAGACACTGTCCTGTACCTTTTGGACGCCCTCCGCGCCGATAAACAAACGGGGGATCCATTTGGTGGCGCTGGCTTCCATAAGGGACATGGTCAGCACATTTTTGGCGGATTCAGAGGGTCCGTTAAAAATCAGGTTACAAACCATGCACAGGCCTGCTACTGTTAAAAGGACAAAAGTAAACAACATCAGCAGTGTTCTGCGGACGATACACCACACGATCTGACTGGTTTTGCGCTTGGGATGGGGATCTCTTTCTTTCATATATGTTTACCTCATTGGTTATTTTTCTTGGCAGCAAAGACCCAGCGCTGCTGCACCAGGAAACTGATAAAGTACAGAACCACCATCACCAAAATGTGATAGACGGAGCGCGCAAGCACGAGTGTTTCACCAATATGCAGCAGTCGATAGACACCCTCGGTAGCCAGCAGCTGCAGCAGCGCAACAGGGACAGCCAGGGCGTAATATTTGCCAAGAGCTGTCCACACGTTCCCGGAGGAATGGAAGACGAGCTTTCGGTTTAAGTAGAAATTCAGCAAAGAGGAAACCAGCCGTGCGCCGAATACGGCGGCAGCAGTGAGCATGACACCGGAGAGCCCTTTGTGCAGCAGGAAGGTCAGCAGCAGATACATACCTTCGTCCGCCAGAGCGCAGGTAAGAGAGCTGGCGGTGTATTTGAAGAAATGCGCCAAAATCAGTTTGTAGATGCGCCAGGAATCCTGCACCGCCCGGAAATGGGAGCTTTTGTTTTCCTCTATGTAGACGGTGCGGATCTTCACCTCTTCAAAGGAAAGGGATCGTTCCTGCATAGCCAGAAGCATATTGGTTTCATATTCAAATCGGTCACCCTGGATGTCTATCAGGATCTCCAGCGCGGGTCTGGGAATTGCCCGAAGGCCTGTCTGGGTATCAGAAATCGTCATACCCACAAAAACCTGGAAGACCCAGGAGGTGATCTTGTTACCGGTACGGCTGCGGGGCGGCACATCCGGCTGATCAAAATCCCGGACGCCCAGTATGATTTTTTCCGTTTCAGCCATACGCAGCGCGCAGGCCCGGGTATCTTCCGGGTGGTGCTGGTTGTCACCGTCTACGGTAACCACACCGACAGCATGGGGACGGTTTTCCAGAAACCAGCGAAAGGCAGTTTTTAACGCAGCGCCCTTTCCCCGGTTTACGCTGTGGTGCAACAAGTGGACTTGGGGGTTCTGGGCAGCGGTTTCAAAATAGTGCAGATTTTCCGGCTTGCTGCCGTCATTGACCAAAATGATGTCTGTAAAGCCATATTCCAAAAGTCCGTTGACCACGGCGATCAGTTTGTCATCGGGGTCCAGAGAAGGGAGAACAACAGAAATATTCGAAAGATCCACCATCGTTACACCTCCGTTTTGGTAAGAATGTCGTGATATTATAGCATATTTTCCCGGAAAAGGGAAGAGCGTAATTGTGTATTTACGCCGGGTCACCGGGACCAATGGACCACAGATTGCGAATCTGGCCTTTGATCTGGGAATATGACCAAAGCTTCCCGGAATTGCTTTGGCTGTTGGGATCATTGATCCGCAGGAAGCCCTCTTGGGTGCCTGTGATGACAATAAAATGCCCGGAAGAGGTAAAATCACCGGGTCCCATGGCGCAGATCACGGGGCAGCCTGCTTCCAAAGATTTTAAGATCCGTCCTTCGTCCAAAGGAAGCTCCGTTACAGACAATCCCAGCTTAGGGCCGCCCTGACTGATGAGCGTCCAGGAAGAGCCGATGCCGGAGACATAGTAGCCTTCATCCGCAGCGAAACGGATCATGGCATCCGGAGAAAAGGCAGGATCGTCTGTGACATAGATGGCGGCCATGGAAAGACACACCGGTCCGCAGGCGGTGAGTCCCGCAACATCGCTGCCGTAGGTGAGGTATCCCCAACGGGGATCCCATTGCAGAAACAGAGGCACAGTATCGGTGTTTAAGTAGGGGGTCATATCCGGTGTGTGGGTGATATTTTTGGCAGCCGGATACTCCAGGACAAATTGTTCTGCTTCAGGGTTGCGTTTTAAAAGGTCGATGAGGCTGTCCGGATAGTCTCGCAGCGAATATCCCTGCTCCTTGGCATAGAGCCAGACCGTGTGCTCTGCAGTTCCCGGTTCGGGACGGAAGGAAAGCAAGCCGGTGCTGACGGCAGCCAAAATACAAAGCGCCAGCAAAATGACAGCCAGAAGCACAACTATCTTGCGCAGGGGATTGGGGCGGGTATGGGTATGTCTCATGGCGACCTCCCGGGATTTTTTTGTTATTATAGCATAGAATAATGGAAATGTCTTCTGTAAATTGTGGGATTTTTAAGAAAAGAAAAACAGCTTGTTTTTGCGCTTTTTAGGCACAAAAGCAAGCTGTGTAATTTCAAAGCCAGCTGGAAATAAAGATTTCCAGACCGATCAGGATCAAAATCACGCCGCCCAGCATACCCGCTTTTCCGGACAGGTGTGTACCGGCTTTTTTGCCGATGGCAATGCCTGCCATGCAGATCCCGAAGGTTACCGCGGCAATCATGGCAGCGGCCGCCAGTGCCATGGCACAGTCATAGGCGGCGATGGTAAAGCCTACAGATAAGGCATCGATGGAGGTGGCGATACCCTGGGTCAGCAGAACTCCCACAGTAAGTTTGGGAACACAGTCTGGGCAAGCTTGCTCACAGCGGCTGTCATGGATCATTTTACCGCCGATATAGCCGAGCAGCGCCAGGGCAATCCAGGGGATCAGGGTCTCAAACGCGCGGAAGTACTGGACAACGGTGTGGATGCAGATCCAACCGATGATGGGCATTAACGCCTGGAAAAAGGCAAAGACACCGGCGATGATGCACATTTTTTGGGATGACATTCTGGGCTCGTGCAGGCCGTTGGCAAGAGCTACGGAAAAAGCGTCCATTGCCAGCCCGGCGCCCAGCAGGATGCTGTTAAAGAAAAAAACAAAATTCCATTCCATACTGTCCTGTCTCCCTCAAAATACCCATCTGGGTGTAAAGTTGGTTACAAACGAGATTAGTCTAGCATTTTGTGGACTTGCTGTCAAGGGAAACAGATACGCTATAAAAAAGAAATGACCCTTGACCGCGGTGCTTTGCCGAATGCGGTCAAGGGTCATTTCTGTTCACTCTTATTATCTAACATCATTGATTAACCTCTCTTTCTGCAGATTGGACGCTGCGGCTCATCATATCGTTTTGTTTCTTCCAACTGCCACTACTTCCATATTCTCTAAGCGAGATGCTCTTTTGTGTTGGAACCTACCTTCCTATGATGCCGGTCGTCCTTAGGCCGTTTGCGGAATCAGCAGACCATTTGCCCAATTTAGTTTGTGTTTCAATTTATTGCCGTTTCTTTCGCGTTTACATCCTTTGATTTCTGCTGATTTGGGTTTGGCCTTTGGTTTATTTACCTATACATTGGTATCACCCTTTCTGACTATAAGTTATCACAAATAAATCAAAAAATCAATATGTAAAACTATACAAAATAACCAAACCGAAATGGTGCAAAATACAGAAAATAACAATACCGGAGAAAAAACCGTTGACAATAGAAAGAAGTGCGCTGTATAATTAATTTGTTGAGCGGCTTCCAATAGGGAAATAGGAAACCCGGACACCGGTAGTGGGTGTCCGGGATCTGTTTATTTCAGGGCAGAACTGTTGTTGAGTACCAGAGTGCTATATAGAAACAGGACATCCTCTTCTCCTGTCAGCTCCAGGAAACGGTCTAACAGTGCGCTGCTGACATAGCGGATATCCACCAGAACTACCTCGCTGTAGGCTTCCACCAAAAGGGGGGCTATGCTGGAACCGAAGGAGTCCCGGAACAGGATCAGTCGGTCCCCGGAGGTGTTTGCCGGATTTTGGATGGTTAAGATCGCCTGGGAGCCGGACAGGAAGATCTCGTAGGGATCTTGTCCGTCAAACCGATCCAGATCGTAGATGGGACCTGTTTTCCCGGTCTCTGTGTTGTATACCGCGCAATTTTCCAGGACAGCGTTGGTCAGATAATAAATACTCTCCGGTTTAGAGGGCAGGGCAGACTGTCCGCTGTAAACGCCATAGAAAGGATACAGTTCCCGAACCGTATATTCCGGTTTGTTCTGGAAGCCCATGGCATTTCCCAGGGTCTGCACCACATTTTCCAGCCGATCCTGGCGCCAATGGGTATCTGTTTTGTAGTAGTCTTCTATGGTAAGCGCGTCAAAAATGTCCACATAGGTCATGGAACTGCCCAAACGATTTTCCATGGTCTGGGTAAGCTTTTCATAATCCATAGAGGGACGGCCGGCGCTTTCCGCCAGGAAATAGTTTTTGTCCGGGATCACGGAATAGTAAATATTGTGGCTTCCGCTGCCAAAATACTTTTCGCGGATAAACTGTATCCGGTCAATGGCGTGAGACAGGCTTTCTTCGTTCAGCGGATAGTCGGTTTTTCCCAGGTAACCATCGGCTTGATAGTACCCGTTGTTATCGTCCCGGCCCAAAAGCTTGGTGTGGATGAAAGCTTTCAGAGAGCGGAAAGTGTCGCGTAATGGGAACTGATCGACGGTATAGCTTTCAAAGCCGGGGAAATAATTGCCGCTAAAGAGCTTGTCCGCAGAATAATCGGGCATTTGCGCCAAAGGACGGCGTTCAGAATCCGATACGGCAATGCTTTTGTGGGTCAGACACAGAAGACTGATAACGACTGTCAGCACCAAAAAAGAAACCGTAACGGCAATATGCTTTAATTTGTCAGTCATAGAAATTCACCTTAGAAACGGAAATACAGGAAGGGGTTAAAAGATCCGTCCACCAGATAGGCAGTCACCGCCAGCAGCAGCGCGGCCAGGAAAAACGGCTCCAGTACATTGAGGAGCTTGCGCCCGGTGGGGTTAGCTTTGATTCCTTGAATGATTCTCTTGGGAACAGGGGTTGCGCCAACTACGGCAAACAGCAAAATCCAGGCAAAGCTTCGCAGCTGATACAGGGCTTCCTGGCTGACAAGAGGGTGTCCACCTGCGCCAAACAGACCGCCAATATCCGTAAAAGCCTGACCCATACTGCTGGCATTAAAAATGACAAAGCTGATCAAGACCAAAAACAGCACATACAGGTGGGAAAGAAAGTCAGGAAGCCTTTTTAACCAAGCGCCCAGGAAAAACTTTTCCAAAACCAAAAAGAATCCAAAATATAGACCCCAAACGATAAAGTTCCAGGCCGCGCCGTGCCAAAAACCGGTGAGCAGCCAAACGATCAAGATGTTTCGCAGCCATTTTCCTTTGGACACCCGGTTGCCGCCCAGGGGAATATACACATAGTCCCGGAACCAGGAACCCAGGGAAATGTGCCACCGCCGCCAAAATTCCGAGATGCTTTTGGAGATAAAGGGGTAGTTGAAGTTTTCCAGGAAGCGAAAACCAAACACTTTCCCAAGACCGATGGCCATGTCCGAGTAACCGGAGAAATCAAAATAAATATGCAGGGAGAAGCCAATGGCGTACAGCCAGAAGAACAGTACGCTTTGGTCACTGGATCTGCGGAATATGTCGCAAAGCTCTCCTAACTGGTTAGCGATCAGAACCTTTTTCCCAAGACCGATCAAAAACCGGGAAATGCCGTCAGAAAAGTTTTCTACAGAGTGGGTGCGCTGTGTCAGATCCTCTTCTACCGTGGTGTAGCGTACGATTGGTCCGGCAATGAGCTGGGGAAACAAAGCGACATAGGTAGCAAGAGAAATGAAATTTCGCTGAACGGCGGCATCCCCCCGGTAGACATCTACCGTATAGCTAAGGGTTTGAAAGGTATAAAAGCTGATGCCAATGGGCAGTGCCAACCCCAAAAGCCGCAGCTCCAGGCCGGTCAGGGCGTTCAGATTCTCCAAAAAGAAATCGGAGTATTTGAAAAAGCCCAGCAAAGACAGACTGGTGATAACAGAAGACCATAAAAAGACCTTCGACCAGATGCTTCCCCGGAAACGGTGGATCAGCAGGCCGTGGATGTACGCGGACAGACACGCGCCGATCATCAGCAGGACATATACCGGCTCTCCGTAAAAGTAGAAAAACAGACTGGCGATCAGCAAAACCGGGTTTTTGCCCTTTTTGGGCACCAGAAAGTAGATGACTAAAAGCAGGGGAAGAAAATAGTATAGAAAAGGGATGCTGGAAAATAGCATAAGCAGCTTCTTTCCTTTCCGGAATAATAAAGTGGGCGGTAACTTTTGCGTTACCGCCCACTTTTTGGGAGGTCAAAAATATTAGGCGGAAGGATTCTGGAAAGCCTCGATCATAGCCTGCTCATCGGCAAACTCAGAATTGATCGCCATATACAGTACGCAGTCGCCCACGGCAACGACCTTGACAAAGTCGGGAGGGGCGGCGCAGACCCATTGGGCGTTGGCAGCCCGGTCTTCCAGGTCAGATACATAATTGGCAACATTAGTGCCATCTTTTACCCGGATGACAGCAACCTCAAACCGCTGGGAAGAGATCATAGGCATATAAAGAGCGATTTCTTTAAATTCCAGCTCACCCAGGGTCAGTGCGTTTTGATAAAGCTCCGTTCCGTCGGTGATCTCTGCCATGATCTGGGTATCCGCCTTTTGGGCGATCTGCTGCAGGATCTGCACTGCGGTTTTGTTGTCCCAACCGCCGGCCTGGTCAGTGGAAGGGGTCTCATTTCCGCTGGGCTTGCAGGCCGCCAGAGACAGAACCATAACAAGACAAAGCGCGAGGGTAAAAATTTTCTTCATTGCGTTATTTCCTTTCGATGTTGCGTTGGTTGCGATCGTGTAGCGCATATGGCCCGAATCGCATGGGCATTATACAATGCGGCAATAGGCAGTATGCAAACAGAGTGTGAATAAACTATAGTTATTTTGCAAACATTTCATGGAAATTATACCCCATTTTTAATAAAAAATGGTAAAAACTCAAGAAAAATCCAATTAATTACTGGAATCTTCCAATAATTTCTTAAGAAGCTGCGGACTTGCCTGATGATAAAGCTTCCCATCGAATTTGATGTTAGGACCTTTTCCGCACATACGCATACAGGGAACATAGGAAACAGAGATCTTTTGGCTTTCCAATTTTTGAGCAGCCTCCCCAATGGCTCGGTGTTTGCTGCAATTCGGGCCGGAGCAAATCTGCAGAACATGGGTATCCCCAAGGCGCAGACTGGGGATCCGGCGGATCAATGCCAAAAGAAAACTTTCCTTGACCCCGAAATTTACAGCAACCCGAGGAATGGCAAAAAGGGGAATAGAGCCGCCGGACTCCTGCTGAACTTCCTTCAGAAGATTCATAATTGTATTTTGATCGGTGCCCAGAGTTTTGTAATAGGCGATGGCTTCTTCCAAGCTCCAGCTCATGAATGATGCTCCTTTATTTGTAAACGCTCTCGAACAGAGGGATAACGGTTTATGTCCGTATGGGGGATAAATTTTGCCGCCTGCATACGGATCAAGAAATCGGGAATGGAGGCAAACTGTACGCAGTAGAGGTTGCTTGCCAATTCCCGCGCCTCTTTCAGCTTGCTTCTGTCTAACAGTAAAAGCTGAGCGCCCTCTAAGGAGGTGTTGGCAATGCAATGATACCGGTCCCGGGGAAGATCCGGGAAAATACCAATGGTTATGGCGGATTCCAAGTCAGAGTGAGCCGGGAAAGCGCCGGATAGGTATACCTTATCCAGTTGTTCCGGTGAAATTCCGGCAGTTTCCAGCAGACACTCTACCATGGTGTAGGCTGCTGCCTTGGTGTCTAAATACTGCCCGATGTCTGTTTGAGAAAAATACAGCGGTGTTTCGGTGGCAGATTCGGATGCCGGCGCATAAACGGCAGCATACTCCTGTTCCTCTTCCAGATATACGATCCGGTCAGAAGCGCTGGGAGTTAATTGTCCGGCGGCGTCGATCCACCCGTTGATCCGCATTTGCGCCATCAGGTCAATGATACCGGAGCCGCAAATTCCCACAGGCTTTGCGCCGCCAATGGTGGTAAAACGCAGCTTGTCCTGTTGGATCGCTACGGAATCTATGGCGCCTGCTTGCGCCCGCATACCGAACCGGCTGATGTAGCCTTCCAAAGCAGGGCCTGCCGCGCCGGCACCGGCCAGTATCCAGTCCCGATTCCCCAAAACCAGCTCTCCGTTGGTGCCGATATCAAAAAACAGGCAGGTTTCCTCTTTTTTGTGGATACCCAGCACCAAAAGACCGCTGATGATGTCACCGCCAATATAGTTTGAGGCGGCAGGGAGGATATATACCAAACCTGAAAAATCCAGCCCCAGTTCCTGTCCCCAAAAGAAACCGGGATCAGAACAGACCGGCGCAAAGGGAGCTGCAAATACTGTCCAGGTATTCAGTCTCAGCAGAAAGTGGATCATGGTGGTATTTCCCGAAACGGTCATCACCGGACACAAAGATGTGTCGATTCCGGTTTGCTCATATAGCCGGGCCAGCAGGTCCTGAAATGTCTCGATGGTTGCTCTGTGTAAGACCTGCACATGGTCCGGGTCTTCCAGTGTGTAGGTGATTCGCGTCAGAATATCAGTTCCGAAATCGGTCTGACGGTTCACAGCCTTTTCCTCGGCGACCACTGTGCCGGCGTTTAGATCCACCAATCGCATCACCACGGTGGTAGAGCCGTAGTCTACCGCAAGAGCATAGTGGTGTGCGCGCCGATCACCGGCTTCCAAATCGGTGATGACCCATTCCGTTTCCCGGAAAACCAAGGTGACGGTAAGATCGTTGTTGTCCCGGCATAGGGGATATAGCTTACCCAATATGGGCAAGGGAAATTCTACCGGCGCATATCCAAGGTCCTGCAAGGCGAGCTGGATGCGCCGTTGATCGCTGATGGGGGCATCTTCCGTTGGCGGAGTCAACTGTAGAAAGACTTTTTCGCTGAGAAGCGCCATGCGCAGAACCTCCTTATACTTATTTTGTACGAAAATGGAACACACTGCGTAAAACAGGAGGGGCTGTGGCTTACAGCCTCTCCCGTTTGATTTTTATTTGACTGCCGCTTCCGGTTTCGGGGCAGCGGAGCTGTCTTCCTCAGCCCAAACGGTCACCGCGGCGTTTTGATACCGCTTTTTGAAGATCCTTCTGCGGAATAAAAATACCGTGTAAGCCATCCAAAGGATGAAGAAAATGCCACAGGCAATTGCCGCGTTTACAGGCGATTTTCCGGCGAAGCCCAGCAAAAACAGCAGCGGGGCGATCATCACCATAGCGGGGAAATTGGAAAGAATGTAAAGGCTGGAGGTAGGCGTACGCAGATCGGGATCCACCTCTTTCATAAGGATCATGCCGTTGGAGGCTGTACCGGTGAGCGTGCCGAAACACATCAGGAAGAATTCATGCTCAAAGCCCTTGAAACATTCTTTGGAAACCAACCGGATATAGATGTAGGTGATGATCGAGCCGATCACACTGAGGATCACAATGGGCAGAATGTAGTTTTTGATGTCATTGATCTCAATGGCGGCGACACCGGCAACGATCATTAAATCAAAGGAGAAGCCGGAGATCCGATCCATTTGATAATTGTTGATGTAAACCCGGTGCATCAGATTGTGCTTGCGCAGCTGTTTGACAACAAATTTGATCAGGATAGCTGCCAAAGATGCCCACAGGAAATTAAAGCCCCAGGCGATGCTGTTGGTGAAATCGGAAATGACCCCCAAAAGGCACATGAAGCCAAAGGAAATGGCATAGGCCAGGGCTACAAAGCCTGCCTGCAGGGTAAATTTGTCCACAGATTCATTGTCGGGAATTTCGCTGGCATGCTGAATTTCTTCTGCAATTTCCCGATTGGGATCAGCCTTACGAACAGACAGCTTGCCGCGTTTTTTGGAAATGTTGATATGCAGAACACCAAACACGGAGGCAACCACAAAGCCGATAGAGGCAAGGGACAGGCCGAAGCTGCCGTTTCCTAAAAACTGTGCGGCGGGCGTGTTTGTGTAGTTGATATCCCAACTCAGAGCGTTACCGGGGCCTTGCCCGAAAGCCAGGGGCAGGATCAGACCGCAGATGTAAGAAATGATCTTGTCCCCATGTCGGGTCAGCAGGAACAGAACCAGCGTGATGCCAAGACCCACAAAGGCCTGCAGCATATAAGTGCCGCCTTGCAGTGCGCCGAATTCCAGTACTTGTGTGCCGTTGGTCTTATGGGTGCTTTTTTCTGTCTTCAAGGACATGGCGGCAAAGCCGACGGCGAGACAGTGATAAGTAATGACTTGCATCAGCCGATTGTCAACCAAGGTAAAGCCCAACTGCTTGGCAATGATATCTACAACAAGCAGCAAAGAGCCTCCCAAGAGCGCCGAGGGGATCAAACATTTCCGAAACAGGGGAACGGTACGCCGGAGAATGTTGCCCAGCATCAGAAACAGCAGCAAAAGGCCAAGCTGCACCAAAAATCCCCAGACAGCATCATAATTTGCCAATGTAAAGTCCCAACTGGACGCGTAGTTCATAAAAGCACCAACCCCATGTTAAATAGTTCTTAATAAATTATAAGTGTTGGCGCAATTTTTGTCAATGAAATGCTTGTAAAAGAAAAGTGAATCCATCATCCAAGTGCCTAATCGCAGAAAAAGACCGATCCAAAATGGATTGGTCTTTTTTGCTGTTACGAACCATTATGATGCCAACTTATTTTTTGCTTTTTCGAAATACCAAAAACAAAAATATGATAGATATTATCAATGAGAAAACCGCATACAGCACATACGGCAGTTCTACGACTCTTTCCAAAACATTGCCATCGGAAAGTCCATAAAAAACACATCCGATTATATTTGCCAATGTCATGCCTATGAATATAATTGAGAAAGAAGTTAAAAACAATAAAATCTTCTTTTTCATTAAAACACCGCCTTTGTTTAATTATAGCATAAAACGATAAGTCAAACAAGGTTCGAATCCATCTTGACGGAGATTTTAGTGAAATCGTGGCTTGTGCCACGGTGAAATCAAAGGCTTATGCCTTTGGTGAAATATTTTGCTAAAGCAAAATATGAAATTAAATCCACCCATCGCCGCAGCGATTTCACCCGAACGAAGTGAGGATTTCACATTGCGAAGCAATATTTCACCCACCCGTAAGGGTGGATTTAGTTGAAAAAGACCTTGTCTTTCGACAAGGTCTTTTTCTGGTGGGGGATGGTGGATTCGATTTGCATTTTCTCTTGCCTTGCAAGAGAAAATTATTGTATCGACCAGTGTTTGCACTGGTCGAAGCGATATGCCACCGGCATATCGCATTTAGATGGGTTCGAATCTCACCATCTATCTCCCACTAAACCAAAAACACCAGCCGTTAAGGCTGGTGTTTTGGTTTGGCAGTTTTGAACTTAATGTATATTTTTGATTAGGTTTAAGAGGGGGGCAAAACCGAAAAGTGCTAGAGTCGCAACAGTTTTTTGGATACCAAGCACTCAGCAAAGTAGTTGTTTTTGTGTTTGAACCAAATGTATAAAGCTTAGTATACAATCTTTCGGATGGAATCCACGGACAAGTTATATTCGTCCGCTAATTCTTCTATACTACACCCATTGCGGAATTCTCCTCGAATTTGCTCGTTTCGTTTTTTATAGTAGTTTCGGGCACCGGAAGCTTCACCCCATTGCTTTTTTTCTTGTGCATTGGGAACATAGATGGTCTCACCTGAAACATACTGCTGCAATTCTTTCAAAAGTCGGTCAGGTAAAATCTCCTGAGCATTCTTATACTTCATGGAGAAATTCCTCGGGAGTACGGTATTCGCGGATGTTACCACCGTGGCTTGTGATAATGCTGCGCATCTGATCTTCCAAGGTATTTGCTCGTGCAACAAACCGGGACAGATCAGCATACTCAAATTCGCTCATAAGTTCCATCTTATCTAATCCAAAATCGCTGCATACTTCATTCAGCTCGTTTTGAAGCATAATACCCCACATATGAACTTTTACAGCATCATTCTGCTGACCGTAGTGACGAATGCGCAGCCAGGTGTAGGAAAGCTCTGCGTACCAGTCCGCTAAGTCCTGAAAATTATGTTCGCAGTTCTCGCTGTTTTCTTGGATCAGAAAATGCCCTACCATAGAAATCAATTCGTGACAAAGCTGTTTTCTGTGAAGATCATCCGAAGTACGGATAACTGCAACGTATTTCTCGGCAAAGCCGCAGGGAACATGCTCCATGGTTTCCAACTCATCCAGTTGTTCAATATGAGATTTGCAGAAGTAGCTGTGATTGGCAAAGGCAATTGCACGAGCAAGATAGTCCAGCACATAGCCCGCACAGAGACGGATACCACTGCCTTCTGCAAATAACAGCTCCGTGTAGAGATTCTTAGCTGTAGCATAGGATTCCAATGCGTGTTTTCTTGCCTGAATAGGATCACGGAGATTATCCAGTTGCGTATTCTTAAGCATCTCAAACCGCGTGGCATCTTCGGGAGTGCGGGCATACAGTATCTTGCTGTCGGCCAATACAGTAATATTATATTCATCCAAAGCGGCAAAGCGCTCCAACCGCTCCCATTCGATACCCCAAATATCGTATCCTCGGCCCTCTAAAATGAAGGTCTGGGCAAACTGCCTGCCCTTGTCGGTAACGGGGACAAAATAACTCACAGTATCAGCGTACGAATCAATATTGAGTGTGGGGTGCGAAATAACCAAAGCAATGTCTTCTGCATACTTTTCCTTTACGGTATTCAGCACCCAGTTAGTAATGAACAAATCATTTTTCATATAAATGTCTCCTCAATTTAGTTTCCAGTCGACTGTAATTACAGTATATCACATATTTTGAGAAGGGAAAGGGAGTAAATGATTCCATATTGTTCTTTCCAAAAGGATTCCTCGGTCGTTCGAATCTATCATGTAGGTGTTTTGCATCCATGAAAA
>JAFQCV010000077.1 GCA_017416325.1 Oscillospiraceae bacterium
ATGTGGAGGTTACCGCCGCTACGCTGAAATGGTACGGCTGCGCCACCATGTTCTTTTATTCCCTAAGCATGACCGTGGTTCAGAATGGCCTGCTCCATGTGAATCAGTTCTCCAATACACAGCTGCGGGAAATGTGGGTAGCAGACCCTGACCTGATGGTGCTGTCCTCCTGGGCGGCGGTGTTCCAGCTGCTGGGCGGTCTGGCGATTCCGGTATTCGCGTTTTTGTTGGTGGAAGGCTTCCTGCACACGAGTAATTACCAGGCATACCTGATTCGGATGGTGGGCTTTGCCATTCTCAGTGAAATTCCCTTCGACTTTGCCATGTCCGGCAAGCTGTTCGATTGGACCAGCCAGAATATGCTTTTTACCCTTGCCATCGGTCTTGTAATGCTCTATGGACTGCGGCTCTTTGCTGCCGGGAAGGGCGTAAAGCTGCTGATCGTTGCAGCGGGGGTGCTGTGGAGCGTGCTGATGAAGACGCAATTCGGACTGTGCATGGTTTTACTCATTGCGGTTTATTACCTGCTGAATGATCACAAGGCAAAGCTGTGGATCAGCGGCGCTATTAGTCTTATGTATGTCACCGGGCCGGTTTCCAACTTTGTGCTGAAACGGTACAACCATCAGCGGGGCAGTCAGCCCAATAAGTATCTGTTCTATTTGCTGTATCCGCTGCATCTGCTGATTCTTGGCGTGATCACATATGTACTCCCATAAAAGATGGTGTGAAGAATGAAAAAAGCGATTTTCGTGATTCTGATTCTGAGCCTTGTGCTGCTGAGTTCCTGCGGCGCAAAGGAAAAACCGACAATACTGGTTCCAAAGGTGGAGGGACTCTCTGAGGACTTTATTATGGGTGCAGATGTGTCCACTCTGCTAAGTCAGGAAGCCAGCGGCGTTGTCTATTATAATTTTGAGGGGAAAAACCAGGACTTGCTCAAAACCCTCAGCGAAGCCGGTGTCAATTACATCCGTGTCCGTGTCTGGAACGATCCTTTTGATGCAGAAGGTCGTGGCTATGGCGGCGGAAACTGTACGGTGGAGACAGCTATCGAAATCGGAAAACGCGCAGCCAAATATAAAATGGGACTGCTGGTTGATTTCCACTACTCCGACTTCTGGGCAGACCCTGCCAAGCAGCAAGCTCCCAAGGCCTGGCAGAATATGGAATTGAAAGAAAAGCAGCAGGCTATTTATGACTTCACGGCGCAGAGCATTCGGAAGATTCAAGAGGCCGGTGTAAGCATTGGTATGGTGCAGGTTGGTAATGAAACGACGAAAGGCTTTTGCGGAGAGACGACTGTTCCCAGCCGGTACACGCTGATGGCTTCTGCGGCAAAGGCAGTCCGGGACACCAACCAGGATATCTTGATTGCTGTCCATTATACCAATCCTGAGAGTGAAAATTATAAGACAATCGCCGCAACCTTGGATGTCTACGGCGTTGACTATGATGTGTTCGCCACTTCCTACTATCCTTTCTGGCATGGGACACTGGAGAATCTGGCAGAGCAGCTTCAGTCGGTCATTGACCGCAGCGGCAAGAAGGTAATGATTGCGGAAACCTCTTATGCCTATACCCTACAGGATACAGACGGCAGTGGAAACAGCGTTGGGGAACAACCGACATATGCAAAGCCTTATCCATTTACCGTTCAGGGGCAGGCAAGGCAGCTGCGTGATGTGATTCAGACAATGGCAAATTTGGGTGACAATGCTGTCGGTGTGTTCTATTGGGAGCCTGCATGGATCAGCGTTCCCGGTGAAACATGGGAGGAAAAGAGTGCCCTCTGGGAGGCCAACGGCTCCGGCTGGGCAAGCTCCTATTCTGCCGACTATGATCCTGATGACGCGGGTATCTATTACGGAGGCAGCGCCTGCGATAACCAGGCATTGTTTGATTCCAACGGCCATCCGCTGGAATCCTTGAAGACTTTTTCCTATGTCCGAAGGGGCACCAACGTAGCGCCCAAGATAGACAGCGTAGAGCCGGTATCGGTGACAGTAAAAAGAAATAATCCAATTGTCCTTCCTGAAACTGTGCCGGCCATTTACAATAATGGCAAAGTGGAAGCTGTATCTGTGGTCTGGGATGAAGACGTAGACCTTGCCGCCATTTCCGCATCGGAGGTTGGCAACTATTGCGTAACCGGAACAGCAGAAGGGACGGAAGTGACATGTTGTATCCGTGTGGTTGAGGAGAATTATGTGCGCAACTACAGCTTCGAGGAGGCAGATACCTCTATGTGGCGCATTTCCGAGGCTGCTCCAACCACGGATTTTCAGGACAAGCCCAACGATGCCTATACCGGCAGTATGTCTCTGCATTTTTGGAACGCGGATGCGGTCAATTTTTCTGTGGAGCAGGAGATTACCGGTTTGCTTGAAGGAAATTATACATTTTCCATCCATGTCCAGGGCGGCGATATGAGGGAAGATGCGCAGCTGTTTCTCTATGCTGTCGCTGACGGACAACGTTACGAACAACCCTTTACCGTGGATGGCTGGCTCAACTGGAAGAGTCCCTCTATTGAAAGCATCCCATGCACGGGCGGAAGCATGACCGTTGGCGTATGCGTAAAAGCAGCAGGTGGAGCATGGGGTACCATGGATGATTTTCTCTTGAACCCCAGTCGCTAAACAATCAACATTGCTTGTTTTCTTCCTATTTAGCGGCAGATCCGTCCGGCGAGCGGGTCTGCCGCGCAATTTATCTTTCGGAGGTCATTATGAAAACGAAGAAGCTCTATTTCGGCGCAGCTTACTATGATGAATATATGCCGGTATCCCGTGTAGACGAGGATATGCGCCTGATGAAAGAGGCAGGGATGAATGTAATCCGCATCGCGGAATCCACCTGGAGCACATGGGAACCCAGAGAGGGAGAATTTGACTTTCGGTGCCTTCATCGGATGCTGCAGGGGGCAAAGAAATACGGTATCGATGTGATCGTGGGGACACCCACCTACGCCATTCCGCCCTGGCTGGCAAAAAAATACCCGGATATTCTGGCAGATACCCACGCCGGCCGTAGCCGCTACGGACACCGGCAGAATATGGATATCACCCATCCCGGCTACCGCTTCCACTGCGAGCGAATTATCCGCCGATTGATGGAGGAAGTGCAGCAATATGAGCATGTCATTGGCTTTCAGCTGGACAATGAGACAAAGCCCTATGACACCTGCGGGGAGCGTGCGCAGGCTTTGTTCAAGCAGTGGCTGATGGACAAATTTGAAACGGTAGAGAACATGAATCAGGCATTCGGCCTGGCCTATTGGAGCAATTCCCTGGGAAGCTGGGATGACCTGCCGGATGTCCGGGGCACCATCAACAATTCTCTGGCGGCAGAATTTGAAGCCTTTCAGCGTAATCTGGTAACGGAATTTCTTCTCTGGCAGCGATCCATCGTGGACGAATATCGCCGCCCAGAGCAGTTTGTGACCCACAATTTTGACTACGAATGGCGGGACTATTCCCACGCCTTGCAGCCAGACGCGGATCAGTTCAAGGCGGCGAAAGCGGTCACAGTGGCAGGCTGTGACATTTACCACCCCACGGCATCTTTCCTGACGGGTGCGGAGATTAGCTTCGGCGGCGACCTTGCCCGGGGATTGAAAAACGGCGAGAATTTTTTCGTGCTGGAAACCCAGGCTCAGGGGCCAGTGGGCAGACTGCCTTGGCCGGGACAGCTGCGCCTGCAAGCATTTGCCCATCTGGCAAACGGCGCGAATATGGTGGAATACTGGCACTGGCACTCCATCCATAATGCCATAGAATGCCACTGGAAGGGGGTTCTCAGCCATGACTTCACCCCCGGCGCAGTCTATCAGGAGGCAAAGACCATCGGCGCGGACTTTGCCCGAATCGGCAGCCATGTTGTAAATCTAAAACGAAGCAGCGACGTGGCCTTCCTTGTTTCCAACCGCAGCCTCACCGGCTTGAAGCACAGCTATGCTTTTGCCGGGCCGAATTACGGCGATATCCTGCGCTGGCTTTATGACAGCTTTTTTCGGCTGAATGTCTCTGTGGATATCCTCGACGACAGCACCCGGGATTTTTCTGCATACAAGCTGGTGGTAACGCCGGGGCTGTACTGCGCAGAGGATTCTCTGGTGGAAGCCCTGCGGGACTATGTGCGCGGCGGTGGACATCTGCTGTCTTCCTTCCGTAGCTTCTTCTGCGATGAAAACACAAAAATCCGAACCGCCCGTCAGCCCGGAGGACTGACAGATGTGTTCGGCATGACCTATGACAATTTTACCATTCCGGCAGAGGTTCCTGGAGCGAGGGAGTGGATGGAACTGCTGCGGCCGGACCGTGGCACGAAGGTGCTTGCGGGATATGACCATACAGCTTATGCCCCATATGCCGCCGCAACCTTCCACACTTTTGGAAAGGGAAAAGCCGCCTATATCGGCACCATGCTGGACAGCGTGGCGTTGGACGCATTGCTGGAGCAGCTGCTGCCCCATATGGAGATTGGGCTTACACCGTATCGCTGGCCGCTGATCGTGAAACAGGGAAAAAATGATGCCGGGAACACCATTGTGTATCTGCTGAATTACAGCTCCGAATGCAAGTCTTTCCTCATGGAAAGAGCGAGCACAGAGCTGCTGTCCCAGAAGCGCTGCACAGCTGGCGAAACTCTGATGCTCCAGAGCTGGGGTGCCGCGATTCTATGCACCGACTGATTACTGGGCATCAAGAAAGTCAAGTATTTATTTTTGTCTGGCTTAGATAACGGCGGATTACCCAGGAATAGCCGTAGCTCGTATTCGGATCTCGGATCAGCGTTTGCAGGAATTCTTCCGGCAGAGCTTTGTCCTCATCAAACAGGCGGTATTTCTGTTTCAGTTTGTGCATTGTCCAGGAAAGAGTGCCGGTATTGTAATACTCTGTGAGCCTTTCCAGACACTTGCGTTTTCCCAAATAGTGAGTCTGTTTTACCTCTCCCTTTTCATATCGAACTTCCAATTCGTCGCGGAACCTTCCAAACAACACTGGGTTGTAGTATTTCTCACCTTGGCTCAGGCAATAATCATGAACTGCTTTCATGTACCCATAACTTTGTCCATAAACAGTTCGTGAAGATAGCTTCAGCTCGTTCAGCATACACGTGGATATCTGGTCTATCAGATCAGATAACAATATACGTTCCTTCGAGTTTTTCACATCCTTTTATTGGTTCAGGTTGCCCTGTCCCCAATATTATATAAGAAAAACTGGAACAGAAAAATCCTCCTGGTTATACCGACTTTTCTGCCCAAAACTGTTGGCTTTACGGGCCTTTTTTGAAAAGTCGGTATAACACAAAAGTCGGGATAACCAGTAGTATCCGGAATTCTGGATACTAGTAGCAAGCAATGCGTTTGTGTCCACAAACACCCAAAACCTCCGATTCCCGCCATAAGCGGAACCGGAGGGTTTTCAGCTTGTTGAGGCTCCACCCCAATCCCCGGCGAACACGAAAGTGTTCTGAAAACACAGGATAAATCCTGTGGCTACGCGATTGAAAATCGCTGAGAAAACGTAAAGAATAACGATGAGATCAACGCTCCTGAGTGGCAGTTTTCTGGTGATCCTGTTTGAGAATAGCATCGATATTTGCCTTGACGATTGACAGCTCCTCCTTTTCGGCCTTGGCCTTACGGTACTGGGCGTTGATTGCTGTCCTCTTTTGCACAAGGGTAATGTGTTCCGCTTTCAGATCCTTCGTTTTGGGGATGATATCCATGCCTTTGTCATCGAAATACTTCTTTGCGGCTTTGTGGATCAAGATATCTTTTTCGTGTGCTTCACGGTATTTCTTGGAATAACCAGCCCGGATATAACCATCGTAAACTTTGCGAGTCTGGGCGTAGTTTGTTATCTGTTTTTGGGTGATAGCATTCTCCTGGATGGCGTCATCCAGCAGCCTTACTTCTTTTCTTAGCGTATTGCTTTTATGGGTCAATTCATCATTCAGCGCTTCCAGATCGGCGTAGGAGGTCAGCCCATGCTCCTGCAAATACGCGACTGCTTTGGAACCCTGCTTCATGTTAAACAGCTTGGCCCACTTCTCAAAACCGGGACCCTTTCCGGAATGAACGGCAGATTCAAAATCGACGGCAAGCTGGATCTTCTTGTCCCGGGGCATTGCGCTTTTCCGTTTCCTTGGGATATGCGTTCGCTGTCCCTTTATGACGGCCCGGAGAACATCTGGATTATAGTTTTCACCCAGAGTATCCATGCGGATATAGTTCTTCTGTTCTCCGCCAAGCAGGGAAGGAAC
>JAFQCV010000078.1 GCA_017416325.1 Oscillospiraceae bacterium
AATTCCCGTTTATCGATTAGATCGTAGGGCGGGGGCTTGCTCCCGCCGTTTACATGACAATATTTAAATAGTTTGTATTTTGTGTCAAATTTCCGGTGAAACATCTAGAAACGATTCTATGTTTGTAATGTTTGCGGCGGGAGCAAGCCCCCGCCCTACAAACAAACTCCCCGATAAATGGCAAGTTATCGGTTTCTCGACACACTGAGCCCCGACTCCAAAGGAGCCGGGGCATTGATCCTCTTAACAGTTGTGCGGCGCAGTGTTGGCCGTAATCGGGAAGCTGCAGCCCTTTAACCGGTTGGGGGCGCTGTAGATGTTGAAACGGTTCTCCCGGGAAAAGCCCAGCAGGGTAATATTGGCGCTGCGGGCTGTTTCCACCGCGGCGATCGTAGGTGTGGAGCGGGATACGATCATGGGCACACCGATGGCAGCTACCTTTTGGATCATATCCATAGGGATCCGCCCGCTGGTCAGGATATACTTATCCTTCAGAGAGACACCGCTGAGCAGCGCCTTGCCCGCCAGCTTGTCCATGGCATTGTGGCGGCTGATATCCACGCAGGAGAAGTAGGTGCCGGTGTCATCACAAAGGGCGCAGCAATGGGTGCCTGCCGTCGCTTTTTGCAGTGTGGAATTGTCGTAGAACCGCTGCTGGTTATTGAGCAGAATTTCGGGGTCAAATACGGCGCTGTCACAAAGAGGCAGCCGGGGCTGCGGCGCGAACTGCGCCAGCCGGACAGAAGCAGTACCTGCTTCTTCATCCAGCTCCAAAGATACGATATCCTCCAAGGAACGGATATACCCCTGGGTGTAAAGATAGCCAACCAGCAGCTCTTTCCGCTCGCTGGGAGAACAGTACAGCGTCCGGTCCGTTTTTCCGGAGATCTCTACCCTTAGGGCGGTTTCGTGGACCATCAGATCCCGCATGGGGACATATTCTCCCCGGATATAGCGAACGATTTCCAGCTTATCCACCAAAGCCCTGGCTTCCCCCTCCGGTTCTTCCCCGGCAGTACCCAAAAACTTTTCGTATTCGCTGCGTGTGTTGATGTTGGTAAACATTTGAAGCTCCTTGTCAAAGCTGGCAGCCTCATCCTGAGGAATGACACAGGCCCGGCTGGCATAAATAAAACGGAACAGAGAGCTGTTTCCGGTTTCCAGCCGGTGGACCACATCCTCCAGCAGCGCCCGGGAGTAAAAGGCGTTAAAGGGTTCCAGCCGATCCTGGAATTTGCCGGCACAGATATCTGCTCCGGAATCCAAAAGATTCTTTTTCAGATGGCGGACAAAGTCCAAATTCACCACCGGCATATCACAGGCCAGCAGATATACATACTGACTGCGGGCGTTGCTCAGTGCCGCGTGGACACCGGCCAAAGGGCCTTTCTCCCGGTAGACATCGCCGCACAGCCGGACATCCATGCCTTCATACAGCTGCGGCTTGGCGGTAACGATCAAAACATCGGAGAATTCTTCCTTCAGCGCACGGATAATATTCTCCAGGATCCGCCGGTCGTCTGCCATCAAAAGCTGCTTATCAAAGCCCATCCGGGAGGATTTCCCCCCTGCCAGGATCGCCGCGGTTCCGAATATAGGAAAATCCTCCCGGAGCGTTGCCGCTCCGGGATTCTCATTTACAGTATACACGGTTATGCCTTTTCGATCCGGGCAGCGCAGACCTTCAGCTCGGGGATCTTTGCGGTGGGATCGACAACGGTGTTGGTCAGCTTGTTAGCAGGGCCGTCGGCAAAGTGGAAGGGCATGAACAGCACGCCTTCCGGTACAATGTCCGTAACTCTTGCTTCCACAACTACCTCGCCCCGGCGGGAGGTCACCTTCACAGCATCGCCGGGCGCGATGCCCAGCTTGGCGGCATCGGCAGGATTCACTTCCACATAGGAGTGGCCGGCGATGTTCTTCAGACCTTCCACACGGCCGGTCATGGTGCTGGTATGATAGTGATACAAAATACGGCCGGTGGTGAAGATCATGGGATATTCACTGTCGGGGGTTTCCGCGGAGGGACGGTAGGGCGCGGGCTTGAACAGGGCGCGCTCGCCGCGGCTGAACTTACCCACATGCAGCACGGGTGTGCCGGGATGGTCCGCGGTGGGACAGGGCCACTGCAGGCCTTCCTTCTCCAGACGCGCGTAGCTCATGCCGGCGTAAGAGGGGGTAACGGAAGCGATTTCGGCGAAGACTTCCTCGGCGGTACGGAAGCTGTTGCCGTAACCCAAAGCAGCCATCACATCGGAAAGGATCTCAAAGTCCGCATGGCTCTGACCGATAGGCTCGATGGCCTTGCGGATCCGCTGCACACGGCGCTCCGTATTGGTGAAGGTGCCGTCCTTTTCTGCAAAGGTGCAGCCGGGCAGAACCACGTCAGCCAGCTGGGCGGTCTCGGTCAGGAAGATATCCTGGACAACCAGCAGCTCGCAAGCCTTCAGGGCCTTCTCCACATGGTTCAAATCGGGATCGGACATCATGGGATTCTCACCCATGATATACAGGCCCCGGATCTTGCCCTCTTCCACCGCGTTCATGATCTCGGTGACGGTCAGGCCGGGCTTGCCGGACAGGCTGACGCCCCAGGCCTTCTCAAACTTTTCACGGACTTCATCCTTGAAGATCTTCTGGTAACCGGGCATATCGCCGGGCAGGCAGCCCATATCGCAGGCGCCCTGCACATTGTTCTGACCGCGCAGAGGATTCACGCCGCAGCCGTACTTGCCGATCTTGCCGCACAGCAGCGCCAGGTTGGAAGTGCCCATAACGCCCTCCGTACCGGTGGAGTGCTGGGTAACGCCCATGGCGTAGTAGATGCCGGCTTTATCTGCCTTGGCATACATACGGGCAGCCTTTTTCAGTTCCTCGGCATCGATGCCGCAAATCTCAGCCACCACCTCGGGGGTGTAGTCCTTGACCACTTCTTTCAGCTCTTCATAGCCTTCGGTGCGCTCGTCAATGTACTTCTGATCCTGCAGCCCCTCGGAAATGATGACATTCATCATGCCGTTAAACAGCGCCACATTGGTGCCGGGCTTGATCTGCAGGAATACATCCGCCTCGCGGCACAGAGGGATACGCCGGGGTTCGGCGACAATGATCTTCGCGCCCTTCCGCTTTGCCTGGCGGATCAGAGATCCGATAACCGGGTGGGTCTCGGTGGTGTTGGAGCCGGTGACGAAGACCACATCCTGGTCGGCGGCTTCGGCAATGGAGTTGGTCATGGCGCCGGAGCCCAGGGTGGTAGCCAGACCGGCAACGGTGGAGGCATGGCACAGACGCGCGCAGTGGTCGACGTTGTTGGTGCCGATGGCGGCGCGCATCATCTTCTGGAAGACATAGTTATCCTCGTTGGAGCAGCGGGCGCTGGAAAGACCTGCCAGGGCATCCGGGCCGGATTCTGCCTTGATGGCATTGATCTTGCTTGCCACATAGGTGATGGCTTCTTCCCAGGTAGCCTCCTGCAGCTCACCGTCCTTGCGGATCAAGGGGGTGGTCAGGCGGTCCTTGTGGTTGATGAAGTTGTAACCGAACTTACCCTTGACACAGAGCAGACCCTTATTGGCCTTGCCGTACAAAGGCTGCGCGCCCACAACGGTATTGTCCTTCACCAGCAGCTCCAGCTGACAGCCAACGCCGCAGTAGGTGCAGGTGGTGGGGACCTTCTTGGTCTCAAAAGCGCGGTAACGCACCTTGGACTTGGGCAGCAGAGCGCCTACCGGGCACACGCTGACACAGTTGCCGCAGGATACGCAGTTGGTGCCACGGATCAGCTGATCGAAGGGGGTGGAAATTTTAGCCTTGAAACCACGGTTTGCGATGCCGATGGCAGCCTCGCCGTGGAGCTTCTGACAGGTTTGTACGCAGCGCTGGCAGAGGATGCACTGCTGAGGATTGTAAGTAAAGAACTCGTTGGAGTCGTCGATGGGATAGTCATTTTTCACACCGGCAAAGCTGGTCTTTTCCACACCGTACTCATAGCACAGGTTCTGCAGCTGGCAATCCCCGTTCTTGGCGCAGCTGAAGCAGTCCGCGTTGTGGGTAGACAGCATCAGATCCAGCACAGATCTTCTGGCGGCGATGACCTTTTCGCTCTTGGTGTAGATCACATTGCCCTCTGCCACGGGGGTGGAGCAGGCGGTAAACAGCTTGGGGATACCCTCGATCTCCACCAGGCAGATCCGGCAGGATGCCTCGGGGGTCAGGTCCTTCAGGTAGCAAAGGGTAGGGATCTCGATCCCTGCGCTCTGGGCAGCCTCTAAAATGGTGCTGCCTTCCTTGGCCTGCACTTTGATGCCGTCGATCGTTACATTCAGCATAGTTTCCTCCTAAGATACATGGACACGGCAACGCCACCGCAAGATGGCATAAACCGCCAAAATAAACTCTTATACCAATTCCATATTATACGGTCTGTAAGGCAAAAAAGCAATAGGATTTCACATTTTTCTACAGAAAAAACATTTTGCAGAAATTGCAGATATCTTATTGCTTTTAGTCGCGGTAAGTGGTATTATCTTATCGTAAACAAAATTAAACTGGCGTTGGTATGCGCCGGTATCCGCAAACGGACGATTCCCATTGGGCGAATTTTGTAATTGTGAATCAACAGGAGGTAAACTATGGCTCATATCAGTGAAGCCGGTGTCAAGAAGATCACCCAGATCTGCGAAAGATACGTAAACGAAAAGACACCGCTGATGATGATCCTCAGCGACATTCAGAACGAATACGGGTACATCCCCCTGGATGTGCAGCAGCTGGTTTCCGAAAAAACCGGCATCCCCGTAGCCGAGATCTATGGCGTGGTCACTTTCTATTCCTTCTTCTCTTTGGAGCCGAAGGGTAAGTACATCATCGGCTGCTGCCTGGGTACTGCCTGCTATGTCAAGGGCGCGCAGCAGATCATCGACAAATTCTCTGAGATCCTGGGCATCAAGCCCGGCGAGACCACCGCGGACGGCATGTTCACCATCGACGCCCTGCGCTGCATCGGCGCCTGCGGCATTGCTCCCGCGGTCACCATCAACGGCAAGGTCTATCCCAAGATGTCTGTGGACGCCGTTGCCGGCGTTGTGGAAGAGTACCGGGCAAAGGAGGCTAACTAAATGAAGAATTTTGCTGAGCTGGATTCTAAAATCTGTTCCTGCACCGACGCGCTGAAGGCAAAGCTGGACGGCTCCAACGGCAAGCGCGCTATTTTGCTGTGCGGCGGTACCGGCTGCCTGTCCTCCAATTCTATGGATATCAAGGGCAAGTTCGATGCCCTGATCGCCGAGAACCACATGGAAGACAAGGTTACTGTCAACACCGTTGGCTGTTTCGGCTTCTGTTCCCAGGGTCCTTTCGTAAAGATCCTGCCTGAAGACACCCTGTACCGTCTGGTCAAGGTGGAGGATGTGGAAGAGATCTTCGAAAAGGATATCAAGGGCGGCGAGATCATTGAGCGCCTTCTGTATATCGAGCCCAACACCGGCGAGAAGGTCGCCAAGCAGGACGATATCAATTTCTATAAAAAGCAAAAGCGTGTGGCGCTCCATGGCGGCGGTGTGATCAACCCCGAAAATATTGAGGAAGCCATGGGCTACGGCGCGTTCCAGGGCCTGAAGCGGGCTCTGACCATGGACCGCAAGGCAGTGATCGATGAGGTGCTGGCTTCCGGTCTCCGGGGTCGCGGCGGCGGCGGCTTCCCCACCGGCAGAAAGTGGATGTTTGCCTACGGCTCCCAGAGCGACCAGAAGTATGTGGTCTGTAACGGTGACGAGGGCGACCCCGGCGCGTTTATGGACCGCTCCATTCTGGAAGGCAACCCCTATGCCGTTATCGAAGGTATGATGATCGCCGGTTACGCCATCGGCGCTACCGAAGGTTATTTCTATGTCCGCGCGGAGTACCCCATCGCGGTCAACCGTCTGCGCAACGCCATTAAGCAGATGAATGAGATCGGCGTTCTGGGTGAAAACATTCTGGGTACGGGCTTCAGCTTCCAGGCGCATATTCGTCTGGGCGCAGGCGCATTCGTCTGCGGTGAGGAGACCGCTCTGCTCAACTCCATTGAAGGCAAGCGCGGCATGCCCCGTCCCCGTCCTCCCTTCCCTGCGGTCAAGGGTCTGTGGGCAGAACCCACCATCGTCAACAACGTGGAGACCCTGGCTTGTGTTCCCTACATTCTCCGGGAAGGCGCCGCGGAGTTTGCCTCCTGCGGTACGGAAACCTCCAAGGGCACTAAGGTCTTCGCTCTGGGCGGCAAGGTCAACAATGTTGGTCTGGTGGAGATCCCCATGGGTACTACCCTCCGGGAGCTGATCTACGACATCGGCGGCGGTATTCCCGACGGCAAGAAGTTTAAGGCGATCCAGACCGGCGGCCCCTCCGGCGGCTGTCTGACAGCAGAAAACCTGGATGAGCCTATCGATTTTGACAACCTGGTGGCTAAGGGTTCTATGATGGGCTCCGGCGGCGCTATCGTCATGGACGAAGACAACTGTATGGTGGACGTCGCCAAGTTCTACATGGAGTTTATCTGTGACGAATCCTGCGGTAAGTGTACGCCCTGCCGTATCGGCACCCGCCGTATGCTGGAGATCCTCACCAAGATCACCGAGGGCAAGGGCACTCTGGAAGACCTGGATAAGCTGGAAGAGATCAGCAACCTGATCAAGACCGGTTCTCTGTGCGCTTTGGGCCAGACCGCTTCCAACCCTGTGGTTTCTACTATGAAGCACTTCCGGGATGAGTACATTGCCCACGTGGTAGACAAGACCTGCCCCGCCAAGGTTTGCAAGAACCTGATGAGCTACGTCATCGAGCAGGACAACTGTGTCGGCTGCGGCCGCTGCGCTAAGGCCTGCCCCGCCGGCGCCATCGAAAAGACCGATTACATCGCGCCCGGCAAGAAGCTGCCTTCCTATCAGATCGACGCGCAGAAGTGCGTCAAGTGCGGCGCCTGTATCGCCACCTGTAAGCTGAAGGCTATCGTAAAGAAGTAAGCTATTCCATTCGTAAGGGCTGTAAAACAACTTAGATATATATTCACAATATCGGTGGGAGCAAGCCCCCGCCCTACGAACACATCTCCCAAGATGCTGTAGGGCGGGGGTTTACTCCCGCCGCATGCCAGTTTTATGAAGCAAACGGAATAAATATGCGTTTTTTACAGCCCCTGTTTTCGCTATAGACTTTTCTATCAAAATATGTTTTAATTTATGTATCATGATCGGATCGGAGGTTTTGGTATGAAACGGCTGCATCAGCTTTCTGAACGTTCTTTTTTAAAGCTGTTCTTTTTGTTTTTTAGCTGCAGCTTTCTGATCGCCGCTGTTTGCATGCCGGACCGGGCGCAAATGCTGCCGGGATTGGCGCAGATCCTACGCCAGCCCACCAAAGCTTATACCAACTTCTTTGCCGTAGGCGGCTTTTCCGCCACTTTTCTGAACATGGGCTTGGTTGGCCTGTGCTGCACCGGGCTGTACTGCCTGCCGGGAGATAAGGACAACAGCACCGCCACCTTGGTTACGGTCCTGACGATCGGCTTCGGTTCCTGGGGCATCCACATTTTGAATATGTGGTTTGGTGTCTTGGGTGTGGTGCTTTACTGCATCCTTAAAAAAGAAAAAATCGGCAGCTATACCAATGCCATGCTCTTTACCACCGGTCTGGCGCCGTTCTTTTCCGAATTCTTGGTTCGTTACCCCAATCCTGAGGTGGTTGGCTTCCACTTGGGCGGTTTTTTGCTGGCCGCAGGCATCGGCATCGTATGCGGTCTGTTCCTCCCTGCCGGTCTGGATAATTCTCCCAAGGTCCACAAAGGCTTTGATATTTACTCCGCCGCGCTGCCGGTGGGAATGACCGCGCTGCTGCTGCAGGGCACGCTTTACAAAGCCGTGGGCGTACCGGTCCCTCTGGCTGTAGCCGATATCACGGTAGCATCCTCCACCATTGTCAATATTTTCTGTATTTGCCTGTTCTGCGCCTGTATTTTGTTTGCCTTTCTAATGGGCTGCAGACCAAAAGATTATTGGAAGCTGCTGTCTGAGCCGAAGTTTGTGCGAAATTTCTCCGCCACCTACGGCAACGCCGTCATGCTGATGAATGTGGGCCTGTTCGGCCTGTTCATTTTGGCATATTATAATATCATCGGCGCGCCCTTTAACGGGGTCACCTTCGGTGTTGTTTTCTGTATGCTGGCCACCTGCAATTCCGGTTCCCACCCAGCCAACACTTGGTCTATCATCCTGGGTTATGTGCTGGCTTCCTACGGAACGCGGCTGATCTCCGGGCTTGTGGGTGTTCCTTTTGCCCAGGCCCTCAATGTGCAGAATATTATCGTTGGTATCTGTTACGCCAATGGCTTGAGCCCCATCAGCGATCATTACGGCTGGCGTTACGGCATGGCAGCCGCCATCCTGCACTTTTTTATGGTCACGACCATTCCGCTGCTTCACGGAGATATGTGCCTGTATAACGGCGGCTTCACCGCGGCATTGGTCTGCCTGCTGATGGTCCCCGGCTTGGAGCGGCTGTTCAAAACCAAGCTGGAACGCCGTGAACGAAGAAAGGCTTTAAGAAAATAAGATTGTCTCACTAAGAGGAAAACTTCCCGTTTTAGATCGTAGGGACACCCCTCCGGGGTGTCCGAAACAGAAAAATCGGCACGATTGTGCCGATTTTTTCATGGTATTCGTATTCTTAGCGGGCACTGCCCGCCAGCAGATCTGCCACGGTGATCCCCTCAAAAAATTCATCGATCATCTTGTCCAGCCTGTCCCACATGGGCTTGGTGTGGCAGCACTCTGTCCGGGAGCAGGCAGCCGGGCCTTGGCTGGTGCAGGAAACCGCTGCCAGAGAACCCTCCGTCAGCTTCAGAATCGAGCCAATGGTGTAGCCCTCCGGGCTGCGGTTTAAGCGATAGCCGCCGCCCTTGCCGTGAACGGCATCTACAAACCCCGCCTTGCTCAGCACCGTCATGATGCTCTCCAAATATTTTTGGGACATATTCTCCGATTCCGCGATCTCTTTCAGGGGTACATACTCCTCCTGCCCCCGCTGGGCAAGACAGACCATGACCCGCAAAGCATAGCGGCCTTTGGTAGATACGATCATAGGCTTAGTGGCAGTGGTGGCAATTCTCGCAGTCGGGGAATTGCTTGGTATCGTAAGGGATATTGTTCTTGTCAAAATAATCCTTCAGTGCCTTCTTGATGGCTTCCTCCGCCAGAACGGAGCAGTGCAGCTTCTGTGCCGGCAGTCCGTCCAAAGCTTCCGCCACCGCCTTGTTGGTCAGCTCCATGGCGTCGAAAATGGACTTGCCCTTAATCATCTCCGTAGCCATAGAGGAAGACGCGATAGCGCTGCCGCAGCCAAAGGTCTCAAACTTTACATCTTCAATGATGTTGTTTTCGATCTTCAGATAGATCTTCATGATGTCGCCGCACTTGGCGTTGCCAACCTCGCCCACGCCGTCGGCGTTGTCAATGACGCCCACATTCCGGGGATTCTTAAAATGGTCCATGACCTTTTCACTGTAAAGTGCCATAATATTTTTCCTTTCATTTCGAATGTCATTGTTGCAAAGGCTTCCCCTTGAGTAACCGCTGATTAAATCGGCAAGAGTTTGTGGCGAGGGATTTTGACACAAATTAAAGTTCAGAAAACGAAGGAATACTTTGTGTATTTCGAGTTTTATGAACTGAAAAGTTGGGGCAAAAGATCCGCCAATAACCGCAGACGATTTAATCAACGGTTACTTGAGGTAAGCGAAGCGCAGTCGGCGGTAGTGAATGACAGTCCGGTGGACTGTCAGAGCCGCCGACCGGGCGTTCCGCAGAACGCAGCTGGCATTTGCGAGGAACGAGCAAATGACTGATGAGGTGTAGGTTGCGAAGCAACCGTTACAAAATAGAATTTCTGCTTTTGCAAAAACTGTTGTTAGAGAATGTATTTTCTCTTCCCGCTTTGCAGATCTCTCCATACGGGGCTCATGCTCCGCAGCCGCTCCACCACCTGGGGAACAACAGTCAAAATGTGATCGATCTCTTCTTCCGTGTTGTATTCACACAGGCTCAGCCGCAAGCTGCCGTGAGCCACATCGTGAACTCTGCCAATGGCAAGCAGGACATGGCTGGGGTCTAAGGAGCCGGAGGTGCAGGCAGAGCCGGAGGAAGCGCAAACGCCTTCCATGTCCAGATACAGCAGCAGCGCCTCGCCCTCAATACCCTCGAAGCAGAAGCTGACATTGCCCGGCAAACGGTTCACCCGGTCTCCGTTGAGGTCGCAGTGAGGGATCTGAGAAAGACCATTGATCAGCCTGTCCCGCATAGCGGTGACCTTGGCGGTATTCTCTTCTAAGTGGGCGCAGGCTTCTTCCAAAGCCGCCACCATGCCGCAGATGCCGGGAAGATTCTCCGTACCGGCCCGCTTGCCCCGTTCCTGGGCGCCGCCGTCGATCACGTTGGTCAGCATCAGCCCTCTGCGGCAGTACAGCGCGCCCACACCCTTGGGGCCGTGGAACTTGTGGGCGGACAGGCTCAGCATATCGATATTCTGTGCCTTCACATCGATTGCCAGATGGCCCACCGCCTGCACCGCGTCGGTGTGGAAAGGAACGCCGGCTTCTTTGCAAATTGCGCCGATTTCCGAAATGGGCAAAATAGAGCCGATCTCGTTGTTGGCGTACATCACGGTCACCAGACAGGTATCCTCCCGGATGGCGTCTTTCACCTGCCGGGCGGTAATGTTGTGGTTTTCCTTTACATCCAACAGGGTAACCTCAAAGCCTTCCTTTTCCAGCCGGTTCAGGGTGTGCAGCACCGCATGATGCTCAAAGGCGGTGGAAACGATGTGCTTCTTCCCTTTTTTTGCCCCTAACCGGGCAGCGGAAATGATGGCCTGGTTGTCTGCCTCACTGCCGCCGGAGGTGAAATAAATTTCCCGGGGCTCGCAGCCAATGAGCTTTGCCATCCGCTCCCGGGCATCCTCCAGCACCTCCTTGGCCTCTTGACCAATGGTATGCAAAGAAGAGGGGTTGCCGTAAAACTTCTCGTAACAGGGCATCATTGCCCCCAAAGCCGCTGCGCTGATTTTGGTGGTCGCGGCGTTGTCTGCGTAAACCTGCATATGGGATACCTCATTTACCTAGTATTTCTGTGGGTAATAATAGCACCACTTACCTACTTTGTCAATAGGTAAATAGCCTAAACCTTTCCAACACGCCAATATTCCCTCATAAATTGCCATTTATCGGGCAGTTGGTTATTAACTGTAGGGGGCGGCGCCCACGACGCCCCGGTGCTTTTGAGAAACAAAAGCACATCGCCGTAAGGTGATAATCGTTAATCTCCCTTTGAAAACCAAACAAAATGTGGGTAATTTGTTTGCGGGGCGTCGTGGGCGCCGCCCCCTACAATTTCACCGATAAACGGAAATTGGCATTACTGACCAAACAAGGCAGCTTCTAAAACAGCCACAAACTTTTCCAGCCCCACCTGATCCTCCCGGGTAAACCGGGCCAAATGAGGACTGTCAATGTCCAATATGCCCCAAACCTTACCCCCGCACCGAATAGGGATCACGATCTCCGACCGGGAAGCGCTGTCACAGGCGATATGCCCGGGGAAGGCATGGACATCTTCCACCAGCTGGGTGGCGTCCTGCTGTACTGCCGTGCCGCAAACGCCCTTGCCCACAGGGATCTCAATACAGGCAGGCTTTCCCTGGAACGGCCCGAGTATCAGCCTTTCCCCCTCCAGGATGTAAAAACCCGCCCAGTTGATCTCCGGAAGCTCCTGCCACAGCAGTGCCGATGCATTGGCAAGATTGGCGATCTTGTGGGGTATGCCTTGGGTCAAAGCCTCCAGAAGCGCACAAACAGATCCAAAATTTACAGAAATTTTCATAAGATCCCTCCTTTTGCGCCTATCATACCTTAAAAATAAAAAAGACGCAAGGGTGATTCAGAAATTGCCTTGTCTTCCAGTAGTGCCCTGATTTTTCGACTTTTTCTGCGGTTACGGTTTCAAAGATCACGGCATATTAAGAAGGCAGACAAAAGGAGGGCAGAAGAAATGAAAAAATTAACAATCGGCATCTTGCTTGCGATGCTGCTGATAGCGATCTTCCCCATGGGCGCAGCCGCCGCCGAGACCTTGATCCCCGGCGGACAGCTGGTTGGTCTGGAGCTGCAGGACGGCTCTGTGACCGTAGCGGGCTTTGACCAATCCCAGGCGGAAAAACTGCAAAAAGCCGGTCTTGCGGTAGGCGACCGTATCCTGCAAATAAACGGCAAAAAGGTAGACGATGTTCTGGATATCCGCAACGCCTTAGCGCCGGGGAAACCCTTGCAGGTTTTGGTGGAGCGGGATGGAAAAAACCATTCTCTACAGCTGACTCCCACCAACACCCAACAGGGCCTGCGGCTGGGCGTATACCTGCGCCGGGGCATCACCGGTGTGGGTACGGTTTCCTGGTATGACCCGGATACGGGTAAATTCGGCACATTAGGTCACGGGGTCAATGACTGTAACGGAAACCTCTTACCCCTGACCTCCGGAAACGCCTACGCTGCCCGGATCCTCACAGTAAAAAAAGGCAGCGCCGGGCAGCCGGGACAGCTGATGGGAGGCATCGAATCTCAGGATCCACTGGGTATTCTCACCGCCAATACCGCCCGGGGCGTGTTTGGCACAACGGAAAAACCTTTTCCCGGCGAACCGCTGCCGGTGGCAGATCCTGACCAGATCCACACCGGCAAGGCTGTGATCCGCTCCACAGTAGATCAAAACGGTGTTCGGGAATATTCTGTGGAAATTCTGAAAATTTATCCAAAGTCCCGTTTAAACGGCAGAAACCTGCTGCTGAAAGTCACCGACCCGGCGCTGCTGGAAGCCACCGGCGGCATCGTCCAGGGTATGTCCGGCAGCCCCATCCTCCAGGACGGCAAACTCATCGGCGCCGTGACCCATGTGCTTGTCAACGACCCCACCACCGGATATGGCATCTTTATCGAAAATATGTTAGACGCCGCGGCATAAACGTAGGGCGGGGGCTTGCTCCCGCCGCCCTGACCGCATTTACATAACGGACATTGTTATCATGTGCAAAAAACTCGTGAAAGCGGATGCGATCATGTGATTGCAGTTATGAGTGGCAATTTTGTGCAGCGGGGAACCCCTTCTGTTATGAACAGGTTTGTCCGTGCGCAGGC
>JAFQCV010000079.1 GCA_017416325.1 Oscillospiraceae bacterium
ATTGATAATTGATAATGGATAATTGTGGTATTTCCTTCGGAAATGATTTGAAATATGTCGCCGAAGGCGACTCCTTCATTGTCCATTATCCATTTTCCATTATCCATTAGCAGGCGCAGCCTGCCCTATAAATGGCAATTTATCGGGCCCTTTTTCGCATGTTTTTTTCGCCGCGGCGCATAATAAGAGAAAAATCGGCAAGGAAGGTGCATTATGCATAAACGCGGCAAGCAAAGCTTTATTCTGCCCCAGCTGCCTGTCATCACCGCCTGGGCAAGTGTGGCTGGCAAAAAAGAATCCGAAGGACCTTTGGCGTACTGCTTTGATGTGACCTCCCAGGATACCTATTTTGGTCAAAAAACCTGGGAGCAAGCAGAAAAACAGATGCAAACAACGGCTCTTGAGACCCTGTTGCAAAAAGCGGGACTCAGAAAAGACCAAGTGGGACTGGTTTTTTCCGGAGACCTTCTGAATCAGTGTATTGGCTCCTCCTTCACCCTAAGAAATACAGGGATTCCCCATCTGGGACTTTACGGCGCTTGCTCTACCATGGCAGAAAGCCTGCTGCTCAGCGCAATGGCTGTGGGCGGCGGCTTTTCTGACCGGGTGGTCGCCATGACATCCTCCCATTTCGCCGCGTCAGAGCGGCAGTACCGTTTTCCTTTGGATTACGGCGGTCAGCGCCCCCCTACGGCACAATGGACTGTCACCGGCTCCGGCGCTGCCTTAGTCTGCGCCGGGGGGAAAGGACCCCGGATCGAAAGCTGCACCGTGGGCACCGTTACAGATCTGGGTATCCCCGATGCCAACAATATGGGCGCCGCCATGGCACCGGCTGCCTATGCCACCATTCGGACGCACTTTGAGGATCTATCCACCGGTGTGGATGCCTTTGACCACATTGTCACCGGCGATCTGGGCCAGCTGGGCAAGGAAATGCTGCTGGAGCTGGCTCGGCGGGACGGTCTTTCCCTGGGAGGCAAGCTGATTGACTGCGGCACGATGATTTTTGATCTGGAAAAGCAGGATGTCCATGCCGGTGGCTCCGGCTGCGGCTGCAGCGCCATCACTTTGTGCGGGTATCTTTTGGACAAGCTCCATCGTGGCAAGCTGAAGCGGATCCTTTTCTGCGGCACCGGCGCGCTCCTTTCTCCCACCTCTACCCAGCAAGGGCTGCCCATTCCCGGCATTTGCCATGCCGTATCCATCCGGGGAAGGGAGGATTAATATGGAATTTTTAAAAGCATTTCTGGTAGGCGGCCTGCTGTGCGTGATCGGGCAGATCCTCATCGACAAGACAAAACTGACCCCTGCCAGAATTCTCGTGAGCTATGTGGTCATTGGCGTTGCACTGGGCGCCACCGGCCTTTATGAAAAATTGGTGGACTTTGCCGGCGCTGGCGCTACCGTGCCTCTTACCGGATTTGGCTACAACTTGGCCAAAGGTGTCAAGGAAGCCGTGGATCAGGACGGTTTTATTGGGATTTTGACCGGAGGGCTTAAGGCCGCTGCCGGAGGGATCACCGCCGCCATCTTAAGCGGACTGATCGTGAGTTTGCTTTTCCGGGATAAGGATAAATCCTAAATTCCGGGGAAAGCTAAGGGCGCGGCTTACCGCGAAAAAGAAAGTTGGAGGTAGTACCATGAACAACAAGAATCAGAATCAGAACAACAACCAGAACCAGAATAACAGCCAGAACCAGAACAACAACCAGAACCGCAGCCAGAACCAGAACAGCCAGAACCAGAACAGCCAGAACCAGCGCTAAGCAAAAGGGGGCGTGTTGCAAAATACTGCAACACGCCCTAAAATTATGCCGCCCAACAAATTGCCATTTATCGTGCTGACGCACGAATGAATAATGGATAATTGATAATTGACAATTGTGGTATTTTCTTTGAAAATGATTTCACATATGTCGCCGAAGGCGACTCCTTCATTATCCATTATACATTTTCCATTATCCATTGGCGGGCACCGCCCGCCCGACAAACGGGAATTGGCAGCAACCTCACTTGTCACAGGCAGGCTTAGCTGTCGGTTTTACCTCGGCAAAGGTGTTCAGCCGGAAGAAATACAGCAGCGCCTGCTTCACAGGTTTTTGGAAGATCCGGGACATGGCATCGGCATAGGCCTGAACCTGTGGGCGGTATCGCTGCACCGCGGTTTCCAAGGTTGCTTCTGTCACGCCGTCCGTCTTGAAATCCACCACGGTGATCCCATCCGGCTCCACCAGTGCGCAGTCTACCACGCCTTGGAGCAATATCTTTTCCGCCACCAGAGCCTCATCGTAGTTGGTGCCGTCATCCAAAACCGAGAACTTAAATTCCCGGAGCACTTCACCGCCTCTTTGCAATTTGCGGCCTAAATCCGTTTGGAAAAAGGCTGCGATCTGCCTGCAGTTTACCATAGCCGCCTGTTCCCGGGTCAAAAGCTGCTCCCGCACCAGACGGTCCAGCTCCTGCTTTACCCCGGCTTCCTGGGCACAGTTTTCATAGCGGATATATTGCATCGCTGCGTGAACTGCCGTTCCCTGGGCCGCAGCGCCCCTATCCGGTTCTACAAAGGCGGGCTTGCGCCACAGCCTGGCTGCTTCCCGTTTCGGCTGGGCATGTTCGGCAGCCTCTTCGTCTTTGTATCTGCCCTTTCGCTGGGTGGCTGTCTGCTTGGAGGGCGCTTGGGTCGCCCCGGCATGGGGATACGCAAAGGAAAGTCCCTGCCGGATCTGGTCCAGCGCTTCCCGGGGCAGCTGTGCCGCTTCTTCCCGGACCGGCAGCCCCACCTGTGTCTGCTCTTTGGGCGCTTCCGTCACCCGGATCAGCCAGGCAGGTTCTCCCGGCGCTGTGTTTGTGGGATAGCCGCCCAATCGGAACAGCTCTCCCGCCTCCGTCCGGCGCAGCGCCGCCATCAGCACCCAATCGCCGGGGCAAGCGGCATCCAGTGTCAGAAGCTGCTGATCCGCCATATCCATTCTGGCTACCAGCTCTGTCAGGTCTTTTTCCAGGCTGGCAGAGGCATAGGTCATGATCAGACGGTCTCTGGCCCGGGTCAGCGCCACATACAGAACACGCATTTCTTCCGAAAGTCCGTCTGCCAAAATTTTGGCGCTCACCGCCCGCTTGGCAATGGTAGGATAACGCAGCCGTTCCCGGGGCTCTACCGCCCCCAGGCCCACCCCCAGGTGTTGGTCGCAGAGCACCTGTCCCCGGGCGCTTTCTTTATTGAACCCCTTGGAAAGTCCACAGACAAAGACCACCGGAAATTCCAGACCCTTGGACCTGTGGATGCTCATCATGGTCACGGCGCCGGCAGCGGCTTCCGTGCCGGCCGTCGCCAAGCCCTTGTCTTCCAAGGCATCCAGATGCTCCAGGAATTGCTCCAGGTCCCGGGGCCCATTGGCTTCAAAAGCCATGGCCAAATGATAAAACGCCTGCAAATTGGCTGTGCGGATCTCCCCGGGAGGGATCGCCGCATAGAGGCTATCCAGCCGGGTCTGCTCCAAAACCGTATCGATAAATCCCGTCAGCGGCTGCAGCCTTGCCTGCCGGCGCAGCTGCTCCAAGGTCTTCAAAAAGCTGACGGATTTGGGCGAATCGTCCAGCAAGAGGGCATCATACACACTGACCCGGCGGTTTTTGCCGCGAAACGCCGCCAGATCATCCGCAGTAAATCCAAACACCGGACTGCTCAGCGCCGCGATCAGCGGGATATCCTGCCGGGGATTGCTGACCGTCTGCAAAATTGCCCGCAGAACGGATATCTCCTGGGTCTGGAGCAGATCTTCTCCGCCGCCGGAGACGCAGGGAATCCCCACGGCTGCCAGCGCAGAGCGGAAATAACTGCCTGTAGAGCCGGGAGACCGGAGCAAAATGGCAATATCCTCCGCTGCGATGGGCCGCAGCCCGTCCTTACCACGGACATAGTGGGTCCCGTCCAAAAGCTGCCGTATCCGATGGGCTACAAAAGCCGCTTCCTCCGGATACTGCTCCTCTTCTACAGATACCGCCCAAAGCTCCACCTCCGGCTCGCCCAGAGGTTCGTGAGGGATGCCCTCCCGGAGCATTTCTTCCTCGCCGTAAGCAAGTCCCCCCACCTGGGGCGTCATACACAGGCGGAAAATATCGTTGACACCTGCCAAAACACTGCCGCCGGAGCGGAAGTTCCGGGACAGCATGATCTTCCGTCCCTGCCCGGGCCGCGCCTGCTCTGCCGGTACAAAGGTTTTATATTTTTCCAGAAAAATTTCCGGGTCTGCCAAACGGAACTGATAGATAGACTGCTTGACATCGCCCACCATAAAGCAGTTTTGCCGTTTTTGGGTCAATGCCGCAAAGATCGTATCCTGCACCGCGTTGGAATCCTGGTATTCGTCCACCATGATCTCCCGAAACCGCGCCCCGATCTCTCCGGCGGCGGCGGTAGGGCCGCTGCGGCTGCTGCCCAGAATCAGATCCAGCGTCTTATGCTCCAGATCTCCAAAATCCAGCACCCGGCGGCTGCGCTTCGCCCGGTCATATTCCTTGCCGAACTTTCGCACCAGCCAGACCATGCCCCGCACCGCCCCGGATATTGCCTCCATATCCTCTAAAAGCACCGCGCTTGCATCGCTGAAGCTGCGAAGCTTCTGCTCCAAGCCCTTTTTACAGCCGGCGCGGACCGCCTTGATCTGCTCTGCCAGGAAAGGATCTGTGATCTTCTTGGAAAAGCGCAAAGAACCGTAATCGATACCCTTCCTCTGGAGTACCTGATCCCAAGTCTCGCTGGCTTCCAAATGCCGCAGCTGGGTGACGGTATCCCGCAAAAGCGCCGCGGGCTTCTGCATTTCCACTGCCTGCTCCGCTTTTCGGGCGCAGGCTTCCACCGCCCCGATCTGCAAAGCCAGATACTGCTTCAGATCCCCCATGAGATACTGCCCCCAAGGGGTCTGGGCCGCGTCGGAAAGCGCCTGGGTTTGGGCGCTTTGGATACAGTTTTCCAGCCAGGCGTCCGGGTCCAGGTGACACCGGGCGCTGTCATACACCTTCAGCAGAACCTGAGGAACCTGCCGGTCATCCCTGCCCAGACCCTGGGTATCCACAAAGGCGCGGAAATCTTCGTTCGCCTCGGCGTTTTCATAGGCTTCCTCCAGCAGCCGCTCCATCACCAGATCGCGAAGCTGACTACATTCATTTTCGTCCGCCACCCGGAAATCTCCGGAAAGATCCACTAAGTAAGCATATTCCCGGAGGATTTCTCCGCAAAAGCCGTGGACTGTGGATATCTGGGTCAAATACAGCCTTTGCAGCTGCCGCTGCAAGTGCCGGTTTTCCGGATCCTGGGCGATCCGCTCTGTCAGCTTAGCAGCGATCTTTCCCCGCAGCTCCGCCGCCGCCGCCTTGGTATAGGTAATGATCAGAAAATCATCCAGATTGGCAGGCTGCACCGGGTCAGTTAAATAGCCCAAAAGCCGGTCGACCAACACCTTGGTCTTGCCGGAGCCGGCAGCCGCGGATACCAGCAGCTTTCCGCCCCGGTCTTCCACCGCCATTTTCTGTTGGGGTGTGGGTTTCTCACCCATGGCTGCCCACCTCCTTCTCGATCTGCTCCCAGAACCGCTGGGAAGTCACTCTTTCATAATTGCGGCGCCCCTGGACGGTTTGCTTATGGCACACCGAACCGTAGGGACAGTAAGTACAGGCATCGTGTGCCATTCCCCGGGTATAGGGGTTAGGTTCTACGTTGCCGGAGGCGATCTCATCCACCATCTGGTGAAGCAGGGAAAACACATACTTTTGCAGAAGCTTCAGCTGCCGGCGGTCTGCCAGATCTCCCGACAGGCTGCCGTCTTTTTTCCGGGTACAGCAAAGCCGGACAGGCTGCTCTGCAGGCTCCATAGCCTGGAGCACTTCCTCCTCCTGCAGGAGAAGTCCTTTGCGCTTCCATTCCTTCAACCGAAGCTGCTCCGCCTCCTCATGGGACAAAGCGTTATCCACAGAGATCAAAGGCGCTCTGGCAGGAAAATACTGCACACCTGCGCCAACCGCGCCGGTACCGACCACTTCTTCCCCTGTTTGCTCCAAAGCAAACAGGTACAGCAGCATCTGCAGGCCTACACCGCACAGGATATCGCAATAGTCAAAATCCTTCCGTCCGGTCTTATAGTCCACCACCCGGAAGAAATTCCTGCCCTGCTCCTGCCAGACATCCACTCTGTCCACAAAGCCCCGGAGCTTAGCGCCCATCCGGGCTGTGCCTACATCGATGGCATCCAGTCCGCCCTCTCCGCCAAAATTCAGCTCAAATTCTACCGGGAGGAATTTCGAATCTTTCAATTCCTGCCACAGCTCTGCCGTTACCATTTCCAATTCCCGGCGGTTTCTCCGGAAAAGATAGGCGCTGCGCCCGGAATCCAGCTGTCCGAAGCGCTCCTGGGCATAGGCTTCTGAGTAATCCATGGCAAGCGCCAGGGTCTGCTCCAGAGAAACCTTGGCAAAGCCGCCCAGTTCCATCACCTGCTTGGCGGTTTGCTCCAGCACCGCGTGGACATAAGTACCAAACTCTGCCGGGTCTACCGTGATCTCCTTGCGCTCCTTCGCCCGCATGCCGTATTTCAGGAAATAGGACATACGGCACTCCGCCTGACGGTCTACCTGGGAGGCAGACAGGTTCAGCTGCTGCCCGTAAAGCCCCCGGACATTTTCCGGACAGATACTCCCCAGCTTATGGGAAAGCTGCTTTTGGGCTTTCTCATACCCCTGGGTAAGCCGCAGATCCTCCGCTGCTTCCGGGCTGTTCCACCGGCTCAGCCAGAAGGCTGCTTCCGTGGGGTCAGCGGATGCCAGCACCGGGCCAAGCCGGGGATGCGTCTCGCCCCCTGCCATCTGCGCCAGACGGCGATACACATAAGACGGCTGCGCGCCGCTGCAGGAGACCGTTACCGATGCCTCCGCGCCGCAGAATACCCCGTAGATCTCAGAAAACTGGGTCTGCATACCCTCTGACGCGCCACCGGTCAAAGGCACTTGAAGCGCCCGCAGGGCGATCCGCTCCTGGTCTGTCAGCACACCGGCGGTGCCGCCGTAGCCGGGCAGCGCCCCTTCTGCTACGCCTAAAACCAGCAGATGCTTTCCCTGCTGACACCGCATGGCGCTGACAGGGCCGGCAGTCACCGCGTCCAGCACCGGGGGGATCGTACCCACATCATACTGGCTCAGAAGCAGGGCTAACAGCCGGGTAAACACCTCCGGCTCCCAGACCGTCTGTCCCAGAACATCATGCATCTGCTCCAAAGCGGTGAGCAAAATCTCCCATAGCTGATTTAAAATCTGGGCATCCCGGCCCTCCCCGGCTTCTTCCATATTTGCCGCCAGACCGGACATTCGCTGAGCAAGCTCGATCTCCTCCAGGAACGCATACACCCCCTCAATTTGACGGGCAAGATTTTCCCCCTCCCGGAAAGCCCGGGAAAGGTTTTCCAAAGGCATTAACGCCAGGGTTCTCGCCTCATTCAGCTCCTCTAAACGGCGGTAGGCATCCTGTGTCCAGGTTTCGCCCAGACCGTCCGGGTGCATTTCCCAGGGCTTCAGCCAGCCATTTCCCCGGATGCCCCAGGCAATGGCATAGTTTTCTACCCGGTCGCAGGTGTCCGGGTCCAGAGGCGACAGCGAGGATCTCAGATACCGCAGCACATCCCGCTGCTCAAAGCCCCCCAAAGCCGCATCCAAAGCTGCCAGCACCGTGGCGATGACGGTTCTTTGCAAAATATTCTCCGTGCCGGACAAATACACCGGGATACCGCACCGATGAAACACCCGGTTTACCACAGGGGCATACTCCCCCATATCGGCGCAAACCAGGTTGATATCCCGGTATCTGCAGCCGCCTTGCACCAGTTTTCTGACCTGCTGGGCTGCCAGCAGCACTTCCTGCCAGGCAGAGTCGGCCTTCCAGACTGTCAGCTTACCTTGGAGGCTATCGCTGCTGGGCAATTTCCCCTGAAAAAGGCTGCCGCTCAGCTGTGTGATCGGGTCTTGCCTGCCGGGAAGGGTCTCGATCCGCACCTCTACCCCGGCCTGCCGGGCGCAGCGGATCAGCTGCGAGGCGGTTTCTGCCGTTTTCTCAAAAGCTAAATTTTCAGAATCCACCCGGTCACAGTTAAGGCCGACAGTCACCATAGGCGACACCCGGATCAAGTGCGCCAGGATCGCCATATGCTGCCGGGTAAAGTCCGGGAATCCGTCTATGTAAAATACATGTTCTTCCCCAAAAGTCCCATCCTCCAGCTGCTCCAGCAGCCAGTTCATCTGGTCTCTGGGATCTCGCTTTCCCTGGGCGCACAGGCTGTCATAGGCTTCCAAAAGCAAAGAAAGCTCCTCCAGCTTTTGCGCCAAAGCCCCCTCCGCCCGGCGCGACGCGCCCATGAGATCCTGGGCTGTGATACAGCAGCGCTTAAACTCATCCACCGCGTCAACCAGTTCCGCCAAAAATTCCGGCTTGGTCTCTACGGCGGCGTAGGCCTTCAACCGGCTGTGCAGCTGCCGGGCCGCGGCTGCCATGGCAACCACCCGGCCGCCGTTATCCATACAGCCGGGGGCAGCGCAGCCGGCGTTTTCCGCCACTCTGCGGGCCAGCCGGGTGAAAGACAGCACTTCCGCAAAACGGCTGGCGGTATCTCCGGCAGCGGCGCAAAGCCTGCGCTCCGTATCGTGGCTGATCAGCTCCGGGACCATGAGGATCCTGCCCCCGCGCTGCGCCTCCACATCGGCAGCGATGCGGTAAAGTATTTCCTTTCTGACAGCGATCCAGTCCTTGCTCAGCAGCAAACGGAGCATGCGGTCACGCCCTTTCCTTACATTTTCTCTATCATATCACACATTTTGTCCAATTAACAGCCATAATTACTTCCGAAAAAGGAAATTTTCCAACCATCCCAGACAATCTAACAGGAAAAAGCGAATTTCGTAAGGTTTCTCCCCGGTCAAGGTATCGGAAAGCTCCTCCGAAAATCCGGCGGACACCGCAGTGTCCTGAAAATCTTCCGTGGTAGCCGGCAGGCACAGGGACGGAAACACTACGCACCACCAGTTTTTCCCCTGTCCCTGGCCCACCGTAATACGCAAGGATCGGTAAACACCCGCCGGCAAGGAAAAGGTCTCATATTCCCGGGTAGGAAATGCCTCCCGGTCAAAGCTTACACGAACATCGCCTGTCCAGCCGGCTGCCGCCGCGCTGCTTTGCGCCACTTTTTGCAGCTGAGGCAGCTGACCCTGCACCCACTGCGCGGCTTCTTCCACAGTCATTTTGGGGTCTGCTTGGTCTGCCAAAAATGCCGTTACCCCATCCCGGACCCGCAGCTTCAGCTGCTGATCCGCCTGAGAATCGGAATTTGCCACCACATGCAGACGGATCACATGCTCTGTTAAGTACCGGTGATCACGAGCCAAGGATGCCACGCCAAACAGCGACGCCAAAAGCAGCCCGATCCCTAAAATTTTCATCCATTTTTTCATAAAAAACACCGTCCATACGGAAATACTTCCAGTATGGACGGCAAATTCCAATTTTATACAGGTTTGGCAATAAAGACCTGGGGATAGTTGTCTTTCAGCATATTGCAAACCACAGCGGCATATTCAAAGCTGGGGAGGATCGCAAACACTGCCGAGCCGGAGCCGGTCATCTGCTGGGCCAGAGCGCCGTAAGAATTGCAGATGGACTTGATATAGTTCAGCTCCAGATGCTCCTGCGTGACCACAGGATCAAAAACATTGTAAACATTCTCCGCCACCTTGCCCAGGTCACCGGAAAGGATGGCGCTCTCCATAGCCATGTGATCGGGCCGCTTGGCAATGACTTTTTCATCCAGCTTCCGGTACAGCTCCGGTGTGGATACGGAAAAGTCCGGCATACACACAACAAACACGCAGTCCGGCATATCCGGGAGCTTGCGAAGCCGCTCACCCCTGCCCTCTGCCACCGCAGTGCCGCAAATGACGCAAAACGGCACATCGCTGCCGATCCGGGCGCCCAGTTCCGCCAATGCGCCCACAGAAAGGGGCTCGCCGTAGTGCCGGTTCAGCGCCCGCAGCACCGCTGCCGCATCCGCGCTGCCGCCCCCAAGTCCTGCCTGGCTGGGGATGCGCTTGGTGATACGAATGGTCAGGCCGTCAGGCTCTTTGCCAATGGCATCCAGATAGACCCGGGCGGCTTTCCACGCCAAATTGCTGCTGTCTGTGGGGATGCCGGGTTTATCGCATTGCAGCTGCCAGGGCTTGCCGGTATCCACATCGATCTCGATATCGTCCCGGAGGGAAATGGTCTGCATCACGCTTTTTAAGTCGTGATAACCGTCCTCCCGCTTGCCCAAGACATCCAGGGTCAAATTCAGTTTCGCAAATGCGCCTTCGTAAAGGGTGGTCATCGGATTTTCCTCCAAAAGGTCAAGTTTTGATTATTATAACGCAAAAATCACCTTTTTTCAATGCGCAATCCCGGCATTTTTCTTTTGTATGCATATTTTTGGAGGTTTCGGGGATTCTATGGTTGTCCAAGAAAAAGGAATGGAGGTATTTTTGTGGATACACTGGCATTGATCCTTTCCATCATCGGCAGTCTGAACTGGGGCCTGGTGGGTATTTTCCAATTTGATCTGGTCGCCTGGTTGTTTGGCGGTCAGGACATGGTCATCAGCCGGATCCTTTACACGGTGATCGGTCTGGCAGGTCTGTGGTGCATTTCTCTGCTGTTTCGCAGATTCCGCCGCATGGACGGCGAATGAGCGCAGGAAAAGGGCTTGCTGCGGCATTTTGCAGCAAGCCCTTTTGTCTTTTCCTATTGTCAAATTTCCGTTTGTCGGGCAGTTAAGCCTCCCCTTGAGGGGAGGTGGCTGTCCAAAGGACAGCCGGAAGGGTGAAAAACGCCAATTGCTTACGCTCTAAGGGTATTTTTCACCCCTCAGTCAGCCTGTTAGGCTGACAGCTCCCCTCGAGGGGAGCCTTTTCAACTGCCCGAGAAACGGCAATTTGTTGGCGGGGTATACGGAAGCGGCAGCACAGGAAAGTGCTGCCGCTTTTATGTATGGAATTATTATTGTACTACTTTAACATTGATAACACAGGAGTATTTTACACCGTTATACTCCGCATGAATCATTGTTTTGCCAACCGCAACGACTGTAACAACGCCATCGGCAACTGTGCAGACAGCAGGATCGTCGCTGGTCCAGGTTGCCTGGTCCGGAGAAATTGAGATGTTCTTATACGCTTTCCAAGTATCGCCCGGATGCAATGTGACATCACCATCGCCGCTAGAAGTAGAATACTTGGTGTTAAAGGTCATCGTAAAATCGCCAGTTCCCTCAGGATTCTGAGCGGGCTCCGTTGCCGGAGGTGTGGTGGGGGCAGGAGTGGAGGCTGCGCCGGTGACACGGATGCGGCAGCTGTACTTCACGCCGGCATATTCGCCGTGAACCAGGATATACGCCTTTGTAGGACGCGCGATCACGGTAACCACGCCGTCCTTAATGGTAGCCACGGATTCGTTATCGGAGGTCCAGACGACCTTGCTGGCTTCCACATTCATAGTCGCATACATTGTCCACTTATCGCCAACCTTCAAAGTCACGTCGCCAACACCCTCTTGGGTAACAAACTTGGTGTTAAAGGTCAGTTCAAAGTCGCCGACATCGGGCTCGGTGGGTTCCGGGTCGGTAGGCTCGGTGGCTTCGCCGGAGCGGCAGACCACGCGACATTCCTTCTGGATCTCGCCGCAGGTGACGGTAATGGTGGTTTCGCCGGGGCCGACAGGGGTAACAAGGCCGCCATCGGTAACGGTAGCCACCTCAGGATCCAAGGAAGTGAAGATCAGCTTCTCGGTAGTGTCCACCGGTGTCAGGACCGCAGACAGAAGCTGGCTCTTTTCCATATCGGTAAACTCGATGATGGTGCTGGACAGCTGGATATCCGTACAGGCAACGCCGGTAGACTCAGGAATCGATTCCGTCTCGGTGGGCTCTTGCGACTGGGTTTGGCTGGGCTGTGTGGTCGTCTGCTGAACAGGCTCCGTGGGCTTGTTCTCCGGCATAAAGAAGCGGACACCAATGTAGATGCAGACCGCAATGATCGCCAGCAGCAAAACGATCACTACGATCACCAGGCCCTTGTTAGAGCCGTTGCTGCCGTCGTCTTTCTTACCGGGCTCGCCGCTGCGGCGCTGCATAGGCTCGCCGGTTTTGTTGCGCTTGCGGACATTGGCCTTGGAAAACCGCCCACCGCTGACGTAGGAATAGGCAGAACCGGCTTGTGCCTGAACACTACCGTTGTCTGCCGCGGTTTGGGCAGATCCGTTTCTCGCGTTGCCGCAAATGGGGCATTGGTTCGCGGTTTCCGGGAATGTAGTTCCGCAAACATCGCAGATTACCTTACTCATGAAATGAAACCTCCTAGTCAGCGCGGCTGCCCGCGCCTAGAATTTTTTATATTATAACATAATGCGTGAAATTATGCAAGTCCACAAAATGATTCTGAATTTAAAACGAAAATTAAATTCTTTCCAAACACCGCAATTTGGGTTGCTTTTTTGTTAAATATATTTTATCATATAGATAACGTATAAAAAGGAGGCGATGGATTTGTCAGAGCCGAAGCTGGTATCCCCTCTTCTGGATGAATTCGTCATGGGCGAGCCGATCAGTCAGCATCACGGTGTGAGCAGCTATCCCGCCATGCAGAAGGATTCTGACAGCAAATACATAGTCAAGATCATTTCCATTCCCGCTTCACAGCGCAGCCTGGACGCGCTGCTGCTGGCAGGCGCTTTCCCCGATGCCCAAGCCGCGCAGGACTATTTCCGTGAGCTGGCAGACGGCGTGGTAAATGAAGCGCAGATCCTGCAGCAGCTGTCTAAGCTGGAGGGATTCCTGCCTTACCGCGGCTGGCAGGTAGAGCCCATGGAAGCAGGCACCGGCTATCAGGTGTATCTGCTCAGCGACTACCGCCGCAGTCTGGACCGCCATTTCCGCCGGGACGCTATGACCCATCTGGCGGCGGTGAATCTGGGCCTGGATCTGTGCGCCGCTCTGGCTGTCTGCCGCCGGTGCGGATATCTGTATATCAACTTGCAGCCGACCAATGTGTTTTTCGCCGAAGATCAGGGCTACCGCATCGGTGATCTGGGCTTTGCCGCTTTGGATTCGCTACAGCACGCCTCTCTCCCCGACAGATACCGCAGCGCTTACACGCCGCCGGAGATCGCGGACGCCTACTGCGCGTTGAACACCACGGTGGATATCTACGCCGTTGGTTTGATCCTGTACCAGGCTTACAACAACGGAAAACTGCCCTTTGAAGGCACAGCGCCTGCCGATCCCCTGCCGCCTCCCATGTATGCCGACTATGAGATGGCGGAGATCATTCTCAAAGCCTGCGACCCCAACCCGGAAAACCGCTGGGAAGATCCCCTGCAAATGGGAAAAGCTCTGGTCAGCTATATGCAGCGCAACAGTGTCAATGATGTTCCCATCGTTCCGGCTCCCCCGGTGCAGGAAGAACCTGTCCCCGCAGAAGACCCGGATGAAGAGCTGCCCGATGACGATTATCTGGCGCAGGGTCTGGAAGACGAGGAGCAGCTGGAGCTCCCCCTGTGGGAGGAGGATGCGCCGGAGGATGTGTCGGCCGCCCTTCCCTTGGAGGATACAGACGAGCCTGAAGCTGCCGAGGAAGCACAGGATGATATCTCCGAGGATGTTACCGAACCGGAAGAAGCTTCCGGTGACCCGGAGGAGATCTCCCTTGACGAGACCCTTCCCTCCGACGAAAGCGCCGCGGATCTGGAAGCTGCTCCTTTAACGGAAGAAGTCAGCGCCATGCTTGCCATGGCAGACGAGCTGATCGCCCATGAGCTGCCGGAGCCTGTGGTCGCCCCGGAGCCTATTGAGATCCCCATGCCGGAGCCTTTGGAGATCCCCGGTGAGGAAGAAGCTGCCGAGGAGCTGCCGGAAGAAGAGGCTTCCCCGGACGAGCCTTCCGCAGAGCAGGAAGAAGAAGCGGAAGAATTGGCGCTCCTGGACGAAGAAGCAGAAGACGAACAGTTCCCGGAAGAGCCTGCTCCCAAGCGGGTCAAACCGCCCCGTTCTTACAAGGGACTGATCATTTTCCTGCTGGTGATTGCCCTCGGCTTAAGCCTGTTCACCGGCGGATACGCCTTCTACAAGTTCTACTATCTGCAAACCGTTGAAAACATTTCCGCGGTCAGCTCTGACGGGCAGGTCACCGTAAAGCTTACCACAACCATTGATGACGCTTTGCTGACGGTGGTTTGCAAGGACACCTACGGCAACACCCAGCGCAGACCCGTTGCCGGCGGTAAGGCTGTGTTTGATACTTTGAACCCCGGCACCTCTTATGATTTCTATGTGGAGATATCCGGATTACATTCTCTGGTGGGAAAGACCAAAACATCTTTGACCACCGCCCAACAGACCTCCATTTTGAATCTTTCTGTGGTCACCGGTTCGGAAGACGGTTCTGCCATCCTCAGCTTCACGGTACAGGGTCCTGACAGCTCCTGGCAGGTGGTCTGCACCGCGACGGGAGAGGAGACCAAGACCTTCTCCTGTATCAACCACTCCGCCACACTCACCGGGCTTACCCCCGGCGTTACCTACAATATGCGGCTGGTTCCGGCTACCACTTTGTATGTAGTCGGCCAGGACTCCGTCACCTACACCGCCACCAAAATTATCTATGCCCAGGATCTCAAGGCGACGGATTTCCGGGACAACAAGCTGACTGTTTCCTGGACTGCCCCGGCGGATACTTCCGTAGAAAGCTGGACGGTTCGCTGTTACGACAACGACAAGGTGGACACCACCGTCACCGTGACCGGTACAGAAGCCGTATTTAGCGAGCTGGACCCCGCCAAGGCCTACAACATCGAGGTCACCGCTGCCGGCATGACCCGCAGTGTCACCATTTATATTTCCGCAAATACCGTCAATGTCTATGATCTGCAGGTCAACGCGACAGACCGGAACAATCTGCGTGTCACTTGGAGCTATGACGGAAACGCCCCGGAGAGCGGCTGGCGTGTGATGTACTCTGTCGATGGCAGCGCGCAGTCTTTGGTCGTCAACTGCGAAAGCACCGCAGCGACCCTGCCCCTGATCCCCGGCAGCCATTATGAGATCTCCGTTCAGCAGGAAAACGGCGGCACGGTCCTGGATGGTACGGTTTCTTATGACACCCCCGCTGCGGAAACCTTTTCCGGTTTCTGGCTTACGGCGGATAATTTGAGCTTCTACCCATGCTTGCCTACTGACCAGGCCAATCCGGGACTGAATGATGTGACACATACAGACACCTTTGCCCCCGGCGCCAAGGCTTCTATTTTGATGCACACCAGAAGCATCTACCAGGAAGACTTCAGCGAGGTGGTAAATCTCTATGTGTACCGTGACAGCAACGGCGCTGTGGTCGGTCTCACGAATCCCATCCGGCTTTGGGCCGATATGCTGGAAGGCGGCGCGGGTATGCTGAACCTGCCCCCTGTCCCCACTGCCGTGGGCAGCTATACCGTCGAGATCTATTTTAACGGCGCCTTTGTGGCCTCTGTTCCCATAAAGGTTAGCGAATCCCCCGCAGCATAAAAAATACAAAAGGGACTGTTGTAAAAAGCATACAGCAGTCCCTTTTATTTGCGCAATCGCCTGACAAATTGCCATTTCTCGTGCTGACGCACGAATTGATAATGGATAATTGATAATTGACAATTGTGGTATTTCCTTCGGAAATGATTTAAAAATGTCGCCTTTGGCGACTCCATAATTGTCCATTGTCAATTTTCAATTGTC
>JAFQCV010000080.1 GCA_017416325.1 Oscillospiraceae bacterium
CACCGGTGCTGCCCAGATGGACGGCGCTATCCTGGTTATCGCTGCTACCGACGGCCCCATGGCTCAGACCAAGGAGCACCTGCTGCTGGCCCGTCAGGTTGGCGTTCCCGCTATCGTTGTCTTCATGAACAAGGCTGACCTGGTTGACGACGAAGAGCTGCTGGAGCTGGTCGAGATGGAAATCCGTGAGACCCTGAGCTTCTACGAGTTCCCCGGCGATGACATCCCCGTCATCCAGGGTTCCGCTCTGAACGCGCTGATCTCCGAGTCCAACGACCCCAGCGCTCCCGAGTATGCTTGCATCAAGGCTCTGATGGACGCTGTCGACGAGTATATCCCCACTCCCGACCGTAAGGCTGACATGCCCTTCCTGATGCCCGTTGAGGACGTCTTCACCATCTCCGGCCGTGGTACTGTTGCTACCGGTCGTGTTGAGCGTGGCGTTATCAACAAGAACGACAAGGTTGAGATCGTTGGCCTGCGTGACGAGAAGAAGGAAACCGTCTGCACCGACATCGAGATGTTCCACAAGCTGCTGGACTACGCAGAAGCCGGCGACAACATCGGCGCTCTGCTGCGTGGTGTTGACAAGAAGGAGATCGAGAGAGGCCAGGTTCTGTGCAAGCCCGGCTCCATCAAGCCTCTGACCAAGTTCGCTGGCCAGGTTTACGTCCTGTCCAAGGAAGAAGGCGGCCGTCATACTCCTTTCTTCAACAACTACCGTCCTCAGTTCTACTTCCGTACCACCGACGTTACCGGCATCATCTCCCTGCCCGAAGGCACTGAGATGTGCATGCCCGGCGACAACGTTGTTATGAACGTCGAGCTGATCACCCCCATCGCTATCGAGAAGGGCCTGCGTTTCGCTATCCGTGAAGGCGGCCGTACCGTCGGTTCCGGTGTTGTTACCGAGATCTACGAGTAATTCTTGAAATTTTAAATCCCCCCCGGCCTTGGCCGGGGGGATTTTTTACGGAAAATTTACCGGTGTACCATTGGCAAACAGTAACCGTTCTGTTATAATGGAAATATTAAAATGGGGGACAGGAGGAAAGCCGACTTGAAAGAGCTTTGGGAGAAAATTAAAGAGGCACTGGTATCGGCACTGCCTGTGACTGCCATCGTCTATATTATGGCGCTGACACCCTGGTTCGATTTTTCTGCTACCGAGTTGATCACTTTTACCGTAGGCGCGGTGCTGCTGATCCTGGGAATCGGACTATTTAATCTGGGCGCGGACCTGGCTATGACACCCATGGGTACCCATGTGGGCTCGGGCCTGTCTAGGCAGAAAAAGCTGTCGCTGCTTTTGACCGTCTGCTTTGTGTTGGGGATGCTCATTACCATCGCAGAGCCTGACCTGCAGGTGCTGGCAAACCAGGTCAGCGCGGTGATGAATGGCACGGTGCTCATCGTAGCGGTGGGAGCAGGCGTTGGTCTGTTTTTACTCGTTGCCGTTTTAAAGATCGTGTTCCAGAAATCCCTTTCCCATATCTTGATGCTGTTTTATATGCTGCTGTTTGCGGTGGCGCTGCTGCTGGTGGTCAATGGAAACGAGGCGCTGCTGCCTATGGCATTTGATTCCGGCGGTGTGACCACCGGGCCTATCACAGTGCCTTTTATCATGGCATTGGGTGTGGGTATTTCCGGGGTGCTGGGTGACCGGCGGAACAAGGAAAATTCCTTCGGCTTGGTGGCTCTGTGCAGCGTTGGCCCTATTTTGGCGGTGTTGCTGCTGGGTGTGTTTTCCCGGAACCATTTGAGCTACACGGTGCCGGATTATACCGTCAGCCAGGATGTTCTAGGGACATTCCTGCATACCGCAGCCCATACCTGCAAGGAAGTAGCCATTGCCCTGGGGTTGATCGTTGTATTTTTCATTTTGTGTCAGGTGTTTTTCCTGAAGCTGAATCTGCGGCATCTTGCCCGGATCGGTGTTGGCGTGGTGTTTACTTATGTGGGTCTGGTGATTTTCCTCACCGGTGTGAACGTTGGCTTTATGCCTATCGGTTATAAGCTGGGTCATGCCCTTTCTCGGGTCAGTCCGTGGTTTTTGATTGGGTTCGGTTTAGTTATGGGTGTCTTGGTGGTATTGGCGGAGCCTGCTATCCATGTGCTGAACAGCCAGGTGGAAGAGGTCACCGGCGGATTGGTAAAGAAGAGATCCATGATGATCGGCCTGTGTATCGGCGTTGGCGCGGCTATCTGCTTGTCCATGGTGCGGATCGCATTTGATTTTTCCTTGGTGTACTACATCATTCCCGGCTATGGGATCTCCTTGGCGTTGTCCTTATTTGTGCCGCCGGTGTATACTGCCATTGCCTTTGACTCCGGCGGTGTGGCCAGCGGACCTATGACCTCCGGTTTTATCCTACCCTTTGCCATTGGCGCCTGTGTGGGACTGCAGGGAGAAGCCGCTGTTCTGCAGGATGCTTTTGGCGTGGTGGCGTTGGTGGCCATGATCCCGCTGATCACCATTCAGCTTCTGGGTTTCCGGGGAATCCTGAAGGAAAAACGGGCAGAGCGCCGGGCAATGAAGCGAATCCTGGATGCGGATGATCAGCAGATCATCAATTTCCTGTAACGGGAGGTGTCCTATGAGTAATACAGTCAATGATTCTGCCATTAAAAAGCTGAAGCTGCTGTTTACGGTAGTGGATCGGCAGAAGGGCGAGTTTTATTTGGATGTCATCAGCCAGTTTGATGTCAACTGTCAAATGGTTATGGGCGGTTTGGGTACGGCTGCCTCAGAGTTGGTGGAGCTGCTGGGTCTGGAATCCCATAAGGCGGTGATCCTCAGTGTGGTTCGCGAGGATGTGGTGGACACGGTGATGAACACCTTGGAGGATAAGTTTGCTACTATCCGCAACGGCAAGGGCATTGCCTTTGCCGTACCCCTAAGCAGTGTCATCGGCGTGAATATGTACCGTTTTCTAAGTGACAGGAGGGACGTTTGATATGAAGACAGATGCCCATGAGGTGATTTTTGCCATCGTGGATTCCGGCTTTGCCGATGAAGTGATGGATGTGGCCCGGGAACTGGGAGTTCGGGGCGGTACGATCCTCAACGCCCGGGGTGTGGTCAAGGAGGAGGCGGCAGCCTTTTTCGGCATTACCCTCCATGCGGACAAGGAGATCCTGATGACCGTGGTGGATAAGAATATCCGGGACAGTGTGCTCAATGCCATTTACAAGAAGCTGGATATGGCAAGAAAGGCAAAGGGCATCGCCTTTGCCCTGCCGGTCAGCGATGTGGCCGGCCTGGTCCAGATCGAAGAGAAAAAGGAAGAAAAAGAGCAGTAAATTGCCATTTTTGTGCTGACACACGAATTGATAATTGATAATGGATAATTGACAATTGTGGTATTTCCTTCGGAAATGATTTAAAAATGTCGCCCTTGGCGACTCCGAAATTCTCAATTGTCAATTTTCAATTGTCAATTGGCAGCCATCGGCTGCCCGACAAATGGGAATTTGACTTCTTTATACAAAAAGAGCACCGCTCGGTTGAGCGGTGCTTATTTGTTGCGTTTGGGGTTGGTGGTCAGACCCAGTAAGTAATCCACAGAAACATTGTAGAAATTGGAAAGCTTTATCAAAATATCGGTAGGGATATCCCGCTGCCCCAATTCATAATTGCTATAAGTACGTTGTGAACAGTTCAAATATGCAGCAACCTCACGCTGCTTTAGATCGTTGTCTTCTCGCATATCGCGGATTCGTTGATACATCTAAATCCCCCCTTTTTTATATTTTGCCACAGCCCATTTTGTTCTATTGACTTTTAGCTCAAAATGAGCTAAATATAGGAAATATGATATATGCGGAGGAAGATTTATGCATAAAGATATAGATGCTGTCAAGGTATTTATCAAGGAGCAGCTTGGGGAGGAGGGAGAAAACATTGCAGAGCTGATCTGCTCCAATTATGACAGTGGGGTAGAAAAGCGCAGCAAGGAGGTACAGAGTAGCTTTCAAAAGGTAGAGCAATGTGTTTTGTCTTTGCCGTTTCAACAGGCAGATGAGATTCGGAGTGCCGTATATATAGCCTGTGGAGAATATGAAAAACTGGCGTTTTTAGACGGTGTTGCCGTTGGCGCAAAGCTGATGTTGGAGCTTACCGGCAAAGCCGACCGACAAATTGCCATTTTGCGTGCTGACGCACGAATTGACAATTGATAATGGATAATTGACAATTATGGTATTTCCTTCGGAAATGTTTTTAAAATGTCGCCTTTGGCGACTCCGAAATTCTCCATTGTCAATTTTCAATTGTCAATTTGCAGCCATCGGCTGCCCGACAAACGGGAATTTGACTTCTTTATACAAAAAAAGCACCGCTGAAAATCAAGCGGTGCTTTTTTATGCGATCAGGTCTATAAGCCGGGTTCTGTCTTGACAGCCATCTATCTAGTCCCGTAATTGCTCACGGGATCCAGCCGCCTCCTCGAAGCGATCGGGCAGATCTTATATGCTTCTCCACGGCGTTGCTTCGGGATAGAGTTTACAGCACCCCAATGTCTCCATGAGGCGGGTGCGCTCTTACCGCACCTTTTCACCCTGGCCGAATCGCGGAGCGATTCGGTGGTATCTCTCTGTTGCACTTGTCCTGAGGTCACCCTCGGCGGGCGTTACCCGTTATCCCTGCCCTGCGAAGCCCGGACTTTCCTCACGCCCTGCCTTTCAGCATGGGCCCGCGGCTGTCCAACCTGGTTGCAGAAATATTGTACCCCAGAGAAAGCGGATTGTCAAATGTCTTGCAAAAACTTTTCCCAGAGGGTATACTATAAGGTAAGAAAAGATAAAATTGCCATTTTTCGTGCTGACGCACGAATGGATAATGGATAATTGACAATTGTGGTATTTCCTTCGGAAATGATTTAAAAATGTTGCCTTTGGCGACTCCGAAATTCTCCATTGTCAATTTTCAATTGTCAATTGGCAGCCATCGGCTGCCCGACAAACGGGAATTTGACATTTAGCAGAGGTGTTTTTATGCAAACACAGTTTGAGCAGTATTTTGCTTCCTTGAAAAACAAAAAGATCGCGGTTTTAGGCCTTGGCGTCAGCAATCGCCCCTTGGTGCGGCTGCTGTTGGAGTTTGGCTGCGCGGTGACCGGCTGCGACCGGACACCCCGGGAGAAGCTGGACGAGGAGGTGCTGGAGCTGGAGCGCGCCGGCTGCGTCTTGCGCACAGGTGACAATTATCTCGATGGGGTGGAGGCGGATGTGGTATTCCGCACCCCGGGTATGCACCCGAATAATCCTGCCATCCGGGCGTTGGCAGACAGGGGCGCTGAGATCACCAGCGAGATGGAAGCTTTCTTTGCTCTTTGCCCCTGTAGGATCATTGCCGTTACCGGCTCTGACGGAAAAACCACCACTACGACCCTGATTTCTGAAATGCTCAAGGCCCAAGGTTATACTGTCTGGCTAGGCGGCAATATCGGCACACCCCTGCTGCCTAAGGCGCGGGAAATGAAGTGCTCAGACTTTGCTGTGGTGGAGCTTAGCTCCTTCCAGCTGATGGATATGCAGCACAGTCCTTCCCGGGCGGTGGTGACCAATCTGGCGCCCAACCATCTGGATGTCCATAAGGATATGGCAGAATATGTAGATGCCAAGAAGAATATTTTCCGTTTCCAGGGACAGGAGGATCTGCTGATTCTCAATGCCGACAATGCCATTACAGATAGCTTTGCCGGGAATGGGAAAACCCATCGTTTTTCCCGCCAGGGAAAGGATGTTCGTATCCGTCTGGAAAACGGGATGATTTATCGGGACGAAACGCCGGTTCTGAATGTGGAGGATATTCTGCTTCCCGGTGTGCATAATGTGGAAAATTACATGGCTGCCATCGGCGCGGTGGAAGGTCTGGTCGGAGATGATGTGATCCGCAGCGTTGCCAAGACCTTTGGGGGCGTTGCTCACCGGATCGAACTGGTTCGGGTGAAGGATGGGGTTCGTTACTATAATGACTCCATTGCTTCCTCTCCCAGCCGTACCATTGCGGGGCTTCGCAGCTTCCCGGAAAAGGTGATCCTCATTGCCGGGGGCTACGATAAGCAGATCCCCTACGATGTACTGGGACCGGAAATTTGCGCCCATGTGAAAAAGCTGTTTTTGGGCGGTGCTACCGGCCCGAAGATCCGTCAGGCGGTGGAAAATGCGCCGGAGTATCGGCCCGGTTTCCCGGAGATCGTGGACTGCGCCGATTTTACCCAGGCAGTGGATGCCGCCTGCGCGTCTGCGAAGCCTGGAGATACGGTGCTGATGAGCCCTGCCAGCGCGGCTTTCGACCAGTTTAAAAATTTCGAGGTGCGGGGAAATTATTTCAAAAAAATCATCATGGAGTTGAAATAAATGGACATTTCCAAGATTACCAGAGCCATGAGAAAGGCGCTGCCTGTAGGATACTGCGGCGCAGTGATCGTGGCGGCAGGTACAGCTTCCCGGATGGGCGGCATCGATAAGATCATGGCGCCCCTGGGGGGAGAACCGGTGATTCTGCGGACAGTTCGGGCGTTTCAAGCGTGCGACGTGATCCGGGAAATCGTGATCGTCACAAGACCGGACTTGATCGATCCCATTATGGATCTGTGCCAGGGCTTGGATAAGGTGCAGGCGGTGGTTTGCGGCGGCAGCAGCCGCCCGGAGTCTGTGGAGAACGGACTATCCGCCCTGTCAGATAAGGTGAAGCTGGTAGCGATCCAGGACGGCGCCCGGCCACTCATCACCTGGCAGGTGATCGACCGTACTGTCCGGGCTGCCCACACCTATGGCGCGGCGGCGCCGGCTGTTCCCGTCAAGGATACCATCAAGGAAATTCGGGGTGGCATCGTTGCCCAAACCCCGGACAGAAGCACCCTCCGGGCAGTGCAGACACCCCAGGTGTTTGACAAAGCTTTGCTGCAAGGGGCGCTGAAAAAAGCAGCCCAGAAGAATATTCCCATCACGGATGATTGCAGCGCGGTGGAACTGATGGGCGCATCGGTGCGGCTGGTAGAGGGCGACGAGCGGAATCTGAAGATCACCACACCCCTGGATCTGAAAATCGCCGAGCTGCTGCTGGAGGAAGAGATATGAGAATCGGACACGGATATGATGTGCATAAGCTGGTGCCGGACCGGGAGCTGATCCTGGGCGGCGTCAAGATCCCTTTTGCGTTAGGACTTTTGGGTCACAGTGACGCGGATGTCCTGCTCCATGCGGTTTCCGATGCGCTGCTGGGGGCGGCAGGCTTGGGGGACATCGGCAGACATTTTCCGGATACTGATCCTAAGTATAAGGGCGCGGATTCTCTGGAGCTGCTGAAAACCGTTGGACAGAAGGTGGCGGCAGCCGGGTATCGGATCAGCAACATCGATGTGACGCTGATCGCCCAGCGCCCCAAGGTAAAGGATCATATCGGGGCAATGCAGGAAAATATTGCCGCCGCTTTAGAGCTGGATGTGAGTCGGATCAATGTAAAGGCCACCACAGAGGAAGGCCTTGGTTTCACCGGCAGCCTGGAGGGGATATCCTGCCACGCGGTTTGCCTGCTGGAGGAATAAAATGGATTTTTTAAGCGAGCTGGGCATCCAAGAGACGGACGCCCGGGAGATCTTGGCACATAACCGGGAATATGGCGATAGGATCGGTCAGCTGGCTGGGGAATATATGTCCTATGCCCCGAAGCAATTCTTTCGGGCTTACCGGGAGGGGCAGCGGGCAGAATCCACCCAGCGGCGGGATGCATTTTTAAGTAAAGCAAGGGCGGTTGCCGGAGAAGAAAACGCCCCTATGGCAGACCTTCTTTTTTGGCTGCACTGTGTACTTTATGCGCAGGCGCAGTACCGGCAGATGGGGATCCCGGAAGAAATTTTTTGGGACACCGTGAAGGATGTTGGGTATAAGCTGGAGGAATGTAAGCAGGTTTCCGGAAAATGCGGCGTGGTCAGCACCTGGTTTTTCCTCCATTTTGACTGGCAGCTGGCTGCCTTTGGAAGACTTCAGTATCAGGTTCGGGGCTTTCCCAAGGATCATTATGCATGGAATGGGTATGAACTGAACTGTGGGGACACCGTTTACGCCTGCCACATTCCGTCCTCCGGAAAGCTTAGCGAGGAGCTTTGTCTGGATTCTTTGCAGCGGGCGTATGGGTTTCTGAAAAAGGATTTGCGCAGTAACATACTTCCTGTGGTCTGCAGCTCCTGGATGCTGTTTCCGCCTTATGTGGAGAAGGTGTTTGGGGACGGATCCAACTTAAAAGCTTTTGCGCAAATGTTTGATGTGATAGATGTGACACCCAGAGAGACTTTTGACGACGGCTGGCGGATATTTGGCCCTGCGTTTCAAGGCAGGGCGGAGGGGCTGCCCCAGGACAATTCTCTGCGTCGCAGCATGGTCCGCTACATAAAAGATAGCGGAGAGTTTGGCTACGGATACGGCATCTTGCTGTATGACGGTGAGAAGAGGCAGATTATCAACCGATAAGCAGTTTCAGTGCCAAATAACTGCCAATTCCCGTTTATCGGGGAGTTTTGGAGGTGTGAAAGCCCTCCCCTTTGGGGAGGGGGGACCGCTTGCGGTGGGAGAGGTGATTACCTCTTCCGTCAAAAAGTGGCTTAAAACGCCGCTTTTTGCCACCTTCCCCAGAGGGGAAGGCGTGGCGGCTACGCCGCCAAGTTCTAACCAACTCCCCGATAAATGGCAATTTGTCGATAAGATTTCCAAAAGAATAACACACCCGCAGCTGGCCAAAGCCAGCTGCGCTTTTTTGTCGAATAGACACCTTTGCTGGGTTTGCGCATAGGCTGATGCAAGGGGGGATCACCATGAAATTCTGTTTTATTACCTTTCGCTCGGTGACCTTTGCCCAAAGCGGGCAGCGGAGTTTGAAACGGGCGGGGATCGATACGGTTTTACGAAGAACGCCTAAGGGCTTGGAGCAACGGGGGTGCGGATACTGTCTGCAATTGCGGGAAAGCGCGGCATTACAGGCGGTGGACCAATTGCGTCGAAGCCAGATCGAATTTGGTAAGCTGTATCGGTGGCAGCAAGACGGAAGCGGGGAGGAGTGGCCGGTATGATCTATTTAGACAACGGCGCAACCTCCTTTCCAAAGCCGGAACCGGTGCGCCGGGCAATGGCGTCAGCCATGGTCAGCTGCGGCAATCCCGGCAGAGGGGGGTATCCGGCGGCTATGGAGGCTGTTCAGCGGGTCTATGGCTGCCGGGAAACGGCAGCGGAGCTGTTTGACTGCAGACCGGAGCAGGTGGTATTGACTTCCAGCTGCACCCACGGGCTGAATATGGCCATCAGAACCCTGATAAACCCCGGAGACCGGGTGGTCATTTCCGGTTTTGAGCATAATGCGGTGACCCGGCCTCTCCATGGGCTGGGGGCGCAGGTCACAGTAGCCGGACGCAGACTGTTTGACCCCGAGGACACCTTGCAGCAGTGGGAAAAGGCGCTGCGCCAAGGGGTGGATGCGGCGGTGTTTACCCATGTATCCAATGTGTTCGGCTATATTCTGCCGGTGGCGGAAATGGCGGCGCTATGCCGGGAGCATGGCGTGCCGTTTATCGTGGATGCCGCCCAATCTGCCGGAAGCATGCCGGTGAGTTTAGGGGAGTGGGGGGCGGATTTTATTGCCATGCCCGGGCATAAGGGTCTTCTGGGGCCCATGGGTACGGGGCTGCTGCTCTGCGGCAGACTTCCCAAGCCTTTCATGTCCGGAGGGACCGGAAGCGAATCCCAAAATCAGGATATGCCGGATTTTTTGCCCGACCGGGGAGAGCCGGGAACGCCCAATGTGGCAGGGATCGCCGGGTTGGCAGCCGGAATCGGCACGGTGCGCCGTTTGGGCCTGTCCCGGATCGCGCTCCGGGAGCACCGGGAGGCTGCGCGCTGCGCCGAAGATCTGAAAAAACTGGGTTTCACGGTATTTTCCGGGCCAAATCAAGGAGGGACGGTATCTTTTTTACCCTATATGGACTGCGAGGAAGCGGCAAGAATATTGGCAGAGCATGGCATTGCGGTTCGGGCGGGGCTTCACTGCGCGCCCCTGGCCCATGAAAGCGCCGGAACACTGGAAACCGGTACGGTACGCGTAAGCTTTGGCCCGGATGCGAATTCTGACCAAACCCGGGCTTTTTTGCAGGCGGCAAGGCAGCTTTTATAGGGAGAACCTGGCCCGGCGGAATCTCCACAAAAAAATTCCGTTTTTCTATTGCTATCGGAAGCTAAATCCGCTATAATAGTATGGATAATAGGCTAGGTATGCGGTTTCAGCAGATGGCTGCACAAGATGGTATAAAAATGAGGGGGAACGGGCCTGTGGATTATATACAGAATATTTTACAACAGCTGTCCATGATGAAATGGTCGGACTATTTGGATATATTGATCGTGGCGTTTTTGTTGTATAAACTGATTCCTATGTTCCGGACTACCAATGCCTTGCGGGTAGCCAGGAGCATTATTGCCATCATTGTGGTGGCGTGGCTGACGGAAGTGCTGGAGCTGTATACCCTGAGCTTTATTTTTAATCAGTTTCTCCAGGTTGGTATTTTAGCCTTGGTGATCTTGTTCCAGCCGGAGCTTCGCCGGATGCTGGATCAGCTGAGCAGCGTTCGGCTCAGAAAGCTTCTGGGCTCGGAAAAGCGGGAACAGGAAATGGAACTGGCTATCGGCCAAATCGTGCAGGCCTGTGAGGTCATGGGTCGGGAACGGGTCGGCGCGCTGATCGTCATAGCCCGCAATGAGCGGATGGATGAGTATTTTAAGAAGGGTACAAAGCTGGATGCTCAGGTTTCCGAGCAGCTGCTTCGCAATATCTTTTTCCCCAAAGCATCCTTACATGACGGCGCTGTGATCATTCTGGATGGACGGATCGCGGCAGCCGGCTGTGTTCTGCCCCTGTCCGAGAGCGAGCGGCTCAGTGCGGATTTGGGTACCCGGCATCGGGCCGGTGTGGGCATCAGCGAGGTGTCCGATGCGGTGGCGATCATCGTGTCCGAGGAGACCGGCACGATTTCGGTGGCGGTTGGCGGCATGCTGAAGCGGCACTTAGCGCCCCAGACTCTGGAGCGGCTGCTGTGTAATGAGCTTTGCCCGGAAGAACCCACCGGGGAGAACAGCCTGGTGGTGCGTCTGCGGCAAAAGCTGCAAAAGAAGGAGGACCAGAAGAAATGAAACGGAAAATTTTTCAGGGAATCCTTGCGTTGGTGATCGCTTGCGGCCTTTGGGTGTATGTCATTACGGTTGACAATCCCAATGATGAAGTGACCGTTTATGATGTGCCGGTGGTGCTGTCCGGCGAGACGTTTCTCCATGAACGGGGTCTGATGCTGGATTCTCAGGAGATGCCCACCATCACCCTTACCCTTTCCGGAAACCGGAGCGATCTAAAAAAAGTAAATAAATCCAACATTACGGTGGTGGCGGATCTTTCCAAGATTGCCGATTACGGAAAACAGGCGCTCAATTACGATATTATTTTCCCCGGTGATGTGCCGGATAACGCCATCAAGGTGGAAAGCCGTCTTCCGGACCGGGTCTCGGTCAATGTGGAAGGCAGGACCCAAAAGGATCTGGAAGTCAAGGTGGTCTACACCGGCAAGGTGCGGGAAGGCTTTATTGCCGATAAGAACAGCCTGGAACTGAGCCATAAGTATATTACCGTGACGGGCCCTACGGCGATCCTAGATCAGATCGGCCATATTCAGGTGACGGTGGATCTGGAAGACCGGGCGGAGAGCATCAGCCAGGAGATGTCCTACAGCTTCTGCGATACCGACGGAAATCCCATTGATGAAGAAAAGGTGGATGTGTCCCGGCTGGAGACCAAGGTGTCCGAAGTGGACCTGTCCATGAAGATCCTGCGGCTGAAGGAAGTGCAGCTGATCGTAGAGGTCATCTATGGCGGCGGCGCGACCAAGGAGAATACCAAAGTCGAACAGGATATTCAGGTCATTGAGATCAGCGGCAGCGAACAGCTGTTGGAGGATCTGGATGAATTAAAGATCGGCACCATCGATCTGTCCCAGGAGGCGGATGATGTCCTTAAGCAGTTCCCCATCGAATTGCCGGAGGGTGTAAACAATGTGACCGGTGTAACGGAAGTGAATGTATCTGTGGACTTTGAGGGACTGGCAACCAAGACCTTGACGGTCTCTGCGATTGAAGGCATCAACATTCCCAAGGGAATGAAGGTGGATATCAAGACCAAAAATCTGCAAGTGACCCTGCGCGGTCCTGCGGAGCAGCTCAACAAGCTGACAGCGGAGGATGTGACCGTCCGTGTTGATTTTGCTAAGGCAGAACCGGGAACAACGGATACCTACCCGGCCATCGTACAAGTGAACATCAGTGGTGTGGGTGCGGTAGGTCCCCATCCTGTGTATGCCGGCGTGACCGCGGAGAATGTTGCCTGATGGAACAGCTGGTACGGGTTCGGGAAGTCTATGACGACGGAACTGCCCAGGTAGTGTGTGTTCGGGAAAGCGCCTGTTCCGGAGACTGCCATAAATGCTCCGGCTGCGGCGCGGTCAAACAGATGCTGATGCTCCGGGCGGTCAACGCCATTGGCGCCCGCCCCGGACAGCTGGTTACCGTCACGGCAGAGTCCGCGCCGGTGCTTCGGGCGGCGGCTGTATTGTATCTCGTTCCGGTGCTGCTGTTTGTGTTGGGATACCTGCTGGGCGCGGACCGGTGGAACGCCGGTGGCATCTGCGGCGGCGCAGGCTTTCTGGCAGGCATTGCCCTGGCGGTGCTCTATGACCGGATGGTGATCAAAAAGCGCGATACAGTCTATACCATAACCGGATATGCTGACAGCCTATCCGTGACAAAAGGGGATAATGACCTTGATTAAAAGTATGACCGGCTACGGCCGGGCGGTAGAAACAGTAAATGGCCGGGAGTTTACGGTGGAGATCCGTTCCGTAAATAACCGGTATCTGGATTGCTCGGTGAAGCTGCCCAGAATGGTGTCCTTCGGTGAGGATGCGGTAAAGCAGGCGGTGAAGGCCTCGGTTTCCCGGGGTAAGGTAGATGTGTTTGTGACCGTCCGGTCTGAAAACGCGGCAGATACCGCCATCAGCCTCAACAGTGCGGTGGTAGAAGGGTATCTGAAAGCGATGGAGCAGATGCATACCCAATATGCTGTCAAAAACGATATCAGCGTGGCGGTCCTGTCCCGGATGCCGGAGGTATTCACCATTGAAAAGCCTCAGGTGGATGAGCAGCAGCTGCTGGAGGATCTGCTGCGTGTAGTGAATCAGGCGCTGCAAGGCTATGATGCCATGCGTGTCACAGAGGGCGCTGCCCTGGATGCGGATCTGCGCAGCCGCGGTCAGACCATTCTGGACCTGGTCTCCCAGGTGGAGCAGGGAAATGCCCAGACAGTGGTGGATTACCGGGCTCGACTGGAAGCAAAGCTGAAAGAGGTGCTGGAAAACACCAATATCGATGAAAGCCGTATTTTGACCGAGGCCGCGATCTTTGCGGACAAGGTGGCGGTGGATGAAGAAACGGTTCGCCTGCGCAGCCATTTGGAGCAGATGGATCAGATGCTCACCACCGGCGGCGCTGTGGGCCGGAAGCTGGATTTCCTCCTGCAGGAAATGAACCGGGAAGCCAACACCATTGGCTCTAAGTGTACCGATGTGCGTCTTGCCAGAATTGTGGTGGACATCAAAGCGGAACTGGAAAAGATTCGGGAGCAGACCCAGAACATTGAGTAAGGTGATAGGATGAAACTGATCAATATCGGCTTCGGCAGTTTGCTTTCCGCAGGGCGGATCCTGGCGATCGTAGACCCGGACAGCGCGCCCATCAAGCGGTTGGTCCAGGAGGCCCGGGAACGGGGTATGCTCATCGATGCTTCCTACGGGCATAAAACCAAGTCCGTGATCCTGATGGATACAGACCATGTGATCCTGTCAGCGCTGACCTCGGAGGCGCTCTCCCAGCGGTGGACGGACGGACAAGAAAAATATATGGAGGTAACCTGATGGGAAAGCTGTTTGTGATCTCCGGTGCTTCCGGTGTAGGAAAAAGCACCGTATTGAAGCAGGTGATGGAAGCCCGGAAGGATCTTTCTTTCTCGGTCTCTGCCACCACCCGGTCACCCAGACCTGGCGAGGTGGACGGGCAGAGCTACTATTTTATCACCAAGGACCGCTTTGAGGAAATGATCCGGGGAAACGAGTTTTTGGAATACGATGCCCATATGGATAACTATTACGGAACCCCCGAGGCGCAGCTGGAAGAAAAGCTGGCTAAGGGAAATGTGATTCTGGATATTGAACCCAATGGCGCATTCAATGTACGCAAAAGAAGAAGCGACGCGGTGCTGATCTTCATTGCGCCCCCTTCTCTGGAGGAATTGGAGCGGCGGCTTCGCAGCCGGGGCGACACCCCGGAGGAGCAGATCCGACTGCGGCTAAACCGTGTCCAGTGGGAAATGGAGCAAAGCCGCCAATATGACTATACCGTTATCAACGACCAGGTGCAAACCTGTGCCGATAAAATTTTAACCATCATCGCAAAAAATAGCGATGAGATCTGATGGAGGATATGAATTATGCTTTACCCCCCTGTTGCAACTTTGCTGAAGGATGTGCAGAGCCGTTATCTGCTTGTGAATGTGGTGGCCCAGCGGGCACGCCAGATCGCCGCGGAGGCTGAAGAATTCCAGGAGACCCTGCCTGAAAAGCCCGTAACGCTGGCGATTCAGGAGGTGGCGGACGGCAAGCTGTCTGCCGATTTGAAGGACGAATACAGAAATTAAGGCATAGGAGGATGGGCTGTATGATCGCAAAAATTGCTGTTGCTGCGGCTAATTTTGCCATCGATAAGCCCTATTCTTATTCCGTTCCCAAGGATCTTACGGTGCAGCCGGGCTGCCGGGTGAGTGTGCCCTTTGGAAAAGGCAACCGCCGCACCGAGGGCGTGGTGCTGTCCCTGGAGTCAGGAGACGAAGCGGGCCTGAAAGCCGTGGAACGGATACTGGATGAAACTCCGGTGTTGGATGAGACCATGCTGCGGCTGGCGGCGTTTTTGCGCCAGCGGTACTTCTGCACCTTTTACGAGGCTGCCCGGGCGATGCTTCCGGCAGGACTGTGGTTTCGGGAGAAGCCTGCCTATGCTTTGACTGAGGATCGATCCTGGAAAACAGCCGCTGTCCGCCAGGCAGATGCCAAGGCGCTTTTGGAGCTTTTGGAAGCTCTGGGAGGCCAGGCGGAGGAAACGGCTTTGGCAGAGGCTGTGCCGGAGGAAGAAAAGCGGCATACTGCGCTGCGTTACCTGGTTCGGAAAAAATGGGTGTCCGATAAAACGGACTTCCTTCGCAGGATATCCGATAAAACCGAAAAGATCGCCACTCTGGCCTGCGCGCCGGAGGAGGCAATGGAATATGCCGGCCGGTGCCTTCGGGCGCCCCTGCAGCGCAGCGTTTTGGAACTGATGTGCGGTATCGGCAGCGTATCCGTAAAGGAGCTTTGCTATTACACCGGCGCGTCTTCCGGGACGGTGAAACGGCTGGCGGATCTGGGCTACCTGGAACTGACGGACAAGCCGGTGCTTCGGTGCAGTCAGATCAAGCCAGCGGTGCTCACCGGGCCTTTGGAACTGAGTCAGGTGCAGCAGGCGGTGTTTTCCGGGATTCGGGAACAGATGATGCAGGAGCAGCCGGGGGTTGCGTTGCTGCACGGTGTTACCGGCTCGGGAAAAACGGCGGTCTATTTGAAACTCATCCGGAGCTGTCTGGATGAGGGGAAATCCGCGCTGCTGTTGGTGCCGGAAATTGCCTTGACACCCCAGCTTTTGAGCCTGCTTGCGGCGCACTTTGGGAACAAGGTCGCGGTGCAGCACAGCAGTCTTGCCGCTACAGAGCGGTATGACCAATGGAAACGCATTCGCGCCGGAGAGGCGGCTGTGGTGGTAGGAACCCGCAGCGCCGTGTTTGCCCCCTGCTCCCGGTTGGGTATGATTATCCTGGACGAAGAGCAGGAACACTCCTACAAATCAGAAAACAACCCCCGTTACAGCGCTGCGGAAGTGGCGCTTTGGCGAGGCGCAAAGGAAAAAAACTTGGTCTTGCTTGGTTCGGCGACTCCCTCGGTGGAGACAATGTACCGGGCGAAGACCGGTGTATTTAGGCTTTATACTTTGAATAGCCGTTATAACGGCAAAGCGTTGCCCCGGGTACAGATCGTGGACATGCGCCAGGAACTGAAGGACGGAAACGACCTTTCTTTAAGCCGGGAGCTGACGGAAAGCATCGCAAAGACCCATATGGCGGGAAATCAGACGATCCTGTTTTTAAACCGGCGGGGCAATAGCCGCGCACTTCTGTGTGTGGACTGCGGCGAAGCGCCGGAATGTCCCCGCTGCAGCGCAAGGCTGACCTATCACAGCGCCAACAACCGGATGATGTGTCATTACTGCGGCTTTTCCCAGCCGGTAACCCAGCGGTGTCCAAGCTGCAACGGTCCATTAAAGCCTTTGGGAACGGGAACGCAAAAGGTGCAGCAGGAGCTGCAAGGCTTGTTCCCGGACATGCCGGTGATCCGCATGGACGCGGATACCGTCAGTGCGGTGAATACCCACGAAAAAATTCTCGATCAATTCCAACAGGAAAAAATTCCTGTGCTGGTTGGCACCCAAATGGTGGCAAAGGGATTGAATCTTCCCAAGGTCACTTTGGTAGGTGTTTTGGACGCGGATATGAGTCTTTATGCCGGTTCATACCGGGCAGCGGAGACCACCTTCAATATGCTGACACAGGTGGTTGGCAGGGCAGGCCGGGGAGAAACCGCCGGTGAGGCGCTGATCCAGTCGATGTCGCCGGGCAACCGGGTGCTGCAGCTGGCTGCCAGGCAGGATTATGAAGGTTTTTATGAAATGGAGATCCAGATGCGCCGGGTGCAGAAGCTGCCTCCCTTCGGGGATGTGGCAAGCGTGACCTTCCTGGGACAGGATGAAGGCCGTGTGCTTCGGGGCGCGGCGAAGTTTCGGGACAGCCTCAGCAGCTGTCTGCGGCAGAGCGCCTATCTCCGGGAAGAATGTGAAGTATTGGGACCTGCGCCCTGCGTGGTGCCCCGAATCAATTATAATTACCGTTATCGGCTGACCCTGCGGTGCAAAATGACCCAGCCCCTGCGGGAACTGATCGCCCATTTGCTGCGGCAGTTTTCCCAGGACAGCGCCAACCGGGGTGTCAGTGCCTTTGCGGATGTCAATGGCTACGAGGAATGAAAGAAGGAAAGACAGATGGGACTTCGGAAAATTCTGACAGATAAAGATCCTGCTTTGCATAAGGTGTGCAAGCCGGTGGAAAAATTTGACGGGCGGCTGCATCGGCTGCTGGATGATATGAACGAGACCCTGGTGGACTCCGGTGGTGTGGGTCTGGCTGCCCCCCAGGTGGGAATCCTGCGCCGGGTCGTGGTGGTAGATACCGGGGAGGAAATTTTGGAGCTGGTAAACCCCGAACTTCTGGAAACCGACGGGGAACAGGAAGGTCCCGAGGGCTGCCTCAGCGTTCCCGGACAGTACGGCCTGGTGAAACGCCCCTACTATGCCAAGGTTCGGGCCCAGGATCGGGACGGAAACTGGTTTGAAGCGGAGGGTGAGGAACTCATCGCCCGGTGCTTCTGCCATGAGCTGGATCACTTGGACGGCATCCTCTATACCCAAGTCATGGAACGCTTCCTCACTGAGGAAGAGCTGATGGCGGAGGAATAATCCTTTTGGGAGGAATACATGAGAATCGTATTTATGGGAACGCCGGATATTGCGGCGACCTGTTTGAAAGCGCTGCTGGCGGATAGCTTCGATGTGGTGGGCGTTTACACCCAGCCGGATCGTCCCAAGGGCAGGGGAATGAAGATGGTTTTCTCCCCTGTAAAGGAAGTAGCCTTGGCGGAAGGGATCCCTGTTTTTCAGCCGGAAAACTTCCGGGATCCGGAGACGGTACAGCAGTTAGCACAGTTAAAGCCGGATGTGTGCGCTGTGGTGGCTTACGGTCGAATTTTGCCACAATCGGTGCTGGATATCCCCACAAAGGGCTGCGTGAATATCCATGCCAGCCTGCTGCCTCAGTACCGGGGCAGCGCTCCCTACCAGTGGGCGGTGCTGGACGGCTGCCGGGAGACCGGCGTAACAGCCCAGTATATGGCGCTGCAAATGGATGCCGGCGATGTGATCGATACCGAGAAAACACCTATCGGCGAAAATGAGACTGCCGGAGAGCTTCTGGACAGACTGGCGGTTTTGGGCGCGAAGCTTTTAAAAAGAACCCTGCGGCGGATGGAAAACGGTCCGGTCACAGGTGCGCCCCAGGCGGAAGACCAGGTTACTTTTGCTCCCATGCTGGATAAGAGTATGTGTCCCATTGACTGGAATAAAACGGCGCAGCAGGTGCACAACCAGGTTCGGGGTCTGCACCCCTGGCCGGTAGCCACAGCCGAACTGGCAGGAACAAAGTTTAAAATTCACGAAACCGTGGTGGCAGAAGGCAGCGGCGCGCCGGGAACGATCCTGGCGCTGACAAAGACCGGTCTTTTGGTGGCCTGCGCAGAGGGCGCGGTGGAAATTCGCAGTCTCCAGGCAGAGGGCGGCAAGCGGATGCCGGCACCCGATTATTTCCGGGGCCACCCGCTGGAGATCTGACCGTGGGCGCTCGGGAAACGGCGCTCAGCGCGCTGATCGCCTGCCGCAAAGATGGGGCTTGGGCCAATGGGGTACTGAAAGAGTACATTCAGCGGGACCGGCTGGACAGCCGGGATTCCGCTTTGGCGACCAGGCTTGTTTATGGCGTAATCCAAAACCGGGGGCTGCTGGATTTTTATTTACGGCAGCTGCTTACCGGAAGGCTGGAGAATCTGCAGCCTGTGGTGTGGGATATCCTGCACATAGGACTGTATCAGCTGTACCAGATGGACAAGATCCCCGAATCTGCCGCAGTGAATGAATCGGTGCTGCTGGCAAAGAAGTACAGCAAAAACCCCAAAGCCCCGGCGCTTGTCAACGGCGTTTTGCGAAATGCCCAGCGAAACCGGGGACAGCTGAAGCAGCCGGTATCCTATGCCGACCGCTACAGCCACCCGGAGGAGCTGATTACCCTTCTAAAGGCTTCCGTTCCCAAAGGAAAGCTGGAGCCGATGCTCGTTGCCAACAATGCGGCCCCGGAAACGGTCATACAGGTCAATACTTTGAAAACCACGGCGCAGGCGCTGCAAAAGCAGTTGCAAGAGGATCGGATAGCTGCCCGGCCGCACCCATGGATGCCGGACTGTCTGGTGCTGGATCGTACCGGCAATCTGGAGCAGCTGCAAAGCTTTCGGGACGGGCTGTTTTATGTGCAGGACCCGGCCTCCAAGCTCAGCGTTTTGTGCGCCGGACTGAAAAAGGGCTGGCAGATTCTGGACTGCTGCGCCGCCCCCGGCGGCAAAAGCTTTGCTGCCGCCATGGAGACCCAGGACAGCGGCAAGATCATTTCCTGCGATCTGCATGGGCATAAGATCCCCTTGATCCAAAAAGGCGCGCAGCGGCTTGGCATCCAAAACCATGCTGCCCGGCAGCAGGATGCGTCTGTGTTTGTGCCTCAATGGGAGGCAGCTATGGATGCGGTGATCGTGGATGCGCCTTGCTCCGGTTACGGGATCATCCGGAAAAAGCCGGATATCCGTTACAAAGATCCCAAAGATATGGAGCAGCTACCTCAGCTGCAGCTCCAGATCCTGAAAAATCAGGCTCGGTATGTGCGCCCCGGGGGCGTGCTGATGTATTCCACCTGCACGATTCTGCGCCGGGAAAATGAAGAGGTTGTGAAAGCTTTCCTGGCGGAGCATCCGAAGTTTTCTTTGGAAGCGTTGCATCTGCCGGAAATCTTCCCGGAAAATACCACGGGGATGCTGACACTGATCCCCGGAGAATATGACACAGACGGTTTCTTTATCTGCCGGATGCGTAGGAGCGAAAACGAATGAAACTCAAATCCATGACCCTGCGGGAAATGGAAGTCCTGATGAAAGAATTGGGACAACCGGCTTTCCGGGGGAAGCAGTTGTATACCTGGCTTCACAAAGGCGCCAGAAGCTATGACGAGATGACCAACTTGCCCAAAGATCTTCGGGCAGTCTTGGAAGAAAAATATCCCATTTACGCGCCGGTTGCGGTTCGCCGGCAGGAATCCAAGCTGGATGGGACCCGGAAGTATCTGTGGCAGCTGGAAGACGGCAACTGCGTGGAAACGGTGCTGATGCGCTATCATTACGGAAATTCCGTATGCATATCTTCAGAAGTGGGCTGCCGGATGGGCTGCGCCTTCTGCGCTTCTACATTAGGCGGTCTGGTACGGAAGCTGGAGCCTCATGAGATGCTGGACCAGGTGCTGTTTACCCAGCTGGATTCCGGCTTGCCGATTTCCCATATCGTATTGATGGGTATTGGAGAACCGTTGGACAATCTGGAAAATGTCCTGCGCTTTTTGGAGCTGGTCAACAGCAAGGAGGGTATGAACATATCCCTGCGGCATATCAGCCTGTCCACCTGCGGCTTAGTGCCGAAGATCGATGAACTGGCGCGGCAGAAGCTGCAGCTGACCCTGTCGGTTTCTCTCCACGCGCCTAACGATGAGATCCGGGATACCATTATGCCGGTGAATCGGGCGTATCCTGTGGAAGAATTACTGGCGGCTTGCCGCCGGTATTACCAGGCGACCAACCGCCGGATCTCCTTTGAATATGCGATGATAAACGGCGTCAACGATGCGCCGGAGCACGCCAAGGAGCTGCTGCGGCGGCTGAAAGGATTGCCGGCACATTTCAATCTGATCCCTCTGAACCATGTGGAGGAGAGTCCGCTGAAACCCAGCACCAAGGCTGCGGTGGCGAAATTCCAGAAGCTGTTGGAGGATGGGGGCGTTACCGCCACAGTCCGCCGGACTTTGGGCGGTGACATCGATGCTTCCTGCGGACAGCTCAGAAGAAAACATACCAAAGAAAACCAATGATTTTTACACTGACAGAAAGGAGTGATCCTTATGCAATATTGGGGTTTGACCGACCCTGGCTGCGTCCGCGTCCAAAACCAGGATGCCTATCAAATGGTACAGCTGGACAAAAACACCTTGCTGTGCGTGGTGTGTGACGGAATGGGCGGTGCCAAATCGGGCAATGTTGCCAGCACTCTGGCTTTGGACGTGTTTGTGGAGGAGATCCGAAACACCTGGACAGCCGGTATGAACCAGGAAAAGACAGATCAAATGCTGGAGGCGGCGGTAAAGCTGGCGAATTTTACAGTGTTTGACCAGGCGATGCAGTTTGAAGAATTTAACGGTATGGGTACGACGCTGGTTGCGGTGCTGATCCAGGAGCAGCAAGTAACCGTCATCAATGTGGGTGACAGCCGAGCCTATCTGGTAGGCCGCAGCGGCATCCGCTGTTTGACGAAGGATCACTCATTGGTGCAGATGATGGTAGACCGGGGAGAGCTGACACCGGAACGGGCCAGAACCTACCCCGGCAAGAATTACATCACCCGTGCCATTGGCACGGACACCTTGGTGGAAAGTGATATTTTCCATCTGGATGTGGAGCGGGGAGACTGCCTGCTGCTGTGCAGTGACGGCCTTTCCAACCTGATGGACGATCAGGAGATCCTGTTTGAAGTGGTTCACGGGGTCAACAAGCAGTATTGCTGCCAGCGATTGCTGGACATTGCCAAAAACCGCGGCGCGCCGGATAATGTGACCAGTATTCTGGTTCTGGTTTGATTGCGCAGAAGGAGTTTTGTTTATGGATATGGATAGATTTATCGGTCGGTTGCTGGATAACCGGTATGAAATATTGGAAGTTATCGGCGTCGGCGGCATGGCGGTGGTATATAAAGCCCGCTGCCATCGGCTGAATCGCTTGGTGGCTGTCAAGATCCTCAGGGATGACTACTGCCAGGATGACGAATTCCGGCACCGTTTCCATGCGGAGAGCCAGGCTGTTGCCAGCATGAGTCACCCGAATATCGTTTCTGTATACGATGTTTCTACCTCCGATGAGGCGGACTATATCGTCATGGAACTGATCGACGGCATCTCCCTGAAGCAGTATATGGAGAAAAAGGGCGTACTTAACTGGAAAGAGACGCTGCACTTTGCCATTCAGATCGGCAAGGCGCTGGAACACGCCCATAGCCGTGGCATTGTGCACCGGGATATCAAGCCCCACAATGTGATGGTGCTGAAAAACGGCAGTGTCAAGGTGGCTGACTTTGGCATTGCCCGGCTGATGTCCAAGGGAAATACCCTGACGAAAGAAGCTTTGGGTTCTGTTCATTACATTTCTCCCGAGCAGGCAAAGGGCGGCCGTGTAGATAACCGGTCGGATATCTACTCCCTTGGTGTAGTGATGTATGAAATGATGACCGGGCGTCCGCCTTACGACGGGGAGTCTCCGGTGGCGGTTGCCATCAAGCATATCAACGGCGGCGCGGCCATGCCCTCCTCTCTGAACCCCAACATTCCCGGCGGTCTGGAGCAGATCATCATGAAGTCCATGGAAAATGCTCCCGGGGATCGGTATGCCTCCGCCACAGCCATGCTCTACGATATGGATGAATTCCGCAAGGAGCCAACCATGCTCTTTGACTACTATAATACCAGCACAGGCCTGGATGATGCTACGAAGATCCAAAGCCCGGTGCGGGAGGCGCAGACACAGGCGTCTGCCCCTGTCACAACAGCGCAGAAGGTGTCCGGCAGAGTGGAACGCCCCGCTCCCAAAAAGGAGCAGAAGAAATCCGGAACCGGCAGCAATCCGGCGAAGCGCACCCGCAGAGATGAAGTGATCGTGGAAGAGGAGAGCCGAAGCAAAGCCTCCACCATCGCGGTGATCGTTTGCGCGGTGGTGATCGTGGTGGCATTGGTGATCTTCGGTGTGGTGATTCTGAGTCAGGATGTGGAACGGATACAGGCACCGAATCTGGATGGCATGACGGTGGAGCAGGTGCGTAAGGAGTTTAAGGATATTACAGTCCGGGTCACGGACAGTCAGCATCATGAGACCTATGAAAAAGGCCAGATCATCAGTCAAAGCCCCGTAGCCAATGCGTCTATACTGAAGGGCAGTGAAATTACCGTGGTGGTGAGCTTGGGACCGAAGCCCAAGGATCTGCTCATGGAGGATCTGATAGATCTGGATCAAAAAGTCGCGGTCAGCTTCCTCACCGGTCAGGGTATCGAGGAGAATAAGATCCTGATCCGTACGGAAAACAGCACCACCGTGGCGGCGGGTAAAGTCACCCGGACAGATCCCGTAGAGGGTGAAACCATCACCAAGGACCAGACCATCAGTATTTGGATCAGCTTGGGCCCGGAGGCGCAGGAACGGACGTTGCCCAAAGTAGAGGGCATGAACCTGAACCTGGCTCTGGATATTTTGGAGCGAAACGGCTTTAAGAATATTCTGACTGAGCCGGTGGAAAGCAGCAAGGCAAAGGATACCGTCATCAGCCAGTCGGAAACGCCCTTCATCAAGCTGGATGTAACTACGGAGATCATCCTGCAGGTGTCCATTGGTATGAACAATGACACCACGCCGCCTCCTGAGATCGAGTTTGATCCGATCCTGTCCCAGGTGGTTGAGGTAATGCTGCCGGATGAGATACTGGGAGATTATACCGTCGAATTGAAGATCGACGGCGAGACGGTAGAAACACGCCAGATCCTGGCAGGTACTGTCAGCACGGAGTTTGAGATCACCGGTACGAAAGAGGGTACTGTGGAGTATGAGATCTGGGTGAAGGGAACGCTCTATACCAGCGGAAGTGTGGAATTAACAGCGGATGAATAAAATGGAGACGGGACGCATCCTGCGGTCTATCAGCGGATTTTATGATGTGCAGACACCGGGCGGGCCGGTTACCTGCCGGGCAAGAGGGATCTTGCGCAAGAACGGGCAAACGCCGCTGACCGGGGATATGGTGCAGATTACCGTGGAAAAGGGGAAGGGTATGGTGGAGAACATCCTCCCCAGAAAGAACAGCTTTGTCCGTCCCGCGGTGGCCAATATCGATCTTTTGGTGGTCTTTGCCGCCAATGTCAATCCGGTTACGGAGCCGTTTTTGATCGATCGGGTAGCAGCCATCGCCGGCGATCAGGAAGTGCCGGTCTGCTTATGCGTCAATAAGTGTGACCTGGATCCTGGTCTGGAGCTGCTGCGGATCTACCGCAACGCAGGCTTCCCGGTCATTGCCGCCAGCGCCGAGACCGGCGCCGGTGTGGAGGCGCTTCGGGAATTGATCCGGGGGAAGCTCGTTGCCTTTACCGGAAATTCCGGCGTGGGCAAGAGCAGTATTCTCAACTGCCTTTGTCCGGCGCTGGCGCTGCCGGTGGGGGAAGTATCCGAAAAGCTGGGGCGCGGCCGGCACACGACCCGGCATGTAGAGCTGTACCGGCTGGAGGAAGATACCTATGTGGCGGATACGCCGGGCTTCTCTTCCTTTGATACGGATCAGATGGATGTGATCCTGAAGGAGAATCTCCAGTATGCCTTCCCGGATTTTGGAGACTTTTTGGGGAAATGTCAGTTTCATGACTGCACCCACCGGAAAGAGCCCGGCTGCGCGGTAACGGCTGCGGTGGAATCCGGGGATATTGAAAAAACACGCTATGACAGCTACCTGCGGCTTTATGAAAAGGCCAGTCAGGTGAAGCTGTGGGAAATCAAGCAGGAGACATGAGCATGGAGTCACAGCGCAAGTATCTGGAATGTGAAAAACAGTGGGTCTATCGGCTGCTGATGGTGGTCGCCGGATTTTACGGCGGCTATGCCATGGTGGTGCGGGGCGGCGCTTTCAGCAACGCCCAGACGGGCAATGTGGCCTTGATGGCGCTGGCTTTGGGAAACGGAAACTGGCGGGGAGCTGCCTACTATCTCATTCCCATATCTGCCTATGCCGCCGGCGCGTTGGTTTCGGAACTGTTGCCGAAAAAGCTTCGCAGAAAGATCTTTATGCGGTGGGATACTCTGCTGACCCTGTTTGAACTGGTGATGGTGGCGGCTATGGGGTTCATCCCTGCCAGCGCACCCCATCAGATCTGTCAGGTGATCATCAATTTCATTTGCTCTATGCAATATAATACTTTCCGCCAGGCAGAGGGCGTATCCCAGGCAACCACATTCTGCACCAACCATATCCGTCAGATTGGGTTGTCGCTGGCCGGTGGCTTCAGCAGAAAGAAAAGCTGGTCTGAGACAGGGCGGCGAATCTGGATCCATGGCAGTATGATTCTGTGCTTTCTTGTCGGTGTTGCGGCCGCTGCCGTGGCTTGCCGGTTTTTGGGCGCTTACGCCATCTGGTGCAACCTGCTGCCGCTGGCGATCCTGTTTGCGGATCTGCTCCACGCGGATCTGACAACGGAAAAGAACCTCCTGGAGATAACCCCCGGAGGACATTAAAAAAGAAAACCGAGCGAAGCAGCTTTGACAGCTGCCTCACTCGGTTTCTTTATTTTGATCGATTTATTTGGTATGCTTCTGGATAACGAGCTTAATACCGGCAATGACCTTCTCAATGTGGCTGGCTTCCCAAGAGGGGTGGAGGAAAAGGGAAACGGTCTGATCCCGGAGAGATCTGGCAACGGGGCAAACGACCTTAGTGTAATCAACAGACTGCGGGTCGGTATATTCCTTGGACTTGAACGGGAACTGTGCGGTGCCAAAACCGATGCCGTCCTGATAAGCCTGCTCAAGGTAGCTTTCGGGCCAAAGAATACCGCTGCAAGGAATACCCATACTGATAAGCTCCTTAATAAAGTCGTCCGCGGTAATATCCAATACATCAAGGTCGATCAGAATAGGATACCACCAATAGGCGTTTTTACGCTCGGCAGTATTCACAGGAATTGCCTTGATTCCCTTAAGCCCAGAAAGTGCCTTGTCATACATGGCGGCGTAGGCAAAGCGGCGCTTCAGATTCCAATCGTCAAAGCGGCGAAGCTCACAAAGACCGATCATGGACTGCATCTCGGTCATACGGTAGTTGAAACCAACTCTTCTGTGGATATAGGGAAGCTTTTCTTCCAGGGCAAGCATATTCATACGGGTACGAACATCATATCCATGGTCACGGAAAGAACGGCACTCCCAAGCCAGGTCTTCGTTGTTTGTGATAACCATACCGCCTTCGCCGCCGGTGGTGAAGTGCTTTGACTGACAGAAGGAATAACAGCCAACATCGCCCACAAGACCAACGGTGGTATCTTGATACTTACCGCCGATACACTGGGCGCAGTCTTCAATCACAAAAAGATTGTGCTTTCTGGCAATTTCCATAATGGGACCCATATCTGCCACGATACCGTAAAGGTGAACGACAACGATCGCCTTTGTCTTGGGTGTAATCAGAGCCTCAATGCCCTTCGGGTCCAGGGTGTGATCTTCGGTAACATCTCCGAATACAGGAATAGCACCGGCCTGAACCACGGAGAAGGAGGAGGCGATAAAGGTGTAAGAGGGAACGATAACCTCATCTCCGGGGCCTACACCCAGGGCAGACAGCGCAATATGAAGCGCGGCGGTGCCGTTTGTGCAGGAGATGGCGAACTTTGCGCCGGACCATTTTGCAAAGGCATCCTCAAATTCCATACCGACTTTACCGGTCCAATAGTTTACCTTACCGGAGTTCAGTACCTTTGTGACTTCTTCCGGTACCTCGGGGGCAAACTGAGGCCAACCGGGAAAGCCGATTTCTTCAATACCGGAGCCATTCATAACAAGATCTTCTTTTTTAGCCATAATTTATCCCTTTCCTTATATAAAATATAGTTTTCTGCTGTGTATGTCTTTGCTATTTGTCAATTATTTCTCTCGTCATACGGCAAAATCAGCAAGATTTTAGGGGATTGCAAGAAAATATTACGCCAAATGTGTTTTTTTGCCCCCAACAATGTCGATATTGACGTTGCTATATTTCTATGATACAGTATTTTTACAGATTGTATTTACCTGCCGTTATCAAAAATTTATCAATTATTCCGCGAGGGCCTGTTATGGAATTTAAAATGCATCCAATCAAGCGGGAAATAGAAATAGAAGGCTTTCACAGCATTTACTATTTCGAATTCGGAAAGGATTTCTCCCACCCGCCGGAGAAGCATGACTTTTGGGAGATGACCTACTGCGACTCGGGAAAAATAAACGCAATCGCCAACGGCATTGGCCAAACCATTGGACAGGGGCAGCTGGTATTCAACAAACCGATGGAAGTACACGCGCACATATCCAACAGAGTTGACCCGAACAATATGCTGATCGTTACTTTCACGTGCCGCAGTCCGGCAATGGACTTTTTTGTGAATAAGATCTTTACCCTGGGAAAGACCGAAAAGATGCTCATATCTCTTTTTACAAAAGCGGTAAAAGAGGCCCTTGGCAACCTTCCCGACGATTATACAAACCGCGATCCGCTGGATTTCACCGGGGCTTCCACAGGATCGCTGCAACTGATGGAGTGTTACCTTACAGAGCTGTTACTGCTGCTAATGCGTACAGGGGATCATACCTATACGACCCCCAAGCCCAGCGGGGCATCCCGGGAATTGGCCCAAAGCTCCATTACCGGGCTGATGATGACATATCTTCAGGAAAATGTTTATGAGAATATTACGCTGTCAGATATCTGCTCGAAATTTTTCGTGGGGAAATCCCGGGTCTGCAAACTTTTCGGGGAATATACCGGCGAAAGTCCTATGGAATACTTTACAAGGCTGAAAATTGCCGAGGCAAAAAAGCTGCTTCGCCAGGAGGACCTATCCGTTGGCAGAATATCCGATATGCTTTCCTATTCTTCGATCCATAACTTTTCCAGGTCATTCAAGCATGTAACCGGCTATTCTCCGTCGGAATACCGAAAAAAATCCGTATATAATGAAGGGTAATGGGTGTGCTTGCCCCAGAATGTTCAAAATAAGAAAACCGAGTGAACAGCAGCTTTGATGCTTGCTTCACTCGGTTTCTTTGTTTAATTGCATTTGATATTCAATGGCATCGCAAATAAAACGGTTCAAACTTTTTCCTTGGCTGGCTGCGAAATCTTTAATAACCTGCCGCTGACCCTTGTGTACGATGACATTAATGCGGTCGTATGCTTTCTTATTGTATCTGGCAGTGGCTTCTTTTTGGGCATCGGAATATTTCAAAGATATCACCTTCAAGAGCAGACGGTTATTATTCTCTGCCTAACAGCCAATCTACGGAAACCTGAAGAATGTCTGCCAGGGCGTTTAGTTCAATGTCAGATACAGGACGCTTCTGCCCTTCTAAAAGAGAAAGCGCCGGAGAACTGATGTCAATTCCGGAAAGCTGGAGCTTGGCCAACAGTTCGCTCTGTTTCATGCCGATTTTATTTCGCGCTTGTGTTACCTGGGCACCAATAATATTCCGGTTGCCAAGAGCGAGTTTTCTTGTCCGCATGACATCACCTCCTTGTGTGTTTATTATATGAAAAGAAACACTTGATATATTTGGTATTACCAAATATAATAAATATAATTGGGGATACCAAAAAAGGAGGGCTTTACAATGGATAAAGAAAAGGTGTACGAATACATAGAAGAAGCAGACCGCAGGGAAACCATGGAGATCCTGGATGCCGCAGCAAACCGGTTTCGGGAGTTATACGCAGATCAGGAGCTGATCCTGCTGGCGTTGCCGAAGAACAATAGGAAGGAGCGCAGCAGACTTATTGCGCAAGCAATAAAAATGCTAAACGAGCAGGCGTGACAGGAGACGGATAAATTGCCATTTATGGGCAGTTGCAAATCATGCGTGCGTAGGGCGGGCTTATGAGCCCGCCGACCAGGTTGCATTATTTTGAGCAGTTTCGTCCATTTTTTCATAGCCTTTTGCGAAATACAAACTTTTCAGAATCCGGGAAGTGATCGGCGGACTCATGAGTCCGCCCTACGAATCCTAACGAAACTGCCCGCCAAACGGGAATGGACAGCCCTGCTGGGGCTTTTTCTTTTCTCTGTATTTCACGAAAAATAAGGAAAAATTTTGTGATTTTTTCTAAAATTATGCTTGACAAAACCTGCATAGGGTGATAAGATAATCGAGCGCGTATAGGGAAATTATGCGCGCACTGCGATGATGCGGGAGATTGCGTCTAAAAAACGGTAACTTCCGCGGAGTATGTCCGGTCATCGGGCGGCTGAACTGCTTCTGTTTACGCTTGCGTATATCGCTGCGGTGGAAGAGAGGTCGGCCTTGCGTCGGCCATTTTTCATGCCCCGGAATGATACGCACGGCGGCGTGAACAGATGGTTCACCGTACCCAGACAACCAAGCAAACTGAGTACGTTACATTCAAGGAGGAAAACAAATCATGGCAAACCAGGAAATGATCCGCATCCGGCTGAAGGCTTACGATCACCAGCTGATCGACTCCAGCGCTGCAAAGATCGTGGAGACCGCAAAGCGCAACGGCGCATCCGTCTCCGGCCCCATCCCGCTGCCCACCAAGAAGGAAGTTGTTACCATCCTTCGCGCTGTTCATAAGTATAAGGACAGCCGTGAGCAGTTCGAGCGCAGAACCCACAAGAGACTGATCGATATCCTCAACCCCAACCAGAAGACCATCGAATCTCTGATGAGCCTCGACCTTCCCGCTGGCGTTGAGATTGAGATAAAGCTGTAATTATACGTAACAACGCAATTACAGCAGCCCGCACTGTCTGGCATCGGGCGGACGGGTCATGTCGGCGGCTGAACCCAATGCAGCGGTCGACCAATAACCTATTATAAAAGGAGAAAACCCAAGATGAAAAAAGCAATCATCGGCAAGAAAGTGGGCATGACCCAGATCTTCGATGAGAGCGGCAAGGTGATCCCTGTTACCGTTGTGGAAGCAGGCCCCTGCGTCGTCACTCAGAAGAAGACCACAGAAACCGACGGCTACACTGCTGTCCAGCTCGGCTACGGCGACGTCAAAGAGTCCAAGCTGAGCAAGCCTGAGGCAGGCCACCTGAAGAAGGCTGGCGTTGCCCCCAAGAAGTACCTGAAGGAGTTCAAGCTGGAAGGCGCTGCTGACATGAATGTTGGCGACGAAGTCAAGGCTGACACCTTCGCTGCCGGCGACAAGATCGATGTGACCGGCATCACCAAGGGCCACGGTTACCAGGGCGTTGTTAAGCGTTACGGCGCACACCGGACCGACATGACCCACGGCGGCGGCCCTGTCCACCGTCACGCAGGCTCCATGGGCGCTTCTTCCCATCAGAGCCGTATCTTCCCCGGCAAGATCGGTGCAGGCCAGATGGGCAATGTGCAGGTCACCATTGAGAACCTGGATGTTGTCAAGGTCGATGCAGAGCTGAACATGATCGTTATCAAGGGCGCCATCCCCGGCCCCAAGGGCGGTCTGGTCTACCTGCGCAACACTGTGAAGAACCACAAGGTCAAGCAGGCTGGTGCAGACATCAGCAAGAACCCGCAGAAGGCTTCCGGCAGAAATCCCCAGAAGGCTTCCGCAAGAGGCTAAGGAAAGGAGATCTTGAAACATGCTTAAGACTAACGTTTTGGATTTGTCCGGCAAGGTCGTTGGTGAGATCGAGCTCTCAGAGTCCGTGTTCGGCATTGATCCCAATGCTGCAGTTGTTCATGATGTGGTCAAGAACCACCTGGCCAACTGCCGTCAGGGCACCCAGAGCGCTCTGACCCGCGCTGAGGTTTCCGGCGGTGGCCGTAAGCCCTGGCGTCAGAAGGGCACCGGCCGCGCCCGTCAGGGCAGCACCCGTGCTCCCCAGTGGACCCACGGCGGTATCGTGTTCGCTCCCAAGCCCCGCGATTACAGCTACACCCTGAACAAG
>JAFQCV010000081.1 GCA_017416325.1 Oscillospiraceae bacterium
AAGGCGCTCCTTGTTTTCTTCCGACATTGTTTCATAATTGGGGGTACGGACAAACAGTGCGGTAAAGGTGCCACCGAAGGCATTTGCCATCGTTGCGGCTGTGCGGATGATTCGGGCGTTGGATGGAGCAGAAGAAAGGCCTACAAGAATGTGTTCCGCCATAGGCAGTCCTCCGATCTTGTTTTCTTTCATTCTACCACATCCTCCGGATATCTACAACTGTCATCGTAAGTAAAGGTCGGTTCATTGCTTGGCCTACGTTCCAGAAATTTGTCCAGTTTTCTCAGCAGATAAACCAAATATGCCTGTCCACCGATAAAGCTCAGCACAGCCAGTATGATCCATATAACTTTCATAACAGCGATCTTAAATCCGGAAGCATTTCTGGATATCCTTGAATCTTCCCATCACCATCAGGGATTTCCCCTCGCACAGCAGGGTGTCCGGGGTAATGAAGGAATCCAGCTTGCTTCCACACTTTGTTCCTAAGATATTGATATTGAACTTCTTACGGATATCCAGCTGTCCTACGGTCTTTCCCATCCAACTCTGTGGGATCGTTACTTCAAAGATAGCGTTCTCACTGTCCAGCTCGATGTAATCCAGCACATGATCGGCGCTGTACCGGATGGCTGCCCATCTTGCCAGCTGCTTTTCCGGGTAGACTACTTCGTCCGCACCGTTTCTCAGGAGAAACTTCTCCTGTACATCCGTTGCGGCACGGGACACTACCAGCTTGGCGCCCAATTCCTTCAGCAGGCTTGTGGTCTGCAGGCTGTTTTGGAAGTTATTGCCGATACCTACGATGCAGACATCGTAATTGTCCACTCCCAAGCTCCGCAGAAACGCTTCATTGGTGCTGTCACCGATCTGGGCGTTGGTCACGTAAGGAAGGATCTCCTGCACCAGTTCCTCCTTGTGATCCACTGCCATGACCTGATGGTTCAACTCTCGGAGTTTCATGGCGATGTGCTTTCCGAAACGGCCAAGGCCAATTAAAAGAATTGATTTCATAGAGATTCCTCCTTATCCGACGGTAATCTTCTCCAAAGGCAGCTTGGAGAGGGTGTTTTTATTTGCAGACAGTGTGGCAAAGATCAGGGTCAAGCCGCCGATTCTTCCAAGGAACATCAGGCTGATGAGGATCAGCTTGGAAATAAGATGCAAGCCCGGTGTAATGCCCAGTGTCAGACCAACTGTACCGATAGCCGAAGCTGTTTCAAACAGACAAGTCAGGATAGGAAGACCTTCCACCCGGCTGATGATCATACCGCCCAACAGAAACAGAGAAATGTACATCAGAAATACGGTCAGTGCGTTTTTTACGGTATCATCCGCGATCCGCCTGCCGAAGAACCGTCCGTTTTCCCGTCTGCGGAAAACTGCTACCGCACAGGCGATCAGCACCGCTGCAGTGGTGGTCTTCATGCCGCCTGCGGTAGAGCCGGGACCGCCGCCGATGAGCATCAGCCCAATGGTGAGGGTCTGACCAGTCTCGCTCAGCGCCGTTAAGTCTGCGGTATTAAAGCCTGCGGTTCTGGGTGTAACCGACTGGAATAGCGACAGGAATATTCTTCTTCCCATCGGCTCCGCGGAAAACTCAAAAAAGAAGAAATATATAGCCGGGACAATCAGCAGAATGCCTGTAGTGGCAAGGATCACCTTGCTTTGCATTCGGTAACGTTTGATGTGGATGCCGTTCTGACGAATATCCTGCCAGGTGAGAAAACCGATACCGCCGATGACGATCAGCAGCATAATGGTGATGTTCACCACTGGGTGCGCCGCATAAGAAGTCAAGGAAGAATACGGGCTTTTCGTACCCATCAGGTCAAAGCCTGCGTTACAGAAGGCAGAAATGGAATGGAACACCGCCAGCCAAATGCCTTTCACACCGTATTCCGGGATGAATACGGTCATCAGCACCAATGCACCCAACAGTTCAAAGAGGAATATCCCTTTTAGAATAAAGCCAGTAAACCGAACGATGCCGCCCACCTGAGGGGCAGAGATGGCATCCTGCATCGTACTGCGCTGCATTAAGGAGATCTTCTTGCCGGATGCCATTGTGATGGCTGCCGCCACAGTGATCACGCCCATACCGCCAATTTGGATCAGTAGTAAAATCATCGATTGACCGAACCCAGACCAGTAGACGGCAGTGTCCTGCACGATCAGTCCTGTTACGCAGACAGCAGAAGTGGATGTAAACAACGCATCCCAAAAGGATGCGCTTTGACCGCTTCTGGTAGCAAACGGAAGAAGCAGCAGCAGTGTTCCCACAAGGATCACCCCGGCAAAGCCAAAGAGGATGATCTGGGACGAACTGAGCTTTCGTTTATGTAAAACCGCCCACATGGCGATACCTCCCAACGCTTTTCTTACTGTAATCCTATCAGAAAAGGTATAAAGGGGGTGTTAAGGCTCATGCAGGCGGTGTTAAGATTGTATAAAGATGTTCGATTATTTACATGAATTATTGCATTAATTCAGATATTCCTATATAATAAATATCAGCAACACCCAACTATTTTATTTTTAGGAGGAAACGCGTTATGAATTTGTTGAAGAAATGTACGGCAGAATTCATCGGCACCTTCGTGTTGGTGTTCTTTGCCTGCGGAACTGCCGCAGTAGTCGGTTGCTCCGCTGAAAACGGAACCGGTTATTTGCTGACCGCGCTTGCCTTCGGCCTCGTGATCGTGGCAATGGCGTACTCCATTGGCAATGTGTCCGGCTGCCACATTAACCCTGCAGTGTCCGTCGCTATGCTTGTAAGCGGCAAGATGTCCGTCAAAGACTTTATTGGCTACCTGATCGCTCAGTTTGCCGGTGCAATTGCCGGTGCAGCTGCACTGATGGCCTTTGTCGGCAAAGAAAGTGGCTTGGGTGCTAACGCTCTTTACGAGGGTAACATTGCACTGTCCCTGCTCATTGAAGTTATCTTGACCTTTGTATTCGTCATTGCTATTCTCGGTGTTACCTCCAAGAAGGAAAACGGTGCAGTATCCGGCATCGTGATTGGCCTGACCCTGACCCTGGTACATATTTTAGGCATCTCCTTCACCGGAACATCTGTCAATCCTGCCCGCAGCTTCGGCCCAGCCCTCCTTGTTGGCGGTGAAGCACTGGCAAATGTATGGGTATTCCTGGTTGCTCCTCTGGTAGGCGGCGCACTTGCGGCTCTTGTTTACAAATTCCTTGACAGCAAGAAGGCCGAATAAATAATACTTAAAAATGATGACGGGCACCGCAGGAATGCGGTGCCTTTGTTTGTATACAACAAAGAATAAGTAGGACAATGGGGAGATCGTTTGATTTATGAAATTCCATGATACAAGGACGCGGATGCCAACAAGTGGCATCCGCACTCTCTATATTCTTATTTCATCTTTACAGTAGTGTTCACATTTCGTCCAGTATTTCGTCCGCAAATTCATCCAGATCTTCCGGCACGCCTTGCTTCAAAATGCCGCATTTAGGGCAAGACAGGACGGTCATCATTTTGCGCTCTTTCCGCAGAAATTGCTGTTGAAAGTTCCAAAGTGTGATGCTGTCCCAAATCTTTTTCGGCGTGGGAGGGGCGCTCACATGCTGATCCAAGATCATGGCGTGGTTCCAGTCAAACCGGCAAAGGCTGTAAGTTCCGTTTGAATTGATGCACATCTCGTAAAAAACATAGGGACAGACCTGCACCTCTCTGGCCGTACCGCCCAGCAGGCTGACATCCTCGTCAAAACCTACCTTCATCTCATTGTACTTAGGCCAATATTCAATGGTTCGCTCCACGTTAATGCCATCGGTAATATTGCCAAAGGTTCGGTAAAATTCCTCTTCCTGTTCAAGGGTCAGGATATCGCCGTTGATTTTAATGTTCATCTCACATTGCTTTTTATGGTCGTAGAAAAATGCGATATTGTCCACGAACTGCTGATAATCCATCTTATGTCCCGAAAAATCCCGGTACTGCTCTGCGTTGATGCCTTCCACGGAAATGTTGATCCGGTCAAGGCCTGCGTCGATGATCTCCAGACTTCTTTCAGGGGTCAGTAGGGACGCGTTGGTTGTTGTGTCTACCCGCTGCACCTTGGGCGATGCCTTTGCGTAACGCACCATATCCGCAAACCGGGGATTCACCAGCGGCTCACCTTCTTTGTAAAGCCGGATGACCCGTACCGGGTCAGGGAATTCCTCCAGGCTATCGATAATACCCTTATATACCTCAAAATCCATGGGTCCGTGGCCACGGCCTTTGGTCTTTTTCATCAGCTCCAGATTGCCTGAAGGACAGAATTTGCACCGGAAATTGCAGGTGTCGCAGGGATCAATGTAGATCACATAGGGCGTGCGCAACGGGAGTGCATTTTTTAGTTCGATTCGGTCATGAAGATCGATCCGCGGTATCTGCTTGGCTTTCATTGCTGTGTCTCCTCAGTTTATAGTAAGGCAGATTCATACCCTTATTTCCTCTACAAAAAATGGGTGGCCTTTTGACCACCCAACTCTATCATTCTATCACAAGCTATTAGGCACTGTCAATCACGATTTGTTCCGCAGGAAAAGATTCTCCCTTTTGCATTAATTCAGGGTATTTCAAGAACTTTTCAGCACTGATTTTTCGTTCAACATACCATCTTGAAAACAAGGTAAATATCGGTTATCATAAAGGCACAAAGAGGTGATACCAATGATCTAGTTCACCCCAGATTCCCATGAAAAACGGAATCGAAAGACGAACTTCCCACCTCATCCCGCTAACATAAATTTCTCTGAAACGAAACTAAAGGAATTGAACCGGGAG
>JAFQCV010000082.1 GCA_017416325.1 Oscillospiraceae bacterium
TGACAATTGAAAATTGACAATGGAGAATTTCGGAGTCGCCAAAGGCGACATTTTTAAATCATTTCCGAAGGAAATACCACAATTGTCAATTATCCATTATCCATTATCAATTCGTGCGTCAGCACGAGAAATGGCAATTTGTTGATATATTGGGGGCGCAAAAAGGACTGCCGAAGCAGTCCTTTATTTCATAAATTTATCAATCGCCGCGCACAGCTCGTCGATAGCTTCCCGGTCTCCGGCGGTGACGGCGTCTACCATGCAGTGGCGCATATGATCCTGCAATATCACCTTACCGGTATTGTCGATGGCGCTGCGGACAGCTGCCAGCTGCACCAGCACCTCGGAGCAATCCTTGCCCTCCTCCACCATCCGCTTGACCTTCTCCAGGTGGCCGATGGCCCGGGCCAGGCGGTTGATGACCGCTTTTTGATTCTCATGGACATGGCCGTGGCTGTGGGCGATGCCGTGTTCATGCATATAGGCATGGTCATGTTGGTGATTATCTGCCATGGCACACACTCCTTTGCTCTTTTTTTGCATTATACTTTAATTTTTCCGGGTCTGCAAGCCCATAGGGGGGATATTTTTGAAAATGTTTTGACGGATAGTGGGGTATCTGCTATAATAGGCTGAAACGATCCTTTCTGGAGGAACTATGCTATGAGAATGAGGAAAATGAAGAATCTACAGCCCCGGATGGAAAAATGCGCCGCCCTGCGGATCGGTGATCCTGCCGCCCAAAAGGGAAATTGGCGCGCCCTGAAGCCGGACGCGGAAGCCCTATGGGTGGAGGTTGGCTGCGGTAAGGGCAAATTTACCGCGGAGACTGCCCAGGCGAACCCCCATGTGCTGCTGATTGCCGTGGAGCGCTGCCGGGAGGCTATGGTGGTTGCCATGGAAAAGGCAAAGGAAATGGGCCTTACCAATGTGTTTTACATCGATATGGATGTTGCGGGTATCGAGGAGATTTTTGCTCCCGCGGAAATTGACCGGCTGTTCATCAACTTCCCCGACCCTTGGCCCAGAAAGAAGAACGCCAAGCGGCGGCTGACCCATCGGGGATTTCTGGATAAATACTGCCGGGTGGTAAAGACCGGAGGCGAGTTCCATTTCAAGACGGACAACGCGCCCCTGTTTGAATTCTCCGTGGAGGAGTTTGCCGCCTGCGGTCTTCAGGTCAAGAATCTGACCCGGAATCTTCACGAACACGGCATTGTGGGCATTATGACCGGCTACGAGGAAAAATTCCATGCCCTGGGTACGCCCATCAACCGCTGCGAGGTGGTGTGCAAGCCCTTCCAGCTGCCCAAGGAAGAAAAGAAAGACGAAGAAGAGTAATTCAGATTTCAGTTTAGCGAGCTGTTTGGAGCGCGAAGCGCGAGCCTCCCCTTGAGGGGAGGTGGGTAAAAATCTATTGATTTTTACCCGGAAGGGTGTGTATTGGAAACTTTTACACCCCTCAGTCAGCCTGTTCGGCTGACAGCTCCCCTCGAGGGGAGCCTATGCAACGGCTCGCTAAACTCCAATTTGCAGATCGAGGTGTAGTACTAATGAACTACTATCACGCAGGAAGCTGTGATGTAGCCGTAATCGGCGCGGGGCATGCCGGCATTGAAGCGGCTTTGGCCGCTGCCCGGCTGGGTCTGCGCACCATCCTGTTTACCATCAACTTAGACGCGGTGGGCAACATGCCCTGCAACCCCGCCATCGGCGGCACAGGCAAGGGGCATATCGTCCGGGAGATCGACGCGTTGGGCGGCGAAATGGGTCTGGCGGCAGACAAAGCCTGCATCCAGTACCGGATGCTCAACCGGGGCAAAGGCCCGGCTGTCCATTCTCTGCGGGCCCAGGCTGACCGGCGGAAATATCAGCAGGTGATGAAGCACACCTTAGAGCAGCAGGAAAATCTGGAGCTGAAGCAGGCCCAGATCACCGAAATTCTGGTGGAAAAGGGCGCTGTCACCGGGGTGGTGACCCAGCTGGGGGCAAAGTATGCCGCCAAGGCGGTGATCCTCGCCACCGGCACATACTTGGACAGCACCTGCATCACCGGCGAGAGCGTCATCTCCTCCGGCCCCGATGGGATGCATCCCAGTGTCGGCCTTGCGGAAAATTTACGGAATCTAGGTCTGCCTCTGCGGCGGTTTAAAACCGGCACGCCCCCTCGGGTGAACCGGCGGTCCATCGATTTTTCCCAAATGGAGCTGCAGCCGGGAGACGAGGTCATCGAACCCTTCTCCTTCCGCACGGAGCACGCGCCTTACAATGCGGCAGTGTGTTACCTGACTTACACCAACGAGAAGACCCACGAAATTATCAAAGCGAACCTCCACCGCAGCCCCATGTATGACGGCACCATCTCCGGGGTTGGTCCCCGGTACTGCCCCAGTATCGAGACCAAGATCGTCCGGTTTGCGGACAAAAACCGCCACCAGCTGTTTATTGAGCCCTGCGGTCTGGATACCGAGGAAATGTATATCCAGGGCTTCTCATCTTCCCTTCCGGAAGATGTGCAGCTGCAAATGATGCGCACCGTTCCGGGTCTTGAAAACGCGGAAATGATGCGCCCGGCTTACGCCATTGAATATGAGTGCATCGACCCCACGGCGCTGCTGCCCACTCTGGAAGTAAAAACCGTTTCCGGTCTTTACGGCGCGGGACAGTTCAACGGCACCTCCGGCTACGAGGAAGCTGCCGCCCAGGGTCTCATTGCCGGCATCAATGCCGCCCTGAAGCTTCAGGGAAAAGACCCGCTGATCCTCACCCGGGACACCAGCTATATCGGCACGCTCATTGACGATCTGGTAACCAAGGGCACGGAAGAACCCTACCGGATCATGACCAGCCGGTCGGAATATCGGCTGCTGCACCGGCAGGACAATGCCGACCAGCGGCTGTGCCACATTGGCGCGGCGGTAGGTCTTGTTCCCCCGGAAAGGTTGCAGCAGGTGGAAGAAAAATACGCCGCCGTCCGCCGGGAGATCGCCCGGCTGGAAGGATGCGGTGTGCCTGCCTCCCCGGAGCTGAACGCCATGCTGGAACAAAGAGCTACGGCAAAGGTAGAGAATTCCGCCCGGCTTGCGGATCTTCTGCGCCGTCCGCAAGTCAGCTATGCCGACATCGCCCCCTTTGACCCGGAGCGCCCGGCGCTTCCCGAAAGTGTCACCCAAGAGGTGGAGATCCAGGTGAAATATGCCGGTTATCTTGCCCGGCAGCTAAAGCAGGTGGCAGAATTCCAAAAGGAAGAAGCCCGGCTGCTGCCCCCGGATATAGATTACAGCGCCATCACCGGTCTGCGGCTGGAGGCCCAGGAGAAACTCAACCAAATTCGCCCTATGTCCATTGGACAGGCCGGGCGCATTTCCGGCGTCAGTCCCGCGGATATCGCGGTGCTGCTGATCTGGCTGGAGAGCAATAAGTAAAAGTATCCGCCCTATTCTGTGTGAATAGGGCGGGTTTTTATATGGGAAGCGGATAAATTGCCATTTCTCGGGCAGTTGCAAATCATGTGTGCGTAGGGCGGGCTCATGAGTCCGCCCTACGAATCCTAACGAGACAGAGCGATAAAGGTCAATTGGCAGGCTCGTCTTAGGAGAGCTTTCCATAGAAGTAATCTTCCAGCTTGGTATTTTCGTCACCCCAGAGGTCAAAGTTCTCTTTCAGCCAACGGGCGGTATTTTCCGCCCCGCTATAGATCATAAGCTCCCGGTAAGTGCCGTCCGTCAGCAGGAAATCCACCCATGTCACGACCAATTCCTTGTTATAGTCATGGTAGAGCGGCCCCTGGGCCATGGTGCCTGCTTCACAGTCGGCGATAATGGCTTGCAGCAGTTCCTTCACATGCTCTCCGGTGATCTTGCCGTGCTCTATATGCACATAGGGAACGCCGGCAATGAAGGCATCCTGATCGCCCTGAAGACCCAAAACGCACTCCGGCCGGCTGAAAAACTCCGCCAGTGGCTGCGCCGGGACACAGTTTTCATAAACCCTCGTCACCTGATCGCCATTTTGCAGGGTATACACCATCTGCAGGCTGACCGTTCTTTCTTTACTGGGGAAGTCGCCTCTTTTTTCTGTCACCTGCCGGTGCAGCTCCACGATGGCGGCAATATCCGCAGGGTCTTCCAGCTCCAGGGATTCCGCATCACGGTACAGGCCGTTATACAGCCATTCATCCGGAAGATTATCGGAGATCTCTACCTTGACCACTTGGGAAGGTTCGGGAATCCAGCGGCTGTAGCCCGTAGGATCCAGGATCAGCAAAGCCACACAGGCAGCCAACACCCCGGCAAAGATACCGAACCACAGGAAAACCTTACGGGTAAAGACCTTGACAGTCCTGCGCAGGAGCATTTGGCTGGTGAAGAAGCCCACCAGGAAGCCGATAGGGAAGAAATAGATCATCTCTCCCATAAACAGCTCTCCCATGGCTGCGAACAGCGCCACCACCGTCAAGGTATACACCGCGCAGAAGACAGGCGCAAGAGAACGCACCGCCATAAAATCCCCGGCAGTTTCCAAGGCTCTGCGCCGGTAAAGCAGCAGCGCCAACGCCCCCAAACCCAGACCGATCCCGGCAAGGATCAGAAGATATCCCCAGCCGTCTCCCAGGCCCGTAAACACCCAGTCGCCGGCAAGCCTTTCAAAGCAGATATATTCCTGCCCCATCGCCAGCTGCACCACCGGGCTTAGTACATAGAAAGGCTCGGCAGACACATACAGCCCGAACAGCAGCGGCTCAAAGACCGTTTTCGCAAACCACAGCGCCAACAGCGACAGGAAGTTCAAAATTCCGTACACCGCCACCATGGCGAAACGGCTTCCCACGCAGAAAACGCTCAGCACGGCAAGACCGAAGAAAAACAAAAATTCCAGGGTCATGGCACCCAGCCAGAACAGGGAAACAAACCAAAATTCTTCTAAAAACTGCATGATAACCAAGGCGCATACTGTATTGGGTACAAGACTGAAGGAAAGTCCCGCGGCAACATGGCTGAAAAACCAGTCCCCACGCTTTAATGGCATGGCGTGCAGGGCGTTACACAATCTCGACTGGAACAGGTCACCAAAGAGCAGCTGGGCGCACAGGGCCGCGTACAAAAAGTTCAGAACTCCCAAAGCGCCAAAGGCTTCCCCAAGGGTCATGGCAGCGGTATCCGGGTCGTAATCCACCAGGTTGGGGATCAGCAGCATCAAAAGGCCTATCAGATATAAGCCCCACGCCGGGGCAAACCGGGTCAGGTCCTTGGCAAGGGCCGTCTTACAGGACGATATTCTTAACTTCATAGTTCACACCTCCCAGCTCGTAGATAAAGATCTCTTCCAGCGACAGGGGCAGCACATCGAAATACACCGGCTGCGCCGCCTGGACTTTTTCCGTTACCGCTTCGGCACTGCCCCGGACTACACAGGTCTTCAGCCGCCCGGACTGGCTCTCGTGGAGGATCTCCAATCCCTCGGGGGCATCCCCCACCAGCTGCAGCTTCACGGTGCTGCCCTGCATATCCGCAAGGCTTCGCTCCAAAAGCATTTTGCCGTGATCCATAATGCCCACATGGTCGCAGATATCCTCCAGCTCCCGGAGATTATGGGAGGAGATCAGCACCGTGGTCTCCCGCTGGGCCACCTCGGAAAGCAGCAAGCTCCACACCTGCCGGCGCATCACCGGGTCCAAGCCGTCCACCGGCTCATCCAAAATCAGCACATCCGGCCGGGTGCAGATGGTCAGGTGGAACGCCGCCTGCTTCTGCATACCCTTGGAAAACCGGCGGATCTGCCCCTTTTTCGGCAGCTGGAACACTTCGTAAAGCCGATCGAACAGGTCATCGTCGAAGTTAGGATAGAGCCCTCGGTAGTAACGGCGCATCTCCTCCATAGAAGCGGAGGGGAAATAGAAAATATCGTCGGGAATATAACCGATGCGGCTTTTTAAGGCAGGATTTTCATAGACGCCGATCCCCTCCATGGTGATATGTCCGCAGTCCGGGCGGTAAACGCCGGTGAGCAGCCGAATGGCGGTGGATTTGCCCGCTCCATTCGGGCCGACTAAGCCATACACCGCGCCCTTGGGTACATTCATGGTAAGGTCATCCAGCGCCTTGAAATTGCCAAAGGTTTTTGTCACATTTTCCATTTTAAGCATGGTCTTCTCCTCCTTCTTCCATACGGCGGATCAAGGTCTGCCGGGATACGCCCAAGGCCGCCAGCCGGGCGCAAAGCTTGTCAAATTCCTGCAGCAGCTTCCCGGACGGGTCCTCCCCGTCTCCGGGAACGCCGCTGACAAAGCTGCCCTTTCCGGGAACGGATACCACCCAGCCTTGCAGCTCCAGCTCCCGGTACGCCCGCTGGATGGTATTGGGATTGATGGCCAGCTGGGTCGCCAGCTCCCGCACCGAGGGCATCCGGTCGCCCTGCCGCAAGATCCCCGCCAGGATCTGCCGGCGGTATCCGTCGCAGATCTGCAGATAAATAGGCCGGGCGTCCCGGTAATCCAGATTTATCATGTTGCTCCCTCCTTTGCTGTATTAACCGTATTAACTGTACTAGTACAGTTAATATAACAGGGATTCCCTTTCCTGTCAAGGGGTTTTTAAAAATTGCCATTTCTCGGGCAGTTGGTTAGAACTTGACGGTGTAGCCATCCTCGGCTCCCTCGTTTTGAGGGAGCTGTCAAATTGCCGATATTAGGCAATTTGACTGAGGGAGTTCGTTATTTATGAAACTCCCCCAGTCAAAAATCGGTTGCAAAGCACCGATTTTTGCCAGCCCCCTCAAAACGAGGGGGCCAAGACTTCTGACGAAACTGCCCGATAAACGGAAGTTGGCGGCGCCGCGTCATGCAGCACCGCCAAATACTACTTTATTTCTTTTCTAATCGGGAAAACAGTCTATCCTGCAGCCGGGCAAGCCCCATTTCCACAAATCGGTGGTACAGCCACGCCAGGGCGATCAGCGCTCCCAGAGACACTCCGAAAGACAGGGCGGCGCTTCCCAGATATCCCAGTGTCCCCTCAGTCCAACGGAAGATCCCCGTGGAAAGAGAGAACAGCAGCGGAATATGGATCAGATACACGCTGTAGGATATCTTCCCCAGCCACCGGAACAGCCGCCGGGACAGAAGCTTTTGCGCCCCCTCCCAAAAGAGGATGCCAAGAACCAGCACAAACGCCCCTAAGATATGCCAATCGATGAACGTCAGTCCCCGGAAGAAGCGGTAGAAATTCGTGGCCGCGATACCGCTGGGGTAGCCACCCAGCACCAGGCCCAGGAGGACCGCCGCCGGAGCAGTAAGCTTGGGCAGCCGGATGCCGCTTTCCAGCAGCCATGCCAGAAGCGTTCCCAGGGCAAAGGCCAGCAGAAGCTCTGATTTATCAAACAGCAGCGCGGCAACCGCCACATACAAGACCCACGCCCGCTTGGGATATTTCCAAGCCACGGCGCTCAGGAGTATGGAAAGGAAGCTGCCGTAAAACAGCCGTGACAGCATCCAGAAGGCGGTAGACAGGCTTTCATCTCCGTAAAACCACACCCGCACCAAGGCTGCCTCCAAAAATTCCCGGAAAGAAAGAGAACCTTGGTAATAAAGGCCTGCCCAGGGAGAGCCGGTGGCTTCCACCACGCCTGCATTGGTAAACAAACCGAAGCGGAGAAACAGCCAAACAACCAGTCCTACCCCAAACAGGGGCGGCATCAGCCGAAAGTACCGCTTGGCCACCACCGCCCCCAGCCGGCTCTTATCCTCCATCCGCAGAACCTGCAAGCTGAGGATAAAGGCGCTGAGCATACAAAACACCGCCAGCAGGAAATTCCCGTTGAAAAATACGCCCAAAGGGGATTGGGCAAGGCTGGTATCGATAGCGCCTAAATGGGAGGTGACCCATGGGCCGTAAAAGGTTGCCGGGAAAAAGATCAGGGCAAAATGGTGGCAGAAGATCAAAATGCAGGCGATGCCTTTCAATCCGTCTACCCAGTCGATCCGCTTCTTTTCCATGGGGGAAACTCCTTTTTGTCGATATGTTGCTGCGCAACTCGATATTTTTGCTTCGCAAAATCGATATATCGCTTTGCGATTCGATATGCCGCCGTTGGCGGCAAGTCCGATATAAATCCCTCTCGCCCCGCAGGGCATATCGATCCGCGAAGCGGAA
>JAFQCV010000083.1 GCA_017416325.1 Oscillospiraceae bacterium
TGACAATTGAAAATTGACAATGGAGAATTTCGGAGTCGCCAAAGGCGACATTTTTAAATCATTTCCGAAGGAAATACCACAATTGTCAATTATCCATTATCCATTATCAATTCGTGCGTCAGCACGAGAAATGGCAATTTGGCGGGCAATTGCGTTAGAGCATATGCCCTCCCCTTTGGGGAAGGCTTGGGGGCGGGCATGAAAATAACCACAGCCGGTTTCAGGATCGGTTAAGGAAAAAGGAAGGGGTTTTATTATGATTTACGATGTGATCATCATCGGCGCCGGTGTCATCGGCGCTATGGCTGCCCGGGAGCTGAGCAAGTATCAGCTGAAGGTCTGCCTGCTGGAAAAGGAAAATGATGTGGCTTGCGGCGCTTCCAAGGCAAACAGCGGCATCATCCACGGCGGCTACGACCCGGAGCCGGGTACGCTGAAGGCAAAGATGAATACCGAAGGTATCGATTTGCTTTACGAGGCAGCCAAGGAGCTGCATGTACCCTTTCAAAATAACGGTTCTCTGGTGCTGGCCTTCAGCGAGAAAGAGGACGAGACGGTTCTGGAACTTTTTGAGCGGGGTAAGATCAACGGCATTGCCGGACTGTCGGTGATCTCCGGAAACCAGGCAAGAGCCATCGAGCCGAACCTGTCTGACAAGGTGACCAGCGCCCTGCTAGTTCCCAACGCAGGCATCATCTGCCCCTATGCGCTGACCGTCGCCGCCGTGGGCAACGCCATGGACAACGGCGTGGAGCTGAAAAGAAACTTTGCTGTGGCTGCTATCGAAAAGGCAGCGCAGGGTTATACCGTATCCTCCAGGGACGGCCAGGCTGTGACCGGACGCTATATCCTCAACTGCGCCGGCGGCTACTCCGACAAGGTGGCGGCTATGGTGGGCGACGACGGCTACACCATCGTACCCCGGGCAGGCGAATATCTCCTGCTGGACAGGAAAGAGGGCAGCCGGGTCAGCCACACGATCTTCCAAGTCCCGTCCGAAGAGGGCAAGGGTATTCTGGTGTCGCCTACTGCCGACGGCAATCTGCTCACAGGGCCTACCGCTGCCAAGGTTGCCACCCCGGACAGCAAGGAAATTACCTCCGAGGGCTTGGAGCAGGTGCAGCGGCTGGCTGCCAAGAGCGTGCCTTCCGTGAATTTCCGGCAGGTCATCACTTCCTTTACCGGTGTCCGGTCTTCCGGCACTACCGGCGACTTTATCATCGAGCCTTCTAAGAAAGCTCCCGGCGTGGTGCATCTGGTGGCCATTGAGTCTCCCGGCCTTACCTGCTGCGTTGCCATCGCCCGGTATGCCGTAGAGCAGCTGCAAAAGCAGGGTCTTTCTCTGGAAGAAAAGGCAGATTGGAACGGCAGCCGGGAGAATACCCATGCTTTCCGGGATATGTCCGACGAAGAAAAGGACGCCTTTATTAAGAAAAACCCCGCATACGGCAGAATCGTCTGCCGCTGTGAGCAGATCAGCGAGGGGGAGATCCGGGATGCCATCCGCCGCAATCCCCAGGCCCGGGATATGGACGGCGTGAAGCGCCGCACCCGTTCCGGCATGGGTCGGTGTCAAGGCGGCTTCTGCGGCCCGTATGTGATGCGGCTGATCGCGGAGGAGCTGGGGATCCCCATGGAGCAAGTGACCAAAAACGGCGGCGACAGCCGGATGGTCACAGAAAGGATTGGTAAGTGACATGAAACAGCATGCCATTGTGATCGTTGGCGGCGGCCCTGCCGGTATGGCGGCGGCGGTGGCGGCCTATGACCGGGGTGTGACCGATGTGGTGATTCTGGATCGGGAGCCTCGTTTGGGCGGCATTTTACAGCAGTGTATCCACAACGGCTTCGGTCTGCATAAGCTGGGGCGGGAGCTGACCGGTCCGGAGTATGCCGATGTCTATGCCCGGCAGGTGGCGGAAAGAAACATTGCCGTCTATTATGAGACCATGGTCACTTCTGTTTCTCCCGACCGGGTGGTCACCGCCCGGAACCGGGAGGGTATTTTGAAGATCCAGGCTCAGGCGGTGATTCTGGCCATGGGCTGCCGGGAGCGCAGCCGGGGTGCCCTGAATATCTGCGGCACCCGTCCTGCGGGTATCTACAGCGCCGGTACTGCCCAGAAGCTGATCAACTGCGACGGCTACATGGTAGGAAAGCGGGTGGTGATCCTTGGCTCCGGTGATATCGGCCTGATCATGGCCCGGCGTATGAGCCTGGAGGGCGCGAAGGTGGAGGCAGTCTGCGAGCTGATGAGCTACAGCGGCGGTCTGACCCGGAACATCGTCCAGTGTCTGGAGGATTTCGGCATCCCCCTGTACCTCAGCACTACCGTGGTGCAGATCCACGGCGACAAGCGCTTAGAGGGTGTGACCGTGGCACAGGTGGACGAAAACCGCCGCCCCATGGAAAGCACCCGCCGGTTTATTCCCTGTGACACATTGCTTCTGTCTGTGGGCTTGATCCCGGAGAACGAGCTTACGGAAGTCTGCGGCATCCCCATGGACCCGGTCACCGGCGGCGCTATGGTAGACGAAAGCTGTATGACCAAGGTAAGGGGCATTTTCGCCTGCGGCAACGTGCTGCATGTCCATGATCTGGTGGACTATGTTTCTGACGAGGCGGAAAGAGCCGGCAAGGGCGCGGCGGACTTCGTAAAGAACGGAAAGGCTTCTGCCGGAGAATATTTGCAGACCAAGGCAGGTCACGGCGTACGCTATGTAGTGCCCCAGCAGCTGCGCAGGGATGTGGGAGATGTGGATCTGTTTCTGCGGGTCACGCAGCCCTTCGGCAAGGTGAAATTCACCGTTACCGCCGGGGATAAGGTGCTGGCGGTGGCAAAGCGGCTGAAGGCCGCCCCCGGCGAGATGGAACGCATCACCCTGAAGCAGGCGCTGCTGCAGGATGCGCAAGGCGTTGTGACTGTGAAACTGGAGGAGCTTTGAGATGGAAAGAAAGATCACCTGCATTATTTGCCCCCGGGGCTGCCCCATGACGGCGGTTATTGAGGGGGATTCTGTACGGGTCAGCGGTCATTCCTGCCCCAAGGGCGAGGAATATGCCATCCATGAGTGCAAAAACCCCGTGCGTACTGTGACGGCTACCGTCCGGGTGGACAACCGCCGGGACACCATGGTGTCCGTCAAGACGGAAAACCCCGTTCCCAAGGGGAGTATGCAAGAGGTTATGGCCGCCCTGCGGAAGATCACCGTACAGGCGCCCATCCACATCGGCGATGTGGTACTGAAGGACATTTTCGGCACGAAGATCGTGGCGACCAAGGAAATTTTGTAATAGAACGGCGCACCTGCTGAAAGCAGGTGCGCTGATCTGTTTTATGAGGCATTAGAAGTTTGGCTCTGCCAATTCCCGTTTGTTGGGGAGTTTCGTTGGAACATGGCGGCGCAGCCGCTAAGCCTTCCCCTCGAGGGGAAGGTGGATTCCAAAATGCACAGATTGGGCATTTTGGAAGACGGATGAGGTGGTCTGCGAAGCAGAATCCCAGCCTTGTAACGGCTGCTATGCAGCCTACACCTCATCAGTCACACCCCGGTTCCGAAGTGCCGGTGTGTGACAGCTTCCCCTCAAGGGGAAGCCTTTGCAACTGCCCGGGAAATGGCAGCCTGTGAGCGCGGCGAAGGTAAGAATCTTTCCCGGACTACCGGTTACGACAAAATATTTCCCCGGAGCATGGTACGATTAGCCTATATCTCTGGGGAAAGGTGTGGTACAAATGATGGTTTCCATCGGGGTCCAGGTACGCCGGTGGCAGAGGATGATGCGGCGGTGGGTACAGGATTCCCGGGTACATGGGGCGCTGCAATGCGCGGCGTATTTACTCAGCGGAGGTCTGCTCAGCGCGGCAAGCCTGCGGGGATATCCTCAGCCCCTGGCGCTGGCTTTGGTGTGCGCCGCTTCCGGGTGGCCGGGAGTGCTGCTGGCAGCCGGAGGGCTGGGGGGCTATTTGGTATTTTGGGGACAGGCTGGGGGACAGTGCGCGCTGTGGATCGGGTTGGGGCTGCTGGCTATGGTGTTGCTGGGAGGCAGGCAGCTGCTAGAGGATACGCCTCTATTGATGAGCGCGGTGACCGGGGCCATCGTGGCGGTGAGCGGCCTGCTGTTTCAGTTGTGGCAGGGGGATACCACTCCGGTATGGATGTATCTGCTGCGCATCGCCATTGCTGCCGGGGCGAACTGGGTGTTTACCGTGGCGCTCCAGCGCCGGGACGCGGTGGTGGACTGGCTGGTCTGCGGCTTGGGGACACTGGCGCTGGCCCAGGTGATGCCCATTCCCTATTTGGGGTTGGGGTACATAGCCGCGGGATTTTTGGCGGTTTCCGGGGCGTTTCCGGCAGCGGCATTGGCTGGACTGGCATTGGATCTGGCGCAAGTCACTCCAGTACCCATGACTGCCGCCCTGTGTCTGGCGTGGCTGACCCGTTTGATCCCCGGGCGGGCAAAATGGGTGCGGTACGCCGCGCCGGCGGTCCTTTATGTGGCGGTGATGGCCCTTTGCGGCCTCTGGGATCTGTATCCTCTGCCGGGGCTGGCCTTGGGCGGCCTGGCGGCGGTACTGGCACCGGGGAAGCCGGCTCTCGCCGGACGGCGTGGGGAGACGGGGTTTGCCCAGGTGCGGCTGGAAATGGTCAGCGCGGTACTCAGCCAGACGGAGCAGCTGCTTTCGGATATTCAGACACCGCCCATCGATGAGCAGGCACTGGTCCACCGGGCAGTGGATCGGGCCTGCAGCAGCTGTTCTCACCGGAAAAACTGCCGGGGGAAGCTGGATCAGCTGCCCACCGCGCTGCTGCATAAGCCTTTGGGCAACGGAGAGGAATTATCTGTGCATTGCCGCAAGTCCGGGCGGCTGCTTCAGGAGCTGCGCCGCAGTCAGGAACAGCTTCGCGCCATTCGGGCAGACCGGGACCGGCAGCGGGAGTATCGGGCGGCGGTAGCGCAGCAGCATCGGTTCCTTTCGGAGTATTTGCAGGATCTGTCGGACAGGCTTGCCCGGCGGCAAAGTCCGGTGAGCCCCTGGTTTCGTCCGGAGATCGGCGCTTGCTCTGCCAGCCGGGAGGCGGTGAATGGGGACAAGTGCTTGTGGTTTGCCGGGGTGGAGTGCCGGTACTATGTACTGCTGTGTGACGGCATGGGTACCGGGGAGGAGGCTGCCCGGGATGGGGCGCTGGTCAGCGGGATGCTGAAAAAGCTCCTTTCCAGCGGGTATCCGGCAGAATATGCCCTGCGCAGTGTCAACAGCCTTTGCGCCCTCCGGGGCTGTGCCGGGGCGGTGACCGTCGATCTGGCGGAGCTGCAGCTGGACACCGGGAAGGTGACCCTATACAAGTGGGGCGCGCCCCCCAGCTATCTCATCAGCGGGGCGGAGACGGTAAAAGTTGGGACAGCCACACCGCCTCCGGGGCTGTCGGTGACCGACGGCCGGGAAACTGCGGAGCGGCTGTCCCTGCGCCGGGGGCAGACGCTGGTTTTGCTCAGCGACGGTGCAGGCGGAGAGGATGCCGTACACCGGGCATGGCGGGATGCGGGAGAGCCGTCTGGGGAGTTTGCGGCGAAGATCCTGGCATCCGGACCGGAGGACGGGCAGGACGATGCCACTGTCGCGGTGGTTCGCCTGCACCCGTTGTCCGTGTCGCCATAATACCACAGATTCTGTGCGGAATTTGTCGAAACACAAGATGTGGTGAAAATTTATGGAGAAAACAACAAGATTTAGGGGAATCTTCCCAAAATAACAGGAAACCCGGGCAAGTTTTGCACACTTGCCCGGGTTTTTCGCAGTATGGTCGTGCTGACATAGCCGCTTGCAAATTTCCGTTTGTCGGGGAGTTGTGAAAGAACTTAGCGGCGCAGCCGTAAAGCCTTCCCCTCGAGGGGAAGGTGGATTCCAAAATGCACAGATTGGGCATTTTGGAAGACGGATGAGGCGGTCTGCGAAGCAGAATCCCAGCCTTGTAACGGCTGCTATGCAGCCTACACCTCATCAGTCACACCCCGGTTCCGAAGTGCCGGTGTGTGACAGCTTCCCCTCAAGGGGAAGCCTTTGCAACTGCCCGGAAAATGGCAATTTATTGGGTGGTCTGGGGCGACCGATTCAGGTCAGTTCTCCATCTGCTTGCCCAGGAAGGAGGCGGCGGTCTGGGCAAGGGCCTGATCCTGCTCGCTTAGGGGCGCGTCGTTTTCGCCCAGCAGGAGCATGACGCAGCCCATGAGATCACCCTGGCTGAGGATGGGGGCGGCGACGCCCAGATGGTATTTGTCCGCGCCGTCGGCGGCCTGGATCCGGGGCGCGCCGGTTTCATAGCGGTAGTTGCGGCGCTGCTCCATGAGCTTGCCCAGCGCCTCGGAGTTGGGCTTGTCCAGCAGCTCCCGTTTGGGCGCGCCACTGAGGGCGATGATGGCGTCCCGGTCCGCCACCGCGGCGATGCGCCCGGTGTTGGAGCCGATGGCGTCGCACATCTGGCTGGCGAAATCCTGAAGGTCGCCCATGGGGGAGTATTTGCGGAAGATCACGCCTCCGTCTTTTTCGGTGTAGATCTCAAGGGGATCGCCCTCCCGGATGCGGAGGGTGCGGCGGATCTCTTTGGGGATGACGATTCTTCCTAAATCGTCCACTCTTCTGACAATGCCGGTTGCTTTCATATATCTTTCTCCTTTTCCGTAGGGAACGACCTATGTGTCGTTCCTGTTTCGTTTTGCATTGCGGAACGGCACACAGGCCGTTCCCTACAATAATTTTACAAATTACGCTGTTAGTATCTGTAAAAGGCAGGAGATTATACCGCAAGATTTACTTTTTGCTTTTGCCGTGTTATAATAAATAAAAAGGCGGTGAGGATATGGTTATCAAGTCATCAAAGGATTATCATGTTATTGTCGTTTTCTTACTCTCCTGTATTGCGGTATTTTTCTTTATATTGCTATCTGCTGGAAACGACGTTCTGTTTCCTTGTATAGTAGCACTCTTTCTATCTTACATTGTGTTACGATTTTGGATTTCTGTAGGTCGCACCTTGACTTTTGGTGAGAACGGATGTACCGTAAGTTTCCTTTTCTTGAAGAAACACTACACATGGGAAGCGCTTCGCACCAAGTGTGTTGCGAATTTCCCAAATACTATTGGATATAGAGACCCGTATGTTCAAGGTGTAATTTTCTCTTCTAAAAAAGTAAAAATGCCGCTAAAGCAAAAACCCTCTCAATATAGTTTCCTATTGCATCCTTTTTGCTTTTTCTTTGTTAATTTTACCCCTACCATTCCATATAGCAAATGGGTTAATGTAATGCGTGGCCTTTATGAAGTAGATAAAGATACCTTCCTTGAAAGTTTTTCGCAATATTTGGAATCTTGAATAGCAACAGCGGAGTGAATTTCACTCCGCTGTTATTCTTTGCGCAAGACTATGTATCGCCCAACAAAACCTGCCCTCTGGTGTCAATGTTGTCAGCAAGGGGTCGCCCTCCCGGATGCGGAGGGTGCGGCGGATCTCTTTGGGGATGACGATTCTTCCTAAATCGTCCACTCTTCTGACAATGCCGGTTGCTTTCATATTTCTATCTCCTTCATTTACATCGTAGGGCGGGGGCTTGCTCCCGCCGTTTGGTGCATTTGTTTTTTCGGCGGGAGCAAGCTGTATAGTGTAGTAACATAGTACACAGGTGTGTAAAGACATGGTACACAGTTTTATAGTACAATAAAGGCATCAAAAACAGGCAAAGGAGTGCTGTAAGATGCCGTGGGAGTGTAGAACTGTGGAAAACCAAAGAAGAGAA
>JAFQCV010000084.1 GCA_017416325.1 Oscillospiraceae bacterium
ATAATGGAAAATGGATAATGGACAATGAAGGAGTCGCCTTCGGCGACATATTTCAAATCATTTCCGAAGGAAATACCACAATTATCCATTATCAATTATCAATTATCCATTCGGGTATCTGCCCGACAAACGGGAATTGGCACATTTGCAAATTTCTGTTAGATGCGTCCGCTGCCTTGACCGGGAATGGGAGTTTTGTTATAATTAAGGAAAATGTGTACGTTTAAGGAGAAATCACAATGCGGGGAATCCCTTCTTTGATTACGGATATTCGGAAAAATGTCTTTACCGAGGTGGCGAAAATGGCATACTCCGGCAAAGGCTATGAGGGCGTGGACGAGCTGCCCTATATCATTGTGCCCGGAGACCGGCCTTTGCATCGGGAATCGGTGTTTTTAGAGCGCGCCATTGCCAGTGAACGGGTACGGCTTGCCATGGGTCTGAACATTCGCCCCATCCAAACCCGTCATTTGATGACCGAGGGCATGGATGCCGCAGCGGTGGCGGAGCAGTATTACGAGCCGCCGCTGATCAATATTATTCCTTATGCCTGCCACGCTTGTCCGACCAACCAGTATAAGGTCAGCAATTACTGCCAGAACTGTCTGGCGGCTTCCTGTCAGAAGGTCTGCCCCAAGGATGCTATTTCCTTCCGCAACAACCGGTCTTATATCGATCTGGATAAGTGTATCCGCTGCGGCAAATGCGCCAAGGCATGCCCATATAATGCCATTGTGCATCTGCAGCGGCCCTGCCAGGTGGCCTGCGGTATGGATGCCATCGTATCCGATGAACAGGGCAAGGCGGTGATCAACCAGGATAAGTGCGTTGCCTGCGGACAGTGTTTGGTAAGCTGTCCCTTCGGCGCTATCGTGGATAAGGGACAGATCTTCCAGGTGATACAGTCTGTCTTGCAGGGGGATAAGGTGATCGCCATTGTCGCCCCTGCCTTTGTAGGTCAGTTTGGCAAACATTCCACACCGGGCAGGTTCGTCACCGCTATGAAGCGGCTGGGCTTCCACCGGGTGGTGGAGGTGGCCATCGGCGCAGACCTTTGTACCATTGAGGAAGCCAAGGACTTTTTGGAAAAAGTACCGCAGCAGCAAAATTACATGGCGACATCCTGCTGTCCTGCCTGGCACTCCATGATCGAGAAGCTGTATCCCGGGGAAATGGACAAGATCTCCATGACACTGACCCCTATGGTATTTACCGCCCGACTGATGAAAAAGGAATATCCCGGCTGCAAGGTGGTGTTCGTAGGCCCCTGCGCGGCGAAGAAGCTGGAGGCCATCCGGGCGGATATCCGGTCGGATGTAGACTTTGTGCTGACCTTCGAGGAGCTTCAGGGTATGTTTGAGGCGAAGGAAATCGATTTTGAGTCGCTGCCGGAAAGCGATGTGCTGAACGAAGGCACAGCCACAGGCCGGGGCTTTGCGGTGTCCGGCGGCGTTGCCGGCGCGGTGGAAAAGGTGATCCGGGAAACCGAACCGGATACGCAAGTGAAGACTGCCCGGGCAGAGGGGCTGCGGGATTGCCGCAAGCTGATGGCTTTGGCTAAGGCTGGCAAGTATAACGGGTATCTGCTGGAGGGTATGGCCTGTCCCGGCGGTTGTGTTGCCGGCGCAGGAACGCTGCTGCCGGTGGAGCTGGCAGCCAATGTGGTCAGCCGGTATCAGAAGGAAGCGGATACGGAAAGCCCTCTGGAAAGCGCCTACCGGGACCGGAGCGAGAGCCTGGATTGACGGGCGATTGCCAAGAGAGAAGAAAGTTGACGATATTATGGTGGAATATAATGATGTATATAATGCCCAAGGGCAGCGAACCGGCAGGATCCACCGCCGGGGGAAGCCCTGGAAGCCGGGGGAGTTCGGCTTGGTGGTCTGCGTCTGGGTCTATGACGGGCGGGGAAAGATCTTATTGACCCGCCGGGCACCGGGAAAAAGCTTCGCCGGCACTTGGGAAAATTCCGGCGGCGCCGCCAAGGCAGGGGAGACCAGCCGGCAGGCCATTGCCCGGGAATTGTTTGAGGAGACAGGCATCCGGGCAGAGGAAGCGGAGTTTGAGCTGCTGGGTTCTGACCGGGATGCCCACACTTTCTATGATTTTTACTGCCTTCGCCGGCAGACGCCTATAGAGGACATCGTCCTGCTGCCGGGGGAAACGGATGGGGTGCAGTGGGCGGATTTTAACAAGATCCATCAGATGATCCGGGAAAAGCAAATCTGCCGGATCATTGCCAATCAGTTTCTGCGACAGGAGCCACGGCTTAAACTTAAGCAATTTGCACAAGAATTGAAGTGAAAATTTGTAGACAGCAGCACCGGTTTTCTCTTGCAAAACCGGTGCTGTTTGGGATATAATGAAAAAAAGCGTTTTTCAGAAGTCCGGCCAAAAAACGCTGCAGCCGGACCGAAAAACGCTTTTTCTTTTTACCATAAATGGAGGTAACGGTATGATTACGATGATGAAGCTTCCCATTCTGAAGGGACAGTCCCCTCTGCGTGTGGCTCGGGGCCATTTTGCCACCAACCACTCCCATATCAATTATTATATCGATATTACTTATCAGAAGACCCGGCTGGCCGAAGCTTCCGCCAGCGCCCGGGAACTGGTGTCCCATTTTATCAACGATACGCCGGTGGATACGATTTTGTGTCTGGACGGCACGGCGGTTTTGGGCACCTGCGTCGCGCAGGAGCTGACCAAGAGCGGCTTCCGCACCATCAACCAGCACCAGACCATCTATGTGCTGGAGCCGGAGTATAATGCCAACTCCCAGATTATTTTCCGGGATAATGTGCAGCCCATGATCCGGGACAAACACGTATTGGTGCTGATGGCTTCCGTGACCACCGGCTTTACCGCCAAGCGTTCCATCGAGGCCATCGGCTATTACGGCGGTCAAGTGGCGGGCATCGCTTCTATTTACAGCGCGGTGGAGGAAGTGGCGGGTTACCCGGTCCGCTCCGTATACAACATCAAGCACCTGCCGGACTACGCAAGCTACGACTACCGGGAATGTCCCTACTGCAAGCAGGGACAGAAGATCGATGCCCTGGTCAATAGCTTCGGCATTTCTAAGCTGTAAATTGCCGTTTCTCGGGCAGTTGAAAAAATACATATTCGTAGGGCGGGCTCATGAGCCCGCCGACCAGATTGCATTGTTTTGAGCAGTTTCGTCCATTATTTCGGTAGATTTTTGCAAAATACAAACTTTTTAAAATCCGGAAGGTGATCGGCGGACTCATGAGTCCGCCCTACGAATTCTAACGAACTGCCCGATAAACGGGAATTTGACAAAATCAAAAACCAGCACGCGGTTACTTGAGCGCCGTGTGCTGGTTTTTTGTCCCAGATAATAAAATTTATCCCAGAAAATGAAAAATTACCATTGACAATCACCCGGCGGTGTTATACAATGGTATTCCATATTGTGATAATATGCCCTTTTATGCCATCCTTCCCAGTGTGAGCATTTTACCACAGATTATGGCGGCTGTCAAGTAGCAAGTCAAAAGAAAATGACAACCGATCCACGCGTATCAAAAAAGTAGACACACACAATCTGAAAGAAAGGCTGTGATGATCCATATGGCAATGGTCAAGGACGTAAAGTTCGGCAAGACCATGCGTAAGTCTTACGCGAAGTACGAGGAGATCCTGCAGATCCCCAACATGCTCAAGATCCAGAAGGATTCCTACCAGTGGTTCCTGGAGGAAGGTCTGCGTGAGGTGTTCAAGGATGTGGGCACCATTACCGACTTCTCCGGCAAGCTGGAGCTGAGCTTCCTGGATTACTCCATGGATGACAAACCCAAGTATACCATTGAGGAGTGCAAGGAACGGGATACCACCTATGCAAAGCCCATCAAGGTGCGGGTGCGCCTGCGCAACACCGAGACGGACGAGATCAAGGAGCAGGAGATCTTCATGGGAGATTTCCCCATTATGACAAATGGTGGCACCTTTGTGATCAACGGCGCAGAGCGTGTCATCGTTTCCCAGATCGTCCGTAGTCCCGGCATGTACTACGGGCATGAGGTGGACAAGGCGGACCAGCATACCTACACCGCTACGGTGATCCCTTACCGCGGCGCCTGGCTGGAGTACGAGACCGACAACACCAATGTGTTCTGGGTCCGGATCGACAAGAACCGCAAGCTGCCCATTACCTGCCTGATCCGGGCTATGGGTGTTTCTACCGATGCCGAGATCAAGGAGATGTTCGGTGAGGACGAGCGGATCCTGGCAACTCTGGAAAAGGATCCCTGCAAGACCCGGGAGGAAAGCCTTCTGGAGATCTACCGCCGTCTGCGTCCCGGTGAGCCTCCCACGGTGGAGACTGCCATTGCCCATCTGGAGGGTCTGCTGTTTGACGCGCATCGTTACGATGTGAGCAAGGTGGGCCGTTATAAGTTTAATAAGAAGATGGATATCTGGTCCCGGCTCTCCGGTCAGGAGGCCGCAGAGCCCATTGCCGATCCTATGACCGGTGAGATCCTGGTGATGCCCGGTGAAATCATCAGCCGCGATCTGGCCAAGGAGCTGTCTGCCCGTGGCGTCAATACCGCTGTGGTAAAGGTTGGCGGCCAGAATGTGAAGATCCTGTCCAACGGCATGGTAGATATGAGCCGTTTCGTGTCCTTTGATCCCAAGGAGTTCGGCATCCGGGAGAAGGTCCGCTTCAGCGTACTGAAGGAAATGCTCTCTACTGTGGCAGAGGATGGCTGGAAGGATGCCATCGCGGAGCGGATCGACGATCTGATCCCCAAGCATATCATCGTGGACGATATCATGGCTTCCATCAACTATCTGAACTGTGTGGCTATGGGTGTCGGCATTGCTGACGATATCGACCATCTGGGCAACCGCCGTCTGCGCTGCGTAGGCGAGCTGCTGCAGAATCAGTTCCGGATCGGCTTTAGCCGTCTGGACCGGGTCATCCGGGAGCGGATGACTGTCCAGGATCTGGACGCGGTCACGCCCCAGAGCCTGATCAACATCCGGCCTGTGACTGCCGTTATCAAGGAGTTCTTCGGCTCCAGCCCCCTGTCTCAGTTCATGGACCAGAATAACCCCTTGGCAGAGCTGACCCACAAGCGCAGACTTTCCGCACTGGGTCCCGGCGGCTTGAGCCGTGAGCGGGCATCCTTCGACGTGCGTGATATTCACTATACGCACTATGGCCGTATGTGTCCCATCGAGACCCCCGAAGGTCCCAACATCGGTCTGATCAACTATCTGGCTACCTTTGCCAAGATCAATGAGTACGGCTTCGTGGAAGCCCCCTACCGCAAGGTGGACAAGGCTACCGGCTTTGTCACCCAAGAGGTAGAGTATATGACCGCGGATGTGGAAGACGATTACTACATCGGTCAGGCAAACGAGCCTCTGGATGACAGCGGCTGCCTGGCAAATGCCCGTATCACCTGCCGTCACCGCAACGAGATCATTGAAGTGGACCGGGAAAAGATCGATTATATCGATGTTTCTCCCAGAATGATGATCTCCATCGCCACCTCTTTCATTCCCTTCCTGCAGAACGACGACGCGAACCGCGCACTGATGGGCGCGAACATGCAGCGCCAGGCTGTGCCCCTGCTGACCACGGAGCCTCCCGTCGTTGCCACCGGCATCGAGCATAAGGCTGCTGTGGACTCCGAGGTGTGCGTCAAGGCAGAGAAGTCCGGCACGGTCACCGCGGTTTCCGCGGATGAGATCACCGTCAAGTATGACGACGGTGAGGTAAAGAGCTACCGTCTGACCAAGTTTGCCCGGAGCAATGCCGGTACTTGCATCAACCAAAGACCTATCGTCACTGTGGGTGAGCAGGTCGTGGAGGACCAGATCATTGCGGACGGTCCTTCCTGCTCCGGCGGCGAGATCGCTCTGGGTAAGAACGTGCTCATCGGCTTCGTTACCTGGGAAGGCTACAACTACGAGGACGCCATCCTGCTCAACGAGCGGCTGGTGAAGGAGGACGTATTTACCTCCATCCACATTGAGGAGCATGAGACCGAGGCCCGGGATACCAAGCTGGGACCGGAGGAGATCACCCGCGACATTCCCAACGTGGGCGAAGACACCCTGAAGGATCTGGACGAGAACGGCATTATCCGTATCGGCGCGGAAGTCCGTTCCGGCGACTACCTGGTTGGTAAGGTCACCCCCAAGGGTGAGACTGAGCTGACCCCCGAGGAGCGCCTGCTGCGCGCCATCTTCGGTGAGAAGGCAAGAGAAGTCCGCGACACCTCTTTGAAGGTGCCTCACGGTGAAAGCGGCATCGTTGTGGATGTCAAGGTCTTCACCAAGGAAAATTCCGATGAACTGGCTCCCGGTGTTACCAAGTCTGTCCGTGTCTACATCGCGCAGAAGCGTAAGATCAGCGTTGGCGATAAGATGGCCGGCCGTCACGGTAACAAGGGCGTTGTTTCCAGAGTGCTTCCCGAGGAAGATATGCCCTTCCTGCCCGACGGTACTCCCCTGGATGTGGTGCTGAACCCCCTGGGCGTGCCTTCCCGTATGAACATCGGTCAGGTTTTGGAAGTCCACCTGGGCTATGCAGCCAAGGCTCTGGGCTGGAAGGTCGCCACTCCCGTATTTGACGGCGCCAACGAGAAGGATATCCGGGATACCCTGAAGCTGGCAGGCCTGCGGGAAGACGGCAAGACCGTTCTGTATGACGGCCGTACCGGCGAACCCTTCGATAACCTGGTCACCGTTGGCTACCCCTACTATCTGAAGCTGCACCATCTGGTCGACGATAAGATCCATGCCCGTTCCACCGGTCCTTACGCGCTGGTTACCCAGCAGCCTCTGGGCGGTAAGGCTCAGTTCGGCGGTCAGCGTTTCGGTGAAATGGAAGTCTGGGCCCTGGAGGCTTACGGCGCTGCCTATACCCTGCAGGAGATCCTGACGGTGAAGTCTGACGATGTCACCGGCCGTGTCAAGACCTACGAGGCCATCGTTAAGGGCGCGAACATTCCCAAGCCCGGCGTACCGGAATCTTTCAAGGTTCTGGTCAAGGAGCTGCAGGCTCTGTGTCTGGATGTCCGAGTTCTGGATGAAATGGGCAACGAGATCGAGCTGAAAGACGAGGACGAGGATGAAGAGATCGTCTACACCGGCGACCACGACACCGAGTTGGTGGTCGGCAGCGCCGATGAGGTGCTGGATGCCGGCTTCGTCATCGACGAGGACAGCCCTGAGGATATTATGGATGTGTTTGGCGACGATGCAGACGATGCCGACACCTATGAAGATTAAGGAGGCGATACAATGGCAGATGCAACATTTGATGCAATTAAAATTGGTATTGCTTCGCCGGAAATGATCCGGCAGTGGTCCTTCGGTGAGGTCAAGAAGCCGGAGACCATCAATTACCGCACCCTGAAGCCTGAGCGGGACGGTCTGTACTGCGAAAAGATCTTCGGACCCCAGAAGGACTGGGAGTGCCATTGCGGCAAGTATAAGAAGATCAAGTACAAGGGCAAGATCTGTGACCGCTGCGGCGTAGAAGTGACTAAGGCCAAGGTTCGCCGGGAGCGCATGGGCCATATTGAGCTGGCCGCCCCCTGCAGCCACATCTGGTATTTCAAGGGTATTCCCTCCCGGATGGGTCTGATCCTGGACATTTCTCCCAAGATCCTGGAGAAGGTTCTGTATTTCGCAGCTTATATCGTTACTGATCCCGGTGACGCGCCCCTGGCTGTGAACCAGGTACTCACGGAGAAAGAGTACCGGGACATGCGGGAAAAGTACGAGGACGATTTCAAGGCAGGCATGGGCGCTGAGGCAGTCAAAGAGCTGCTGGAGAAAATCGATCTGGAAGCGCTTTCCCAGCAGCTGCGTGAAGAACTGAAGACAGCTTCCTCTCAGAAGAAGCTGCGTCTTGTCAAGCGCCTGGAGGTGGTAGAGGCGTTCCGGGAATCCGGCAACAATCCTGCCTGGATGGTTATGGATGTACTGCCCGTCATTCCTCCGGATATCCGTCCTATGATTCAGCTGGACGGCGGCCGTTTTGCTACCTCTGACCTGAATGACCTGTACCGCCGGGTCATCAACCGTAACAACCGTCTGAAGCGGCTGATCCAGCTCAGCGCCCCCGACATCATCGTCCGCAACGAAAAGCGGATGCTGCAGGAGGCTGTGGACGCCCTGATCGACAACGGCCGCCGGGGCCGCGCCGTTACCGGCGCCAACAACCGGGCGCTGAAGTCCCTGAGTGATATGCTTAAGGGCAAGCAGGGCCGCTTCCGTCAGAATCTGCTGGGTAAGCGTGTTGACTACTCCGGCCGTAGCGTTATCGTTGTCGGCCCCGAGCTGAAGCTGTATCAGTGCGGTGTTCCCAAGGAAATGGCCATCGAGCTGTTCCGGCCCTTCGTGATGAAGAAGCTGGTCTCTGACGGCCTGGCAAACAACATCAAGTCCGCCAAGAAGATGATCGACAAGGGCAAGACCGAGGTTTGGGATGCTCTGGACGAGATCATCAAGGACCGTCCCGTGATGCTGAACCGTGCGCCTACACTGCACCGTCTGGGCATCCAGGCCTTTGAGCCGATCCTGGTGGAAGGCCGGGCGCTGAAGCTGCATCCTCTTTGCTGTACCGCGTTTAACGCCGACTTTGACGGCGACCAGATGGCTATTCACGTTCCTCTGTCCGCAGAGGCCCAGGCCGAGGCAAGACTGCTGATGCTCTCTGCCAACAACCTGCTGCGTCCCCAGGACGGCAAGCCTGTTACCGTTCCTACGCAGGATATGATCCTTGGCGCTTACTATCTGACTTATACCAGATTGGGCAAGGCAGAGAAGGGCGCGGAGGAAGTGATCATCGTAGCCGGCGGCGACAGCGGCTGGGAGGCCGGTCAGATAGTGGATGGCGACGAGTTCGTCGCTATGAACAAGAAGCTGAAGGCTGAGGGCAAGACCCAGGCTACCTTCCGTCCCAAGCTGGCATTCTCCAGCGTGAATGAGGCGATCACTGCCTATGCCGACGGCGTTGTGGGTCTGCACGCACCCATCCTGGTCCGTTACGGCAAGGAAGTGGACGGCGAGATGCGCTACAAGCTCATCAACGCCACGGTAGGCCGTCTGATCTACAACGAGCCGATCCCGCAGGATCTGGGCTTTGTGAACCGGAACGATCCCGAGCATGCTTTCGACCTGGAAGTGGACTTCCTGGTTGGCAAGAAGCAGCTGGGCAAGATCATCGACAAGTGTATCCGCAAGCACGGCTTCACCATCGCTACCGAGATGCTGGACCGGGTCAAGGCTTTGGGCTACAAGTATTCCACCAAGGGTGCTATCTCTGTGTCCATCGCGGATATGGTGGTTCCCGAGATCAAGTACCAGCTGGTCCGCGAAGCGGAAGAGAAGGTCGTGGAGATCGAGCAGTTCTACCGTCAGGGCTTTATTACCAATGAGGAGCGTTACCGCCTGGTGGTTCAGCAGTGGGAAAAGACCACCGCTGATGTTACCGGCGCTCTGCAGGGCAACCTGGATGAGTTTAACCCCATCTATATGATGGCGGACTCCGGCGCTCGTGGCAGCATGGCACAGATCCGTCAGCTGGCCGGTATGCGTGGCTTGATGGCGGATACCGCCGGCCGTACCATTGAGATCCCTGTTAAGGCGAACTTCCGTGAAGGCCTTAGCGTTCTGGAGTACTTTATTTCCTCCAGAGGCGCTCGTAAGGGCATGACCGATACGGCTCTGCGTACCGCTGACTCCGGTTATCTGACCCGCCGAATGGTTGACGTTTCCCAGGATGTCATCATCCGGGAGTACAACTGCGGCACTGCCAACGGTATTTGGGTTGGCGCGGTTTATGATAAGAACGGCGATGTGGTGGATTCCTTCGGCAACCGTATCCGCGGCCGTTACCCTGTTAATGATGTGCTGCATCCCGAAACCGGCGAGCTGATCCATTCCAAGGATGTCATGATGATGCCCGAGGATGCCGAAAAGTTCGAGAAGGCCGGCATTGAGAAGATCTATATCCGTACCATTCTGGGCTGCCGCGCCCGGGTCGGTGTTTGCGCTAAGTGCTACGGCATGAACCTGGCTACCTCCAAGGAAGTGGATCTGGGCGAGGCTGTCGGTATCATCGCAGCCCAGTCCATCGGCGAGCCCGGTACCCAGCTGACCATGCGTACCTTCCACTCCGGCGGCGTTGCGGGTGATGATATCACCCAGGGTCTGCCCAGAGTTGAAGAACTGTTTGAGGCCCGCCGTCCCAAGAAGATGGCAGTTATCTCCGAGGTCACCGGTGTGGTGACTGTGGATGAGTCCCACCGCTCCGCGCTGCGTAACATCACCGTTACCGCAGAGGACGGTGAGGTGAAGAACTATCAGGTGCCTTACTCTGTGGGTCTGAAGGTCCAGAACGGCAAGACTGTGCTCAAGGGCGAACCCATTACCGACGGCGCGCTGTATCCCCAGGATGTTCTGCGGATCTCCGGCGTGGAAGCGGTTCAGGATTATCTGGTTCAGTCTGTCCAGGCTGTGTACCGTCAGCAGGGCGTTGAGATCAACGATAAGCACATCGAGGTCATCATCCGTCAGATGATGCGCAAGGTTCGGGTGGAAGAGCCCGGCGATACCACACTGCTCACCGGCACTGTGGTGGATGTCTTTGAGTTTGAGGATGCCAACGCGGCTGTCCAGGCACGGATCGATGCCGGCGAGGAGGATCTGAAGCTGGCAGAAGCTTCCGCTATGCTGCTGGGTATTACCAAGGCGGCTCTGGCTACCGATTCGTTCCTGTCTGCCGCTTCCTTCCAGGAAACCACCAAGGTGCTCACCGATGCCGCTATCAAGGGCAAGGTTGACCATCTGGTTGGTCTGAAGGAGAATGTGCTCATCGGTAAGCTGATCCCTGCCGGTTCCGGCATGATGGCTTACCGGGATTACGCACCCGGCAACACCCCCGAGACCCGGCTGCCTGAGGAGACCTTAAGCAAGCTGATGAACTGATCCCAATACAACAGGGCGTGTCGCACAAGCGACACGCCCTGAAAATTTTGCCCGACAAATTGCCATTTTTCGTGCTGACGCACGAATGGATAATTGATAATGGATAATTGACAATTGTGGTATTTCCTTCGGAAATGATTTAAAAATGTCGCCTTTGGCGACTCCGAAATTCTCCATTGTCAATTTTCAATTGTCA
>JAFQCV010000085.1 GCA_017416325.1 Oscillospiraceae bacterium
TGACAATTGAAAATTGACAATGGAGAATTTCGGAGTCGCCAAAGGCGACATTTTTAAATCATTTCCGAAGGAAATACCACAATTGTCAATTATCCATTATCAATTATCCATTCGTGCGTCAGCACGAAAAATGGCAATTTGGCGTTTAGTCCAGGATGATCAGGGCGATGAATTCCAGCTGCTCGCTGCCTGTGTTGCGGATGCCGTGGCCGGTGCCATTGGGGGTGAAGGTCACAAGACCGGGCTTTGCTTCCACATTGGTGCCGTTGTCGTTATAAACCCCGGTGCCGGAGAGAATGTAATAGTATTCACATTCGCCGGTATGGACATGGAAAGGCACTTCCTCACCGGGATTCAGGGATACCCGGGCAAAAGTCCGGAGCTTGGGATTCTTGCCGGCAAAGTCTGCCAGGTGGTTCAGGGTCATTTTGTCCATACCTTGGGCGTTTTGCTCGGTGGCGACGCGCTGTTCGGGTTCGTAGGCGTACATAGAAAGACCTCCTTGTTGTTTTTTACCATCATAGCAAATTTCCCGAAAAAGTCAATCACCCCGACAAATTGCCATTTTTCGGGGAGTTTGTTTGTAGGGCGGGGGCTTGCTCCCGCCACAAACATTACAAACATAGGATCGTTTCTAGATGTTTCACCGGAAATTTGACACAAAATACAAACTATTTAAATATTGTCATGTAAACGGCGGGAGCAAGCCCCCGCCCTACGATCTAATCGATAAACGGGAATTGGCAATTCTTACAGCGCACGCAAAAAACGCCGCTGTCCGGGTGGACAGCGGCGTTGGTGTAACTATGGATTACAGCAGGGTGGAGAAGTGCTTGATGGTACGGACCATCTGAGAAACATAGGAGTTCTCGTTGTCGTACCAGGAAACAACCTGAACCTGGGTCATGCCGCCGGGCAGCTTGTTAACCATGGTCTGGGTAGCGTCGAACAGAGAACCGAAGGTCATGCCCACGATGTCGGAGGAGACGATCTCGTCCTCGGTGTAGCCGTAGGATTCGGTCTGAGCGGCCTTCATGGCAGCGTTGATCTCTTCCTTGGTCACTTCCTTAGCCACAACAGCATTCAAAATGGTGGTGGAGCCGGTGGGAGTGGGGATTCTCTGAGCAGCGCCGATGAGCTTGCCGTTCAGCTCGGGGATAACCAGGCCGATAGCCTTGGCAGCGCCGGTGGAGTTGGGCACGATGTTGATAGCACCAGCTCTGGAGCGGCGCAGGTCACCCTTTCTCTGAGGACCGTCCAGGATCATCTGGTCGCCGGTGTAAGCGTGGATGGTGCACATGATGCCGGACTCGATGGGAGCCAGGTCATTCAGAGCCTTAGCCATGGGAGCCAGGCAGTTGGTGGTGCAGGAAGCGGCGGAGATGATGTGATCGTCCTTGGTCAGGGTCTCGTGGTTAACATTGTAAACGATGGTGGGCAGGTCGTTGCCGGCGGGAGCGGAGATAACAACCTTCTTAGCGCCAGCGGTGATGTGAGCCTGAGCCTTCTCCTTAGAGGTGTAGAAGCCGGTGCACTCCAGAACGACGTCTACGTCCAGCTCGCCCCAGGGCAGCTCGGCAGCGTTAGCCTTAGCATAGATGGTGATCTTCTTGCCGTCGACCACGATGTTGTCCTCGCCAGCCTCGACAGTGTGGGTGCCGAAGGGAGCGGCGTAAGCACCCTGGGTGGAGTCGTACTTCAGCAGGTGAGCCAGCATCTTGGGGGAGGTCAGGTCGTTGATAGCGACAACCTCGAAGCCCTCAGCGCCGAACATCTGACGGAAAGCCAGACGGCCGATACGACCAAAACCATTGATAGCAACTTTAACAGACATGGGAATTTCCTCCATTTCTAAAATTACTGCGTTGGCAGTATGTATACAGAAAGCTGTGCAATCGATAAAACCGCACGGATTTATTATACAATAATAAAAATTTCTTGTAAAGTATCAAAAATGTAAAAATCCTGGGATTTTTCCGGGCAGAATTGTGATTCCTTACAAAAGCGGTGCGGGTAGCACCCGCTGGCAATCTCGGGACTGGCTGTCGGGCGGTATTCGTTACACATCCTGTCACCGCCCGGTTCGTTACAGTGAGAAAGGGGGTGCGGGCGGATGTGCCTCAATCCGTCCCTACGGTGGGGGATAATGATTGTGTCGCCGGGGGCGACGGATTGGAATTGCCCCTCATCCGTCAAAAATCAAAGATTTTTGCCACCTTCCCCCACCGGGGGAAGGTTTTGCGGGACGGAAGACCCGTCCCCTACGATATCTCGTATCTGGCAGAGGGGTCAGGGGGCGAGTTCCTGGAAGATGGGCAGGCTCCGCAGGATCTGGTCGTGACTGACGCAGTAGCACATCCGGAAGTAGTCCGGGCAGCCAAAGTCGTCGCCGGGGACGACCAGCAGGCCTTTTTGCTTGGCTTTCTCCACGAATTCCATGGCGCTGCCGCCGGGGGCTTTTACGAACAGGTAGAACGCGCCGTCGGGCTTTGCCACTTCGTAGCCAAACTCTGTCAGGGCGCTGTAGAGGGTGGTACGGTTTTGGTCATACATGGTTAAATCCGGAGTCAGGTGGGCGCACCGGGCGATGACCGCCTGCAGCAGGCTGGGAGCGCAGATGTGTCCCGTTGCCCGGAAGCCGCCTTCCACCGCGTGGTACAGCGCCCGGGAATCCGCTGCCTCCCTGGGAATATACACATAGCCGATCCGTTCGCCGGGCAAGGACAGGGACTTGGAATAGGAGTAGCACAGGATGGTATTGGGGTAGATACCCGGGACAAAGGGGACTTCCACCCCGTAGGCCAGCTCCCGGTAAGGCTCGTCGGAGACGATATAAATGGGGTGGCCGAATTCTTCACTTTTCCGGGTCAGCAGCTGCGCCAGCTCCCGGAGCGTCTTCCGGGTGTAGACTACGCCGGAGGGGTTATTGGGAGAATTCAGCAGCACCGCCGCGGTTTGGGGCGTGAGCATGGCTTCCAGCGCGTCCATGGGGATCTGGAAGTGGGGGGCGGCTGCCGGGACTACCCGGAAAAGCGCGCCGGAGGCTTCCACCAGGGGCTTATATTCCGGAAAGTACGGGGCAACGGTGAGGATCTCGCTGCCGGGGAAAGCCAGGGCGTGGAACACCGCCGCCAGCTCCGGGGCAGCGCCGCAGCCGATCATCAGGTCATCGGCAGTGGCGCCTGCGTCAAAGCGGCGGTTTAAGTCATCGGCGATGGCCTGCCGGGTGGCAAGACTGCCGATGGCCGGGGTATAGCTATGGACCGTCAGGCTGTCGGTATTCTGCAGGACATCTAAAAACGCCTCCTGCACCGCTTTCGGGGTGGGCAGAGAGGGGTTGCCGATGCAGAAATTGAACACATTTTCCTTGCCGATCCGCTGGGCAAGGGCGTCGCCGTACTGGCCCAGCTCCCGGATGATGCAGCCGTTGGTGCCCAGTTCGTATGCGGTTTGGTTATACATGAAGATTCCTCCTTGGAAGTATAAGTAGGGGACGGTTTTTCTGTCCCTAAGCCTTCCCCTCAAGGGGAAGCCTTGGTGTGCCATCTATGTTAAGTACAAAGGCTGCGGGGGATCGAAATATTGGGGTTTATAGGTCACGGAGCGGATGGGTTTTCGGGGCGGCCCGTATTTGGGGTTATAGCCGAATAGGTTTACATAATTTTGTAAGTCCGGGCGTTCCGATTCCATGGCTTTCATGACGGCTACGGTGGCGATCACATCGTCCACCGCCCGGTGGGAGTTGACCACCTGATCCTGCAGGCCATAGACCGCAATGGCGTTGCACAGCTTATGGGGATAGCTGTGGCGGTCTTTATAGACCGTCAGAAGATCCAGCTTATCCTTGCCCTTGAGCAAGGTGGGGTCGCCGTGGCGCAGGAGAAAATAGAACAAAAAACTCAGGTCAAAATGGGCGTTATAGGCCAGCAGTAACGGATTTCCCGCAAGCATCCGGGAAAGGTCCTCTGCCAGCCGGGATTTGGGGATGCCCTTTTGAGCCAAATCGGCATTGGTGATGCCGGTGAGCTGCTCGATCTGGGGCGGCACAAACGACCCGGGACTTAAGGCGATGAGCTGGTCATATTCTTCCGTGACCACGCATCCGGTGGGCGAGGGGCAGACCACCACCGCGGCAAATTCGATGATCTCATCCCGGGCGAAGTCCAGACCGGTGGTTTCCGTGTCAAACAGCACCAGCCGGTCGTATTTTTCAAATAAAGTGGCGAAATGTGACATAGGTACCTCCCTTGGAAAGCGTGGAGTGTTGAGAGTGAAGATTTGCCAATTCCCGTTTATCGAGCATCCGATGGCTGCAAATTGACAATTGAAAATTGACAATGGACAATTAAGGAGTCGCCAAAGGCGACATTTTTAAATCATTTCCGAAGGAAATACCACAATTGTCAATTATCCATTATCAATTGTCAATTCGTGCGTCAGCACGCAAAATGGCAATTTGTTGGTGGGTAATGATTCTCTATAATTCCCGGGCGCGGGCGAATTTACTTCGGGGTTCGGGGGTCAGGGAAAACTTTGCGGCGATGGAATTTGCCAAGGCTGCAAGGCTGGCTTCCGAGCCGGATCTTAATTCCAGCTCCACCTCGCAAAAGGGCAGCTCCCTGCCGCCCCCCAGCAGAACGCCCCGGTCAAGGGCCAGCTCGGCTGTGCCGTCGGGCAGGGTCAGCAGCCGGCTTAACCGGGTAAAGCTTGCGCCGCACACCGGGCTCAAAGAGGGCAGCTCCATCAGCATTTTAGGTGCGCCTAGTTTACATAATTCCGGCAGGGCGTGGGTGATGTCGGTATCCGGCACTTCCCATTCGCCCCGGGCAAGGCCAGCGCCGGGTGTCTTTACGGTGCAGATACTTTTCCCGTTTTCCTGCCGGCGGCGGAGGGTGATTTTGCCTTGGGTCAGCTGCCGGTCGGGGGTGTCGTAATAGGTGGTTTCCATCTTCGTGGTGGCAAAACCGCCGTAGTGGGCTTGCAGCTTTTCCAGCTGCGCCTGGGTGGCGGCGAATTTCAGTTCGATCTCTTTGGGCATAGAACCTCCTGCGGGCAGCGCCCGCAATGGACAATGGATAATCGACAATTGACAATTGTGGTGTCGCCGGTGGCGACATTTTTATTGCCCTCATCCGGCAAAAATCAAAGATTTTTGCCACCTTCCCCCGGTGGGGGAAGGTTTTGCGGGGCGTCGAAGGCGCCGCCCCCTACGATATAGGAATATCTCATATCTCGTATCTCGTATCTGTCCCCGGGTGGGAGATTTGTCAGGGTTCTTCCAGGGCTTGGGACAGGAGCATCTTACAAATCTCCAAATGCTGGGGGTCGGGGCTGCTGTTTTCCCACAAAAGCGCCCCCGGGCCGGGGTTCAGTAACCCCTGTTTGGTCAAGATCCGCTTCACATGGACGGCGGTGCCGATGCTGCCGTCCAGCAACGGCAGGCTGCCGACACAGGCGCGAATGGATGCCGTGGCGAAGGGATAGTGGGTACAGCCTAAGACCAGGGCGTCCAGCTGTCCTTTATAGGGTTTCAGGATCTTATCCAGCATTTTATAGGCCTTTCGGCTGTTACCGATGCCCTGCTCCACCATGGGCACCAGTTTCGGCACCGGAATGGGAATGAAGTCGCAACGGTCACTATGCCGGGCAACCAGCGCCCGGAAGCGGCTGCTTTCCAAGGTGGCAGTTGTACCCAAAACGCCCACTTTGCCGGCTGGGTAGCTCTCGGCGGCAGGCTTGATGGCCGGCTCGATGCCAAAGATGGGAAGATCCTTATAGGCTTGGCGCAGGGTATCCACTGCCACCGCCGTGGCGGTATTGCAGGCGATGACCAGCGCCTTGACAGGGCGGGTCAGAATGTGCTTTACCGCTGCCTCCGTCAGCGCCAGGATCTCCGCCTCGGGACGGTCACCGTAGGGGGCGTTGGCGGAGTCGCCGTAATAGAGGTACCGCTCGTTGGGCATTTGCTTCATCAGCCGTTTCAGTACGCTGATACCGCCCACGCCGGAGTCGAATACCGCGATGTAGTCGTGCTTATTCTTCATATAGATCACCGAATCAGTAAGATTTGGAGGGGGACGGAATGGATAATTGACAATTGACAATGGACAATTTCGGTGTCGCCGTTGGCGACATTTTTAATTGCCCCTCATCCGTCACGGCGTTGCCGTGCCACCTTCCCCCTTGGGGGAAGGTTTGCGGGGCGTCGAGGGCGCCGCCCCCTACAAAGGGAAATGTCATTGCGAGGGTTTCGCAGAAATCCGTGGCAATCTCCAATTGGTTTTCCCATGGTCGGAGGGGATTGCCACACCAGTGTGCGCACTGGTTCGCAATGACAAGAAAGATGGAGGGGATTGCCACGACCCCATTTGGGGTCTCGCAATGACAGGAATGGGGAAGTTGGGAGAATAATTGTCAATTGTCCATTATCAATTATCCATTAAAAATACAGCTCTGTGGCAAGATTGCCGTGGACATGGTAGCAGACGGCTTTCCGGATAAATTCTTCCGAAACCGAAAAGTACTCCGCCAGCTGCCAGATCTCCGTACAGCCCAAGGCGATGGCTTCGTCTAAGTCATCGGCGGGGATCAGCTGCTGGACCGCCCAGCGGTCTGCCCGGTTTTCCTGGCGCTTGCGGCAGTCATAGTGAGAATACCGGTTATAAAACGCCCCGGTACAGCAATGCCCCAGCTCATGGGCCAGCTTGTTCCGTTCATCGGCTTCGGAGGTGAGCTTCCTTGGGTCTATGGCGATGTAACACTCGCCGGTCTGCTCCATAAGAGAAAGGGCCTGCCGCTTTCCCAAAGGAAAGAGGTCTACCGTAATATTCTGTTGGTCCGCGATACGGTAGAGCTCTTTCAGGGTCGTCATTTCAGGTCCTTTTTCCTTTCCCGCACAAAGGCGGCATACCGCCGCACATCCGCAAGATCCTGTTCGTCCATGATCTCGCTGTCGCCCCAAAGGGCAAACTTCAGTTCGGCGTCAGAGATGGCAGGCCTGCCGGCATGGTCAGACCCGTGGCTTTCCTCTGCTCCCGTGAGCAGGTAGTTTAGGTTTACGCCCAGATAGCGGGCGATGGCTGCCGCCCGTTCGTAAGGCAGCTTTTGCAGCTTTTGGGGATTCAGGTAGCCGTTGGCAAAGCCGCAATCCCGCTCCAGTCGGGAGACAGGGATCCCCCGCTCCTTACAAATTTCTCGGACGTATTGGATACTGTTGAACATAAAAACACCCCGATTTAGAAAAAATTCTAAAAAACTGCTTGACAAATTAGAATTCTCTCTATATCATAGGGGTGTGCTTAGGAAAATTTCTAAATTGTCTGATTATTTTGGTACATAAGTTGTATTTATGTCTATATTTTAGAGGAAAATCTAACAAAAGTCAAGGGTAATTTAGAGTTTTTCCAAGTATTGGGTGTTACGCCTTTAGAATAACGGGGGAATGGGGTGATAAAACGGACATATTTGCGGGCCATTGTGGGCATTGGCCCCTACGAAAGGGGTGTCATTGCGAGGGGTTCGCAGAAACCCGTGGCAATCTCCTGAGGGTTGCTCGCGTGTTCGGAGGGGATTGCCACGGACGCAAGCGTCCTCGCAATGACAGAAAGGACGATGGGGATTGCCACGTCGCTTCGCTCCTCGCAATGACAGAAAGGACGATGGGGGGATGCGACCGGGTCGGCGGGGTCGGGAGGCAGTTGTCAATGATTCTTTGTCGAAAGGAGGAAGTATGGAAAGCAGGAATCAATTTACATTTTACCGCTCCTTTTGGGATGCGGTGCTGGATCTGCCGGAAGAGGACAAGCTGGTGGTGCTGCAGGCCATTATTCAATATGCTCTGGATGGGGAAGTGCCGGAGCAGCTGTCGTCCTATCGCAGCTCCTGCTTCAAGCTCTGCAAGCCGACGCTGGATACCGCAAGAAAAAAGGCCAAGGCTATGAAAGCGGAGCGGGCAAAAAAATCGGGGCAGGACCAAGAGATAGAGATAGAGAATGAGATAGAGATAGAGACTGAGAAAGAGAAAGAGAAAGAGAAGGAGGGGAATCTGGAATTCCCAAACCCAAGGGAGAGAGAGTTTGAAAGCTTTTGGCAGTTATATCCCAGAAAGGAAGGGAAAATGAAGGCAAAGATGGCGTACATAAAAAGTGATGTTGGGTTAAGTGTGATCTTGGGCGCTTTGGGGCGGCAGCTTTCCTGCGAGCAATGGCATCAGGAAAACGGACGGTTCATTCCCCTCCCTGCCACATGGCTGAACCAGCGCCGGTGGGAGGATGAGCCTGCCACGGTAAGGCCGGGGCGCAGGCCGGATGCCCAGGAGATCGCAGCAGTCAGGAGGTTGATGGAAGATGATTAATATGCAGGAGCATCCGCAGATCGCCCGGGTTTTGGCTACCGGAAGTCCCTACCCTCGGCAGCTCTGGGAAAGCTTTGATGAGGATGCGGCGTTTGAAGAACGCCGGGAGAGAATGTTATTTCCCGAAAAAAACGGCAGTCCCTGTGACGGCTGCTGGCGGCAGGCCGTTTGTGACAGCGGCTGTGAGCTTTGGGAAAGGGAATATCTCCGGCGGCAGAGAAGAATCAATGCCTACGCCCGGGTGGCGCACCGGGGGCAGGAGAAGCCTGGGCGGGATGTATTTGCCTACAGCCATCCCGATCTGGTACGGCGGTACGAGAAGACCCATCCCTGCCGTGGGTGCGCTCTGCGTAAAGGGTGCAAGCTGCCCTGTGGGCGGTATCTGCATTGGTACGATTGCAGGATGGAATTGGCACGCAAGCGGGCGGTTTTAAATTGACAGATCCCCGTTTGTCGAGCAGCCGATGGCTGCCAATTGACAATTGAAAATTGACAATGGAGAATTTCGGAGTCGCCAAAGGCGACATTTTTAAATCATTTCCGAAGGAAATACCACAATTGTCAATTATCCATTATCAATTATCCA
>JAFQCV010000086.1 GCA_017416325.1 Oscillospiraceae bacterium
TGACAATTGAAAATTGACAATGGAGAATTTCGGAGTCGCCAAAGGCGACATTTTTAAATCATTTCCGAAGGAAATACCACAATTGTCAATTATCCATTATCAATTATCCATTCGTGCGTCAGCACGAAAAATGGCAATTTGACGGGAGAAAAGGAAAGGAGAAAAAATATGGATGTAAGAGAATTGGCGAAGGATCGGCTGCGGCAATACGCGCCGAAAGCGGCGGCTAAGGAGAATTTAGCCGATGAGATCCAGGAGCTTCAGTATCGCCGCAGGAGCTTAGGCGGCGGTATGCAGGAGGTGCCCGGGGGAAAGAAAGATCCCGGCGGTCGGGAAAATATGCTGCTGGGGTGTATTCAGCGCCAGAACATTCTGGAGGAGGAATTATATCTCACCGGTCGGTGGCTGGGGCGGATGGATCGGGCCTTAAACGCCCTGACTGAGCCGGAACGGGAGCTTCTGGGGCGGCTATACATATATCCGGTGAAAGGGTCGGCGGAGCGGCTGGCGGAGGATCTGGGCGTGGATCTGAAAACCGTATACCGCCGGGCAGATCATGCCCTGCGCAGGTTCACCGCTGCCATCTGGGGCAGCGTGGAGATGTGAGAAAAAATGGGGTTGAAATATACGGAAAATCCGCTATAATGAGTACAGTCAAAGAAAAGCCAAAGAGCCGTGAGCAAATCGCTCATGGCTCTTTTTGCGTAATGGGCGGCTGGTAGCCGCAGACAACCTCGGGACTGGGAGTCGGGTGGTATTCGTTACACATCCTACCACCGCCCGGTTCGTTACCGGGTTTGAACCGTCAAATTTCCGTTTGTCGGGCAGCTGATGGCTGCCAATTGACAATTGAAAATTGACAATGGAGAATTTCGGAGTCGCCAAAGGCGACATTTTTAAAATCATTTCCGAAGGAAATACCACAATTGTCAATTATCAATTATCCATTATTAATTCGTGCGTCAGCACGAAAAATGGCAATTTGGCGGGGAGAAAGGATTACAGAAAGGAGGATTTGGGTGCTTACAGAAAAACAGGAGAAGTTTATTCGGCTGCTTTTGGAGGGAAAAAGTCAGGCGCAGGCTTATCGGGATGCTTACGATGCTGCCGGGATGTCCGATGATTCCGTTTACAAAGAGGCCAGCCGGCTGGCGCGGCGCGCTGCGGTTCGCAAGCGCTTGGAGCAGCTTCGGAAAGAACTGGAGGAGGCTGCCATCGCAAATGCCCGGGAGCGGCTGGAGCTGCTTACCCAGATCATTCGGGGAGAGCGGCCGGTGGGGGACAAGCTCAAGGCTGTGGATCTGATGAACAAGATGACCGGGGCGTATTCCAAAAAAGCAGAGCCGGACACGGATGTGACGCTGGTGGTGGAGCTGCGGGATTAGGAATTAGGAATTATGGGTTTGGAAGTTTAATTTCTAATTCCTAATTTCTCATTCCTAATTGATAGAAAGGGGGTGGTGAGGTGCAGGTCAAGGTACAGATCAAAAAGGAAATTTTTAACGACATTTATTTACCGTATCTCCAAAACCGGGATCGGTATTTGGTCTTCTACGGCGGCGGCAGTTCGGGAAAGAGCTATTTTATCGCCCAGCGGTACATCTATCTGCTGCTGACTTCCCAGCGGTGCAACCTTTTGGTGGTACGAAAGACAGGCGACAGCAACCGCCGCAGCACCTTTCCGCTATTGAAGCAGGTCATCAAGAAGTGGCAGCTGCTGCCCTGGTTCAAGATCAACGAAAGCGATCTGCGGATCGTTTGCCGGTTTAACGGCAACGAGGTATCCTTTGCCGGGCTGGACGATGTGGAGAAGATCAAGTCTGTCACCTTCGAAAACGGTGAGCTGACGGACATTTGGGTGGAGGAAGCCACCGAATGTCAGGAAAGTGACATCAATCAGCTGAAGGTCCGGCTTCGGGGCGGCAAGTCCACCAAGCAGATGCTTCTCAGCTTCAACCCGGTAAACATCCGCCATTGGATCAAAAGGCATTTTTTAGACAGTGGTATCGCCACTGTCTGTTTTTCTACCTATCGGGACAACAAATTCCTGTCAGATGCCGACCGGCAGGCGCTGGAGGCGCTGAAAGACAGCGATGCGTACACCTATCAGGTCTACTGTCTGGGGCAGTGGGGCATTTTGGGCAAGACGGTGTTTGATGCCGGGGCGATTCACAAGCGGCTGCTGGAGCTGAAGCCGCCTTTGCAGGTGGGACAGTTTACATACGATTACGATGGCTTGCAAATTACCAACATTCGCTGGCAGGAAGACGAAAACGGGTGTATTCGCATCTACCGGCTGCCGGGAAAGCATTGCCGCTACTGCATCGGCGGGGACACCGCCGGGGAGGGCAGCGACTTTTTTACCGGACATGTGCTGGATGCCGCTACCGGGGTGCAGGTGGCGCGGCTACGCCAGCGGTTTGACCCGGATCAGTACGCCCGGCAGATGTACTGTTTGGGGAAGTTCTACGGGGACGCCCTCATTGGCATTGAGGCCAACTTTGACAGCTATCCCATTATGGAGCTGCAGCGGCTGGGGTATTCTCCCCAGTATGTCCGGCAGATCCCCGACACCTACACCGGGAAGCTGGAGAAGCGGTTCGGTTTTCGCACCACGGCGGTGACCCGGCCGGTGATCCTGTCCAGGCTCTTGGAGGTGGTGCGGGAGCACTGCGACACCATCTGCGATCAGGGAACTTTGGAGGAGCTGCTGACGGTGGTTCGCAATCAGCAGGGGCGCATCGAAGCCCCCCAAGGAGGGCATGACGATGACATGATGGGTCTTGCCATCGCCCATGCCATAAGGGAGCAGGTGGTATTTCCGGCGGCGGCAGCGCCGGTGGTGGGGGAGCGGATCATAGTGGTGTGAGGCGGGTAGCACCCGCGGGCAATTTCGGGACTGGCTGTCTGGCGGACGGTGTCCGCTGACAACCTCGGGACTGACTGTCTGTTGATATTCGTTGCCCATCTCATTTCGCCCGATTCGTTACCGGGTTTGAACCGTCAAATTCCCGTTTATCGGGCAGTTTCGTTAGAATTCGTAGGGCGGACTCATGAGTCCGCCGATCACTTCCCGGATTCTGAAAAGTTTGTTTTTTGCAAAAGACTATGGAAAAAAGGACGAAACTGCTCGAAATACTGCAACCTGGTCGGCGGGCTCATGAGCCCGCCCTACGCACGCATGATTTGTAGCTGCCCGACAAGGGAAACGGAGGAAGAGAAAATGGAAATGTTTGTGGTTTTGGGATGTTTACTGGGGTTTGCTGCCGGGGTGGCGGCTGTCTTGGTTACCCAACGGTTTATGCCGGGGGTCACATTCCGGGAGCAGCGGCGCGCTTCCAAGGCACAGGCCCGGCTGCGGGTGATCTTACAGAATGTGGAAGCCTACGACGGCACCGGGACGGGGCAGAAGGAGCTGCCGGGAAATTAGGGATTAGGAATTAGGAGTTAGGAGTTAGGAATTAGGGACAAAAAATTCCTAATTCCTCATTAAAAAGGGGGTTTTTTATGGACATTCAGCAAATTCAGCAGACGCCGGTTTGGGCGTTATACGAAAAGGGACGGGAGCATCACCGGCGGCAGGGCATTTATCGGGACACCGACCGGAACTACCGCTTCTACAACGGCAACCAGTGGGAGGGCGCGAAGCTTGGGGATGTGGAGCCGGTTCAGAAGAACTTTATCAAGCCTGTAGTCAAGTACAAGGTGTCGGTGATCCACGACAACCTTTACGCCATCCACTACGCCCCCCGGCACTATGACAGCCGGGAAGCCCAGGTGGAGGCAGGCAGGCTTTGCCGGCTGCTTAACAGCTACGCCGCCGCGGTTTGGGAAAAAGACCGGATGGATTTCAAGGGCCGCCGGCTGACCAAGGATGCGGCTATCAACGATGAGGGCATCCTCTATGTGGATTTTGACCGGGAGACCATGCTGCCGGTGAACGAGATCGTGAAAAAAGCCGACATCTACTACGGCAACGAAAATGACGACGATATGCAGGCCCAGCCTTACATCCTCATCCGGCGGCGGCTGCCGGTGGCGGCTGCCCGGGCTTTGGCGGAGCGCTTCGGCTGTCAGGAGGCGGACAGGATCGCCGGGGACAGCGACACTTATGAGGAAAGCGGGGACGCAGCCAAGGAGGAAGTGGACGCCATGGTCACGGTGGTCTACAAGCTCTACAAAAAAGACGGCGTGGTGCATTTTTCCGCTGCCACCCGGTACATTACCCTGGCTCAGGATCGGAATACGGGTTTGAGCCTTTATCCTGTTGCCCACTTTAACTGGGAAGAAAAAGAGGGCAGCGCCCGGGGTGAGGGAGAAGTACGGTATCTGATCCCCAACCAGATCGAGGTGAACCGCACGGAGGTTCGCCGGGTGCTGACGGTGAAATATCAGGCATTCCCCCAGAAGGTGGTGGATGTTTCCAAGGTGGTCAATCCCGAGGCCTTGGGCACGGTAGGCGGCACCATCCGCACCAACGGACAGGCGGTGGAGGATGTGCACAAGATCGTGGGAACGCTGCCCCCGGCACAGATGTCGCCGGATGTGCGGCAACTTCAGATGGATCTGATCCAGGTCACCCGGGATCTGGCCGGTGCAGGTGATAGCGCGACCGGTCAGGTCAATCCCGAGACGGCATCGGGACGGGCGATCCTGGCGGTACAGCAGGCATCCCAGGCGCCCATGACCGAGCAGAAGGAAAGCTACAAAAACTTTTTGGAGGATGTGGCCAGAATCTGGCTGGAGTATCTGTCGGTCCACAGCGCGGATACCTTGGAGCTGGAGGACATTCGCTTAGATCCCCAAACCGGGGAGGAGCAGGTGAAGAAGGTCCGGATCCCCGGGGAGGCTTTGCGGAAGCTTCGCTCCGGGGTGAAGATCGATGTGACACCTAAGGGTGTATTTGACCGGTTCGCCCAGGAGCAGACCATGGAGAACCTGCTGGTTCAGGGCCTGTTTCAGGCAAACCGGGTTGGTGAACTGGAGGTTTATGCCCGGGTATTGGATGACGACGCGGTCGCCCCCAAGGAGAAGATCCGCCAGGCGGTGGCCTTCATCAAGGAGGAGCAGCGGCGCATCGCCGACATTCAGGCGAAAGCCCAGATGCTCCAGCAGCAGGCCAAGCAGATGCTGGCGGTGGGTGGACAGGAACTGGTCATGGAGCAATAAGGTGTCGCCGGGGGCGACGGATCTTACCTCTTCCGCCCCAGTCTGCGGACTGGGGCACCTTCCCCAGAGGGGAAGGTTTTGCGGACGGCCAATGGCCGCCCCTACGGGGGAAGGTTTGCGGGCGGATGTGGGCATCCGCCCCTACGAAAGGGACGGTAGGGGTGTCGGCGGAACGGATAAATCCGTTCCCTACAAAAAGGACGGTGGGTGGGAGGGATAATAGGAGGAATTATGGAAGCAAAAACCGAAAAACCATGTTTTGAGACTATGGGTTCTATGAAGCACACCATGGCGGCGGAAGAGAAGGAGTTTTATTCCTGTGAGGAAGCCAAAAAATTTACCAGGGGTGATTTCGACAGGAATCCCCGGCTCTACGAGGCTGTGGTGCGCTCCATGGAAGCATGGTAGCAAATAGATAGCCGCCGGCGGACAGGGCCTGTTGATCGGGAATAGGGTCGGGCTGACGGATAAGGTGTAGGCAGCGCAGCAGCCGTTACAAATCTGGAAATTCTGCTTCGCAGAACACCGCATCCGTCTTCCAATAATGTCCGTTTGGGGACATTATTGGAATCCACCTTCCCCTCAAGGGGAAGGCTCGCGCTGCGCGCGCCAATTTACCCGATAAACAGGCAAGGTTGTTTATCAGGCGGCAAAAATTTATGCCAAACACAAGAAAGGATGATTTTATTATGGCAGTAAACAATTTTATTCAGACCGTATGGTCCAAGCAGATCCAGGATGATCTGGAGCTGAAGTGCAAGCTGGTGGACAGCTGCCTGCGTGATTTCGAGGGCGATTGTCAGTTCGCCCAGAGCGTCAAGATCCTGGGCGTGGGCGATCCCACCATTGCCGCTTATGACGGCACTCAGGACATCACCATCGAGGAGATGGAGGACAAGAGCCAGGTCCTGAATGTGGATCAGGCCAACTACTTTGCTTTCTATGTGGACGATGTGGACAAGGCCCAGTCCGTTCCCGGCCTGAAGGAGCGCTATCAGCAGAAGGCTGTCCACGGTCTGGCAGTGAAGCGCGACAGCTACGTCGCGGAGCTGATCAAGGGCGTGGAAAGCAACGTCACCACCGCCGAGGCGCTGACCCAGGAGGCGGTGAAGAAGGCCATCGACGACGCCATCGTTGCCCTCCGGGAGCGCAACTTTGACGAGGAGGGTGTCATTGAGATCACCCCCGCGGTTTACAACGTGTTCAAGAACTGCTTGATCACGCTGTCCACCGACAACCCCGGCTACATCCAGAAGGGCATTGTGGGTATGTACGATGAGTTCCAGGTGGTCATGTCCAACAACATGGCCAAGGACGAAGACTACGCCTACTGCGATGTTCGCGGCAAGAAGGCCATCGCTTTCGTTGGTCAGATCAACGAGGTGGAGGCGCTCCGGGCGGAGAAGCGGTTCAAGGACATCGTCCGCGGTCTGGACGCCTTCGGCGCCCGGGTCATCGATGAGGACCGTATCCAGGTGGTCAAGATCCCTCTGGCCGGTTGATATTTACGCCCCGCATCCGTCATGCCCTTCGGGGCATGACACCTTCCCCCCCAACGGGGGAAGGCTTGGGGGATCAGGAATTAGGAATACCGGATTCCGCCATTTTCCGTTTGTCGTGCAGCCGATGGCTGCCAATTGACAATTGACAATGGACAATTAAGGTGTCGCCTTTGGCGACATTTTTAAAATCATTTCCGAAGGAAATACCACAATTGTCAATTATCCATTATCAATTATCCATTCGTGCGTCAGCACGATAAATGGCAATTTGTTGGTGGGAGCGGTATTCCTAATTCCTGATCGAATAGGAAAGGAGAATCAGTATGACACTTTTTGAAATGAAAGAGAAGATCTTGGCATTGGTGGAGGAGGGGAATCCGGAGAGCCTGTTTCTTACGGAAGACCCGGACATCGCCGGAAAGCTATGCCATGTGATCGATCAGCTGCAGTTTGAGCTGGCGCGGCTGAAGAAGCTGCCCCGGTTTTTACGGCTGCCGGTAAAAACCGGAGAAATTTTGGATCTTGCCGCCTTGGGCAAGGCAGCAGGCAGAGAGATCTATCAGCTGGGCACGGTTTCCGGGGCGGCGTACACCCTCCGGGCCGCCGGTACGGCGCTGGAATTTGAAGAAGACGGGGTCGCGAAGATCGAGTGCTTCGTCTATCCTGCCCGGATCACGCCCCGGACCGAGGACACGGAAAGTTTGGAGCTTAGTCCGGACTGTCTGGCGCTGCTGCCCTACGGCGCTGCGGCAGACCTATTAAAAAGCGACCCTGTTGCCCAGTATGGCAAGGTCTACGCCGACCGGTACGAAAGCATGCTCCGGCGGCTGGATACCCGGTATGCGGTAAGCGGCATCCGGGTAGAAGGCGGGGTGGCGCTGTGATGGCCACGGTAAGAAGGATCTACGGCGGTTTTCGGGGTGTGGACTTTCGGGGAGAGGAGATCAGTCTTCAGAGAAGCCCCGACAGTCTGAATATGTGGCGCTGCTACAAAACTGCCCAAGGCATCCGCACCCGGCCGGGGCTTTCATTACATACGGCCTTTTCCCAGCCGGTTTACGGCATTTACGGCTTCGGCAGCGACTTGCTGGTACACAGCGGCGAAAAGCTTTACCGGCTGACAGGAAAAGAAGCCCAGGTGTTGGGAGAGGGCCTCAAGGCCGGGAGAAGCTGCGGTTTTTCTTATGGGGAGAAGTGGTATTTCCTGGACGGGGCGCATTATCTTTGCTATGACGGACAGACCCTTGCCCCGGTGGAGGGCTACATCCCCACCACCACCATCGGCAGAGCCCCCGCGGGAAGCGGCACAGTATTGGAGGATGTGAATTTGCTCTCCGACTACCGGATCAACACCTTTTTGGGCGACGGGGAAAGCAAGGTCTTTCATCTGGACGCCGAGAATATCGACAAGGATTTTTTGCCGGTGGTGACGGCAGACGGGAAAGCGGTTACCGTTTCCGCGGCAGACTGGGAAAAGGGCATTGTGACCCTGGCGGAAGCGCCGAAAAAACCGGCAACAGTGGGGCAGGACAATGTAACCATCAAATTCAAAAGGCACATTCCCGGCAATCGGGAGAAGATCCTGGGCTGCACCATGGTACAGGCCTTTGACAACCGGGTATTTTTTACGGGCAATCCCCAGTATCCCAACACCCTATGGCACAGCAGTCTCCAAGACCCCAGCTACTTCAGCGATCTGGACTACTACCGGGAGGGGCTGGACAACGCCCCCATCACCGGCATGACCGCGGGCAACAACGCCCTTTGGGTCTTCCGGGCCCCGGGAAACGCGGGGACCCATGTATTTTACCACACCCCCGTTCTGGACGCGGATTACGGCAAGATCTATCCCAGCGTCCATTCCAGCGTGGCGGTGGGGTGCGTAGGCAAGGCGGTAAATTTCCTGGATGACATGGTATTTTTCAGCCCCCGGGGCATGGAGGGCATCAGCGGCGACATCACCACAGAGCAAGGGGTGACCCACAGAAGCTCTCTGGTAGACCGAAAGCTTCTGGCAGAGCCGGGATACCGGGACATGCTTTTGGAGGAGTGGGAAGGGTATCTGCTGATCTTTGTGGGGGACAAGGTATATTTGGCGGATTCCAGGCAGGTGTTTACCCATGAGGGACACCGGGAATACGAATTTTACTACTGGCAGCTGGAAAAAGCGCCCATTTCCACCCGGGTACAGGAGGGTGTTCTCTATCTGGGCATGGACGATGGGGTCTACACCCTGGAAGAGGGGGTGGCTGTACCCAGCTGGTGGACCACTCCGCTGGACAAGTTTGCGCAGCCCGGGCGGTGGAAGACCTTAGACGGTCAGCCGGCGGTAGCCGAAGCTCAGGGGAAGCGGCTGGAGGTTTCCGCCAAGGCGGGCGGTGAAGACCGCTGGACAAGCGTTGGGATCTTTGACGATGTAGCAGACGCGGCGGTATTTCGGGTGAAAAAGAAGAAATTTAAGGATCTGCGGCTGAAATTTTCCTCCCCCAAGGGGTTCAGTCTGGAGACGGTGACGGTGACAGCCCAGGTGGGCGCGCCCATAAAACGGGTGTAGGGACGGGAAAACCGTCCCTACGAAGGGGGAGCGCAGCTCCCCCTATTTTTATCAAATGAGGTGAAAGTATGGATAACAAGAAGGCAACATCCCAGCTGAGCGACACGACCGATCCCAATGTGCTTTACGAGGACCTGATTCAGCAAACCCAGGACAACTACGGTAAGCTCATCACGGGGGTGGAGGACTACGCCAAGGGACAAGCGCAGGCGCAGGAGGCAACCAAAAACCAGGTGGTGGCAGAACTGGAGGATGCCAAGGAACGGACGAAAACGGATTACACCAAAGAGCAGTCTGCCGCTCACGCAGACTATCAGAAGCAGGTCAATCCCTACGGCGTGGAAGCGGAGCAGCTTGCCGCCGGGGGCTTGACCGGCTCCGGCTACAGTGAAAGCGCCAAGGTCAGCATGTATAACACCTATCAAAGCCGGGTAGCAACCGCAAAGGAAAGCTGCGACCAGGCGGTGCGGGAGTACAATATTGCCATAAAGGATGCGAAGCGGTTAAACAGCGCCACGCTGGCGGAGATCGCCTACAATTCCCTTTTGACGCGGATGGAGCTTACGCTGAAAGCCCTCAATCAGGACATGCAGCTGAAGCTTGACTGGCAAGCCTGGAGGTCCGGCTCGTGAAAAAACAGGACAGGCAAGGCGTGCGGACGGTGGCGGAGCTGGAGCGGAAATATGCCATTGGCAAATCCTTTCAAAAGGCGGGAGAGGTGGCAAGGCTGGCGCAGCAGCAGGCCCAGAACGCCAGCGCCGGGATCGCCCAGATGGACAAAAGCGTTCAGGAAGCCAAGCGCCTGGCGAAAGAAGCTTCAGACGAGGTCAAAAAATTGCTGGAAAGCATGGAGCTTACGGTGGAAAACGGCGCTGTTACGGCGCAAATCGTTTTGAAAATGGGAGATATCGAGCTGCGAAGAACCGTTGACATGCAGGGGCTGGCAGCTGTGGAGGATCTTAAGACCCCCGGCGCGGCGGAGGTTCACGGAGAAAATATCTCCGGACAGATCCTCTTGGCTGACGGGGATCGGCGGTATACGGAGGTGTCCCCGGAGGGGGTGCGTATGTGGCTGCCGGAAGCGGAGGAAATCCCAGAAGAAGCCGCCCGGGCAGAGCTTACGCCCACGGCGTTGGTATTTCCCTTGGGAGGGGGCAGGGTATCCGGCATTGCCCAGCCGGAAGAGGACACGGACGCGGTGAACAAGGGGTATCTGGAAGAGTATGTTGCCCAGGCGCTGGACAAGCTCCGGGAGGAGCTGACAAACAAGGACACGGAAACAGACGATCAGGAATAAACCGGTGCCGATTCCTGTTTATCGAGCAGCTGATGGCTGCAAATTGACAATTGAAAATTGACAATGGACAATTAAGGTGTCGCCTTTGGCGACATTTTTAAAATCATTTCCGAAGGAAATACCACAATTGTCAATTATCCATTATCCATTATCCATTCGTGCGTCAGCTCGATAAATGGCAATTTGGCGGGATGGGGAGCTCGTCAGGAAATTGGTAAAATAAGGAGGAAATTTATGCTTTTATATGAAATGCAGGTAAGCAAAACTGCCATATACCGCACCGCCCCGGCGCGGATCCCCAAGGGGCTCGTGGGGGCGGTGGTGAAGCTCAGCTTTTCCCCGGAATGGGAGGGACTTAAAAAAACGGTGGTCTTTCGGGCCGGGGAGATCACCAAGGATATTTTGGATGTGAAGGAGGTGGCGGTGATCCCGGCGGAATGTACCCAGGAAGTGGGGGCGCTGCTGGAGATCGGCGTATACGGTGTGGATGCCGGGAACACCGTGGCCATTCCCACCCTGTGGGCGGCCATCGGCAGGGTGTCCGAGGCGGCAGACCCCTCCGGGGATGTCACAACAGATCCCCAGCTGCCGGTATATGCCCAGCTCCAGGCCCAGATCGATCAGCTGGAGCGCCAGGGCATCACCCAAAATGAGATCGACCAGGCGATCCGGGACTTTTTCGGGGGAGAGCGCCCCGTAGGCAGAACCACCCCGGAGGGCGGCGAGATCTTTAACGATTACGAGAACAATGAGGCTTTAGCCCCCTATTCCAAGGCAGATGGCGCAGGCTGCCGGGCAGGCATCCACGGCTACAAGCTTTTGGCTGTTGCGAAAGACGGCGAAAATTACAACATCACCGTGGGCGATGCTGATTTGGAGAGCAAGGCCAGAGATAACTATGCAACCGGAGAATTGCTGTGCTTTGACGGGCAAGGTCACTTCTACGATTGTTTGAAAATTACCGCTATTTCTACAAATGCGGATGGTAATTCTGTCATAACGGTCACACCCACAGACGATAGAGACTTGACCAAGTTGGTGGTGGACGAATCCACAGACGAGTTGGAAAATTGGGTCTATGTTTTGAAGAAGCCCAATGCTGGAGAGCCAGTCAAAGCAGCCTATGGTGCGTATTCTGGGGGTGTGGGCTCTGTGGCGGTTGGCTACGGCGCTTTTGCCCATGGCGCGAACAACCAGTCCATTGGCAAATACGCCTATACCGCAGGCCGGGATAATATTGCCCACTATGCCGGTTATGCCAAAGGACGCAGCAACAAGGCCCTTGGGGAAAATTCCAGCGCAGAGGGTATTGGGAACACCGCCAGCGGTATCAGCACCCATGCAGAAGGCAACAAAACAAACGCATCTGGAACTTATGCGCATAGTGAGGGTAATTTAACAACGGTAAGCGGCAAGGCTGCTCACGCCGAGGGCGATAGAACAAAAGCAACTGGCGATTATTCTCATGCCGAAGGAAGTAGTTCTGTTGCCGAAGGAAAAAGCGCTCATGCGGAAGGCGGCACTACGACTGCCTCCGGAATGTATTCTCACGCACAAGGACGTAAAACGGTTGCATCTGGTGCTCAGTCTCATGCGGAAGGTAACGAAACGATTGCTTCCGGCAACACCCAGCATGTCCAAGGTAAATGGAATGTGCCAGACGCCGGGAAAGCCCACATTGTTGGTGGAGGTACAAGCGACACCGACAGAAAGAACATCTACACCCTGGACTGGAACGGCAACGCATATTTTGCCGGCGGATTGGAAACGGAGTATATCAACGTGGCTACGGAGAACGACATTGACAACGCGTTAACCGCCGAAGCGGCGAAAATGTCCCAGGATTCCGTTCGGTTTTTCGTGTTTAGACCAAAGGATGCAACACTTTTGGGCGGAGCGAAAACGCATTGCGTATTGCGGAAAGTCTCTGGTGGATATGCAACAGCTGAATTTACTACCTATTGGGGAGATACCGTCCCCGGTATTTTGTATAAGGATTGTGACGATGGTGTGTGGGCGCCTTTTTCGTGGCTCAATCCACCCATGCTTGCGGGCGTAGAATACCGCACCACGGAGCGGTACAACGGCAAGGTTGTATACACAAAGCTGATCGGTTTTGGGGGACTGCCCGATGCTAATTTAAAAAGTGTAACTGCGATTTCGGAAAGGGTTAGCGTCGTATCCTTTTCGGGTGTTGCTTACGACGGCGTTGAAACGGATGAATTTCCTGTTATTTTCTCAACTGGTCTTGCGGCATATGCTTACACCTCATTAGGCGCTTCCGAAACAGAAATTATGGTACGAACTTTGCAGAATTTAAGTGGTTACTCTGCGAACTTCGTTATCAAATACATCAAGGATTAAGGAGGACTGACCAATGGCAAAAGTAATCAACTACAACCTTTGTGCAGTTGTCGAGGGGGAAGAAATCCTGAGCCCTGTAACAATGGGGTGGAATGAAACCAACGAGGAAATCGCAAAGAAAGAAGCCTGGGGCGGCGAATACACCATTGAGGACGACGGGCAGCCGGAGCCGGAGGCGCAGCCTTCCCCGGAGGCACGGATCGCCCAGCTGGAGGAAGCCCTGGAGCTGCTTTTGTCGGGGGTGACGGAATGAAGCCGGAGCTGAAAGCGAAGATTTTAGCCTACAACAAGGCGGTGAAGGAAAAGGCGGATAAGGCTACCGATTTAGATGTTTTGGTTGCCGGGATCATGAAGCTTCCCTACGGTCAGCTGAAAAAGGTGCTGACCGAGGAAGTGATGGCGGTGCTGGAAAAATACGGCTATACGGAATAACAAAGGAGGAAAAACAACATGATCAAAACGGCAAAACAGCTGGTGGCGGCGTGTTTGGATGTGGTAAACAACTATAAGACGATGTATGTGTTAAGTTGTTTCGGCGCGCCTATGAACGCCAAAAACAAGGAACGCTACGCAAAGGCAGACCCAAAACGGGCGGAGAAGATCCGGGCGGCATCGGCTGACACCTTCGGCTTTGACTGCATCTGCTTTATCAAGGGGCTGTTGTGGGGCTGGCAGGGTGACGCGTCCCAGGTCTACGGAGGCGCGGAATATAAGTCCAACGGCATCCCCGATGTCGGCACAGATCAGCTGATCAAGCAGTGCATTGATGTCAGTGAAGACTTTTCCACCATCGTTCCCGGCGAGTATGTGTGGCTGCCCGGACATTGCGGCATCTATGTAGGTGACGGTCTGGCGGCAGAGGCCACCTTCGAGCCGGAAAGCGGCGTGCAGCTGCAGGCGGTTCTTCCTATGGGCGTGAAGGATGGATATCCCGCAACCGGCTGGGTCAAGCACGGAAAGCTCCCTTGGATCAGCTATGAGGAAGAGGCAGAGGAAGCGAAGACCTACCGGGTGACCCTGGAAGGTGTAAACGGCTCTGACCGCGAGGAGCTGGAAGCCACAGCAAAGGCGAAAGGCTGGAAGTACGATGGGGTGGAGATCGCGGCGGCAAAACCGCTTGCCCCTGCAGAACCTGCGTGGGAGCCGAAGGAAGGCGACACCGTCCGGTTCAAGGGCGGTCTGCAGTATTCCCAGGCAAACGGCACGGCAGGCGAGGAACGCCCGGCGGGTCTGGCGAAGATCACCATTCACAAGCCCGGAAAGCTGCATCCCTATCATCTGGTAAAGACCGGAAAGACCGGCCCTTACGGGTGGGTGGACCGGGACACATTTGAAAAAACATAAGGAGGAAAGAAAAATGAACGAAACTATAGTCACAGCTAAGGCCGCCATCGCGGCCTTTTTTGCTGCCCTGGGAACATTTTTGGGCTGGAAGGGCATCATGGCGGTGGCCTGGGTGGCGTTGATGGCCCTGGACTGGCTCACCGGCACAGCCGCCGCAAGAAAGAATGGCACATGGAAGTCTTCTACTGCCCGGGACGGGGCGTGGCATAAGATCGGCAGCGTGCTGGTTGTGGTCGTGGCGCTGCTGGCGGATCTTATCATGGGCGTGATGCTCTCCCACATCCCGGTGCTGGGTATCGCCTGGCCCAATCTGCTGGGACCGCTGGTGCTGGCGTGGTACATCGTTACGGAGCTGGGCAGTATTTTGGAAAACGCCGTAAAGCTGGGCGCGGCAGTGCCCGGCTGGATCGTGAAGATCTTTGACGCCACCCTGAAGATGGTGGACAAGGCAGGAGGGGATGCGGATGTATTATAATGTCAGCGCGGAACGCACGGGAGGTAACAAGACCAAGACAGCATCTCAGCCCTCAGGCAACCAGGGGAATATTGCCCAGTTAGCCGCGGAGATTACA
>JAFQCV010000025.1 GCA_017416325.1 Oscillospiraceae bacterium
AGAATGTACGCACAAAGCCGGGAGCGTTTCCATTCCTGCAAAACACTCAGGCCGATCGTGTTCTTTCGCACATAGCGCACCAGAAGGAAGCGCATGACAGCCATAATCACATAGTACACTGCCAGCACCACGAACCACCAGCTGTGGATAAAATGCCAGGACCAAATATTGATTCCAACATACAGCAGACTGATTCCCAGAGATAAGTAAAGAGATATCTTGGTTCGGAACGCCCGGTCAGTCATAAATCGATTGCCAAACGGGTTATCGTAGATTTTCTGTTTGATTTCCTTGTATTGCTTCGGCAGTACCAAAGCGCAGAAAACACTTGCGGTGCTGAGCGTGTAAAATGCAAGCACATATACGATATAGGCAGGGATGCTCTGCTCCATACCCTTGAGGAAAACAATCGTCAGCAGCACAGCGCTGGCAATGGTCAACAGAACCATCAACCAGACCGGAGGAAACAGCAGCTTCTTCCCAATCTTCTTCCAATCCATAGCCTTACCTCTTGAACTTTACAGTGAAGGTACTGCCCTCGCCGTAGACACTTTGCACACCGATCTCACCGTTCAGAATGTCCATCACACGCTTTACTAACGCAAGGCCCAGGCCGTTGCCCTGAGTAGCGTGAGAGGTGTCACCCTGGTAGAACTTTTCAAAAATGTGCATGCCGGTTTCCGGCTTCATGCCGCAGCCGGTGTCGCGCACCTGTACGATCACACTACTGCCCTCTGTTTTCAAAGACAACCCGATTGTACCGCCATCCGGAGTAAATTTCACTGCGTTGGAAATTAGATTATTCCACACAAGGCTCAAAAGCTCCGGATCGGACTTGATACGCACACCGTCTTCAATATCCGTTTCGATTTCCAGATTCTTGGCTTCCCACGCATCCTCAAACCCCAAAAGGGATTCGCAAAGCTGTTCTCCCAAGTCAAATTCCTGGGTTTGGGGGAAAATCTGCTGATTTTCCAACTTGTTCAGCTTCAAAATATTGGTGATCAGCTGGGCCAACCGCCGGGCAGCTTCCGAGATAGCCTTGGCGTATTCGTTCTTTTCTTCTTCGGTGATGCCGGGGCGCTGGAGCATAGTGGCGTAGTTGCCCATGACGGCCAGAGGTGTTTTCAGTTCGTGAGATACATTGGCAATAAAATCTGTCCGCAGGGTCTCTGTGCCGGACAGTTCTTCTGCCATCTTATTGATGGCTTTTCCGATTTCATTGAAACCCTCAGTACCCGCACCGTGAATGGATGGGACGCGGACCGAAAAATCCCCCTGCATGATCTTCTCTGCGGCCTCTGTGATCTGCTTGACGGGCCGGTCTACCGTGATCTTGCGACGAATAAAGTCCGCCGTGCCAAACAAAAATGTAATCAGCAGCACATTGCCGAAGGTCAGCTTGGCAGCTACAGCGATGTTGCTGGCATCAAACTGGAGACCCATGGAATCTGCAAGGATATTCAAAAAAAGTATCATGCAGCAACTGACAGCAAATCCCACTGTCAGGAAAAAGACAACATAGTTATTGAGCACTTTCAAGATCTGCCGGAATGTCCATTTTTTCATTTGATCACCGCCTTGTAGCCCAGACCGTGGACGGTCTTGATCTCAAAGTCCTCGCAATCAGACAGCTTGCTGCGCAGCTTGGTCATATACACATCCACCGCACGAGGCGCGGTTTCTGTATCTGCGTCCCAGAATTCATCCATCAGCTGCTGCCGGGTGAAGGTCTTTTTGGGGTAGCTGAGCAGTTTGTAGAGGATGTTGAATTCCCGGTTGGTAAGGTTGATTTCTTCGTCACCTAGCATAGCAATATGCTCATCCACATCCATAGTAAAGCTGCCAACCTCCAGCTTTCGGGAGGATGCGATCTTTGCCCGGCGAAGCAATGCACCAATCCGCAGAAACAGTTCATCCAAGTCAATAGGCTTGACCATATAATCGTCCACACCGATCCGGTAGCCCCGCTGCTTGGAGGCAAAGTCGTCCCTTGCGGTCATAAACAGGATGGGAATATTCTCGTTGAGGCTACGGACGGTCTTGGCAAATTCAAAGCCGTCGATTCCCGGCATCATAATATCAGACACGATCAGATCGAACATTGTTCCATACATGGCATCATAGGCATCGTTTGCATCCAAACAGCCGGTAGCCTGGTAGCCGCTGGCATTGAGGAATGCGCAAACCGTGCGGTTTAAATCCTTATCATCTTCCACAACCAAAATCTGAAACATGGTGATACCTCCGCAAATTGTTATTTCTTATTATATATCATAACACCGAAATGTTAAAGTTTTGTTTGCGTTTAGCGAAAAATGGTGCCGTTTTTCAAAAACAGCACCACTTTTTTGTCAGTATTGGATTTAATTGCCTTCAATAAGGCCCTCTTCAATCAGCCACCGCACTTCATCGTGGATGGTTTCCTGATAAGGACGGGTGGTGTAACCCAGCTCCCGCTGTGCCTTGGAATAGTCGAAGACATTGTTTCTTGCCAGGTTATAGACGGAGAAGGTGGTCATCAGCGGCTTCTTGCCGGTCCTTTCGGCCTGCTTCTCCAGCATCTGCGCGATCTTATCAGCCAAACCCAGAGGCAGGAAAATGCTGATCTTCTTGGCAGTACACTCCTTCTGGATCATATCGCACATTTCCTTCAGAGTGACAGGCTCGTTGGCCAGGATGTAGCACTCGCCGTTACGGCCCTTGTCAATGGCAGCGATTGTACCGGCAGCCAGGTCACGGACATCACACAGATTGAAGCTGCCCTGCATACCCATAGGCATCTCACCCTTGATGATCTGCAGAACGGTACGGGTAGTTTCGCCCAGCGCATGGTCATGGGGACCCAGGATGCCGGAAGGATGCACCACACAAGCCTTCAAACCCATGACCTTCACGGAGTCCAGCACCATCTGGGTGGCGATGGCCTTACTCAGGGAGTATGCGCCCACCACCTTACGATCATCCACAGGAGTAAACTTGTCCACTTCCTTGATGGGGGTGCCATGGGGCAGTTCAGGAATAGCACCGGTGGAAGAGACATAGACCATCTTTTCGCACTCGGGATGCGCCAGCACCTTGGTAATAATGTTCCGGGTACCGGTGACATTGACTTCCATCAGCTTGTCGGAGAAGGTGGGGTCTACGGTAACCATGCTGGCGCAGTGGATAATCACAGAGGTCTTTCCTTCAGGAACGGTGAAGAAAGGCTCCAGAGAAGCTTCGTCTGTTAGGTCGCCGATGACTACTTCCACATCCTTGGGGATGAACTTTACGGATTTGTCGTTAGGCAGCACCAGTGCGCGGACTTTGCAGCCCTTTTCCAGCAGCTGCAGGCAGATATTGGAGCCCAGGAAGCCTGCGGCACCGGTCAGCAGATAAATACGATTGTCGTTCATAATTAACACACTCCTATGTTGGTTTGTTTTTTCTTTGTATGACCCCATTCTAATGCACCGATATTTTTTAGGTGTTTGCCTTTTGTTTCCGGAATATTAAAATCGGTGCTGTACCCAAAAATACAGCACCGATTTCTTATACAAGGCTGGTCTTATTCAGAACTGCTTTGCTGGCAATACCCAGACCGATAGCAAACATTGCGCTGCCGGCGAGGCACAAAACTACATTCAGCATCGTAGAGCCAAGGGGTGTAATCAATCCTACCATCATAAACAGGAGCATACCGCCGCCCAGGGAGCCGCAGATGGAAAGCCACGCCTTCTGCTTTGCCGCAATGCTGATAAGTACGAAAATCGAGACGAACACCGGCATCAGAAAAATCTTCGCCAGCATACACATCACAAGATTCATTGTAGTCAACCCGTGCAGATCAAAGGAAAGACCTGCAATGGCACCGCCAAGCACTGCGCCTACAAAGTAAAGAATCAGCATCAGAGCGCCGCACAGGAAGCCTGCCAGGGTCTTGGAGATCATGTAGTCACCCTTCTTGGCACGGACGGTAAACAGATTCTTGGCAAAACCACTGCGAAAATCATCAGAAATAAACAGGCAGATGAACACGGAAACGATCATAAAGATCATGTTGATATTGCACATAGCGAACACATCCATGCCGCCCATAGCTTCACCACCGGGAAGTGTACCGATGTTCTGCCAGGTGTTTTCGGGACCTACCATCACGGATTCCACACCGGTCTGGGGATCGACGGTAACAGAGCCATCCATCATAGCCATCATGACGGTCATCAAAATGGGCATCACCAGGGCGCAGGCAAGCAGAATGTAAAAGAGCTTCGACTTGAACATTCTCCGAAAATCCACCTTCAGCATACTGCCCAGGCGGGAACCAAAGTTATTTTTCATGATTACTTGCCTCCTTTCATCAGATCGATATAATACTCTTCCAGACCGATCTTGTCAGTCTTGATCTCGGTGACGCAGATGCCGTTGTCGTAAAGATAGGTAACGATCTCTTCCGGGGTGGTCAGGTCATACACACGAATGTAGCCTGCTTCATCCTCTTCCACACGGGAATACTTGCAGCCCAGCAGCATTTTGCTTCTGTTCATTTCTCCGGTCTGCAGCGACACATAAGTACGGCAGCTGGCATCCAGCTCTTCGGCGGTCATTTCCCGGATCATCTTGCCGTGTCGGATGATGCCATAGTGAGTAGCCACCTTTTGCAGCTCGCCCAGCAGATGAGAGGAAACCAGAATGCTGCGTTTACCGTCCTTGATAATATCGGTAAATACTTCCCTCATGATGCGCATTCCGTCTGCATCCAAGCCGTTCAGCGGCTCGTCCAGGATCAGCAGTTGGGGATCTCCCAGCAGAGCCATGGCAATACCCACTCTCTGCTTCATACCCAGGGAGCAATTCTTGTACTTGTTTCCGGCTGCACCTTCCATGCGCACCAGTTTCAGAATTTTGATGACTTCCTCTTCTGCATTCCGGAGACGCAGGTTAGATGCCTGGAGCATCATGTTGTCCCAAACGGTAAGGCCGGGGAAGCAGCCGGGTGCCTCAATCAGTACGCCCATACAGGCGCGCACATCAGGATCGGTATAGTCTTTGCCATACAGCTTAATGGAGCCGCCGCTGGTAGGGATCAGACCGCAGATCATTTTCTGGGTAGTGGACTTGCCGGAGCCATTTTCACCAATAAAGCCGTAGATAGCACCCATGGGCACGGTCATATCCAGGCCGCAAACAGCCTGCTTGGGGCCGAAGTTTTTGGAAAGACCTTTGATTTCAATTGCATTCATTTCCTTCGCCCTCCTTAGTACACATCGCTCTTGGAAAGGATGTGAGTGCCGAGAATGTTATAGAATACTGCCCAGGCAACGGACACGACCACACAAATCAGCAGTGTGCTGATATTGCTAACCAGGCAGGCATTGACGGAAGAACCGTAAAGGAAGATGTTCAGGAAAGCTGTGGGCAACTGCAGGCTTTCCACAATAGCAGCAGCACCGATGATCAGAATGCCCGTGCCGAAGAAGAACGAGGAGGCGATGGACACACCAAAGTATCTGCGGAAGATCACATTCAGGAAGGTGTACAGGCTTGCCCAGCCCAGGCTCATGACCATCTTGCCCAGGATGGCAAGGAGTAAAGAGCCTACATTCACCTGGAAAGGATATCCCGCAACCAGGCCGCCGGCGATTCCGCCAATGAGGTAAGTCACGCACATACAAGCCATGGCAAAGGCGCAGACGATGGTCTTCGACAGCATATAGTCCTGCTTCTTGGCGTGTGTAGTGAACAGTTGCTTCACATAGCCGGAGCTGTAGTCATGGCCGATGAAAATAGACACCATGATACCGCCGAAGATGAACACCATATTCATGTTAGCGTAATCAGCGATGGTGTTGATGACATACAGAGGTTCCGCTGCCGCAATGATCTGCCATGCGTTCTGATAGAGGGGTTCCATCACGTTGCCGTTCTGATCGGGCATGGAGGTGAAGCCAGAAACCATTGCCGGAATTATGGCTGCGATAGCCAGGAATATGTAATATAGCGGGGTATGGAACAGACGATAAAAGTCCACACCCAGCATGCCTTTCAGCCGTCTGCCAAAGCTAGGGGATTCAAATTTCAGTTCCCGTGCCATTATGCTCCCTCCTTCTTGCTCATCAGCTCGATGTAGTATTCCTCAAGGCCGATCTTATTCTTTTGGATCTCGCTGACCACATGACCGTTCTTCATCAAGAAGTCAACGATGGAAGCGGTGTCATCCACATCATAAACCCGGACATACTCGTCTTCCATGCGGACATCGGCATACTTTTCTGCCAACTTCTTCATAGCGCCAACCATATCCTTGGTTTTCAGAGATACAAAGACCTGTGCTCTGCTGTCCATTTCCTCGGCAGACAGCTCCATGATCATCTTGCCCTGGCGGATAATACCGTAGTGGGTAGCGATTTTCTCCAGCTCACCGAGGATGTGGGAGGAGATCAAAACGGTACAGCCATATTTCTTGGTGATGTCCACCAGGATCTCCCGCATGATCCGCATACCATCGGTATCCAGACCATTGATAGGCTCGTCCAAAATCAGCAGCGCCGGGTCGCCTAGCAGAGCCATGGCAATACCAATGCGCTGTCTCATTCCCAGGCTACATTTTTTGAACTTCAGCTGAGCGTGTTCGGACATACGCACAATCTCAAGCACACGGTGGATCTCCTCATCAGGATTCTCCAGTCCCAGGTTAATTGCCTGCATCATCAGATTCTGATAAATGCTGGAGCCAGGGAAACAACCTGCGTTTTCGATCAGCGCACCCACTCGAACCCGGACGCCGGGATCGGTGTAATCCCTGCCAAACAGTTTGATTTCGCCGTTATCCGGCACCAGATGGCCGCAGATCAGTTTTTCGGTAGTGGATTTTCCAGAGCCATTTTCACCGATAAAACCGTAGATAGCGCCCATCGGAACGGTCATATTCAGCCCATCTACTGCGTAAAGATTGCGGAAGCTTTTGGAAAGATTCCGAATTTCAATTGCGTTCATAGCATCTTCTCCTTTTAACCAACCATAGCGAGGTGCAATAGACACCTCGCTTGGATTGGTTTTTATTTCTTTGCAGCCTCGTAACGGGCGTTTGCAGCGTCAGTTGCTTCCTTAGCTCTCGCGATCCGGGCATCCCGGGCCTCCTGCTCCTTGGCGGCTCTCTGAGCGGGAGTCATATGAGCATCATCCCAGCTCTTCTTGGCGTCACGCTTGGCCTTTGCGTAAGTATTGTGGAACTTGTTCTCCTCAAAGCTTGCCCTGGCTTCTGCTTTCTTCTGGGCAAATTCTGCCTTGTCAACTTCGTGTTGAGCCTTTGCGCTGGCTTTCATATCGCCAAATGCCTTCTTGAAAAATTCCTTGATTCCCATTTTCTATACCTTAACCTTTCATAACCTTTTCGCTGAGCTTCAAGATTTCAGGAGCATACTTCTTCTTGCGGCTGTTCAGAATCTTCTTGTAGATGGGGTAGGTAGTCAGAGCCATACCCATGCCCACAACGCCAATGGCGATGCCGGGAACCATAGCGCTTGCCAGACCGATAGTTGCGCCGATGTCGGTCATAACCAGACTCATGCCAGCACCCATAACGATGGCACTGACAGAGCCGTAGGTATAGGCAAACACATTGGCAGGCCGCTTGACCTTAGCATCCAGCTCCTTCAGCGCATCCAGCTCGGTGTGCTGCTTTTCAGTATACTGGGTGCGAATCTTCTGCACCAAAAATTCCTGATCGTTATTACTCATTTCGATTACCTCTTTCATAGATTTGATGTGTGCATTGTATCGCACTATAATTTCTGATTCTTTTACGAATTGTTTGTGTTTTATTAAAGATTGCCGGACAGTTCCTCTGTCAGCTGCAGGATCCGGGGAGCATACTGTTCTTTCGCTCTGGCAAAAAACTTTCGGTAGACCGGATAGGCGAAGATCATTCCTGCCATGCCAATCAGTCCCAGCACCACACCCAGCCAAATCATATGACCGATGACCTCCATTGCCAGACACATACCCAATCCGAAGATCAGCGCACCGCCAATTCCTGCACATAAGGACTCTACCATACCGGAGGTCTGCACCAGGTTGTCAAGCCGCTTCAGCTCATCCAGCTTTGATTCTTCCTGAGGGAGGTATTTCTTGCGAATATTCATTACCTCCTGATTTTCCGGCGCGCTGTAGGTGTAGGAGAACGTGTTTTCGTTATTCATCAAGATATTATTTACTCCTTATCCTTGCCGGAAAGTCTTGCCTTGGCATCCTCGACAGATTCGCCTTCCTTGGCAAACAGGGTCTTGACGCAGGCATCTGTAACCTTGCCGAAGCCTTCCACAACGCCGGTCTCGATTTTCTTGTAGCCGGTAACCACACCGTCCTCGATCTTCTTGTAGCCCTCAACTACCTTCTCGGCGATCTTCTCATTTGCTTCTACGAACTTAGACATAACATTTATCTCCTTTGTTTTTGATTTATGGCCATATTCTAAAGCGTCAAGTTTTGCAAATAATTTCCGAAATGTTTGAGAAATATTAATTTTGATAAAAAATCAGCCTGTGCAGTTTATTTCTGCACAGGCTGATTCGTCACTGAAGGACAGCTTCATATACATCTTCAATTTTCTCGGCAAAGTGGCTTTTGTCAAAAGTAGCCGCGATCTGGGCACTTTGTGTACCTGCTGTCCGACACCAATCCGGATTTTGCAGGATTGTATCCAACAGCTGACAGAACTCGTCCTCTGCCTCGTACTCATAGCCGTTACGGCCTTCTACCAGCACATCGTCCAGGCAAGGATCCCGTCTGCAAAGTAAAGGCAGGCCGTTGGCAGCTGCTTCCACATAGGTCAGGCCCTGGGTTTCGCTGGTGGACGCGCTGACAAATACATCACCCAGTTGGTAGAAGGCGTGTACTTCCTCCGGCGCTACCATTCCGGTAAAAATCACGAAGTCTTTGACTGCAAGTCGATGGGCGGTTTCTTCCAGTTCCTTTCTGGCAGGACCGTCGCCTACGATCAAAAGAATCAACTTGCTGTTCTGTGACCGGGCCATGGCAAAGAATTCTACCACCTCTGTCAGATTCTTTTCCGTACCCAACCGTCCGAGATTAAGCAGTACCAACGCATCCTCCGGGATACCCAGCTCGCGTCTTCGGCGCTTGCGTTCTTTTTCCGTAATGCGCTGCTTATGCTGCTCCAGTGCAATGCCGCTGGGTACCACATGGACGGGATTGCGCAGACCATAGTTTTTCAGTACAGTTTCTACCTTTGCAGTGGGCGCAACTACCGCATCTGCCTTGCGCAGACGGTACTTGGAAAGCTTACCCACAAAGAACGCGCCAATCCGCTGACTTGGGAAAATATACGTCACATACTGCTCATAGAGGGTATGGTAGGTATGTACGATAGGTGCACCGGTCTTGCGGGAAATGTAACCGGCATATTGATAGCTGAAAAACTCGCACTGGCTGTGGATCAGATCCGGCTTCCAATCGATCAGCTCTTGGATAAAACGATGATGATGGGAGGAAACAGGCATCCGCACATCCGGGTAGATAGCACCCAGAGGCAAAGACTTTATATAGTAGATGTTGCCATCGGTATGGCTTTTCAGCTTTTCCGAAACGGTCAGTACCCTAATCTCATGCCCCTTTTTCGTAAGCTCCTCCATGAGATTCCGCACCGAGGTGACTACACCGTTGGTGCTGGTGGTGTACAAATCCGTTGTGATCAGTATTTTCATCGTGATCTTCCTTTACATTTTCTCGAATCCAACCAGCAGGCCGCCCTTTTCTGCATAGAAGCTGCACAGTCCCAGATTGATACCAATGTTCACGGTCACTTCCGGAAGTTCTGCTTCGATCATGCTTTTCAGCGTATTGGCGGCAGCCTCGTTCAGACAATGTGCTAACTGCACCTTGCCGGTTTTTAAGCCGTTTTCCTTTAAGTGCTTCAAAATAGCATTCAGAGATTTGGCTTCGCCTCTGCACTTATCTGTAGGCTCCAAAGTGCCCACATCGCTGGCTTTGCCCACGATACGAATACCCAGAACACCGGCAATCTTTGCAACAGCCGGAGAGACTCTGCCATTGGCCGCAAAATTGTTGAGGGATTCCAGCATGAAAAGCAGACCGGTCTTCTTTTGATACTCTGGCATGTAGGCGCAGATCTCTTCAAAAGATTTGCCCGCAACGATCAATTCCTCCAGCTTTTCAACGATCAGTGTCAGTTCAGGACCGGCGGAAAGAGAATCGATCACAAAGACCCGTCTTCCGGGATGCTCCGCTTCGTACATTTCCTTTGCAATACAGGCAGCGTTATAGCTGCCGGACAGACCGCTGGTGATGGCAACGCAGAAAATATCCTCTGCATCGCCAAAGGTTGTCAGCCAATCCTCGGGATTGGGGCAGGAGCTTTGGGATCTGCCTTTGTAGGACTTGAAATACCCGATCATTTCATCCAGATCCAGATTCCTGTCATCCACAAATTCCCGCTGGGCGGTGATGACCTTCATTGGTGCCACGCCAAAGGCGACGGTCTTTAATTCCATTAAATTTGCGGAAGAGTCCGCAACAATTTTTACAGTTCTCATTTGGTATAGTTTTCCTTTCGTTTGCTCCGGTAAACCATACCACATTTTTCTGGGCAGTGTCTACCTACTGTGCAGTTTGGACCGCTCTGCCGGGTAGAATTGCCTCTCTACTGCAAGGAGAATGCTTACATCAGCGGTGCAAAAACCTTTGCTACACTGCGGATAAAGCGTCGCATCCAATGCCAGTTTGCCTTGCTTTCATCGATGCGGATGCTTTTAGCAAAGGTATCCGCAAAATCAGCTTTGATGCTTTCGATGCAGTCGCATCGATGCATCCATACACCATTTTCAAAGTTATGCACCAGGCTGCGGTGGTCCATATTGATGGTACCCACCATAGCAGTTTCATCGTCAGCAAGGTAAACCTTTGCGTGAACAAATCCAGGGGTATACTCATAGATCTCCACCCCAGCCTTCATCAGCCTCTCATAGTGACTGCAGGCCAATTCCTTGACGATCCACTTATCTGGGATACTGGGCAAAATCAGCTTCACCTGCACACCACGCAGTGCAGCGTTCTCCACCGCCTGACACAGTGCTTCATCCAAAATGAGATAGGGCGTCATGGCATAGAAATACCGGGTTGCGTGGTTCAGCATATTCTCAATGACAGACTTACCCACTCTGCGGTCATAGATAGGCTTGGGGCCATCACCGAAGGGGATCACATAACCTTCAGCTGGCACGCTGTATTCCGGGAAATAATCATGCTTATTTTCCGGCAGCTTCCTCACATTGATACCATAGTCCACCAGGAATAGCTTTGTCAGTTCCCGGACAGCCTCACCCTCCAAGCGCAGACCAACATCCTTCCAGTGGCCATAGACTACCTTTTCATTGATGTACTCGTCAGCAATATTTACACCACCTGTGTAGCCGATTTTACCGTCAATGACAGTGATCTTCCGGTGGCTCCGGTTATTGAACTCAGAATCAGCGTTACCCTTCAGCTTTGAGAATGGCACGGCGTCAATACCGAAGCCCCGAAGAATCTTGTCATAATTTCCAGGCAGGGTCATCATACAGCCGATGTCATCATAGATCACCCGGACTTCCACCCCGGCAGCAGCCTTCGCCTTCAAGATCTCAAGGATAGAGTTCCAGAAGATGCCTTCCTCGATAATGAAGTAGTCCATAAAAATGAACTTCTCCGCTGTTGCCAGGTCAATCAGCATCTGCTTGTGCATATCCTCGCCCAAAGGAAAGTAGGTCTGCGAGGTGTTTGTAAACAGATTGGTATCTGCGATCTTGCACAGCATCCTGGCATCCGTAGCGATGGTGGTCTTTTCTGCGGTCAGCTTTTCTGCCAGTTCCTCCGTTCTGGCGTTGTAGGTCTGCTTGCGCATAGCATCCAGCCTGCGGATAAACTTATGCTGCAGCTTTCGGTTGCCGAAAAGAAAATACAGCATAAAGCCTGCCACCGGTACGATCAGCACTGTGAGTAACCAGGGGATCTTGTAATCCGGCGCTTCGTCGCAGGCGATGATGTGGATCACGCAACCAATCTCTGTTGCCCACATAGCCAGGTAGAAGTATGGTACATACTTGCCAAATAGGATCAGAATGGTGATAACCGCTACAGTTTCTAGCACGGCCAACAGTAGTGCCAGAATATAGCGGACGGGAATATAGTTGACCTCCCGTTCCTCAACTCTGTTTGCATCGTAGCGTATACGGATCTTTTTCTTCAAAACATACACCCCCATTTTTTCGTATCGCTCTCATTTTACAATCGAGATGCTTAAAGAAGTTTTCTATTATGTTTGCGAAATATTAAAGTTCAATACAGCTGTATACTATTTTTTATTAACCAAGAGCTCCAAATTCCCCACGCGGACTAAAACCACCGTTTCTTTCAATGCGAAGACGGTGGTTTTTACTATTTCGAAAGTCTTTGCTTGTTGGGTCGCATATA
>JAFQCV010000026.1 GCA_017416325.1 Oscillospiraceae bacterium
ATGAGCTATGGCTACATCTACGTCGCGCAGATCGCCATGGGTGCGGATATGAACCAGACCATTAAGGCTATCGCCGAGGCTGAGGCTTATCCGGGTCCTTCCCTGATCATCGGCTATGCTCCCTGTGAGATGCACTCCATCAAGGGCGGCATGATCAACTGCCAGGCTGAGATGAAGAAGGCTGTGGATTGCGGCTACTGGAATCTGTTCCGCTTTGACCCCTCCAAGGAGACCGGCAAGTTCCAGCTGGACAGCAAGGATCCCAAGGAAGGCTACCAGGAGTTCCTGATGAACGAGGCTCGTTACAGCCGTCTGACCCGTGAGTTCCCCGACCGCGCCAAGGAGCTGTTCGTGAAGAACGAAGAGGCTGCCAAGGAGCGTTGGGAGCACCTGAAGAAGCTGGTCGAGATGTACAAGGACTAATCACCAGTCGATTCCTAAACACCACCGCCCCCGGTTTCCCGGGGGCGGTTTTTCAAAGGAGATTTTTATGTTCTGTACCGTTACCGACATTCGGGGCGACTACGCCTATGTAACCTATGATAACACCGGCATCGTCTCCGAGGTTGCCATTGCATTGCTGCCTCTGGGCATTGACGTGGGTGACCGTCTCAAATTTGAAGATTACGAATTTTCTCTGGCATAAAAAAGCAGCGCTGACGGTTCCATCAGCGCTGCTATTTTATTTTTAGCGGTGAGTATCTTTATTTCTGATTCTTCTTTTCCATGCGAAGCATCTTCCGCAGCTTAAACTTTTTTCTTCTCTTTTCCCGGTTTTCTTTGAAACCGGACTTCAGTTCCGGAGGATGGGCAACCAGTTTGTCAGGATCTATCTGCCTGTCTTCCAGTCGCTTATCCGCAAACTCCCGAATTAAAGCATACAAAACCGAGGTTACAGGGATCATCAGCAGCATACCGCCTACGCCCATCAGGTCACCGCCAACAGCAACCGCCAGCAGCACCCACATTCCGGGCAGACCAATAGAAGTGCCTACTACTCTGGGGTAAATCAAATTTCCTTCGATCTGCTGCAAGATCAGGAACATCACCACGAACCAAACTGCCAGCAAGGGGCTGTCCACCAAGATAAAGAACGCGCCAACGATACAGCCGGCAAACGCACCTACGATGGGAACCAGCGCTGTAACCGCAATCACAACACTGACCAGCGGCATATAGGGCATCCCAAAGATCGACATGCAGACCGCAAACATAAGTCCCAGAATCAGCGCTTCCAGACACTGACCGGAAATAAAATTCGAGAAGGTGGAGTTGGTCATACGCATGATCCGCACCACCTCATCTCCCACCTTTTCCGGCACCAGCGCATAGAGCACACGCCGGAACTGGCTGGCAAGTATCTCTTTTCTCGCCAGGCAGTATAGCGCAAATACCAAGCTGATGATGGCATTGAAAATACCACTGCCAACACCTACAACGGTAGTAAATAATTTATCCACAACAGTTGTCAAACTGTCACTGACTATCGAGACCGCCTTTTGGATCAAACTCGCCCAGTCCAGATTGGCAAAATTGGTGTTCTCCTGCAGCCACTCCAAAGCCTCCGGATTCTCGCTTAAATACGCGTTGATATCCGCAATGATTCCACTAAAGAACGCAGGAAGCTTGTCCACAAGGGTTTCCACCGTCTCTCCCACCTGGGGGATCAGCAGATAAAAGACCCCGGCCAGCACCAACAGGATAATCACCAACGTGACCAATATTGCCACCGCTCTGCGAGCACCGGTGTTCCCTATTTTTGAAAACCACCGTTCAACCGCACGCATGGGAACATTTAAAATAAACGCGATCGCCGCGCCGATGATAAACGGCGAGAGAATGGACCAGCCAATCCGCAATACAGAAGCCAGACGCTCTGTTTCATGGAGCAGCCAGTATAACACAACACACCCTGCCGCTCCCAACAGCAAAGTGCGGACCGTTTTCTTGTTTAATTCCACTGCGATCCCTCCTCATATGTTTATTATACTGATAAATCAGCAAAAAGCCAATCCATAATTTATAAATCTTTCTTTTCTTTTGAAATTTGTCGCAGCGCATCACACAGCCTGTCCACATTTTCCTGACTCGTTGCCCAACTGGTGCAGAAACGAACTGCCCTGTGCCGGTCATCTACACGACATTCATGAGAGAATGTAAAAGACTTCGCCAATTCGTCCAAAACAGCATCCGGCATCGTTACAAATATCTGATTCGTAGATCCGGGAACGTACAGAGGATAACCCAGCTTCCCCAAAACAGCACGAATCTGGTCTGCTTTTTCATTCGCCTGCCGCGCCATCCGGAAATACAAGCCATCCCGCAGCAGCGCGTCAAACTGCAGGCCCAGCAACCGGCCTTTTGCCAACATGCCGCCATGCTGCTTGATCATATAACGAAAATCCTCAGCAAGCGCAGGGTGTGAAAACACAACCGCTTCCCCAAAGAGAGCCCCCTGTTTGGTGCCACCAATATAAAACACATCGCAAAGCCGGGCAAGATCCTTAAGCGTCAGATCATTGTCAGCCGCTTCCAAGCCATATCCCAATCTGGCACCGTCCAAAAACAAATACAGACCGTTATCTCGACAATACTCTGAAAGGGCTTCCAATTCTTTCCGGGAATAAATCGTTCCCAATTCTGTGGGATTTGAGATATATACCATTTTCGGCTGGACAGTATGCTCCATCGCCTCGGAGGCTCTATGCTCCTCAACCAGTGCGCGTACCTGCTCCGCGGTGATTTTGCCATCCGCAGAGGGCAGTGCCAGCACCTTATGTCCCGTGGCCTCCACCGCGCCGGTCTCATGCACATGTATGTGCCCCGTCTGGGCGCAGACAACACCCTGATACGCCCGAAGTGCCGCTGCGATCACTGTCATATTTGTCTGGGTTCCGCCAACCAGAAAATGCACAGAAAGAGAAGGATCTTCGCAAAGAACCCGAATCCGCTCCGCCGCTGCCGCGCAATATGGGTCTGTTCCATAGCCGGGTGTCTGCTCCAAATTTGTCTGAACCAGTCGCTGCAAAATACTTTCGTGGCAGCCTTCTGCGTAGTCATTGTGAAAATAGATCATTTTGACCCCTCCATGCAACAATTCGTATCCATTTTATCTTCTTTCTACTGCCCTGTCAAGAACGCATATTCCCTGTGGCTTTTGCATAGAGTTTCTTGGTAGCACACAGCATCGGAGGGGATATCATGTCAGATACCATCGAGGAACGCGCCTGCGCACTGGCTGTGTACATGATCGAAACCGGCGCCACAGTGCGGGCAGCCGCCCAACACTTTGGCATCTCAAAATCCACGGTACATAAAGACCTGCAGCAGCGACTGCCCCAATACAACCGAAACCTTTATGAAAAGGTACGCCAAGTGCTGGATATCAACAAACAACAGCGGCATATCCGGGGCGGAATCGCGACCCGCAAAAAATACAAGGGAGAATAATAAGTTCAATGTCCGGACACGCTCAGTGTCCGGACATTTTGATTTACAGATCATCCGCATCCTGTACCGGTTTGTCCAAAACATCTGCAGGCACACCGGTATAGCTGCCCAATGGGTCCGTTATCACAGGATCTACCGAATCCAGCGGATTCCCCACTTGCGGAAGTAACGGTTTTTTCTTTGCATTTTTCACAAGGTTCCCTCCCCTCGCACCTAGTATTGCCGATGCCAGCCGGTCAATTCCTTTGCTTTTTGGAAAAGGTTATGATAAAATGGCTGTGGAGGGGATCGTATGTTTGACGTTACTTTGATCACAATGGGCAAGCTGAAAGAAAAATTTTATCTCAGCGCTGCAGAAGAATATTGTAAGCGACTGAAAGGATTCTGTAATTTTCATTTGATTGAATTGCCGGAATATCGGCTTCCCGAAAATCCATCCTCAGCAGAGATCAGCGCAGGGCTGGAAAAAGAAGCCGAGGCCATTTTCAGTAAAATACCGAAAGGTGCCTGGCTGTGCGTCTTCACACCCGAAGGGAAGGAGCTCTCCAGCGAAGGCTTTGCCGCCAAACTAAAAGAGGTTAAGCTGTCCGGCAAAAGCAGCGCCTGTTTCTTGATTGGCTCTTCCTTTGGAATCTCCCCCACCGTCAAGCAAAAAGCGGATTTCCTGCTTTCTATGGGGCCCATGACCTTCCCCCATCACTTAGCCCGGATCATGGTTTTAGAGCAGCTATACCGGGCAGAGGCAATTCAGGCTGGCAGTAAATACCACAAATAGGTCATGTTAAATAATGCTCTTCCGAGTCCCATCTTGAGCATTAAAAATCCGGATACCCCAAAGGGGTATCATCCCGTTTCTTCATCTCAGCTTCCATCCACATCCCTCCGGGATGCGTCTGGAAGCTGAGGGACTCTCCCACGGCCTAAAAACATGCCACCGGCATGTTTTCTTTACGGCCTTTCGAGTCCCATCTTGAGCATTAAAAATCCGGATACCCCTTTGGGGTATCCGGATTTTTGGTGCGAGAGATGGGACTCGAACCCACACGGCGAAACCACACGCACCTCAAACGTGCTTGTCTACCATTCCAACACTCTCGCAAGCGCTAAGGTATTATAACCTTTTCCCAGGTTTTTGTCAACATATTTTTGGAATCTCTTGCAAGTTTCCTTCTTCTCTGTTAAACTATAAGCAAAACAAGGAGGAATGATAGTGACACGATTTTTTGTTCAGCCGGAAGCGCTTCAGCCCGACTTTCTGGTTCTCACCGGAGAAAATGCCCAGCATGCCAAGGTTTTGCGTTTAAAAAATGGAGAAAGTGTCCTTGTTTGTGACGGGCAGGGCAAAGAATGTGTATGCACTGTCAGCGATGTAAGCCCGGACCAAATCTCTCTTGTGGTACAAAAGCGCTTGGCGTCTGAATCCGAGCCTTGTGTGCAGGTCAGTGTCTACATGGCATTTCCCAAGGCAGACAAGCTGGAGCATGTGATCCAAAAGGCAACGGAGCTGGGCGCTTACGAGATCGTTGCCTTTCCCTCTTCCCGTTGTGTTTCCCGCCCCGACGAGAAAAGTCTAAAGAAAAAGCTGGAACGGTGGCAAAAAATAGCGGCTTCTGCCGCGGAGCAGTCCGGCAGAGGCAGAATTCCCCAAATCCTAACGCTCCCCAGCTACCGCGCAGCCTTAGAACGGGCAGCAAGGGCAGACCTGGCTCTGCTTTTTTACGAAAACGAACAGTCCACCACATTGAAAATGGCTTTATCCAAAGGAAAATATCGTTCTGTCAGCCTGCTCACCGGACCGGAGGGCGGATTGGAGGTTTCCGAAGTGGAACAGGCGCAGTCTGCCGGTTTGACTGTCTGTACCCTGGGCAAGCGAATCCTTCGTTGCGAAACCGCCCCTCTGTGCGCCCTGTCTGCCGTCATGTATGACGCCGGTGAATTCTAACAGCCAGATTCCAACGATCCGTCGGTTTCTCACCGGCGGATTTTCTTTAGATATACTGCAAAAAGATACCATTTTGTCCTCCCAGGGATTGCAAATGTCCGCGTATTCTGTTATAATAACGGGAAAAGCGACGCTTAAAAAGGAGAATCAAGCATGCGTATCGTGATCAAGATCGGCACCAGCACCCTGGCACATGGAACCGGCCGATTGAATATTCAAAGAGTGGAGCAGCTGTGTAAAATCCTCAGCGACATTAAAAATGCCGGTCACCAAGTGATCCTGGTATCCTCCGGCGCTATTGGCATGGGCGTAGGAAAACTGGGCCTGCAGCAGCGGCCTAAGGACATTCCCACCAAGCAGGCAGCCGCAGCAGTTGGTCAGTGTGAGCTGATGTATTTTTACGATAAGCTGTTCAGCGAATACCATCATACCGTAGCGCAGCTGCTAATTACCGGGGATGATATAGAAAGCGATACCCGGCATACCAATTTCCGCAACACCCTAAACCGTCTGCTGGAACTGGACGCGCTGCCCATTATCAATGAAAACGACACCGTTGCCACAGAAGAGTTGGGCATCGGTGATAATGACACCCTTGCCGCCATTGTGGCCAGCAGCATATCCGCGGACAAGCTGGTGCTGCTGTCAGATATTGACGGTCTTTATACCGCTGATCCCCATACGAATCCCGATGCCCAACTGATTCGGGAAGTACATACCCTGAACGAAGAGATCCTGTCCCTGGCTGGTGCCAGCGGAACGAATCTGGGAACCGGCGGCATGGTCACAAAGCTGCAAGCCGCAAAAATCTGTATGGAGGCCGGTTGTGACATGATTATCACAAATGGCAGCCAACCCACAAACCTTTACGCCATTATCGACGGAGAATCTGTCGGTACCCTGTTTTACGGAGAGCGCCAATGAATGAAATGCTAAAGGCTGCAAAAGCAGCAAAGCCGGAGATCAGCCGGCTGACGGAACAACAAAAAAATGCCGCCCTGAACGCCATGGCGGATGCGCTGATCGCCCACACCGGGCAAATTCTCGCCGCAAACGCCGAGGATATGGAAAAGGCGCAAGGCACAGTTTCCGCCGTCATGATGGACCGGCTTCAGTTGACAGCCGCCCGGATCGAAGGTATGGCTTCCGGGATCCGGGAGGTTGCCGCTTTACCGGACCCGGTGGGAAGGCTTCTGGAGGAACACACCCGTGCTGACGGTCTGCACATTCAGAAGGTGTCCGTTCCCATGGGCGTTATCGCCATTATTTACGAAAGCCGTCCCAATGTTACCAGCGATGCTGCCGCTTTGGCCCTAAAAAGCGGAAATGTGTGCATCCTGCGCGGCGGTAAGGAGGCATTTTCCTCTGCCAACGCCATTGTTAAGGCATTAAAAGCCGGCCTGCGCTCTGTTGGCATCACGGAGGACGCAGTAAATCTCGTACAGGACACTACCCGCGCCAGCGCAACGGCTTTGATGCAGGCTGTGGGCTATGTGGATCTGCTGATCCCCCGGGGCGGCGCAGGGCTCATCAATGCCTGTGTCACCCAGGCAACCGTTCCCTGTATCGCCACCGGCACGGGAATCTGCCATGTGTATGTGGAAAAAACCGCAAATCCTGATATGGCCCTTTCCATTGTAGAAAACGCAAAAACCAGCCGTCCCAGCGTCTGCAACGCGGAAGAGGTGCTGTTGGTGGACAAAGCGATCGCCACCACCTTCCTGCCCCGGCTGAAAGCGCGGATTCCCCAGGTAGAATTGCGGTTGGATGATTTTGCCCAAACCATTATCCCCGGCACACCTGCCGGTGAAAATGATTTTGATACCGAATTTTTGGACTACATTCTGGCGATTAAGTGCGTAGAAAGCGTTGAAGAAGCGGTCGCGCACATTTCCGCCCATTCTACCGGCCACAGCGAAGCCATTATATCCGAGGATAAAAATGCCATTGCCGTTTTTACTTCCGGTGTGGACAGCGCAGCGGTTTATGTAAATGCCTCCACCCGTTTTACAGACGGCGGAGAATTCGGTCTTGGGTGTGAGATGGGTATTTCCACCCAAAAGCTTCACGCGAGAGGCCCTATGGGTCTGCGGGAACTGACCACCTATAAATATGTCATTCAAGGCAACGGACATGTGAGGTAATAACTATGAAATACGGATTTATCGGCTGCGGAAATATGGGCGGCGCCTTGGCAAAGGCCCTCTCCTGCTCCACCACGGACATTCTCCTGTCTGACCCCTCCCCCAACACACGGGACTTAGCAAGGGAGCTTGGCTGTGTTGTCGGCGACAACGAAACTGCCGCTTGGGAATGTGAGCGTCTGTTCTTGGCGGTAAAGCCTCAGATGATGGAGGCTGTACTGCGTCCTCTGGCTCCCATTCTGCGGCAGAAGAAGCCTTTGCTGATTACCATAGCTGCAGGTCTGCAGATGGATACCATCGAGTCCTTCGCCGGCACAGAGCTTCCCATCATCCGCATCATGCCCAACACCCCGGTAGCTGTTGGCAAAGGTATGATCCTGTACTGCTGCAACTCTTTGGTAGAGCAGGAAACTCTGGAAGACTTTTTGGCAGATATGTCCCCTGCCGGAACTCTGGATCGACTGGACGAGAAGCTGATCGATGCAGCCTGCTGTGTATCCGGCTGTGGGCCTGCCTTCGTCTATATGTTCATGGAAGCCATGGCTGACGGTGCGGTAGCCTGTGGCCTGCCCCGGCAGAAGGCTCTGGAGTATGCCGCGAACACCTTGGCAGGCGCTGCCCAGATGTATCTGTCCACCGGCACACACCCTGGGCAGTTAAAGGATGCCGTCTGCTCTCCCGGCGGCAGCACCATCGCCGGTGTAAATGTTCTTGAACAGCGGGGCTTCCGAGGTGCAGTTATAGACTGCGTCCGCGCAGCTTTCCAAAGAAACAAAGAGCTTGGTTAATAGCCAAAATAGGAGCGTCTATCATGAAAATCACCATCGACACTTTGGAGAAATACCTGCTTAACCGTTACGACGGCTGGACAAATGAACAAGGACTATTTCTGAAGCTGGTGGAAGAAATAGGAGAAGTCGCTGAAGTTATCAATATGCGCGCCGGAAGCAAACAGTCTAACGGCTCTGATTTGGACACCGAGCTCGGTACGGAGCTGGCGGATATGATCCACTACATCGTAGCCATCGCCGCGATCAATCATATCGATTTGACAACGATTATGCTTGCCAAGGACAAGCAGGCATCTGCCAAATACCATCACGACATCAACTTGGAAACATTTATTATGAACAAGGAAAAGTAACCGTATTACAGCAAATCCCCCGACAGATTTCATCTTCTGTCGGGGGATTCAAATATTCTAGAAATATTTCGCGTGTAAATATCAGCGGATCACACGAACACGCAGGACACCTTCAATTTTTTTCAGCACTTCCACGGCAAGATCAGAAGGCTTACCGTCCAGATCCAGCATGGTATAGGCGTAGTCACCACGGCTCTTATTGAGCATATCGGAAATGTTGATGTTTTCCATAGCCATTGCGCCGGTAAACTTGGTCAGAATACCGGGAATATTCCGGTGCATAATGGTAATACGGCCTTCCTTGCTGCAGATACCCATATCGCAGTTGGGATAGTTAACAGAATTCACGATATTACCGTTCTCCAGGAAATTCATCACCTGACGGACTGCCATTTTCGCGCAGTTATCCTCAGACTCTTCCGTAGAAGCACCCAGGTGTGGGATGGCGATAACGCCCTCCATCCCCGCTGTCCGATCATTGGGGAAGTCGGTGATATAGCGCTTAATCTTACCGGCCTTCAATGCTTCTTCCAGCGCATCATCATCCACCAAAGCGTCCCGGGCAAAGTTCAGCAGGATCACGCCGTCCTTCATCTTGGCGATGGCTTCCGCGTTGATCATCTTCCGGGTGCTGTCCAGCAGCGGAACATGAACGGTAATGATGTCGCACTTTTCATAAATCTCTTCCCGGGTCTTAACCGGAATGATGTGGCTGTCCAGATGCCATGCCGCGTCAATGGAAATATAGGGATCGCAGCCGTAGACCTGCATCCCCAGCTTCCGGGCGGCATTGGCCAAAGGTCCGCCAATGGCACCCAAGCCGATGACACCCAGGCTCTTGCCTGCCAGTTCTATGCCGGCAAATTTGGATTTACCCTTCTCTACCTTCTTGGCAACATCGCCCTCGTCCTTGATGGTCTGCACCCAGTTGATGCCGCCGATCACATCCCGGCAGCCCAGAAGCATGCCGCAGATAGCCAGCTCCATAACGCCGTTGGCGTTGGCACCGGGGGTATTAAACACCACAACACCAGCCTCTGCACACTTATCCAAGGGAATGTTGTTAACGCCGGCACCGGCGCGGGCCACAGCCAGCAGAGATTCCGGCAACTGAAGATCATGCATGGCAGCGGAACGAACCATAACGGCATCCGCCTGGTCCAAAGCCTCACACTTCTGATAATCTTCCGTCCAAAGAGCAGTGCCCTTAGGGGAGATAGGATTTAAATAATGTACCTGATACATAGGTCACACCTCAACCATTCTTCTTTTCAAATTCTTCCATAAAGGCAACCAGCTGCTCCACGCCTTCCTTAGGCATAGCGTTGTAAATGCTGGCCCGCATACCGCCGACGGTGCGGTGGCCCTTCAGGTTGACAAGTCCTGCCTTGGTGGCTGCGCTGACAAAGACGGCATCCAGCTCCTCACTGCCGGTAACAAAGGGTACGTTCATCAAAGAGCGGCTGTCTTTCTCAACAGTGCCCTTAAACAGCTGGCTGCGGTCCAGGAAATCGTAAAGAATGGCTGCCTTTTCCTCATTCCGGGCCTTCATAGCCTCCAGGCCACCCATGCTCTTAAGCCACTGGAACACCTTGCCGCACATGTAAATGCCGTAGCAAGGCGGTGTGTTGAACAAAGAGCCCGCATCCGCGTGAGTCTTATACCGCAGCATGGTGGGCGTACCGGGGAGAACATCTTCCGTGATCAGATCCTCCCGGACAATGGCGATCACCACACCGGCGGGGCCGACATTCTTCTGAACGCCGCCATAGATCACACCGTACTTCTCAACATCGATAGGCTCAGACAGGAAGCAGGAAGAAACATCCGCAACCAAAGTCTTTCCCTTGGTGTTGGGAAGCTGCTTAAAGGTCGTGCCGTAGATGGTATTGTTCTGACAGATATACACATAATCCGCATTGTCCCGGATAGGCAGATCCGAGCAGTCAGGAATGTAGGAGAAGTTCCGGTCTGCGGAAGAAGCCACCGCGCAGGCATCTCCGTAAATCTTTGCCTCCTGGAAGGCCTTCTTTGCCCACTGTCCGGTAACGATGTAATCCGCCACTCTGTTCTTCATCAAGTTCATAGGAATCATGGCGAACTGCTGGTAAGCACCGCCCTGCAGGAACATAACCTTGTAATTAGCAGGGATGCCCATCAGATCCCGCAGGTCTTGCTCCGCGGTGTTCAGGATCTCCTGAAAGACCTTTGACCGGTGGCTCATCTCCATAACGGACATACCGCTTCCGCGGTAATCCAGCATCTCAGCGGCTGCTTCCTTCAGAACGACCTCAGGCAGAACCGCAGGACCAGCAGAAAAATTAAACACTCTTGCCATAACAAACGCTCCTTTTCCTTGTGTCCACATTGCGTGAACATTTGTATTTACAACATAATACCACTTTCTTTTCAAAATTACAATATGCGAAATTCATAGAATTGTTCCTTCTTTTTTCAGTTTCCCTGTGCATAACCACCTTGACAATCACATAAAATCCTGTTATAGTCCGAAAAAACCATTGGGAGGTGCTAACCATGCATGAATGTTCTCATTCCTGCGGCAGCTGTAGCCACTGCGAAAAATGCGGCAGCTGTCTGACACTCAATGAAGCGGAGCTGTATGTGCTGCAAAAATTGGGGCAAATCCCCTTTTTGCCTGTTGCGCGGCGAACTGACTCTGCCGATCCCATTTATCTGGAAGATCAGAACTACAGTGTGGAGGAATACAGCCTGGTTCTCCAATCCCTCAACAAGAAAGGGCTCATTACATTAGACTTCGACATCCCAATCAAAGGCTTCCACAGTCACAATTATAGCAGCTATCCCATCGTCGGCAGCTTTGCCCTCTCCGCCCGCGGTCAGCACGTTTTAGAGCTGTTGGACCTTCAGGGCATCCAATAATTCCCATATATTTTCCTGCGCTTCCGTTTTCTGGAAGCGCTTTTTTAATTGGTTGTAAATATTCTGTAAAAAGTTCAAAAATACGAAATATTTTATTGTAAAAAATATAATCATGCTGTAAAATAGTTAAAAAGAATATTATTTTCATAGGAGGAATTTACATTGAGAACCATTACGAATATCAACCGCAAATGGGCCTTTACCAAGCAAACCACCGAGATCCCCAGTGCCATTGATCCCAAGTGGGACTTTGTCAGCCTGCCCCACAGCTGGAATGCTTTGGACGGACAGGACGGCGGCAACGACTACTACCGGGGAACCGCCATTTACGCAAAGGAGCTGGACAAAGAAGACTTACCCGAAGCAGAACGTTATTACATCGAAATCAACGGCGCCAACTCCTCTGCTGACCTGTATGTAAACGGCAAGAAGTATGCCCACCACGACGGCGGCTACTCCACATGGCGTTGCGATATTACGGAGCAGATCGGCCTGAAGACCATGCTCGTCCTGGCAGTGGACAATGCCCCCAACGAGACCGTATATCCCCAGATGGCTGACTTCACCTTCTACGGCGGTCTGTACCGGGATGTGAATATCATCGGTGTTTCTGCGTCCCACTTTGATCTGGACTATTATGGCGGTCCCGGCATTAAGGTCACTCCCACCATCGATGGCAAAAACGCCAATGTGGAAGTGGAGGTTTTCCTCACCAATGCCAAGATGGGTCAGTATCTGCAGTATACCATTCTGGACGCCGAAGGCAACACCGTTGCCAATGTGGCAACCGATGAAACCAAGATCCATGTCACCATTGAAAATGCACATCTGTGGAACGGCCGCAAGGACCCCTACCTCTATACCGCAGAGGTCAACCTGGTGGAAGATAAACAGATTCTGGACAATGTCAGCACCCGCTTCGGCTGCCGCACCTTTGAGATCGATCCCAACAAGGGCTTTATTCTCAACGGTGAAGCCTATCCCCTCCGGGGTGTTTCCCGTCACCAGGACCGTTGGGGTATCGGCAACGCTCTGCTTCCCGAGCATCACGAGGAAGATATTCAGTACATCTTAGAGGTTGGCTGCACCACCATCCGTCTTGCCCACTATCAGCATGCCCAATATTTCTATGATCTGTGTGACGAGACCGGTCTTGTCATTTGGGCGGAGATCCCCTATATCTCCAACCATATGCCCGGCGGCCGGGAGAACACCATTTCCCAGATGAAAGAACTGATTACCCAGAACTACAATCACGCTTCTATCTGTGTCTGGGGTCTGTCCAACGAGATCACCATGAAGGGCGATACTGACCCCGATCTGCTGGAAAACCACAACATCCTCAACGACCTGTGCCATGAAATGGACAAGACCCGCCTGACCACCATTGCGGCCGTGTCTCCCTGTCCCATCAATTCCCCCTACCTGCAGATCCCCGATGTGGTTTCCTACAACCACTACTTTGGCTGGTACGGCGGCGACACCTCCATGAACGGTCCCTGGTTCGACAACTTCCACAAAACACATCCCAACATTCCCATCGGCATCTCTGAGTATGGCTGCGAGGCGCTGAACTGGCACACCTCCGACCCCAAGCAGGGTGATTACACCGAAGAATACCAGGCCTATTACCATGAAGAGCTGATCAAGTGCATCCATGAACGCCCCTATCTTTGGGCAACCCATGTGTGGAATATGTATGACTTTGGCGCGGATGCCCGTTCTGAGGGCGGTGAAAACGGCCAGAACCATAAGGGTCTGATGACCATGGACCGCAAGTACAAGAAGGATGCCTTCTTCGCGTACAAGGCATGGCTGAATCCCGAGCCCATGGTCCACATCTGCGGCAAGCGCTATATTGACCGGGTGGAGGACGTTACCAAGGTTACCGTTTACTCCAACCAGCCTGCTGTTGAGCTGTTTGCCAACGGCGAATCTCTGGGTGTGCAGAACAACAACGGTCTGCCCTTCTTCTATTTCGATGTTCCCAACGCCGGTACTACCCACTTGGTAGCCGTTGCCGGTGATCTGAAGGATGAAAGCATCATTAACAAGGTAGAAACCTTCAACGAAGCCTACCGCCTGAGAGAAAAGAGCGCCGTCCTCAACTGGTTTGACATCACCGAGGTGGAGGGTCATTTGAGCCTCAACTCTACCTTTAAGGAGATCATGGGCACGCTCAAAGGCAAGATGCTGGTCATGGGTCTGTTCACCAAAATGATGTCCCAAACGGGTGGCGAAAAGAAGGCCGCCGGTTTCGACATCAGCGCCATGGGCGGCATGATGGATATGCTGGGCGGCTTCACCTTCATCCGCCTTGCCGGTATGATGGGCACCATGAACATCAACTTCACCAAGGAAGAGCTGCTGGATATCAACGCAAAGCTTAACAAGATCAAGGCTCCCAAAAAGTAAATTTTCTCTGTTGACCGTCGGTTTTCCCGGCGGTCAACTTTTTTGTTGTATCTACTGGATGTTTTTATTGTGGAAATGCACAATTTACCGCTTTTGTCTCTATACGAAATCAACAAATCGTTATTTCATGCTATTCAAATTCATCCGTTTATGCTATAATAAACCTGTTAGTTTTGGTTACATCCGGCTTCCTTGGAATTATTTTGCAATTCCAATCTGTAAAAAGTCCATATACCATTGAATTATGCATTTCGCCTTCTGCAAAAATTTGGTATACTTTTATCAAGGTGGCACGTTTATGAATCTGTATACCCAGTTCGAAATCCTCTCCTTTGATCGGATCGCCTTTGCCCATAGCTTATCCGCTAACAATTACAGCTACACTTTGCAGACCCAGGGCTATGGCATTTACGGCGACACGCCGGAGAACGGAACGGTTCTGGAGATCGGTTTTGTGGAGCAAAATCCCGTTATACTCACCTACGAAGGCAACGAATACCGGTTAGATGAGAATTGTATTTTTGTCATTCCGCCCCAGTGCTCTTTTGGGGTCCGCACCTTGGATAGCGGACTGCATCGCCACACCTCTGTAGAGTTTCTGATTAAATGCCGCAGTCAGTTCACAGACAGCTGCCCCCCTCCTGTCGGAAACACTCTGACACTACCCATGATTCTCCCCCCGTCTCAAGACAGCAGTGAGGTAATTTCTCTGATCCGCTCTATTGTGCTGGAGAAAAACGCGCACCACGGCTGCAATTATTTTGGAGAATGTGCAAGCTTTATGCTGCTGCTTCACAAGCTAAGCGCTTTGGTTCAGGCAGTAGACGGGAATGACAATATTTCACCCGGAAACCGCCGCTACTGCGACCTTGCAAAAGCTTTTATTTCAGAAAATATTGGTCAAAAGATCACCGTCCGTGAGGTGGCAGAAGCCGTCGGTCTTAGCAAAAACTATTTAACAAACATATTCAGCCGCTCCGAAGGCATCCCGCTGATGGAATATATCAACCGCCGCAAGCTTTCCTATATGGTGGAGCTGATCCGTCGCTACGGTTATACCCTGGCGGAAGCCGGTGAGCATGTAGGCTACAGCGATGTGAATTACATCAGCAGAATATTTAAAAAGTATTACGGTATGACCGTTACCGAATACAGAAGAAGCTATCAAATCCAGGAGGAATCTCCCTAGTCCTTCGCAATACTTAATCTGTAATTTTTGACCTTTGGTCATCAATGAATATTTTCAGAAAGGAATGTATACCCATGAAAGACATCGTTTTTGAACCCGCAACCAAGTTTAATTTTGATCCCGCTCCCTTTGTTCCCTTCAAGGACAAGGAAGTCTGCGAGCGTGTTCGCAAGCTCAGCGGCAAGGAGCTGGAGCAGCGTGAGCCCTGGTGGCATCCTGAGTTTAATGTTAAGGTCATGATGAACCCCCACCCCGTTCTCATCGCCACCCTGTTCTCCCGTCTGAAGGCTGCTTCTGAGGCTGGCAAGCCCTTCTCCATGATTCTGGGCAACCCCGAGCCCGACACCTACATCCCCTTGGCTCAGCTGATCAACTACTTCGGCGTTGACTGCTCCAAGGTCAGCATCTTTGCTGAGGACGAGTGGGCTGACCAGGACGGCAACATCGCTCCTGAGACCTACGAGGCAGGCTTTGCGCACTCCATGATCAAGTATCTGGTCAACCAGATCGATCCCAAGCTGCGTATGCCCATGGAGAACGTCTACTACCCCACCAACAAGAACATCAACGACTACTCCAAGATCATCAACGACGTCACCGAAGGCGGCGCTGACATCATCTCCACCTCCCCCGGCTGGACCGGCCACGTTGCTTTCGTCGATCCCATCCCCGAGTTCATGGGCAGCGGCGACGTTGAAGAGTGGCTGAATCAGCCCGCTAAGCTGGTCAAGCTGCACCCCATGACCGTTATGCAGAACTCCCTGAACGGCACCTTCGGTCAGTCCGGCGACATCGCCAACGTACCGCCCATGGCTGCTACCATCGGCCCCATCGATGTTATGCGCGCCAAGGAGCGTATCGAGGTTCATGCTCTGGCTACCTGCGGCACCTTCTCCAGCTGGCAGAGAATGACCTCCCGTCTGGTTACTCACGGCCCTGTTACTCCTCTGGTTCCCAGCTCCATGCTGCAGACCAAGAAAACTCAGGTCTACATCAGCGAAGAACTGGCTGCTCCCTTCGAGTGCTGGGAAAAGGTCGGCTACTAAGAATAGTCCTTTACAGAGCCGGGAAACCGGCTCTGTTTATTCTAAAAAGACTGTGAGGTAATTTCCCGTGATTGCAATTAAAAACGCCACACTTGTCATGCGTAACTACTTGATTCCTGAAGCTGTTCTGTTCATCGAGGACGGTAAGATCGCAGGCTTTGGCGAAATGCGCACTACACCGATCCCTGAAAACTGTGAGATCATCGACGCGCAAGACAAGTTTGTTGGCCCCGGCCTTGTGGATATCCACTGCCATGCCGGTGACTGCCATTGGTTCAACCAGGAACCCTTGGAGGCCGCGAAGCATCATCTGTCCCACGGCACCACCAGTATTCTGGCAACCCTTTATTTTGACACCCCCAAGGCAGAGCTTCTGAAGCAGACCGCCCTTGTGCAGTCCGCCATGAAGGAGCCCTCCGGCGCAAACATTGCCGGCTTCTACATGGAAACTCCCTACATGAATCCCAAATTCGGCGCTAACCGGGAAAGCAACCCCTGGAAAGGACCGGTTTGCAAGGAAGACTACCAGCCGCTGATCGAAGCCGCCGGTAACGATGTGCGGGTATGGGTCGTAGCCCCTGAACGGGAGAATATCGAAAACTTCGTCCAGGATGCCAAGGCATACAACCCCAGTGTCCGTTTCGCAGTAGGACACAGCGAAGCCAGTCCCCAGCAGATCGAAGCGCTGATGCCCTACGGTCTGTGTATCGGTACTCACCACACCAATGCCACCGGCGACCGTCCCATGTACCCCGAGTGCCGGGGTGTCTGTGTAGACGAAGCCGTCAACTTTAACCGAGAAATTTACGCAGAAATGATCTGTGACAGCCGCGGTATTCACGTAGACCCCTATATGCAGCGGCTGATCCGTAAGATCAAGGGCGACGACCGTTTGATCCTGATCTCTGACGCCTGCTGGTTCCAAGGTCCTACCCCCGACGGATATGACGGCGTCACGGATCTGTGCTTTGACTTTGAAGGTGAGATCGCCGGCTCCAAGTTGACCCTGGAGGTTGCCTGCCGGAACATGATGAAGCACACCGGTGCTTCCATTGTGGATGTATTCAAGTTTGCTTCCTACAACCCCTCCCGGGCTGTGGGCCTGCTGGATCGGGGCGAGATCGCGGTAGGCAAACGGGCTGACCTGATTTTCGTTGACCACAAAATGAATGTTTCTACCGTTCTGCTGAATGGTGAAATACAAAACTCTTAATTAGGAGAATACCGTAATGCTTGCAATTATTAACGCGGAACTGATCATGCGTGACCACTATATCCCCGATGCGGTTTTATTTATCGAGGATGGTAAGATTGCCGGCTTTGGGGAAATGCGTACCACACCCATTCCCGAAGGCTGTGAGATTTTGGACGCCCAGGGAGCCTATGTTGGCCCTGGCTTGGTGGATATCCATACCCACACCGGCGGTAACTACCGGCTTTGGCAAGATCCCATTCCCGGATGCCTGTACCATCTGGAGCATGGCACCACCACCGTGCTGCCTGCCTCCTATCCCAGAATGACCAAGGAAGAGTATATCCAGATGGCAGCAAACATTCGGGAAGCCATGGCCCATCCGGACGGCGGCAATATTGCCGGTATGTACCTGGAAGGTCCGTACATCAATCCCGCCTACGGCTCTAACCGGGCTGCAAACCCCTGGAACAATAAGCCTATTATTCCCGAGGACTACGAGCCCATGATCGAGGCTTGCGCCGACCTGGCTCTGGTTTGGGGTCTTGGTCCTGAGCAGGAAAATGTGGAAGACTTTGTCCGGGCTGCCCACAAAGCCAACCCCAACACCCGCTTTGCTGTGACCCATAGCGAGGCAACGCCCCAGCAGATCGAGAAGCTGATGCCCTACGGTCTGTGCATCGGCACCCACCACACCAATGCTACAGGCACCATCGTGAACTACCCTGAGTGCCGGGGTGTCTGTGTGGATGAGTGCGTCAACTACAATAGCGGCATCTACGCGGAACTGATCTGCGACAGCCAGGGCATCCATGTTGACCCCTATATGCTCCGCCTGGTCCGGAGAATCAAGACCGACGAGAAGATCATTTTGATCTCCGACCGCAGCTACGCCGACGCCCCCAACCCTCCCGGCTACGAGCATATCACCGATATCAACTTTGATAAGTGGGGCGATATTGCCGGATCTAAGCTGACGTTGAATGTGGCTTGCCGCAACTGGATGAAGCACACCGGCGCATCCCTGGTGGACGCATTCCGGGTAGCTTCCTACAACCCCGCGCGCTGTGTAGGCCTAACTGACCGGGGTGAGATCGCTGTTGGTCTGCGGGCCGATCTGATCTTTGTGGATCATTGGATGAACATCAAAACCGTCATCCTCAACGGCAAAGTAAAATAACACCCATAACAACAGGCGTGATCTGTCACTTCAGATCACGCCTATATTTTATATATCCATTTTCTATTTTTACAAAATTCCCCATAATAACTGTTGACATGACAAGGAAAAAAAGCGATAATTTTAAATATAATAACCATGTAAGTTCCCGCACCCCCAATATAAGGAGTCCCTATGAAAAACAGAAAACCTTGGATCAGATCCCGCCACAAAGTCGTAACTATTTTGCTTCGTTTGGTGCTTCGGCCATACATACGCCTCAAATACGGAGCTACCTTTGAAGAATTCCCGGAGCAGGGTGACCGGCCGTATCTGATCCTTATGAATCACCAAACTGCCTTTGACCAATTCTTTGTGGGTATCATCTTTAAACAGCCGGTATACTACCTGGCCAGCGAAGATCTGTTTTCCATGGGTTGGCTGTCAAAGCTGATTCGCTTCTTGGTAGCGCCAATCCCCATCAAGAAGCAGACTCTGGATCTGCAAGCGGTAAAAAACTGCATTTTGGTGGCCCGTGAGGGCGGCTCTATTTGTCTTGCCCCAGAGGGAAACCGAACCTTTCACGGCCGCACTCTGTATATGAAGCCAGCCATCGCCTCCCTGGCGAAAAAACTGGGGCTTCCCATTGCCCTTTTTCGGATCGAAGGAGGCTACGGTGTCCATCCCAGATGGAGCGATGTGATTCGTAAAGGTTCTATGCGCTGCCGGGTCAGCCGTGTCATTGAGCCGGAAGAATACAAGCAAATGTCCAACGAGGAACTCTTCCGGCTGATTGAAACTGAATTGTACGTGGATGAAGCGCAGCTGACCGGTGAATACCACCACAAGAAAAATGCCGAGTATCTGGAACGGGCGATTTATACCTGCCCCTGGTGCGGTTTTTCTCCTTTTGAAAGCAATGGCGACCGGATCCGATGCAAAACCTGCGGCAGGGAGATCCGCCACCTTCCCACCAAAGAACTGGAAGGCATCGGATTCCCCTTCCCCCACCTGTTTGTTTCGGACTGGTACGCATGGCAAAATAACCTGCTCAATCAAACGGATCTTCTTTCCTTGACGCAAACCCCTGTCTTCCGGGATTCTGCCCGGATCTCCCGGGTCAATCCATACAAGAATAAAACGCTGCTGAAAAAATCCGCTTCCGTTTGCCTGTACGGCGACCGCATCACCCTGGACGACCGGGACCTTCCTTTCGACCAGACCCATGCTGTTGTTGTTCTGGGTAAAAACAAGCTGAATATTTACTACGGCGACGAGCTCCTGCAGCTATGCGGAAATAAGCGCTTCAACGCCCTAAAATACGTCAATTTCTATCATCGGTATAAAAACATACGATCCGGCGATGTGGGCGAACAGTTTTTGGGACTATAATACAGCAAACCGCTCCGGTATCTTCCGGAGCGGTTTTTATTGGATCATTATTTCAGATTCTTGGCAAACAGCCGGAGCGCGTTATCCCGGAGGATCTTTTGCTTATCCTCTTTGGGAAGCAAGGCAAACTCAATGCGCCCGCGCTGGAAAGCCGCGGAATAAGTATCTGTTCCAAACAGGATTCGGTCTGCGCCGATTCGCCGGTAAGCGCTCTCCACCATCAAATTGGTGGAGCTGGCAATTCCCGAGGTGTCTGTATAAACATTTTTATGGACAGCAAACTCCACAGCATCCACATAGGCTTCCCCACCCAAATGCGCCATAATAAATGTCACATCGGGGTACTGATTGGCAATGGGCAAAATGTAAGAAGCTTCTTTTTCGGGATGGATCAAAACTACCGTTTGGAAACGAGAAGCAAAGTCAAACAGCTTTTGGGCATATTCTTCCAGTGAATACTTGTGAGAGAACGGATGCAGCTTGATACCAACGCATTTTTTATGCTGAAGCATCCGCTCAGCCTGCCGGAAGGTCTCTTCGATTCTGGGATCAATGACGACCCACTGATACAGGCAATCATACTGATCCAGCAAGCTGTGCATATATTCGTTTTCCTCCACGATCACCTCGGTACACAGGCAGGAGGCAAAGGTGCAGCAAAACAGCTTTTCAATTCCCGCCGCCCGGTTGATGAGGATCAGCTCATCCAGATCCGCGGTTCTTCCAAATCTCTTGCTGGCATCATGGGGTGATCCGTGATTAAGGTGACTGTGCATATCAATTGCGATGAGTTCGCCTGGGAATTCCGTAGGCAAAATCCATGGATTTTTCATGGAACATGCTCCTTTCATCTTTGTTGCCTTTATTATACCACCAGCACTGGGGACATGTCAAACCCACATTGCCGGGCTTCTTTTGCTTATTGGAAAAGCATACTGAATACAGATAATATGATTAAAAAAGCAAAATTAAAGGCAGAAAACAGACCAATATAGTAAAGCGTTTTCCCCTTATTTTGTCGGCTGTATTCCCGGAATGTAATCAAGCTGGCAAGAGATGCGATCAATGTACCCACGCCGCCGATATTGACACCCAATAAAAGTTGTCTATAATTCTCTGTAAATTGGGACAGCAAAATGGCGGACGGCACATTGCTGATGATCTGGCAGGACAGCACAGATACGATCAGTGTGTTCTTAGTCAATAAGAAGGAAAACACCCCGCGCACTGCATCCATACGTGCCATATTCCCGGAAAAGATAAAGAAAAACACAAAGGTAAGCAGCAGCGGATAATCCACCATTTTCAGGGCTTTCCTGTCAACAAACAGCAGCACCCCGGGTATCACAACAAGACCTATTACATGGGGGATCCCGCGAAACACAATGGCTATGGCAAGAACAAAAAGCAGCAGGTACACCACAGACCGTCCCGCCGGTAAAGATATCCTTTCATCCTTCAGCGCAAAGGGTTCCGGTTTCACAAAGATGATGCAGCACAAAGTAATGAGCGCAATTGCCAGCGCAAAGGGTGCCGCCATAATGCCCATAAACTCCATTGTTGGAATCTGGAACTTGGTATACAAATACAGATTCTGAGGATTCCCGAAGGGAGTGAGCATGCCGCCCAGATTGGCAGCAATGTTCTGCATGATAAAGGTAAATGCCATATACTTTCCCTTGCCGGTAGTGGTCATTACATAGGTACCCAAGGGTAAAAAGGTAAGCAGAGCCATATCGTTGGCAATGAGCATCGACCCAATGAATGTGATGTATACCAAAGCCAGAATACAAAGCCGTGCGTTACGAAATACCCGGATCAGCTTTTTGGCCAATAAATAGAAGAAATTTATGTTTTTCAGCGCGCAGACCACAGCCAGTACGCAAAACAGACAAGTTAAGGTCTTGACATCAAAGTAATCAAGATACTGTTTATCCGGCGGCACCAAAAAGCATGTGACCGCCGCGGCGATCATGGCAATGACCATCACCACATTTTTCTTGACAAATCCACCAATTTGGCGATGCAACAATAAATGGTTCGTTACGCTCACTTCCTCTTCCAAAAACACACCTGTTATCTAAAAGCAAATTGGTCAAGATATTCCTCTCCGTAAGCACAAGCAAAAAATCCCAGAGAGGATCAGCCCTTACCCGCTCTTAGTACGGATCGGCCCTGTTTTGAAAATCAAATTTGGGGCAGGGATGCTGCTGCCACAGATTGGCCGACACGGCGCATCTTCTCGTCAGGCAAGGTGACCTTGCACTTAGCATACAGCTCGGGATACTCCTCTGCCAGGATCTCGTTGCAGACCCGCAGGATAGTATCGCCACCCTTGCCGGACATAACTCGACCCAGCAGCATCATATAGTCCAGATCATAAAACTGAGAGTACAAAACGGCGGTATACGCCAGATATGCGCCAATGGTCTCAAAGACGGCAACAGCACGCTGGTCATCTTCTTCCATCAAGCCTTGGACGAACTTCAATTTCTGAGCCAGGCTCAGATCCTCGGGAATCTGGATACCTGCCCAGGGAGCCAGCTTAATAACAGCATCCTGAGAGAAGTACTTACAACCAACACCGTAGTCAGTAGACCACTCATCCTGCATAGCGCCTTCCTGCAGGTCAACGGGAGCAAAGGCCAGCTCGTTGATCCAGCCCAGAACATTCTGATCTTTATCAACATAGCCCACAGCCTCGGAAGTACCCATAGCCAGTCCCATCAGGTTTCCCTTGCCCAGGCCGATGGCACCTGCCAGTGCGGAAACATCACCGTCATTGGCAACCAAGATGGGGACGTTGGGGTCAATTTCCGCAGCCGCACGGTCAAATACAGTCTTCACAAAGCCCCATTTACTGCGAGGAACCTTGTAGAAAATACTGGAAACCATAGGTGCATTGCCAATAAATACACCTGCGGAGGAGACACCGATAGCATCCACTCTGGGCATCTTGGAAGCAGCAGTACGGAAAGCGGTCAGAATTTCCCGGTATTGGTAGTTGGGATCCTCATTCAGCTTAGGGAACCACAAAACTTCCTCAGAATAGACACATTCGCCATCGATCACAGCGGAAACCTTACGGTCCGAGCCGCCTGCATCAAAGCCGATACGGCAGCCGTCCATGTTGCCGCCCATAGACTGCGCAACCTCATTGGCAGCCGGACACTGCTCCAAAGGAAGATCGATCACTTCCAGTTCTTGCTCGTATACCTGATGGAAGAACATAAAGTCAAACTTCCGTTCACCGTCGGGCGTATAAGCCTTCTGCAGGCGCTGCGCCAGTTCGCTGCAGCCGCAGATAGATACACGGAAACCGCCAATAGACCACAGCAGAAACTTCACATAGCGCTCCACATAACGGTAATCTGCATCAGCCATCTCGGGAGTGCCGTGGATAAAGGTCTTATGGACAGAAACACGGCCCTTGTCACGCTCAACAGCAATGGCAATGGGCTGCTTTGCGTTTTTCAGGTATGCTGCACGCCAAACACCAAAGGGGATGAAAGAGGGGTCGAGCTTAGGGGCATGCTTCATCTGATACTCAATTCCTAAATACTGCATTTGCGTTTCCTCTCTTTTCGTTATTTGTCATAGCCGTTGGGATTCTTGCTCTGCCAGTTCCAAGTATCCCGGCACATATCCGTTTGATCCTTAGAAGCCTTCCAGCCCAGTACTTCTGTACTCTTGGAAGGATCTGCATAGCAGGTAGCCAGGTCGCCGGGACGGCGGGGCGCGATTTCATAGGGCACAGGAATACCGTTGGCAGTTTCAAACGCCTTAACCATGTCCAGTACGGAGTAGCCGGTGCCGGTACCCAGATTGAATACGCTCTCCCCCTTGTTTTTCATCAGGTGGGAGATCGCAGCCACATGACCCTTTGCCAGGTCGACAACATGGATGTAGTCACGGACGCCGGTACCGTCGTGGGTATCATAGTCGTTGCCGAACACATTCAGATGGTGGCGCTTGCCGATAGCAGTCTGGGAAATAAAGGGCATCAGGTTGTTGGGGATGCCGTTGGGGTGCTCACCGATGAGTCCGCTGGCATGAGCGCCCACGGGATTGAAGTAGCGGAGCAATACAACAGACCATTCCGGATCAGCAACGGTCAGATCCCGGAGTATCTGCTCGCCCATGTATTTTGTCCAGCCATAGGGGTTGGTACAGTTTCCGGTCTTGGAAGTCTCGCGCAGAGGCATTTCGTTGTCGCCGGAGTAAACAGTTGCGGAGGAGGAGAAGACGATCCTCTTGACACCGCGCTTGCCCATCACACGGCACAGGGTCATGGTAGAGCACAGGTTGTTTTCGTAGTATTCCAAAGGCTTGGCAACGGACTCACCGACTGCCTTCAGGCCCGCGAAGTGAATCACACATGCAATGTCATGCTCAGAGAAGATTTTATTAAGCAGATTTTCATCCCGGACATCACCTTCGTAGAATGGCACGTCTTTGCCGGTAATCGTCTTCACACGGTTCAGGCTCTCGGAATTGGAGTTGCACAGATTGTCGATAACAACAGGCTCATGGCCAGCTTCAATCAGTTCCACACAGGTGTGGCTGCCAATGTAACCGGTGCCGCCGGTAACTAAAACTCTCATTTTGCGATCTCCTTTACATTTTTATGCATCGTGTCCCACTGCGCTTCCCTATCCGCAAACAGCTTGAACTGGGTGCGGCAGCGATCCAGGTTCTGCTAAAGCGCCATACATATTTCTTCTGCTTCTTTCTTGCTGGATAACCATATAACTTTAACGTTATATCTATCAAAAATATTTCTTTGAAAGAACATTTGCCAAATACGCTTTCCCGGAGCCACTACACCCAATGATATGTATTTTCTAAGTTAGTATCCTCGCGAATTCTTATTTATCGGACGAATTATACCACAAAATTTGCCGTTTTTCAATGATGTATTGATTGTGCGATATAATATAATGTCCGTCTCTGCCTATGCCCGAGCATATAGCAACCACCGAAGGTGGTATTATCATACCGAAGCTATATCACCCGTTCCGGCAGGAACGGATATCCTTGTAAAAAAACCGCTTTTGTCCGGTAGACAAAAGCGGTTTTTTACATGGTGGACGATATAGGACTCGAACCTATGACCTTCCGCACGTCAAGCGGATGCTCTAGCCAGCTGAGCTAATCGTCCAAACGCAAGATGCATTATACCGCCAGTAGTCTGATTTGTCAAGAGGTTTTTCGTGTTTTTTCCAAAATTTATCCCACAACACCGTCTACCGTATCGCTTCCTGTAAACTTGATCACCAGCCGATTGGGCAGACATACGATCTGCGCGCCGCTGTCGCAGAATCCCCGGTGCATACAGTAGTGATCCGGACAGTCCGCCTCCGTCACACCGATCTTACCGCCGGAAACGGTGATCACATTGGTCCCGTGCTCTCCTTCAACCGTAAAGGTCTGATCTGTCTGCAAAGAAACCCGTTTCACCAAAGCTCCATCGGACCAAACCTCTGCAAACCTCGCAGCCTCTCCGGGCCAAAACAGCCACAAACTCAAAGCACCGCAGGCGATGATCGCCACAGTAAAAAGCAGGATCCAAGTTTTACTTTTCACTCCGAATCGCCTCCGCCTTCCCCTTTAAAAACTATTTTTGTCTTCTTTCCTATTATATCCGAGAGTATAGCAAAATTCCGTAGAAATAGCAAGAAAAAGTTACAAAAACTCCTTGACTTTTATTTTTATACATGATAAAATAGGCGAGCCGCATTGAATGGGCTTAAGTTGGTGCGCGTTCACCACGCCTTTAGAGCGAGACTACACAATAAAAGTAGGTGAAAACATGAAAGCAGTTATCGTTACCGGTGGTAAGCAGTACACCGTTGCTGAGGGTGATGTTCTCTTCATTGAGAAGCTGAACGCCGAAGCAGAAGAAACCGTCAAGTTTGACCAGGTTCTGGCTGTGCTGGACGGCGAAAACTCCAAGATCGGCGCTCCCGTTGTAGAAGGCGCTGCTGTTGAAGCTAAGGTCGTTAAGAACGGCAAGGGCAAGAAGATCCACGTTCTGCGTTACAAGGCAAAGAAGGGCGAGAAGAAGAAGATCGGCCATCGTCAGCCTTACACCAAGGTGGAGATCACCAAGATCGCTCTGTAATTGACTATGACAAGATGCGAATTTTATACCGAGGAAGACCGGATCACCGGTTTTAGTATCTCGGGCCACAGCGGCTATGACGAAAACGGACAAGATATTGTCTGTGCAGCTATCACCGCCGTTGTCACCATGGCTGAAGCCACCATCAACGATGTCTGTGGCGCTAAGGCCAAGGTTCGGGTCAAGGAAGAAGACGCACGCGTCACCCTGACCCTCCCCACATCCTGCGATGAAGAAGAAAGTGTCCAAGCTGTGCTTGCCGGCATGCTCCTTACTCTTTGCAGTCTGCGGGACGATTATCCTGATTATATCGAAGTTTTGGAGGTGTAACACCATGCTGAAGATTGGTATTCAGTTCTTCGCTCACCACAAGGGCGGCGGTTCCACCAAGAACGGCCGTGATTCCGAGTCCAAGCGTCTGGGTGCTAAGCGCGCTGACGGTCAGTTCGTTCTGGCTGGCAACATTCTGGTTCGCCAGAGAGGCACTCACATCCATCCCGGTGTCAACGTTGGCATCGGTAAGGACGATACCCTGTTTGCTCTGGTTGACGGCACCGTCAAGTTTGAGCGCAAGGGCAAGGACCGCCGGCAGTGCTCCGTGTACGCCGAGCAGTAATCGCGTATAGAAGCGAAGGGCTGTTGCAAACTAATGCTTGCAACAGCCCTTTTTCTCTAAGGAGGTATTCTTATGGAGATGTTTGTAGATAAAGTCCGCATTACCGTCTGCGGCGGCAGAGGCGGTGACGGCGCGGTGGCTTTCCACCGGGAAAAATACGTAGCTTCCGGCGGTCCTGATGGCGGCGACGGTGGCCACGGCGGCAGCGTCATTCTCCGGGTCAATGATAATATGTCCACTCTGCTGGACTTCCGCTATAAGCGCAAATACGCCGCCCAGGCCGGTGTCAACGGTATGGGCCGGAAAATGGCAGGCAAGCGGGGCGAGCCCCTGATCATTCAAGTCCCCCGGGGCACTGTCGTCCGGGATGCCGAGACCGGACAGATCATTGTGGATATGTCCACCGGTGAAGACTATATTATCGCCAAGGGCGGCCGCGGCGGCTGGGGCAATGCCCACTACGCCACCCCCACCCGTCAAGTCCCCCGGTTTGCCAAAGCCGGCCTCAAGGGCGAGGAACGGGATATTGTGCTGGAACTGAAACTGCTGGCCGATGTGGGTCTGGTTGGCTTCCCCAACGTGGGTAAGTCCACCCTCCTTTCTGTCACTTCCAACGCCCGTCCCAAAATTGCCAACTACCACTTCACCACCCTGTTCCCCAATCTGGGCGTGATTTATGTAGAAGAAGGCGTTTCCTTTGTCATGGCGGATATCCCCGGCATCATCGAGGGCGCTGCCGAGGGATTGGGCCTTGGACACGATTTCCTGCGCCACATTGACCGATGCCGGCTGTTGGTTCATGTTATCGATGTTTCCGGCAGCGAGGGCCGGGACCCTGTGGAAGATTTTGACGCCATCTGCGCAGAGCTTGGCAATTACAGTGTCGACTTAGGTGACCGTCCCATGATCGTCGCCGCCAATAAATGCGACCTGCTCCCCCCGGACAGCGACAACCTGCAGCGGCTTCGGGAGCATGTGGAAAAGGCTGGCTGTGAGCTCTATGAGATCAGCGCCGGCACGACCCAAGGCACCAGGAATCTGATGCGTGTGGTTGCCCAAAAGCTTCAGACACTGCCACCTGTCACTATCTACGAGCCGGAGTATGTAGAGGTCATTGAAGCTCCTGCCGATCCGTCCGCTTTTGAGATCGAGCACTATGGCAGCACCTGGCTGATTACCGGCAGATTCCTGGAAAGACTGGTGGAAAATATCAATTTTGACGATTATGAATCCCGTAACTATTTTGACCTCCAGCTGAGAAAGTGCGGACTTTTCACCCGTTTGGAGGAAATGGGCATCCAGGATGGGGATACTGTGGATATTTACGACCTGGAGTTCGAATATCAGCGATAAAGTATTTGCCATTTTCAACTTTTTTATATATAATGGTGGTGTCACCCTTGGTGGCACCACCATTCTTTTTTAGGACTGATTTTTATGATCTGCAACCTGAATTCCTTAAGCTTCAAAGGGTTCGGCTCAGTGACTCCCGAGCGAACTGCCGATACCGTTTTGGCAAAACTCCCCAAGCCGCAGGAGCTGAATATTCGTCGGACAGACGCGCCCATCTACCGTGCGGAAACAGAAACCTGGCTGCAAAGCCGGGGCGGTATGGTAACCCTTTCCGTATCCAAAGACGGTGACAATTTCCAGCATTATTATCTGGATAAGCTGGTCTGTGTCCAGCCCGGTATTTTCTACTGTCTCTCCCCTTTTCAGCAGGACAATGCGGCGGTACAGTTATTTACCGATGTCCTCCCTAACCAAACCGGCGAGTATCGCCCTGTGGATGACCTGCATCTGCCTCAGAATCTTAGGATCAACAGCCTTTATACCTTCTTTTATCACGAAAAAGAACTGGGCTTTGTATTCCCCGGAGAATCACATGCTGTATTGGAGCTGACCTATGTAGACCAAGGCACGCTCCACTCCGTCGCAGACGGTGCTGACCTGCTGCTGCAGCAGGGAGATATGGTCATCTACGCCCCCAATCAATGGCATATGCAATACGCGGATATGGATGTTGCGCCCCGATATGTGACCGTCTCCTTTGATCTGGGAGGCGGCGACTTAACTCCCCTTTACGGGCGCAAGCTGCATCCCGATCAGCCCGCCATCTCACTTTTGCAGGCTATGCTGAAAGAACAGGCGTTTATGGACAGCTATTCTCCGGATATGATCATTTCCCTGCTGACCCAGCTTCTTTTGCGTCTGCTGCGCCAGAGCGACAGCACCCCTCAGAAGCTGAAAGCGTCCAACTCCCTCCACGCGGAAAATGAGATCATCCGGAAAGCCCAGCAGTATATCAGCGCCCACATCCGGGAAAAGCTTTCTGTACCGCTGGTTGCCCGCATGATAGACATCAGCCCCAGCTATATGACGGCGCTGTTTCATAAGCATCTGCAGATCTCCCCGGGTGAATACATCCGCCGCATCAAGCTTCAGGAAAGCAAGCAAATGATCCGGGAAAACGCCTTGAATTTCACCGAGATCGCCGCGGCGCTGCAATATTCCACCGTGCATCACTTCTCCCGGCAATTTAAGGACAAGTTTGGCATTACTCCCTCGGAATATGCCAAATCGGTACGATAACCAACACATTACGAAACTGAGGACAACTATGGATTTTAAAGTATTGGCAGTAGGCGATGTAGTGGGCGGTCCGGGTATGGAACGGATCCGCCGCTCCCTTCGGTATTTGAAAAAGAAAACAAACGCGGATTTTGTGGTAGTCAACGGGGAAAACGCCAGCGTTGTCGGCATGACGCCGGACCAGGCAGAAGATATTCTGGACGCCGGCGCCGATGTGATCACCATGGGTAACCACACCTTCGGAAAACGGGAACTGGTTTCTTACATGGACGATTCTTCCCGGGTCCTCCGGCCCGCGAACTACGCCCCCCAGGCTCCCGGCCAGGGCTGGGGTATCTATGATACCAAGATCGGCGATGTTGCCGTGATCGACCTGATCGGCCGCTGTAATATGGACTACACCCCGGACAATCCTTTTTTACAGATAGAAAAGCTCCTTAAGGAGATCGACACCAGGATCATCCTTGTGGAGCTGCACGCGGAAGCCACCTCGGAAAAACTGGCCATGGGTTACATGCTGGACGGCCGGGTCAGCGCCCTTTGGGGCACCCACACCCATGTCCCCACCGCGGATACCCGCGTTTTGCCCAAGGGAACCGGCTATGTCACCGACCTGGGTATGACGGGTCCTGTAAATTCTGTTCTGGGCATCCGCCCGGAGCTCTCCATTGCCAAATTCCGGGGCGATCTGACCGAGCGCTACCGCTGGGCAGACGGGCCGACCAAGCTGGAAGCCGTACTCTTTACCATAGACACAGAAACCGGCCTGTGCCGGAACACAGAAAGGGTGGATCTTTACGATGAAGCTGCTGCACAGCGCTGACTGGCACCTGGACGCCCCTATGTCCGGGAAAACACCGGCGCAAAACCGGTTTTTGCGTCAGGAATTACTGTCTGTACCGGACAAAGTCACAAAGCTATGCCAAGAGCTGGATTGTGAGATTCTGCTGCTGTCCGGTGACCTTTTTGACGGCGTGTATACCAAAGAAAGCTACCAGGCAGTTTACAGGGCTTTGGAAAATGTCCGCATTCCGGTGTTTATCGCTCCCGGCAATCACGATTTCTGTGCCCCGGCTTCTCCCTATCTGGCAGAATCCTGGCCGGAAAATGTGCACATTTTCACCCATGCCTCCATGGAGGCCTTTCCTCTGCCGGAGCTCAACTGCACCGTTTTCGGCGCCGGTTATGAAAGCATGGACTGCCCCGGGCTGTTGAAAGATTTCCACGCCGAGGCAGATACCCAGTGGAAGATCGGTATCCTGCACGGCGACCCCACCGTTGCCGGCTCCCCCTATTGTCCCATCACCTCCCGGCAGGTCCGGGATTCTGGCCTTGACTATCTGGCGTTGGGACATATCCATAAAGGTGGACAGTCCCGCTCCGGGGACACCCTGTGCGCCTGGCCCGGCTGTCCTATGGGCAAAGATTTCGGCGAATCCGGGATCAAGGGTGTCCTGCTGGTAACCCTGGAGGATACCGTACAAGCCCAGGATATTCCCCTGAATACCCCCCGGTTCTTTGATGAGAAAACCGACGCAGGGGATGATGCCCAGGAAGCGGTGGCTTCCCTGCTGCCTGCCGCCCCGTCTCAGGATTTTTACCGGGTCACCTTGACCGGTTACAGCAACCCCATTGATACAGAGGCCCTGCTGACCACATTCTCCCACGTTCCCAATCTGGAGCTGCGGGATCAGACATTGCCCGAACCGGACCTCTGGAACAGCGTGGGAGAAGATACGCTGGAAGGTGTCTTTTTCCGCATCCTCCAGGACAACCTGGATACGCAAAGCCAAGCTTTGCAGCGGCAAATCAAGCTGGCTGCCCGGATTTCCCGTCAGATCTTGGACGGACAGGAGGTGAATCTGCCGTGAAAATCCTCTCTATGACCGCCACCTTCGGCAAGCTGGAGCATCAAACACTCACCCTCAAGCCGGGACTGAATATCATCCAAGCCCCCAACGAATGGGGCAAGAGCACCTGGTGCGCCTTCCTGGTTTCCATGCTTTACGGCATTGACACCGGCACCCGCACCACAAAAAGCTCCCTTGCGGATAAAGAACGGTATGCTCCCTGGTCCGGCAGCCCCATGTCCGGCAGAATGGAGATCCAGTGGAACGGCAAGAATATCACCATCGAGAGACACACAAAGGGTCGTCTGATTTTCGGGGATTTTCGCGCCTATGAAACCGATTCCGGTTTGGATATCCCGGAGCTTACCGCTTCTAACTGCGGTCAGATGCTTCTGGGCGTAGAACGCAGCGTATTCCTCCGGGCGGGCTTCCTCCGGCTGACTGATTTGCCGGTGACCCAGGATGATGCCCTGCGCCGCAGACTGAATAATCTTGTCACCACCGGCGACGAAAGCGGCACCGGCGACAAGCTGGCGCAGAAGCTGAAGGACTTAAAAAACAAATGCCGCTTTAACCGCACGGGTCTTCTGCCCCAGGCAGAAGCCGAGCAGGAGCTTCTCCAAAGGAAACTGAACCAGCTCCAGGATCTGAACAGCCAGCAAGAAAATTGTCTTGCCCGGCAGGAGCAGCTTGCCGATATGATCCGTCAGCTGGAGAACCACAAGGCGGCTCTGGAATACGAAGCCGCCCGGGAGGATACCCAGCGGGTCGAACAGGCCATCCAGTCTAAAAAAGAAGCTGAGACAGCCTACCAAGCCCAGCTGGCACTCTGTCAAGGTCTTCCCTCCCCGGAAGAAACCACCCAGGCCTTACAACTGGGCAAAGCGCTGCAGCAGCAAGTCCAGCAGCTGCAAACCGAGCAGCAGTCCCTGCCTACCGCGCCGCAGCCGCCCCAGGCACCGGAAGTCTTTCAAAGCCATACACCTGAGGAAGCGATTGCCAAAGCGCAGGCTGACTTCGCGGCTGTGCAAAACAGCAAAAACCGCAAAAAGTCCGCCCGTCTTTGGAAGGTTTGCGGCAGTCTTTTCTGTGTGCTTTCTGGCGGATCGGCTGCAGCTGCCGCTCTGCTAAGTCTGCCTGTCCCCTTATTGCTGGTTGCTTTGGGTTTGCTGCTGGCAGGTATCGGTTTGGCATCCTGGAGTTTCATCCGGGAAAAGCGCATTGACAGCGATTTAAACCGCTTGCTTTCCCAATACGGCAACCTTGATCCCAACACCTGGCTGTCTCTTGCCGCCAGCTTCGCATCCAGCCAAGCCGCCTATGATCAGGCAGAAGCTACCTACCGGGCGCGCATGACGCGTTTGACAGAAAAAGAAGCTGAGCTGGCTTCCCAAATCGAAGCCTATACCAAAGGAAAACCCTTGCAGGAGGTGCTGGACTTCTGGCAACAGGCGGGCAACGCCCAGGAAGCCCTGGACGCCACCAGAAGAAATCTTTCTTTGGCAGAAAACCATGCCAAGACACTCCAGGCTATGGTAAAGACCGTTCCCCAGCCGGAAGAACCGGACACTCTCAATGCCCCTTGGGATGACACCGTCTCCCTGCTGTCCCGGGTCACCGAAGAATTGCAGCAAAACCGGCAAAGGCTTGGGCAGCTGCAGGGTCAGGCGGAAGGTCTCGGCCAGGAAGCTGATATTCGTAAGGCTCTAAAGGCGGTCACGCACCGTATTGAAAAGCTGGAAGATACTTATCAAGCGCTGGAGCTGGCGCTCAGAGCCCTTTCCTCTGCCTCCAACGAGTTGCAGCGCCGCTTCGCTCCCCGGATCTCCAAGCGGGCGCAAGAGCTGTTCTGCAAGCTTACAGAGGGCAGATATCCCAGGATCTCTCTGGGAGAAGACCTGTCCCTAAGCGCCGCAGCAGAACAGGAGGATGTCCTTCATTCCATCCAGTGGTGCAGCGAGGGTACTGCTGACCAGTTGTATCTGGCATTGCGGCTGGCAGTGGCTGAGGAACTGACTTCGGAAGCCCCGCTGATCCTGGATGACGCTCTGGTTCGTTTTGACGACACAAGACTTTCCCAGGCCTTGCAGATCCTCAAAGAGGAAGCTGAAACGAAACAGGTCCTGCTTTTCACTTGCCAATCCCGGGAGAAATCTCTGGTATAGGGTGATCCCCCTACACCATCCATCCTACTACAGCACAAGACCCGCCCTCGACGCTATGCGTCGAGGGCGGGTTCAAATTTATTCAGCCTTTCAAATCAAGCCTTTTCCAGAGCCAGGGTTCTGGTAGTCACGTCACAAACCTCGCTGGGTCCAAAGTACTGGATCGCGCCGGGGTAGACATAGCAGGTTTCCACTGCCCACTGCGCCCGGTTCGCCTCGAAGAACTTGAAGGGCGCGCCCTCCAGCTCTACCAGAGCCTTGCGGATAACAGGCTTGTCTGCGCCGTGGCGGCGCTCGATGTTCATCATCTTGGTGATGGGCATACCACCGGCGACCCATTCCTCCGCAGGTGCCTGCAGATTGGAGACCTTGGAAAGGTATCCGGTGTAACCGTACTGGATCAGCATAAAGGCATTATAACCCAGGCTGTAGCAGTAGTCCGCATCGAAATTGGAGGGGAAAGCGCAGCGGCCTTCGTAGCCCAGGAAGTGATGCAGCGCAGAGAACTTGCCGTGATAGGTTCCGGCAGCCTTGCGGGCATCCAGATTGGCCTTTACCAGCGCGGAGAACAGCTTCTCAGACTCGATAAGGGACACCTGCACATTACCGTGGGGATCCCGCTCCAGGAACAGCTGCTGCTGAATGTTCTCGGGCAGAATGGCGAAGACAGCCATAGCCTCCTTGGTCAAGCCGTTTTCAATGAAAGCATACTTTTCCTTCCAGGTGGGCAGCGCATTGAATACGTCAGCCTTAGCGCCTGCCAGCAGCTCGTTGATCTCAGCGATCAGCATGGAGAATTCGGGAACGAACTCCACGATGCCCTCGGGAATGATAGCAACACCAAAGTTCCAACCCTTGGCAGCGCGGGCAGCCACAGAGTCCGCGATGTAGTCGGCCAGAGCAGCCAGAGACAGCTTCTTGGCAGCCACTTCTTCGCCTACGAGACAGATGTTGGGCTGGGTCTGGAGGGCCGTTTCCAAAGCAACATGGGAAGCGGAGCGGCCCATGACCTTAACAAAGTGCCAGTACTTCTTCGCGGAGTTGGCATCCCGCTCGATGTTGCCCACGATCTCGGCGTAGGTCTTGGTTGCGGTGTCAAAGCCGAAGGAACATTCAATGTCCTCGTTTTTCAGGTCGCCGTCAATAGTCTTGGGGCAGCCAATGACCTGGATGCCGGAGTTGTTGGCGGCAAAGTACTCAGCCAGGACAGCGGCATTGGTGTTGGAATCGTCACCGCCGATGATCACCAGAGCATTGATGCCGTGCTTTTTGCAGTTAGCTGCCACGATGGCAAACTGCTCTTCCGTTTCCAGCTTGGTACGGCCGGAGCCAATGATATCAAAACCGCCGGTATTGCGGTACGCATTGATGTATTCGTCATCGAAAACAATATAGTCATCGTCGATCAGACCGCTGGGACCGCCCTTGAAGCCGTAAAGCACATTCTCCTTGTCGGTAGCCTTCAGCGCATCGTACAGGCCGCAGATCACATTGTGACCGCCGGGCGCCTGGCCGCCGGAAAGGATAACACCAACCACCTGCTTCTTGCCGGCAGCGGTGTTCTTGCCCTTTTGGAAAGTGATCTCATTCTTGCCGTAGGTATTGGGGAACAGCGCCTGGATCTTCTCCTGGTCCGCAACGGACTGAGTAGCGTCACCGACTTTTACACAGATCTCGGAAATGCCGCCGCGCAGCATGCCGGGAAGCTTGGGCTGATACTGATATCTTGCGATTTGCAGGGGGGACAGTTTCATATTAAAAACACTCCTTATGTATTTTTGCGCAAAAACGTACTTATACAGTATACGCCATTTTCCCCAAAAGGTAAATAGTTTTTTGAAAAATTTATGAGAAAAATGCAGATGCCGCAATTCGTAAAATCCTATTGAAATGTAAAAATTTTATGCTATAATGATAGTCGAAGAAATGCGGAAATGCCTCCGCTATATAAGAAAGGATTGATTCCAATGGCTCTTGTAACTACTACTGAGATGTTTAAGAAGGCTTACGACGGCGGCTACGCCATCGGCGCTTTCAACGTCAACAACATGGAGATCGTCCAGGCGATCACCGAAGCTTGTAAGGAAGAGAAGTCTCCCGTTATCCTGCAGGTTTCCAAGGGTGCCCGTGCCTACGCAAACCATACTTACCTGGTGAAGCTGGTTGAGGCTGCTGTCATCGAGTGCCCCGAGATCCCCATTGCTCTGCACCTGGACCACGGTGACAGCTTCGAGACCTGCAAGTCCTGCATCGACGGTGGCTTTACCTCCGTTATGATCGACGCTTCCAGCAAGTCCTTCGAAGAAAACATCGCCATCACCCGTAAGGTCGTTGAGTACGCCCATGACCACGGTGTCGTTGTCGAGGCTGAGCTGGGCTCTCTGGCCGGCATTGAGGACGAAGTGAATGTCTCCGCTGAGGCTGCTTCCTACACCCGTCCCGAAGAAGTGGAAGAGTTCGTGACCCGCACCGGCTGTGACTCCCTGGCTATCGCCATCGGCACCAGCCACGGCGCTTACAAGTTCACTCCCGAGCAGTGCACCCGCAACGAGCAGGGCATCCTGGTCCCCCCCGCTCTGCGCTTCGACGTTCTGGAAGAAGTCACCAAGCGTCTGCCCGGCTTCCCCATCGTCCTGCACGGCTCTTCCTCCGTTCCCCAGGAATATGTGGCTATGGTCAACGCCAACGGCGGCAAGATGCCCAACGCCATCGGTGTTCCCGAGGAGCAGCTGCGCAAGGCCGCTTCCCTGTCCGTCTGCAAGATCAATATCGACTCCGACCTCAGACTTGCTATGACCGGCACCATCCGTAAGTTCTACAACGATGAGCCCAGCAAGTTTGACCCCCGTGAGTACCTGAAGCCCGCCCGTGCCAACATCAAGGAGCTGGTCCGCCACAAGCTGATCAACGTCCTGGGCTGCGCCGGCAAGGCCTAATTCATTCTGGTTTTTGCAAAACGCCCCTCATTCGAGGGGCGTTTATTCTGTAGATAAAGTCAAATTCCCGTTTGTCGGGCAGTTAAGCCTCCCCTTGAGGGGAGGTGCCCCGTAGGGGCGGAAGGGTGAAAAACGCCAATTGCTTACGCTCTAAGGGTATTTCTCACCCCTCAGTCAGCCTGTTAGGCTGACAGCTCCCCTCA
>JAFQCV010000087.1 GCA_017416325.1 Oscillospiraceae bacterium
ACCTGGGCAGCATGGGAGGATTACTGCCATGTGGGTGACTTTGGAAACGAGGATGATACCAGATACCGGGAAGGTATCTATGTGGGTTACCGTTATTTCGATTCCGTAGGGAAAAAGCCGTTGTTCCCCTTTGGCTTCGGTTTGGGTTATACCACCTTTGTCATGGAACCGCAGAATGTGGCGGCCAAGGGCAGTGTCGTTACGGTTACCGCAAAGGTGACTAACACCGGAAGCCGCCCCGGCAAGGAGGTTGCCCAGCTTTATGTAAGCATTCCGTCCGGAAAGCTGGACCAGCCCTATCAGGTGCTGGCGGCATTTGTCAAGACAGCGCAATTACAGCCGGGAGCATCCGAAATGCTCACTTTGACATTTGATATGCGCAGTATCGCATCCTTTGACTATGATGTCGCCTGCGATGTTCTGGAGTCTGGCAGCTATGTGCTTCGTCTGGGCAATTCCAGCAATAATACTGTTCCTTGCGGCATTGTGAAGCTGGATGAAACCAATGTTGTCCAGCAGTACACCCATGTGGGAGGAGAAACGGATTTTGCTGACTGGAAACCGGAAAATCCCATACCTGTGGCGATTCCGGAAAACATACCCGTTGTGACTGTGACTGAGGTGGAGGAAATCCAAATCACGCCTCCGCAGCTGAATCAGAACGCATTAGACTTTGTCCGCAAGCTGACTGATGAAGAGCTGGCATACCTCTGCACCGGCGGTTTTGAAGGAGAAGGCAGCGGCAGCTTTATCGGCAATGCGGGTCTTACTGTCGCGGGTGCTGCCGGAGAAACCACCGCTGGATTCTCTCACATGGGAGTTCCCAATGTGGTCATGGCTGACGGTCCTGCTGGATTGCGGATCGCTCGTCAATTCGGTGTGGACGAGCAGGGCATCTATACTCTGGACAACGGCAGTATGGCTGCGGCATTTGAAGTGGTGCCGGAGGAAATGCTGAAAGCCATTGGCTTTGGACAGCCTACGCTCGAACGCCACGGAGTTATTCACGACCAGTATTGCACGGCGATTCCCATCGGCACGGCTCTGGCGCAAAGCTGGAATATAGCCCTTTGTGAAAGCTGCGGCGATATCGTAGGTGCGGAAATGGAGCGGTTCGGTGTCCATATCTGGCTGGCTCCGGCGCTGAATATCCACCGCCTGCCCCTGTGCGGACGCAACTTTGAATACTATTCTGAAGATCCTCTGATCAGCGGCAAGATCGCCGCTGCTGTGACAAAGGGTGTGCAGAAGCATCCCGGCCGGGGCGTTGCCATCAAGCATTTTGTAGCCAACAATCAGGAGACAAACCGCTTCCGTTCCAATAGCATCCTGAGCGAACGTACCCTACGGGATATTTACCTGAAGGGCTTCCGTATCGTCATTGATGAGGCAGACCCGGCATCGGTTATGAGCTCTTACAATCTGCTCAACGGCGAACACACCTCTCAGCGGGAGGATCTGATGGAAACACTGCTGCGGCAGCAATGGGGCTTCAATGGAATTGTTATGTCTGACTGGGTGGTGGCAGGTTTCCAGTCCAGGAAGAAATATCCGTCGTCCTGTTCCAACGGATGCGTAAAGGCAGGAAATGACATTATGATGCCCGGCAATAAGATCCACTACGAAAACCTGGTCAAGGCACTTCACGGTCAAACAGAGCAGTATCCGCTGACTCGTGGAGGAATGGAAAAATGCGCCGCCAGAATGGTGGCCTTTGCATGGAAATTCGGTAATCGATAAATAAGGACAGGCCGCGTCTTGATCGTCGCGGCCTGTCCAAAATTCAGATATTGATTGTTTCTTGCTTGTTCCGTTCGCGGTTTCTGTACTGGATCGGGGTCATGCCAAATTTCTTGCGAAAGGTTCGTACAAACTGTGACGGATTCTGATATCCCACCTGTTGACAGATCTCATAAACGGGAAGATCCGTATTGACCAGCAGATGCTGCACGATGCCCATTTTGTAGTCCTTTAGGAGGGAAGAAAAGGTATGCCCGGTCAGTTCCCGGATCCTGGCACTGAGGTAACTGGGATTGTAATGGAAATGATCCGCAACCTGCTCCAGGGTAGTTGTTTTGTGGTTGCGGTAGGCATACTGCATGACCTCCACGATCTGCTTTTGCCTTACATTGTCAGAAACCAGATACTCAGCTGTATTTTCATAGTTCTGCATCAAGTAGGCAAGAAGAACCTGAAAGGATGACTCGATGATGATGCCGCTGTAGGGTAGGTTCTCCTCCTGCTGCCAAAAGATGCTCAGCAGCATCCGCTGAAACTGCTCATCATTACCGGCGTGGAGTGTAACAGCACACTGAAACCAAGGTTGCCGTAAGGAACGGTCCAGATATGCAGAAAGCAGTGTATTGTTTCTCAAAATATCGAAAAACAACCGCTCAAAGGTATCTGCGGTAGCTTTAACGGTCAGGCAGACACTTTCGCCGCTGGCTTCCAGATAATGGGTGATGCCCGGCGGAATGATGGTAAAGTCTCCGGGAACATGCTCAAAGGAATTGTCGCCTACCACATGGGTGCAGGTGCCGGTCAGAACAAATACCAGCTCAAAGAACTCATGCTTGTGGGGTGCAACCTTAATGTATCGCATGAGCTGCTGTACCGTAACAGTCCGAGGCTGGGTCACATAGTATTTGGGCAGAAACTCGCCAAGCAGCTCCTCGGGACTGAGGCTTAAAAAGTATTCAATAGTCTGCAGGGAATAATCCTTGGCAAACTGGGTGAGCAATGCCGTCCGGTCAGCAGGCTGTGTATGATGCAAAAAATGGGGGATGTCGATCTGGTAGCCATGCTGCTTGTAAAAGCTTTGGCCGGCACGCTCGTATGCTTTCAGGGTTCGTAAACTTCTCAGGTATTGAACTTCATCCACAAATATCACCTTCCTGATTTGTATTATATCACAACAAAGCCAAAATTCAACACATATATGAAGTGTTATCTTGATTATTTCTTTTGATTTGGTGTTGAGATATACTTTACTTGTAAGCAAATGTCCCGCGCTACCTGAAAACCGCACGAGCGTGCAAACCAAACATAAAGATGGAGGAACATTATGAAAAAGCTGAACAAATCCCTAATCTGTTTGCTGCTGATCGCGGCTATGATCGTAACCTTTGCAGGCTGCGGTCAGGAACCCGCTCCTACGGAACCCGAAGTCGTGCCTGTCAGCATGATCGACATTGGCACCGGACTGAGCCTGAAAGTAGGCGAAACCGGCACGCTGACTGCCACAGTCAACATGAAGGCAACCAACAAGGATGTCACATGGGCGTCTTCCGATGAAGCTATCGTTACCGTTACTGCCAATGGCAACGAAGCGACCGTTACTGCTGTTGCAGCCGGTGAAGCAACCATTACCGCAACTGCAGCTGATGGCTCCGGCGTGACTGCCTCCTGCACAGTCACCGTTTCTCAGGTCAGCGAAGCGATCCTGTCCGTGGGACAGGCCGGCGAACTTCCTGCAGAACCTGCTGAGGGCATCACCGGTGATATTACTCTGAACTCTGACGGCACCTGTGCCATCAATGCTTTTTACGCAAACCTGAATGCCCAGCTCGCCTTTGAAACTACCTATGAGATCGTTGATGGTGTTCTGACCTTTGCTGCTGATCCTGTGGATGCAACGGTCATGGGGATCTCCGGCCAGATCGGCACTGCTGCCGAGGTAGCTGGTGATACCATCGTTATTACCTGCACCGAGGTCAACCAGGGTGTTACTGCTGCACAGTTCATCATGACTGCTGACCAGGCAGCTCAGCTGGGCATTACGGTTGGCAGCAAGGTCGATGTGGAAAGCATCTCCGTACCTGAAAGCAAGACCCTCGCTTCCGGCGCTGTGTTCGACATGGCACAGATGGTCACCTTCAATCCCGAGAATCCCACTGTGTCCGACATCACCATCACGGTGAGTGACACTGCTTCTCAGGTCGTTTATGTAGACACTACCAGTATCTATCCCTTGATGCCCGGTTCTGTGACCATCACCGTTACTTCTGTTGACAATCCCGAAGCAACTGCCTCCATGGTTCTGACTGTTGAAGCTGTGGAACGGCCTGCATTCCTCGCAACCAAATATTTTGAGACCGAAAGAACCTTTGGCTGGGCACTGAACAGCTATGTGTTCAAGACTGACGGCACTGTGGATATTCTGGACAAGACCGGCGTTCTGCAGGTCCTGGGCTACTATACCCTGTCCGAGGATGGTACGCAGCTTACCATGTATGCTCTAAATGAGATCGCCGCAAATCCCGAATTTGTGGGTTATACTTACAATCTGACCAAGCAGGAAGGCAGCGAGCTGCTGCAGTACGATATTGGTGAACCTCTGGGCGCACCCGGTATGTACTTTGCTCTGGAGCAGGCCAATTGATGATTGCACAGGAGAGTCACCCGTTTCCGGGTGACTCTCTGAAAAATGAAAATTGCAGTGAGAGGAGAATGGTCGCAGTGAAGAAAATACTGTCCCTTCTTTTGTGTGTTTCCGTGATCGCAACGCTGGCGCTGGGAATGACCGGCTGCGGTAAGCAGGAGGAATCTTCCGGCGGCAGACACGTTGTTGTGACTTATTTTTACGGCGAAGAACTTCCCAAAGACATTGATCTTGTGGAAGCCGCGGTAAATGAGTATCTCAAAGAACTGAACACGGATCTGACGATGGAGTTCTATCCCATTTCCGTATACAGTCAGAACTATTCCACCATTCTAATGACCGATCCTATCGATCTGATGTGTGTTGCTTTTGGCAGCAGTCCGATCTATTACGCACAGATGGAAATGATCCAGACCATCACCGATGAAGAAGTTCAGGAGTTCTGCCCCAACATTCTGGAAATGAACGATGAATTCGACATGATGGTGAGAAACTCTCAGGGCGAAATCGTCGGCATCTCTACCCGTGAACTGGGTATTTATAACGGTGGTGCGTATGTGATCCGTAAGAGCGACCTGGATGCCATTGGGATGGGTGAGCAGTATGCAGATGGTACTGCGGTGACCCTTTCCGAGCTGGAGACGATTTTTGGTAAGCTGAAGGAGCAGTTCCCGGAATCTTATCCCATCGTCAGCAAGATGGACGAATCCTCTTATGCCGTATCTGTTGACCCCCTGGGAAACAATAAGTTTGCCTCCGGTGTGCTGGATTTCTCCATAAACGGAACGGAAAGCACCCAGATCGTCAATTATTATGAGTCCGAAGCATATGTAAGCTTCTGCAAGTTTATGGCAAATTGCTATGCCAACGGCTGGATCGATCCGGAGGCCGAGACCAGTACCGTCACCAAAAATGCGGCATTTATTAACGGCGTTGCCCGTGGCGTTCTGCTGGAGGGTCTGCCTTCTCTGCGTGACGATTTTGCTACGCAGGTTGGTGAGGAATGTGTTCGCCTGCAAATCCTGACGCCTACCTATGTGCCGCAGCGGGCAGAGGCGATCACCTGGGCGGTTGCCGGTCCCAGCGAAAACAAGCAGGCAGCTCTGGAATTCTTGGATCTGTTCTGGTCCGATGTAAAGCTGATGAATATGATCCAGTGGGGCATTGAAGGAACGCACTTTGAGATCGTGGACGCGGAAAACGGCATTATTCGCTATGCCGACGGTTTGACCGCCGAGACCTCCGGCTTCCGCATGGGCGGTGGCTTCTACGGTGATAAGCGTTACATTTACGTGTATGAATCCACCGTCGATACTTACGAAGAGCAGGTTGCTGCCAAGCAGGAGGAGCGTGCGGCTATGGAAGCTGCAGCGCAGAATCCCTCTCCTGCAGGCAATTTTATCTACGACAGCTCAGCGCATGACGTGACCATCAAAAATATAGAAGCTGTTATTGACCGCTATGCCAATATCATGGCCTTGGGCGGTTACACCGATGAAGTTTATGCAGAGTTTATTGCCGCGCTGAAGGCGGCAGATATTGATGCTGTGATCGCAGATAAGCAGGCTCAGCTGGATGCGTATCTGGCAGAGATCAACGGATGACCCAAACGAAAGGGCCGCTGCGGTTTTCGCGGCGGCCCTTTGCGGCATTGGAGGAGCTATGAAAAGAAATAAGACAGCCAAATCCTTAAATCAGAACGGTATGTGGAAACGGACGGCGATCACATATTTGATGATCCTGCCGGGCCTGATCTACTTTATCATAAATAACATTTTGCCCATGTACGGCATTACACTGGCATTTCGGGATGTCAGCTATAAGCTGGGACCTCTGAACAGTCCTTTTTATCCGTTAGAGGACCTGTTTATCAATTTTGAGATGATCTTCAAGCAGGATATCATCGGGATATTGCTTCGCAATACCCTGATGTATAATCTCATATTCATCGTGCTGGATATTGTGGTGCCGGTGGCGGTTGCGATTTTGTTTAACTCCATCGAGAATGCCACATCCAAAAAAATTTTCCAGACAGCGATCCTGCTGCCCAATATCATTTCCTGGGTCATTGTGGGCTATATCGGCTACGCGTTTTTGAGTGAGAAAAGCGGTGTGATCAGTCATCTATTGGGTGTTACGGATTTTTATCATAATCCCGGCTATTGGCCGCTGATTTTGACCGTTTTCCATCTGTGGAAATGCCTTGGTATGGGCATGGTCATCTATGTTTCTGCGCTGGTTGGTATTGACACCGCTATGTATGAAGCGGCAAAGCTGGACGGTGCCACATGGTGGCAGCGGACAGTACATATCACCCTGCCGCACCTGAAGAAGATGATTATTACTATGTTTATTTTAAGCCTTGCGAAAATTATGACTTCGGATTTTGGCCTATTCTATCAGCTTCCTATGAACAGCTCTTATTTGAAGGATATCACCCAGACATTGGATGTATATGTGTTTAATAACCTTGTGGGCAATGATCCCAATATCGGACTGAACGC
>JAFQCV010000004.1 GCA_017416325.1 Oscillospiraceae bacterium
CCAGCATCCAAACTACCATGGATCGGTACGTTCACGTAACGGACGAAGCTATGGATCAAGCTATGAAGCAATTTGAGAAAAATGGGGTATCGGCATAAAAGTCTATGCTATTCCATAGCAAAATGGCGTAAAAATGGCGTAAACCCAAAAGTGCCAAAAGCCGAAAACCATTGCAAATAAAGGACTTTTAAGGAGATAGAAGAAGAAATGAAATTAGGTATCGTGGGACTGCCCAATGTTGGCAAGTCCACCCTGTTCAACGCCATCACCAACGCCGGTGTTCCTGCCGACAACTATGCATTCTGCACCATCGACCCCAATGTGGGTGTGGTATCTGTTCCCGACGAGCGGCTTCAGTGGCTCAGCGATTTCCATCAGCCCAAGAAAACTACCCCGGCAGTTATTGAGTTTGTGGACATCGCCGGTTTGGTAAAAGGTGCCAGTAAGGGCGAAGGCCTTGGCAACAAGTTCCTGTCCAACATTCGTACTACGGATGCCATCGTCCATGTGGTTCGCTGCTTTGAAGATTCCAATGTTACCCATGTAGAGGGCAGCACGGATCCCCTGCGGGATATCGAGATCATCAATCTGGAACTGGTCATGGCGGATATGGAAATGGTGGAGCGCCGGATCGACAAAGCCCAGAAGGCTATGAAGGGCGGCGACAAGAAGTTTGCCCGGGAGGTGGACCTGTTCACCCAGCTGCTGCAGCATCTGAACGAGGGTAAGCTGGCCCGTACCTTTACCGATGATAAAGAAGATTTGGCTCTGATCAGCACATCTGACCTGCTGACACTGAAAAAGACCATTTACGTTGCCAACCTGGCAGAAGCAGAAGTCAACGAACCGGAAAGCAACCGCCATTACATGGCCGTGAAGGCCCTTGCCGATGCCGAAGGCAGTCAGCTGCTGCCCATCTGCGCCAAGCTGGAAGCGGATATTGCCGAATTGGACGACCCCGAGGAAAAAGCCATGTTCATGGAAGAACTGGGCGTTGCTCAGTCCGGTCTCGACCGGCTCATTCAGTCCAGCTATACGCTGCTTGGTCTGATCTCCTTCCTCACCGCAGGCAGCGACGAGTGCCGCGCCTGGACCATCAAGCGAGGCACCAAGGCGCCCCAGGCAGCCGGTAAGATCCACACGGATTTTGAGCGGGGCTTCATTCGGGCTGAAGTTATTGCCTTTGAAGATATGAAGTCCTGCGGCACGATGGCAAACGCCAAGTCCAAGGGTCTTGTCCGCAGCGAAGGTAAGGAATATGTCATGAAAGACGGCGACATTGTGAATTTCCTGTTTAATGTATAACCTGGAATTTCTGTACGAACAAAAAATTTAAAACAGCCTTATATCGTCGATGTTTTATTTGTCCAGCGAACAGTATGTTTTTATTTCGTCTTTCCATTAACCTTTTGATATAATTATAAGCAAATGACCTCGAAACCGGCAACGCATCTCGCCGCTTCGAGGTCATTTTTATGCGCAGTAATCTAATTGCTTCCTGCATTTTGAACACATCACGCCCTCGTCAATTCTCTCTTTTACTGACGCATACCACACCTTTTCACACTTAGAACATATCCAACAGTATTTCTTGATTGACGACATGAATATTATACCCGGTGTTTGTTTTCTGTTTTTTGTAGGATGGAATTATGCAGCATTTTTAGGATAGCGTGATGCTAAGTCATTAAAAACCTTCCACACTTTTGGATTTGGAGCACTGTGTGCTACTGTACTATTGGATGCTGCTAAGTTGTGATTGGCAAATCAATTCTTACAAAAGTATAGACGGTTCCGTCATCGTAAGCAGTCACTGTTAAAACATTATTTCGCCACCGAAATTCTCCGTCTAAATAACGGACTTGCTGGTCTTGTGACATCAGGTGCATTCCCGTACCATAGTCAAAATGACACAATATATCTGTATAAGACCCGTCCTCAGCATAAAGCTTTGCACCATTCGGAGAGAATTGATTCTCATAAATGTATGAAAAATCAATAGATACTCCTAACTCTTCACAGTACCATGTTCCCTCTTTAGGAGCCCGCCACGAAGAACAGCCGCTTAAACAGAATATTAAAATGAGAAGAACTGTTTGAATATTGCGTTTATTTTTCTTCAATGCATTCCACACTCCTTGTCACATTGTCACAGGGGACGGTTCTATGTGCGATCAGAATTTCCTCACGACACTGAAGCTGATCCCTGTTAATCTGCTGAGCTGCCTGCTCGATATTCCTTAATTTGTTGCTGATTGATACCTCTGAGCATTACATGATAAATTCCACTGTCGCTTTTCTTTCATGCCTGTCTGGGCATATCACATCACCAGTTTAATTTTATCATAAGGAAGTAACGCCGTCAACACACGGAACCGTCCCCATGTACCCATACACGGAACCGTCCCCATGTACCCATAAAAAAGCGCCGGATTTTTCCGACGCTTTCTTTAATTTTAGAAACTCTCTGTTCTCTGTTTAATATGTGCCGCGGTCTTCTTTCCAAGTTATTATGGTACAAAGGAAATAAAAAATGGAAATAATAAAGTACAAACCAGATGCTACGCTAGGATATAAAATGTAATCCAAGTATTCAGTTGTACCGCTCCCCATTCCTTGGTAATAGAGGAACAGCCTGCTTCCCAATTTCCAACCACCAAAAGCTAGAGTAATTATTCCCATTTTCAAATAACTTTTGCTTTTGCCGTATTCTTGATTATTGAACAAGGAAAGCCCTATAATAAACAGAATTATATCTGCTGTTGGAAAAACAAAGAGTTCAATTCCTAACGGATATGGAAGAAGGGAGGTTACACCATACTTATAACCTATATACAGCAAAGAAACGCTATACATGATCGCATGAAATATGATCGCCCATTTCAACAAGTTCTTTTTCATGAATAAAACTCCATTTATAATAGGTCTAAGCAATCAACTAATTGGTTGCATTATAAGATTATAGTTATAGGTGATCCCATACCGAAAAGCTTCAATGTAATAAACATTGCCTGCCGTTAATGTAATCGTGAGGGTAGCATTCCGATTGTTTGCGCCATCAATATCGTCAGTAGCGGCAACAGCGGCAGCACCAGTGGTTGTGGCAATCTCCTTCGATTTAGGGGATTCCCACGCCAGTGTGCGCACTGGCTCGGAATGACAGAAATTTCTTAACTTAATGACATCGGGATTCCTCTGGCGCTTTTTTTGATTTATAAATTTCCTGTTTAATATGCACTGCGGTCTTCTTTCCAAGTTATTATGGTACAAAGGAAATAAAAAATGGAAATAATAAAGTACAAGCAAAATGTAACCATAGGAAGTACATAGTAGTCCATGTATTTAGATATCATCCCCAGATAATGGAAGAACAGCCTGCTTCCCAATTTCCAACTGCCGAAGACAAGTGTAACGATTCCCCATTTCAAATAGCTTCTGCTTTTACCGTATTCTCGATTGTGGTACAAGGAAAGCCCTACCAGCAGCAGAATTAGATCTGCCGCCGGATAAATGAAAAGATCAAGCCCATTCGGATATGGGAGTAATGCGGTTTCACCAAATTTATACCCTATATCCAGCAAAGAAACGCTATACATGATCGCATGAAATATGACTGCCCATTTTAATAATCTTTTTTTCATAGATCGGACTCCTTTCAGCCGGAATAGGGGACGGTTCTATGCGCGATCAGAATTTCCTCACGACACTGAAGCTGATCCCTGTTAATTTGCTGAGCTGCCTGCTCGATATTCCTTAATTTGTTACTGATTGATACCTCTGAGCATTACATGATAAATTCCACTGTCGCTTTTCTTTCATGCCTGTCTGGGCATATCACATCACCAGTTTAATTTTATCATAAGGAAGTAACACCGTCAACACGCAGAACCGTCCCCTGTGTTATCCCCTGTACTACTGTGCTAACGCAAAATAGAAATACCTCCAATACGCAAATCATCCCTTTGTCTCCCTTTGCCTTAATTCTCATGCTGTTTATTATTCATTTATATTTCTAAATTCAAAACCATATTGCTTTGCATATACTTCAACAGACCCTCCAGGTACGCCATAAATTATTACACCTTGATCAAAGATATATTCTGAGAGCGATTCTGGATTTCCTTCAAAGTACACTTCCTTAAGACTTTCGCATTGAGTAAAAGCGCCAATTTCAATAGTTTTAACTGACTCTGGAAACACCACTTTTTCCAACGATTTACAAGAATAGAACGCTTTTCGGTATATAGTCTCAACGCAACCCAAGTCTAATGTGGTAAGTTGGTTACAATGAGAAAATGCCTCCGGATAAATTTGCGTAATTGTAGACATAGATATAGATTTTATTGAAGAGAGGAAAAACGCGCTATCGAGAATGTATCTTACTTCATATCCATCGTATGAACTTGGTATTTTTATTTCGGCATATGGCGTAGTTGATATGCATCTTGAAATTGCATAAACAGACTGATCTGGAAACTCCCATTTTATATATTCAAACTTGGGATCTGTTTGGGTTCGTTTGGAACACGAACACAATACTAATATTAGAAGTAAGCTTGCTGATAAAATAGCACACACGTACATAAAACTCTTGCTATTACGTTTATTTAACATAGGTCACAACTACCTCGGCGAGACCTGTATCAGAAATTGAAAGTTTCGCGCTTGCAAGCTTCGTGTTGAGTAAGTACGGCATTGCGGGTTCATCCTGTGCCCCCAAAGCAGGAACAGCCATTGTAAAAATTAGAATGAGGACTAGGATAAGGGTAATCAGTTTTTTCATAATAGTTCGCTCCTTTGTTTTGTATTTTGGGGTCTCTACTTATTACAACAACAATCCAATTAGGATTCTCTACAAAATTCGCAACAAAAATAATGAAATATTTTTTTGTAACGATCCCACATTGAAAATAATCTAAAAATATGTAATAATATGGAAAGAGAGAAAGGGGATACAGGAATGCTGTTGTTTTACATATCCTTAATCGAAGACAAGGAAGACATAGTAACCTTTGAAAGGATATTCGACACATACAAGGACCAAATGCATCGGGTGGCAATGAAGGTGCTGAAGGACCATCATTTAGCTGAGGATGCCGTTCAGATCGCTCTGTGGGGTATTGCCAAGAATATGAAAACAGTTCCGACTCATGCCGAATCGGAACTGCGTGCGTATATATTTGTTGCCGCCAGAAACGCCGCCCGTAATCTATTAAAGAAGAAAGAACGAGACGATACTCTTGAATTGTATGAGTTGGAGGCAGCCTCTGATGATGATGTTTTTCAAAAGATCGTCAATGACCATGACTATCACAATCTCCTGAATACAATTATGTCTTTATCGATTACTTACCGGGAAGTGTTGATGATGCGGTTTGTGATGGATATGACACCGAAAGAAATAAGCCAAGTAACCGGAAGTAAGGTGGCCACTGTTTCGCAGCAAATAACTAGAGGTAAAAAGCTTTTAGAAGAAGCTTATGAAAAGGGAGAGGATTAAGTATGATGAAATATCGAAATCTAACACCCTTCCAAAAGGCATTATTGGATTCTGTCTTGATGGAACATGAAGATGTTATGGAAGAGTGCGAACCGGTAGTCTTTTCCAAACAGTTCCTCGCAAAGTCAAAGAAATTGATTAAACAAACACGCGGAGTGTTGTCATATAGTTTCAAAAGAAGTCTTCGAATAGCATTAATTGCTGCTCTCATTGTGGTACTACTTGCCGGATGCGCAATGACGATCCCGGCCATTAGAGAAGCGGTCATTGACTTTTTCCTGCAGATCGACGACGAAAAGGTTGGAATTACATTTGATCCACAAGAGGCAGCTAATGCGCCAAAGAAAATTGAAACAGTTTACACACTTTCCGAAATACCACCCGGATACGAGCTTGCTGCAAGTGAATCGCTGTCAGCTCAAGCATACAGTTGGTGGGTAAACGACCAAGACCAGTGGATCAGTTATTACCAATTCACAATTTCAGAAAACGCTACAGAAGATAACTGGATCGCAATGGAATTGCCTGAAATGGGTCGGGAAGCCAAGATCATTGGCGATTATTTGGTTGAAATTATTCGCAGCGAAGGATTCTATCACCTTATCTGGACCAATAATGAATATGTATTTGTTTTGGAACTCCCGGATACTATTGATGATGATACAACACTCAAGACATTCATGAGCTGGCAGAAAGTATCGACAGCAGACAAAAGTGAATAATGCTTATCCTCAATAAAATGGTTGGTCCATACAAAGGACCAACCATTTTATTTCACAAGTGAAATACATCCTTTTGTAAAATCATATTTTTGTATATATTGTATGACAGATCGTGATTGACAACAAAATAGAGCTATGCTATAATAACTCAGATAATTACGAAGTATGGCTTATTTGAGAAAGGAGACCGTTATGGCAATGCAGAAGGAAATGGGCAATATGCAGATTACCGCTTGTAAGCCCAATATTCGTGTTTCTATTTTGGACCGTCTTTCTTCCGTTGACCTTTGTGCTTTCAACTCCTCTGAATATACGATTCTTCCCGGCTTTTGTGATGTGCATGTGCATTTCAGAGAGCCGGGTTTTTCTTACAAAGAGACGATCTTGACCGGATCTCTTGCTGCCGCCCGGGGTGGCTACACGGCGGTATGCACCATGCCGAATCTGAACCCGGTCCCGGACAGCAAGGCAAACCTGAAGCAGCAGCTGGATCTGATCCGGCAGGACGGCATGATCCACGTCTACCCCTACGGCTCGATCACTGTGGGGCAAAAGGGTCAGGATCTATCAGATATGAAGGGCATGGCTCCCAATGTGATCGCTTTTTCTGACGACGGCAAAGGCATCCAGACGGAAGCTATGATGCGAAGCGCCATGCTGAAAGCCAAATCCCTGAACAAACTGATCGTTGCCCACTGTGAGGACGAATCTCTGCTCAACGGCGGCTATATTCACGACGGCGATTACGCCCGGGAAAACCACCACCGGGGCATCTGCTCGGAAAGTGAATGGGGGCAGATCGCCCGGGACTTAAAGCTGGTGAAGGAAACCGGCTGCGCCTATCACATCTGCCACATTTCCACTAAGGAAAGCGTAGAGCTGATCCGCCAGGCGAAAAAAGAGGGCCTGAATGTCACCTGCGAAACCGCCCCCCACTATCTGATCATGGACGACAGCTTCCTGCTGGAAGAAGGCCGCTTCAAGATGAATCCCCCTCTGCGGGGCGCGGAAGACAGACAGGCTTTGATTGAGGGTCTGATAGACGGCACCATTGATATGATCGCCACCGACCACGCCCCCCACTCCGAAGAAGAAAAGAGCAAAGGTCTGGACGGCAGCAGCTTCGGTATCGTTGGGCTGGAAACCGCGTTCCCCCTGCTGTATACCTACCTGGTCAAAGAGGGAATCATTACCATGGAGCGGCTGATGGAACTTCTGGTTACCAATCCCCGGAAGCGCTTTAATATTCAGCAAGGCTGTGACTTCTCCATCTGGGATCTCCGGCAGAACTATATCATTGAACCGGAAGAATTCCAATCCATGGGCAAGTCCACCCCCTTCTCCGGCTGGCGGGTTTACGGTCGCTGTCTGGCAACGGTCTGCGACAGCAAGCTGGTATGGCTGGAAAAAGTGAGAAAATAATTTGTTTGATATAGATATGGAGGCATTTTTATGGCAAAGCGTACAGATTTAAAGAAAATTATGATCATCGGCTCCGGCCCTATCGTGATCGGACAGGCCGCAGAGTTTGACTATGCCGGCACGCAGGCATGTCTGGCTCTGAAGGAGGAAGGCTATGAAGTGGTTCTGGTCAACTCCAACCCCGCCACCATCATGACGGATACTACTATTGCCGACAAGGTCTACATGGAACCCTTGACACTGGAATATGTGGCAAAGATCATTCGTTACGAGCGTCCCGACGCCATCGTTCCCGGCATCGGCGGCCAGACCGGTCTGAACCTTGCCATGCAGCTGGAAAAGAAGGGCATCCTGAAGGAGTGCCGTGTGAAGCTGTTGGGTACTTCCAGCGCATCCATCGAGCGGGCGGAAGACCGGGAGCTGTTTAAGGAGCTTTGTGAGGAGATCGGCGAGCCGGTCATCCCCTCTGAGATCACCTATTCCATCGAAGAAGCCAAGGAAGCTGCCAAGCGCATCGGCTACCCCGTTGTTCTGCGCCCTGCCTTCACTCTGGGCGGCACCGGCGGCGGCTTCGCTTACAGCGAAGAAGAGCTGGTTGACATCGGCATCAACGCCTTTAACCTCTCCCCTGTTCATCAGGTTTTGATTGAAAAGTCTGTCAAGGGCTACAAGGAGATCGAATTCGAAGTCATGCGCGACGGCACCGACCATGCCATCACCATCTGCGGCATGGAAAACATCGACCCTGTGGGCGTTCACACCGGTGACTCTTTGGTTGTCGCTCCCATTATGACCCTCAGCCCCGAAGATCAGAAGATGCTCAACGACTCCGCCATCAAGATCATCCGCGCACTGAAGATCGAAGGTGGCTGCAACGTCCAGTTTGCTCTGGACCCCCACTCCTCTCAGTACTATCTCATTGAGGTCAACCCCCGGGTTTCCCGCTCCTCCGCCTTGGCCTCCAAGGCTTCCGGCTATCCCATCGCCCGGGTTACCGCCAAGATCGCTGTGGGTATGACGCTGGAAGAGATCAAGATCGCCAACACCAATGCCGCCTTTGAGCCGCAGCTGGACTATGTGATCGCCAAGCTGCCCCGGTTCCCCTTCGATAAGTTCACCTCCGCTTCCAACACCTTAGGCACTCAGATGAAGGCCACCGGCGAGATCATGGGTATCGGCTCTACTCTGGAAGAGTGCCTGCTCAAGGGCATCCGTTCCTGCGAGATCGGCGCTAACCACATCTATCATCCCAAGTTTGATAATATGTCCAAGGAAGATCTGCTGGAGTATATCAGCGTCTTCCGGGATGACAATATCTATGCTATCGCTGAGCTGATCTACCACGGTGTCTCTGTAGAAAAGATCCATGAGATCACCCAGATCACCCCCTTCTTCCTGGAAGCCATTAAGCGGATCGTGGATATGGAAGAGACCTTAAAGGGCAATGTACGCGATTTGGACACACTGATCGCGGCAAAGAAAATGGGCTTCAGCGACAAGTATATCGCCCGCCTGTGGAAGTGCAGCGAACTGGATGTTTATCACTTCCGTAAGGAAAACAAGGTCTTCCCCGTATTTAAGATGGTGGATACCTGCCACACCGGTGCTTATATCCCCTATTTCTACTCCTCTTATACCGGCGAAAACGCATCCATCGTCACCGACAAAAAGAAAATCGTGGTTCTTGGTGCCGGCCCCATCCGTATCGGTCAGGGCGTGGAGTTTGACTATTCCACCGTCCACGCGGTCATGACCATCAAGAACGCCGGTTATGAAGCCATCATCATCAACAACAACCCCGAAACCGTTTCTACCGACTACACTACCGCTGACAAGCTGTACTTTGAGCCTCTGACTCCGGAAGATGTGATGAACATTATTGAGTTTGAAAAGCCCATTGGTGTCATCGCTTCTCTGGGTGGCCAGACGGCTATCAATCTGGCGCAGCCCTTGACAGATCGCGGTGTTAAGATCATCGGCACAGACTGCGCCGCTATCGACAAGGCAGAGGACCGGAACGCTTTTGAAAATCTGCTCAACGAGCTGAACATTCCCCGGGCTAAGGGACAGGCTGTCACCAAGATCGAAGACGGCATTGCCGCAGCGGCAGAGATCGGCTATCCTGTTCTGGTGCGTCCCAGCTTCGTTTTGGGCGGCCGCGCTATGCAGATCGTTGCCAACGAGGATCAGCTGCGCCATTATCTGAAGACCGCCGTTGAAATTGACGAGGACAAGCCCGTTCTGGTGGATAAGTATATCGAAGGCCGCGAAGTTGAGATCGACGCCATCTGCGACGGCCGGAATGTGTTCGTCCCCGGCATCATGGAGCTGGTAGAACGTACCGGCGTCCACTCCGGCGACTCCATTTCTGTCTATCCCTCCTTCTCCATCTCCAACAAGGTCAAGGGTATCATCCTGCAATACGCCAAGAAGCTGGGTCTGGGTATCGGCATTGTGGGTCTTTTCAACATCCAGTTCATCGTAGACAAGGATGACAATGTGTTTATCATCGAGGTCAACCCCCGTTCTTCCCGTACTGTCCCCTTCCTCTCCAAGGCTACCGGCTACTCCCTGGCGGACATTGCTACCGAGGTCATTCTTGGCAAGAGCTTGAAAGAGCTGGGTCTGTTTGACATCTATCCCGATGAAAAGTCCCGCTACTATGTCAAAGCTCCCGTATTCTCCTTCAACAAGATTCGCGGTCTGGATGCCTATCTGTCACCCGAAATGAAGTCTACCGGCGAAGCCATCGGCTACGACAAGACACTGAATCGCGCTCTGTATAAGGCGCTGCAGGCCTCCGGTATGCATCTGCAGAACTACGGCACAATTCTGGCAACCATCGCCGACAAGGATAAGGAGGAAGCTCTGGAGCTGATCCGCCGCTTCTACAACCTGGGCTTCAACATCGAAGCTACCGCCGGCACCGCCAAGTATCTGAAAGAACACGGGATCCGCACCCATATGCTCCGCAAGATCAGCGAGGGCAGCGAGGAAATCCCCAACGCCCTGCGGCAGGGACACATCGCCTATGTCATCAACACCCGGGATCCCGGCTCTGATCAGAACGACGGTATTCACATCCGTCAGCTGGCTACTGAGTACAATGTGACCATGTTCACCGCTCTGGATACTGTTAAAGTTTTGCTGGACGTTTTGGAAGAGACTACTCTGACCATTTCCACCATTGACGCTTAAGGTACTAAGATGAAACAAAGTATTTTTACCATTCATTCCAACGAAGCGCTGACTGACAGCGTTTATAAAATGGTGCTTGGCGGAGACACCTCCGCCATCACCGCCCCCGGTCAGTTTGTCAATATTTTGCTGGACGGACTGTACCTGCGCCGCCCCATCTCTGTATGCGACTATGACGAAAGCACCCTCACCCTTGTCTACAAGGTGGTTGGCAAAGGCACAGAGCAAATGTCCCGGAAAGCTGCCGGAGAAAAGCTGGATATCCTTACCGGCCTCGGCAACGGTTACGATCTGACCCTTTCCGGCGACCGTCCGGTACTGCTGGGCGGCGGTGTTGGTGTGCCGCCTCTGTATAACCTTGCCAAAAAGCTCCTTGCTCAGGGCAAGAAGGTTTCTGTCATCCTGGGCTTTAATACCAAGTCCGAAATTTTCTACGAAGAAGAATTCAAGAAGCTGGGTTGCGATGTAACCGTCACCACAGTAGACGGAAGCTACGGCATCCAAGGTTTTGTCACCACCGCATTGGAAACAATGGACTATACTTACTTCTACACCTGCGGTCCTGAACCCATGCTGAAGGCCATCTACAAGGCATCCAACACCTCCGGTCAAATGAGCTTTGAGGAGCGGATGGGTTGCGGTTTCGGTGCCTGCATGGGATGCTCCTGCAAGACCCTCACCGGCAACAAGCGGATCTGCAAAGAAGGTCCTGTTATGAAGAAGGAGGAGATCTTATGGGAAAGCTGAATGTGAATCTTTGCGGTATTGAACTTTCTAACCCTATCATCCCTGCTTCCGGCACCTTCGGCTACGGCTATGAGTTTGCAGAACTCTATGACATTAATGAGCTTGGCACCTTCTCTTTTAAAGGCACTACAAAAGATCCCCGGTTTGGCAACCCCACACCCCGGATCGCGGAATGTACCGCCGGCATGATCAACGCTGTTGGCCTGCAGAATCCCGGTGTTGAAAAAGTCATCACAGAAGAATTACCCAAGCTGAAAGCGTGCTTTCATAAGCCTGTTATGGCAAATGTCAGCGGTTTCTCTGTTGAGGACTATGCTTACACTTGCGCAAAACTGGACAAGGAAGAACAGGTAGGTTGGCTGGAGGTCAATGTGTCCTGCCCCAATGTGCACGGCGGCGGCATGAGCTTCGGCACGCAGCCGGAAGCCGCTGCGGAAGTCACCCGCGCTGTAAAAGCAGTCACAACCAAACCGGTCATTATCAAGCTTTCCCCCAATGTCACCGACATTGTATCCATCGCAAAAGCCTGCGAGGATGCCGGTGCAGACGGCATCAGCCTGATCAATACATTATTGGGCATGCGCATCAACCTGCGGACAAGAAAGCCTGTCATTGCCAACAAAATGGGCGGTTTTTCCGGCAGCGCTATCTTCCCGGTTGCCGTGCGAATGGTCTACCAGGTAGCCAACGCCGTGAAGATCCCAGTGGTGGGCATGGGCGGTGTTTCCAGTGCCGAAGACGTCATTGAGATGATGCTCGCCGGCGCTACTGCTGTAGAAGTGGGTGCAGCAAACCTTGTTAACCCGTATATCTGCCGTGATATCGTCCGGGATTTGCCGGAAGTCATGGCTAAGTACCGTATCAACAGCTTAGAAGAGATTATAGGAGGCGCGAAATAATGGGTAAAGACGTAATTGTAGCATGTGACTTCTCCTCCGCCGAGGCAACCTTTGCTTTTCTGGACAAGTTCACCGGCCGGAAGCCCTTTGTCAAGATCGGCATGGAGCTGTACTACGCGGAAGGCCCCAGCATTGTCCGGGAAATCAAGGCCCGTGGTCACAAGATCTTTTTGGACCTGAAGCTCCATGACATTCCCAACACTGTTAAAAAGGCAATGGCCGTTCTGCGGAATCTGGATGTGGATATCACCAACCTCCATGCCGCCGGCGCGACTGCTATGATGCAAGGCGCTCTGGAAGGGCTGACCCGGGAGGACGGCACCCGTCCCCTGTTGATCGCCGTGACCCAGCTGACCTCCACCGACCAGGAGACTTTGGAGCGGGATCTGATGATCCATGCCCCCATTGACGAAGTGGTGATGCACTACGCGGAAACCGCCAAAAATGCCGGTCTGGACGGCATCGTCTGCTCCCCTCTGGAAGCCGGCAAGGTGCATGACAAGTGCGGCAAGAACTTCCTGACCGTGACCCCCGGTGTCCGCTTCGCTGATGGCGATGTGGGTGACCAGAAGCGTGTCATGACCCCCGCCGCTGCCAAGCAGATCGGTTCTGACTACATCGTGGTTGGCCGCCCCATTACCGCTGCTGCTGACCCCGTGGCTGCATACGAGCGCTGCGTCGCTGAATTTTGTGACTAAGGAGATAGAAAATGGAAGCCTACAAAAGAGAATTTATTGAATTTCTGCAGGATGCCGGTGTTCTGAAGTTTGGCGATTTCACCGCCAAGTCCGGCCGCAAGATTCCTTACTTTGTCAACGCCGGCATGATCAAAACCGGCGACCAGATCACCAAGATGGGCGAATTCTATGCCAAGGCTTACTTTGATAAGTTGGGCAAAAAGGAAGCTGTTCTCTACGGCCCTGCTTACAAGGGTATTTCCCTGTCCATCTCCGCTGCCGTTGCCCTGTCCAAGAACGGACTGAATGTTCCTTTCTTCTTTAACCGCAAGGAAGTAAAGGATCATGGCGAAGGCGGCACATTTGTGGGCTACGTTCCCCAGTCCGGTGAAGAGATCGTCATCATTGAGGATGTCATCACTGCCGGCACGGCCATTCGTGAGAGCATGGAGATATTAAAGCATCTGGACGGCACCAAGGTCATCGCTACTTTCATCATGGTGGACCGGAAGGAAAAGGGTCAGACAGACAAGGGCGCAATGCAGGAGATCGAAGAACAGTTCGGTTTCCCTGTATACTCTGTCGTGGATGTCTATGACATTATCGAATATCTGGAGGAAGACCCTGCCAACAAAGAAAATGTCACCAGAATCAAAAACTATCTGGCTGTAAACGGAGCGAAATAATATGAGAAGTCTGATCAGTATTCTGGAACTGAGTGTGGAAGAGCTGGATCAGCTCATTGCCACCGCTAAGGATATCATTGCTCACCCTGATAAATATTGGGACAGCTGTAAGCATAAGAAGCTGGCTACCCTGTTCTTTGAACCCTCTACCCGGACTCGCCTGAGCTTTGAAGCAGCTATGCTGGAGCTGGGCGGTACTGTTCTGGGTTTCAGTGAAGCCTCTTCTTCCTCCGCATCCAAGGGCGAGAGTGTGGCAGATACCGCAAAGATCGTATCCTGCTACGCGGACATCATCGCTATGCGACATCCCCGGGAAGGCGCGCCTTTTGTGGCATCCCAGGCAGCCTCCATTCCGGTCATCAACGCCGGTGATGGCGGTCACAACCACCCAACCCAAACCTTGGCGGATTTGCTGACCATCTCCCGGGAACTGGGCCGCCTGGACGGGTTGACCATTGGTTTGTGCGGCGATTTGAAATACGGACGGACAGTCCACTCTCTCATTGAAGCTATGAGCCGCTACACCGGTGTCAAATTCGTCCTTATCTCTCCGAAGGAACTGAAGGTTCCCGGCTTTATCCGCTATAATGTTCTGGAGAAGCACCAGATCCCCTACACCGAAACCACCTCTTTGGAAGAAGCTATGCCTCAGCTGGATGTTCTGTATATGACCAGAATCCAGCGGGAGCGTTTTGAAGATCCCCAGGAGTATGAGCGCCTGAAGGACAGCTATATCCTTGACACCCAGAAGATGCAGCTGGCCAAAGAGAAAATGTGCGTCATGCATCCCCTGCCCCGTGTCAATGAGATCAGTGTCAAGGTGGATGAAGATCCCAGAGCCGCCTATTTCCGCCAGGCACTCAACGGCAAGTATATGCGCATGGCTCTGATTTTGAAGCTTCTGGAGGAAGCCAAGGACCCCACAAAGGCTGCCTTTGATACCTCCGGTCTGGTTTCTGACAAAATCTGCAGCAACCCCAAATGCATTTCCGCTGTGGAGCAGGAGCTGCCACAGCTTTCCCGGCTCACAGATGCCGAAGAGAATATTCACCGCTGCATTTACTGCGAACAACGTGTATAACGAAAACGATCGGCTGTGCTACCGCACAGCCGATCGTGTTATAAGTTTCATTTTTTCTTCTCGCGGCAGCGCCTTAATAGACAACTCCCGTTTTAAAGCAATCGATTTGCTTTCACAGACTTCTGTATAGACTAGTACCAACGGACCTCTGCCGCGGGTATACTTTGCGCCCTTTCCTCTGCGGTGCATCTCCAGCCTTGCCGGCACATCCTTAGCAATTCCGGTGTAGAGACTTCCATCACAACACCGCAGGATATAAACTGACCATTTTTCGTCCACAAGCTACCTCCTGAACCGGAAGCGCTTATTCAGCACTCGGTCCATAAGAAAGAAGCATACATTACCGAGAACCAGTGTAAACAGGGTCATCACCGTGCCCATCTGGGCAAACTCCTGAAGAAGCTGCGCCATACCAAATGGATGCGTTAACAGCCAATACAGCGAAAGGATCACGGCATTGAACAGAAGTCCCTTCCAAAGCCAACTAAGAGGTAACCGCTCCAGCTTTGGCTTTATCACGGGATAATATCCAAGGGCGGTGAAAACCGCGGCTGCCTCCCTATCCGGCGCCAACAGCAAACTGAGTAAACAGACAACGCCGTACCAAGCCAGAGCAATCTTACCGCCACACTGTCCTAAAACGACCTTTGCCAGCAAAATACAAAGCATCGGACATACAAACGTTGCCACGGGGATCAAAGTCCCCAGGCACATAATGACCACCGCTAACGCTGCCAGGATGCCGCCAAAGGCAACCGGGAAAGAGGAATTATCCCTTTGCATTGTTTTTCAGCAGTTGGATCTTAATGTCATACAGCTTTTGGCTCAGGTCTACATAGTAGGTATGGGGATTATCAAAGCGCTTCACCTCGTCCCACAGCTTATCCACCTGGTCTAAGCAATAGCTGCGAACTTCTTCCAAGCTGGGACATTGATAGACAAGCTTACCGTTCTGGAAGATGGGCACTTGCAGTTCTTTGGCGGTGAAGTTATAGACCGTCTTTCTCTTCCAGGTTGCATCCGGGTCAAAGATCTCCATGTCCTGGGAGTCGTCCACAGTTTCATCGTAGACGCACAGATAGTCCGCGATCGCTTTGCCGGTGTCATTGCCAAAGAAACGGTACAGCTTTTTGAAATGGGGATTGGTGATCTTGCCCACATTTTCCGAAATTTTGATTTTCGGCATGACAGTTCCGTCCGCCTGTTCCACACCGACCAGCTTATAAACACCGCCGAAGACAGGCTCAGACCGGGCTGTGATCAACCGCTCACCCACACCAAACATATCGATCTGAGCGCCCTGGCGCAGCAGGTCCTGGATAATATATTCATCCAAAGAATTGGACACAGAGATCTTACACTCTGTCCAACCGGCATCGTCCAGCATTTGCCGCGCCTTCCGGGTCAAATATGCCATGTCGCCGGAATCCAGACGAATCCCGCATTTGGTAATGCCCTTAGGTTTGAGCACTTCGTTGAATGCGCGGATCGCATTGGGAATACCGGATTTCAAGGTGTTATAGGTATCTACCAACAAGGTGGGATTCTCCGGATACATTTCACAATATGCCTTGAACGCCTCATATTCCGTATCAAACATCTGCACCCAGGCATGGGCCATGGTGCCGCCGGCGCGGACACCGTACAGCTGATCCGAAATTGTGCAGGCTGTGCCATGGCAGCCGCCAATATACGCCGCACGGGCGCCTAAAATCGCCGCGTCTGCGCCCTGGGCCCGTCTGGAGCCGAACTCCAACACCGTTCTTCCCTGCGCCGCGCGAACCACACGGTTCGCCTTAGTGGCGATCAAGCTCTGATGGTTTACACACAGGAGCAAAAAGGTTTCGATCAGCTGCGCCTCGATCGCAGGCGCACGGACAGTAATGATGGGTTCTTTCGGGAATACGGGTGTGCCTTCCGGAATTGCCCAAATGTCACCGGTAAAACGGAAGTTCGCCAGATACTCCAGAAATTCCTCGGAGAAAATCTTTCTGCCCCGCAGGTATGCAATATCTTCTTCGGAAAAATGCAAATTCTGAATATAGTCAATCACCTGCTCCAAGCCGGCAGCAATGGCAAAGCCACCGCCGTCAGGACAGCGTCGGAAGAATAGATCAAAATATACGATCCGCTCCCGATAGCCTTTTTCAAAATATCCGTGTCCCATGGTAAGCTCATAAAAATCGCAAAGCATGGTCATATTTAATTTACTGCTTTCGTTCATCATATGCACCTCCAGTATTTTTTTATATTATAAGACTCTGTGGAGAAAAATGCAACCAAATGTTGACGCATGTTTAAATTTAAGCTATAGTAACCATAACGAACTCTAAGGAGGTAACTATGGTTGTTGAAATTGGCATGAAAGGTAAAGTATCCACCGTGGTAGAAAAGGAGGACACCGCTCTGGAGGTAGGTTCCGGCAGCCTTTTGGTATACGCAACCCCCTGCATGGCTGCGCTTATGGAAGGCGCTGCCTGTGAAGCCATCGCTTCCGGTCTTTCCGAAACAGAAACTACCGTTGGCACCGAACTGAATCTGCAGCATTTGTCCGCTACCCCCGTTGGTCTGGAGGTCTGGGCTGAAGCGGAAGTTACAGCTGTAGAGGGCAAACAAATCACCTTCCAGATCCAGGCTTTTGACGAGGCCGGCCCCATCGGTACCGCAACACACAAGCGTTTTTTGGTTCAGTCACAGCGTTTTCTGGACAAAACCTACGCCAAATTATAATCAAGGGAGGATGCCTGATGGTAGATTACAGCGCAACCATTCGAAATACTTTTGATTTTGGCTCTGTACGCGATGCCCAGATCCTTTTTGAGCATACCATCCGCAATGCGTTCCCGGCATACGATTTTCGCCGTTTGGAACTGATCCGTTTTGTTCGTGAAGATAAGTTTATGGAAGGCCGCAGTTGGAATCATGTTTTCCAAATTCGCTCTACAACATGCAAAAATTTGCAGGTTTGGGAAGTAAAATGTCAACGGGTCACCATGGGTATTTCCCAAGATAAAACCGTTTATCTTGACTACCAAACCCTGGCTTTCCTGGAAAATGAATAGCAGAAAACAGCCGCACTCCCTTTTTGGGGCGTGCGGCATTTTCTTATGAGACTTAAATTTCCTGTCTGCCTTCCAACGCACGGGAAAGGGTCACCTCGTCGGCATATTCCAGCTGGCTGCCCACAGGAACGCCATAGGCCAACCGGGTCACCTTGACCTCCATAGGCCGCAAAAGACGGGAAATATACATAGCCGTGGCTTCCCCCTCTGTGTCAGGATTGGTAGCCATGATTACCTCCCGGACCTCACCGGTGCCCACACGCATCAGCAGCTCACGAATTCGGATATCATCCTGGGTAACATGATTCAGCGGCGAGATCACACCGTGCAAAACATGGTATACACCGGAAAATTCACGGCTGCGCTCCATAGCGACCACATCTCTGGGTTCTGCAACCACACAGATAACCTGCTTATCACGCGTGTCATCCTCACAGATGGGACACACCTCCCGGTCAGTCAGGTTCTGGCATACCGGGCAGGTATGGATGGTATTTTTTGCGGTTAAGATCACATTCGCAAAGTTTTCTGCCTCTTCCATCGGCAGGTTCAGTACATAAAACGCCAGACGCTGTGCAGTCTTTCCGCCAATACCGGGAAGTCTGGCAAACTGGTCTGTCAGTTCCTGCAACGCAGCGGGAAAATACAGCATGGTGCCTCCTTAGAATAAGCCGCCAAGATTCAGCCCACCGGCCAGCCGGGACATGTTGTTTGCAGCATCCGTGTCCGCTGCGCGCATGGCCTCATTTACAGCGGCGATTACCATGTCCTGCAGCATTTCCACATCATCAGGGTCTACTGCATCCGGCTTGATCTGCAGATCCACCAGTTCGTGCTTACCATTGACTGTAGCCGTGACCATACCGCCGCCGGAGGTACTGGAATAAGTCTTGCTTTCCTGTTCCTGCTGCATCCGGATCATTTCCTGCTGCATTTTTTGCGCCTGTTTCATCATCGCTGCCTGGTTCATACCGCCGGGCATTCCACGAAAAGTATTCTTTGCCATGATATTACTCCTATCTTAACGGTCTTTGATATTGACTATATTGCTATGGGTGCGTCCAAAATCCATAAGCTGTTCCATACGGGGATTACTGCGTCCGGAAACGGACGCATCCTCCGCTGCAGCGGATACAGGGCGGTTTAAAATCGCAGAAGCTTTTCTGCCCACAAGAGACAGGATCTCCGGTTTGTTAACCATTTCCAGAGTAAAGCTGTTGGTACATTTTAAAACAACTTTTCCATCCCGCAGGACACCCTGCACCGGGGCGCTGGGTGTGGTTACAAAGAACCCGGAAATAGGAGGTCCCAGCTCCTGGCGAATGGCAGCGACAAGCTCTGTCCAAAAACCAACCGGCGCATCCTCTGCAGGAATTTCAGGTTCTGATACTTCTTCCGGAGGTACATCCAGATCTGTGTGCGCCGGAGGTTCCTCAATAGGCAGCTGCCGCGCCGCTTCTGGGACGGTCGAAACGAATGTTCCGCTTTTGACCTGTTCTTCCAGCCTGGTCAGACGCGCATTTAACGATTTGGCATCCAACTGCAACTCCGGTTGACAAAGGCTGATGATACATAGCTCTGCATCCACACGGCGGCTGGCGGTGCGGGTAAAACCTTGCATGGTCCTTTCCAGCTGCTCCATAATCCGAACCAATTCACCGGTAGAGAACGCAGCCGCCAACGTAGCAGCCTGTTGATCCTGCACGACCCCGGAAAGCATTGACACAGCACTGTCCGGCGCTGTCTTCATTACCAAAAGATCCCGGGCAAGGCAAGCCAGTTCATCCAGCAGCGAACCAAGATCTTTGCCGTCGGCATAAAGACGGTTGAAAAGCTCCAATGCCCCACGGGTATTATGAGAAGCTACGTAAGCCATCATTTCACCGCATTTTTGTTCTCCGGCAATTCCCAAACAGGCATAAACCTTTTCTGCAGTCAACTCACCGGCTGTTGCCGAGGCGCATTGATCCAAAAGACTGAGGCCGTCACGCATGCCACCATCTGCCATCCGCGCCAAAACCTTTGCGGCACTTTCATCCAAATCAATATTCTCCTGGTAAGCAACATACTGAAGCCGCGCGGCAATATCCTCCTGAGAGAGTCTGCGGAACGAAAACCTCTGACAACGGGACAAAATGGTTGCAGGAACCTTGTGCAGTTCCGTGGTAGCCAAAATGAACAGCAGGTGCTCCGGCGGCTCTTCAATGATCTTCAGCAGCGCATTGAATGCCGAAATGGAAAGCATGTGTACCTCGTCAATGATATACACTCGCATCCGCACCTGAGATGGCGTATAAATAGCGTCATCCCGCAGGTCACGGACATTATCTACACCGTTATTGGAGGCTGCGTCAATTTCCAGAACATCCATACAGGCGCCGGAATCGATAGCCAAACAAGCCTCACAGCAATTACAGGGGTTTCCGTCATGCGGATTCAGACAGTTTACCGCCTTTGCCAGAATTTTTGCGCAGCTGGTTTTACCTGTGCCGCGAGAACCGGTAAACAGATAGGCATGGCTCATTTTTCCGCTAATAAGCTGCGTCTTCAGTGTTTGTGTCACTGCCAACTGGCCGGATACGTCATCAAATGTTTGCGGACGGTACTTCCGGTATAATGCCTGGTACACCATCGTAACCTCCCCCTTTCCATAAGCATTTAAAAGCAAGGACTGGCTCATAACAAGATCGCACACCCACATTTGAACCTGCTGAATACCCGGAACCGGTGCAGCCAGCTCAGGAACGGCAACCCCACGGCACACGAGAAGATCCGCTTAATGCTGCTTGGTTCCCCACCTGACATGGTTCACGGGATCTCGTTGCGTAAGACCGGTCCTTCAACACCGCTTACACCGACCAGACGGCACTCAGACAAGCCCGGGTGTAGGAATTCACCCCTGCTATAGCGGATTGCAGGTACAGGGCACCGCTATCTCCCCGACTAGTGCGACCTTGTTACAAGCCAGTCGCTGCAACAAGGATATTTGATTAAAATCAGTTGATCTTGGCGTCGATAAACTCAGCCAGTTCACCAAAGGTGGTGATCCGCTGATCTTCCAGATCCAGCTCGACACCCAGTTCGCTTTCCAGATCCATGATCATTTCCACAATATCCAACGAATCAATACCGAGGCTTTCGAAAGTGCTTTCAGGAGTAATCTCCGCAGCATCCAGCTCCAGCTGTTTGGCTGCATAGGAAACCAGTTTTTCGTACATACTAAACCCTCCAATTTTTGTTTATACACTATCTTAAAGTATTTTATTACATCCGTGCAGGTTTGTCAATGGCGGTTTTTACCGCCATGCCAGCTGCCCTAGCAGTCGCCCAGGCGATCTGTAGATTAAAGCCGCCGGTATAAGCATCACAGTCTATCATTTCTCCGGCAAAGTATAGTCCCTTAACCAGTTTGGACTCCATAGTTTTAGGATCGATCTGGGAAACCTTGATTCCCCCGGAGGTTATGATCGCCTCTGCGATCGGCCTTTTTCCAAGGATATCCACCTCAAAGGCCTTGAGAAGCTGGACCAGCTCTCTTCTTTTTTGCTTAGTGAGGCTGTTAGCCTGCATCACAGGATCGATCTGCGCCCGGCGCAGCACCACAGGAATCATGGATCGGGGCAACAGATCCGTCAATGCATTTTCCATAGAACGGTTCTGATACATCTCCAGATCCCGCAGGATACGACCATCCAGCTTGTTTTCCTCCAACGCCGGCTTCAAATCGATCACAAGGCGGCAGCCATCGCCTTTCAGATGCGCGCTGGCGCTGAGCACGGTGGGGCCGGATACGCCAAAATGGGTAAACAGCAATTCCCCAAAGTCCTTGTATAACAGCTTCCCTTTTGCGCTGAGCAGCCTCACACCAACATTGCGCAGGCTGAGCCCTTGCATATCCTGGCAGTCCGTACCGTCTGCTTCCAGAGGGACCAAAGACCCCTCTGTTGGTGTTACTGTGTGACCCAGGGCATTGGCCATCTCAAAACCGTCTCCGGTAGAGCCGGTGGTGGGGTAACTCAAGCCACCTGTGGCTAGGATCACCCAATCCGCATAAATCTTTTGTTGATGGGTCTCCACGCCGGTCACAACACCGTTTTCCTGAAGGATCCTCTGAACTCTTTGCGTTTTCACTGTGACATTTTGGTTGCGGAGTTCTCTTTCCAGGCAATCCAAAACAGACTGAGAGCGGTCTGTAACCGGAAAGACCCGGTTTCCCCGTTCTGTTTTCAATGGGCAACCCAGCTCCTGAAAAAAACGCATCACCGCTGACGGCGGACAGGCTGTCATAGCGCTGTAGAGAAAACGGCCGTTTCGGGGAATATTTTGCAGGACCTCCTGCTCTGTGCAATCGTTGGTCACATTGCAGCGGCCTTTTCCGGTGATCAGCAGCTTCTTGCCTAAACAGTTATTCTTTTCCAGCAACAAGACCCGGGCGCCGCGGCGCGCTGCTGTAATGGCGGCAAACATACCGGCAGGTCCGCCGCCAACTACAATTCCATCATAGCTTATCATGCTTCGCCCTGCTTTTCATAGACATTGTATTCTTCCCAGATATGCTCCAAATTATTGAAGGTCTTTGCCAGCTCCTTCTCCTTTTGGGCTGCGATGGCAACGATCAACGCATTGGTAACACTCATAGGCGCCACCAGGGAATCCACCAAAGATACCATATCCCCCTTTGCCACCAGAACATGGTCACAGTTCTGCCCCAAAGGTGATACCCGGCTGTCTGTCAGACCAACCACCGTTGCGCCTGTGCTGCGGCAATACTGGACGCCCTTAACCGTGGTAGTAGAATACCGGGGAAAGCTGTAGGCAATTACCGCATCCCCGGGACCAACGCCTACGATCTGCTCAAACATTTCACTCATACCCGAAGCGGTGACCACATGCACATCCCGAAACATATAGTTCAGATAATAGCCCAGGAAATTGGCCAGCACAGCTGTGGACCGTACACCTAAAATATACACTCTGCGCGCATTCAAAATAGCATCTACCGAAGCCCGGAACTCTTTCCTGTCTACCGTTTCTCCTGTTTGACGCAGCCGGTCCATATCCGCCTGCAGCACCATAGAAAGCACATCCTGATCGCCAATACGGTCTTTGGTCACTTCAATGCGCTGCACCGAGGTCAACCGATTGACTACCATTTCCTGCATTGCCTTTTGTAAGCTTGGATATCCGTCAAAACCCAGTTCCACCGCAAAACGAACAACGGTAGATTCCGAAACGCCAACGGTTTTACCCAAACGGCTTGCTGTCATGAAAGCCGCCTTATCGTAGGATTCCGTAATATAGCGCGCAATCAACCGCTGTCCTTTGGAAAAATTCGGCGCATGATTCTGCAAAAGCATTAAAATGTCCTGATACATGGCATTCTCCCCATTTTTAAGTAGAATAAATTATATATATATTATTTTTTATCATAACAGGTTTCCTGCATTTTTGCAAGAAGAAGCAGGAAAAATTGCAAAATTTTTGGTGGGGTCTTTATAACCCCACCAATTCTTCCTCTGTTAAGTACCGCCATGTGCCTGTCTGTAAACCTCCAAGGGTCAAATCCCCTTCCCGGATTCGCCGCAGTCGGGTAACCTGCATACCGGCGGCCTCGCACATTCTGCGAATCTGACGGTTGCGCCCCTCATGGATCGTCACCAGGAACTTCGCTGTGTTCCCCTCTGCTCGCAGCAGCTTCACCTTGGGTACACGGATACGGTAACCATCCAGTTCGATAGGGCGTCTCAAAAGCGCCGGCGCCGCTTCATGATATCCGGTCACCCACACCTCATAGACCTTGGAAATCTCCTGTTTGGGGTGCATTAGACGGTTGGCAAAAGCCCCGTCATTGGTCAGCAGCAGCAAGCCTTCTGAATCATAGTCCAACCTTCCCACAGGATAGACCCGAACACCACAATCCTCCACTAACTGGGCGACTGTAGGCCGTCCCTTCTCATCGCTGAGTGTGGTCACATAACCCCGAGGTTTGTTGAGCATAATGTATACCGCTTTTCCGGGAGACGGAAGTTCTTCCCCGTCCACCAGTATACGGTCAATTTCCGGGTCAGCGCTTTCGCCCAGGGAGGCGATCCGCCCATTTACGGTGATCCTGCCTGCCTGGAGAAGCGCCTCCGCCTTACGCCGGGAGGCAACACCCCTGGCAGACAGTATTTTCTGTAATCGCTGCGTCATGATGTTCCTCCAAATAACCTTTCCCAGAAGCTTCGTTTCTGGACCTTTTCATACTCCACAGTCTGTCCGTAGATCAAGCTGACTTTTCCAACAGCTTTACCGTCCAGGCAGATATAAGCAAAACCTGCCTCTTGTCCTTGTACCACCGGCGCAAAAGCAAAGCCCGGCCCGGTCAAAAGAATCTCGGGATCCTCCTCCGAGGATAAGGGGTATACAAATTCCTCCGCCGCCAACAGCTGTACCCGCTCCGAGTCACCGCCTAAAACAGAAACCGTTCCCAGGCAATCTCCCTGCTGTACGATCTGCTTCGGTGTATATCGGCAAAACCCATCTTCCAGCAGTTTGCTGTGATCCTGCCAGTCATTGCCGTCATTTATGGTGACGCAAATCAACCGCCTGCCCTGCCGGGTCGCGCTGGACACCAGCACCCGCCCGGCAGCACGGGTATACCCCGTTTTTACACCGTCTGCGCCATCTACACGCCACAAAAGCTTATTATGATTTTGTAAACTCCTGCTGCCGATGCGCACGGTTTTCGTAGAAACCGTCTGATAAAAAATCGGGTTTTGCATAGCATAGGCAGTCAGTACCGCCAAATCTCTTGCGGTTGAATAATGGTTGGGACTATCCAGTCCGTTAGGATTCTCAAAATGCGTTCCCTGCAATCCCAATCGGAAAGCCTTGTCATTCATCAGCTGGACAAATCCTTCTACCGTACCGCCGCAGTAGATCGCCAATGCTACGGCAGCATCGTTTCCGGAAGAAAGCATCAAGCCGTACAGCAGCTCCTGCAGTGTCAGAACCTCTCCCTCCTGCAGATACATGGAAGATCCTTCGATCCCCACCGCTTCCGCCGGAATCTTCATCCTATCCAGCACATTACACTGCTCACAAATCAGCAATGCCGTCATGATCTTGGTGGTGCTGGCGATCAGGCTGCGGCTATCCGCGTCCTTTTCGTACAAAAGCCTGCCGGTATCCGCATCCATGAGCACAGCCTTCCGGGCTGAAATTGCCCGCGCGCCGCACGGAAAAATCAGAACGGTGGCCATGAGAACAGCCACCGTCCCGGAAAAAATACGTTTCATCTTTTCTCACCCACGGATAGCTTTTCCGGGGCGGCAACGAATTATTCAGCGTCTTTTTTCGTTCTGGAATCAATAAACGAAGCAATTTGCTCCAGCAGATCGGGAACCTGTTCCACGATCCGGTCAGCCGTGGTGCTGGCAGGAACCGCAACAGGAAGCATCCGTACAGTCCCCTCTTTAATAATCAAAAATGCAATGGGAGTCACCTTGACACCGCCAAAAGCGCCGCCACCAAAGGGATTTTCCTGCTTGTTCTCATTCTTGGAAACATAGTCACTGCCGCCGCCGCCAAAGCCAACACTGACCTTGGAAACAGGAATGATCGTTACACCGTCTGCTGTGGTGATAGGATCGCCAATGACAGAATTCGCGTCCAGCATCTCACGAATCTTTGCAACAGTATTTTCCAACATATTAGGTATTTTCTGGCTCATTATACTGCACCGCCTTAATTAGAAGTTAAAATTAATATTTATTGCGCTTCGGTCTCCTCAGTCTGGATCTGCAGCTGCTCCGTTTCCTGTTCCAAAGGTTCTCCAAAGTTCACCTTTTCAATGGGCGGCAAGTCCTCCAGAGTCTGCAAGCCGAAAGTACGAAGAAAATCCGGTGTCGTTTTATACTGAATGGGTCTGCCGGGAACATTCAAGCGTCCCGCTTCCTCGATGAGTTTTTTGTTCAGCAAAGCGCCAACGGAGTAAGAGCTGTCTACGCCGCGAATCTGCTCCACCACCGCTTTTGTAGCAGGCTGATAATAAGCGATGATCGTCAAGGTCTCCAGCTGGGAAGACGATAGTTTCGGAGGCTTCCGGGTCTCCAGCGCCTTGGTGACATAGTCTGCCATCTCACCGGAGGAAACCATCTGGTATCCGTCCTCCAATTTTAAGATCCGGATTCCCCGACGCTCAAAAGCTAAACTGTTGGCGAGGGCATCCGCAGCCTTTATGATCTCATCGGGATCTGCCTCCAGCACTTCCGACAGCCGGCTGATCTCGATCCGCTCTCCGGCCGCGAAAAGCACCGCTTCGATCGCTCTTTGCAATTCATTCGAATCCATCGTCTTTCACCTCCAGATTGACTTTGGCTTCATCCACCAAACGAATATTGGGATTCTCGCCGGAAATATCGTCCTCCAGCGAAACAGAGCCTGTTTTGCACATTTCCAGTACAGAAATAAACGTCGCCACGATCTCAGAACGGGTTTTATTACCCTTAAAAAGATTTTTGAGTCGTTCCACGCCACGCAGAATCAGCCGCCGCAGGATCTCGCCGGTCTTTTTACCGACAGGATACCGCTCACGGCCTACGATGCCCTTAAAATTCACCGTAGGGGGTGGCAATCTTCTTTGATTCCGTTCGGAAATATTGTCCAGCGCCCGCAAAAGATCCGCGGTTTCATGCTGATAACGGTAGGACTGCTCCTTAGGCAGCGGTTCCGGTTCTTTGGTAAACAGACAGCGGCCGATCTCATTACGGGGTTCTAACCAGGTAATGGCGGTGCGGATCTGCTCCATAGCCTCTTTGCGCTGCCGCTCGATCAGAGACTGACGAAGAATATCCAATTCACTTTCTGCTTCCGCCTGTTCCGCTGCGGAAAGGAGCATCTTCGTCTTAATGAGCATCAAATGAGACGCCATGGTGATAAACTCACTGGCGATCTCCATATCCAGACGTTTCATTTCCTCCAGATAGGCAAGGTATTGCTCCAGAATGGCGGTGATAGAAACATCCTGAATCTCTATTTTGTTTTTGCTAAGCAGCAGGAATATGACATCCAGAGGGCCTTCAAAATCTTCCATTTGCTCCGTGCGGGTGTGGACGATCCCCTCTAACCGATATTGCGGTTCTCCCATATTTTATCCTCTATCCATACATATCCATGATAATTTTTAATATTATACCACCATTTTCCCTTTTATGCAATACTTTCCCTGGAATTTTAAAAGATTGCCCGTGCCGTAACTCCAATAGTGGAAATCTTACAAGCCTTGCGCAATGATGAAAAATGTAGTATAATTTTCAGAAAGAAATTATCCCGCTCCGCATATCCTATTTGCGGCAGAATGTAAAAAGGAGGCAGCTTATGGAATTGACCATCGACGGCAGAAAAATCACCGTACAGCCCGGGCAATCCTTACTGGATGCCATAAAAACACTTGGACTGCTGACAGGAAAGCTTTCCCTTGACCCGCTGGCTGCCAAAATTGCCGGTGAGGTCTTCACCTTGAACTATATCCCCGTCCGCAAGCAAGAGTCAGCCACGGAGAGCAGCTCCATGCGTCGTGCCATGGCCGCCTCCGGCGGTGTGGTAAAGCTGCTGCGCTACAGCGACCCCACCGGCAAGGATGCCTACACCCGCACCGCCCAATTCGTCCTGTTCCTGGCATTGGAGCAGCTTTGGCCGCAGGCGCATGCCAGAATGGACTGTACCGTTGGCTCCGGTCTCTATGTTCGTGTGCGTGACGCAGAGGATTTCTCCGCCCAAAAGCTAAAAGCACATGTAAAGGCTCTGGTTGCCCAGGATATCCCACTGCAGCGTTGCCGTTGGCAAACCGAGGAAGCCATTCATTATTTTTCCGCCAAGGGGCAGCAAGATAAAGCCCAGCTTCTCCGCTGGCGTCCGCTCCCCTACTTCGATGTGTATACCCACGGAGATTTTGCCGACTATTATTACGGAGAAATGGCACCTTCCACCGGTTTTCTCCGGGTTTGGGACATCCGGGAAGCACAGGACGGTTTTCTGTTTATTTTCCCGGAAGACACCAACCCCGACCAGGTTGCGGAATATCAGGACATGCCAAACTTCCTTTCGGTATGCACCGAGGGCGAGCGTTGGTGTGAGCTGATGAAATGCCAGACTGCTTCCGATCTGAACCGACTGGTGGAAAGCGGACAGATTCGGGATCTGATCCGTGTCAACGAAGCGCTTCACGAAAAGCGGTATTCGCAAGTTGCAGATATGATCTGCCAGAGAAATGCGCAGGCTGTGATGCTGGCTGGCCCGAGTTCCTCGGGAAAGACCACTTCTGCCAACCGTCTTGCTACGCAGCTGAAAGTACACGGAAAAGACCCGGTTTTGTTAAGCTTGGACGATTACTATATCGACCGGGATCTTATCCCGGTTGGTCCGGATGGAAAAAGGGATTTTGAGCACATCAACACCATCGATACCCCGCTCTTTGGTGAGCATCTGGTACAGCTGTTGTCCGGGCAATCGGTGGAACTGCCCAGTTTTGATTTCAAAGCCGGCAAACGCCGGTATCGCGGACATACTTTGCAGCTTCGTGATAATTCTGTTATCATCATTGAGGGTCTGCACGCTCTGAACCCGGTACTCCTTCCACCGGAGCTGGACCGTAACCGAATTTTCAGAATGTATGTCAGTCCCCTGCTGCCGCTGAATCTGGACGACCACAACCGCATCCCCACAAGCCTTCTTCGCCTGCTCCGGCGAATCGTCCGTGACTACGAGACCCGGGGGACCTCTGTAGAAGGGACCATCGCCATGTGGGATCTGGTGCGCCGCGGGGAAAAATTATGGATCTTCCCCTTCCAGGAAGGCGCTGATATCATCTTTAACAGTTCTACGCTGTATGAACTGGCGGTGCTGAAGAAACACATTTTCCCCTTGCTGACGCAAGTTCCCCCAGAGGATCCCAGCTATGACAGTGTCCAGGCCATCGTAAAAATTCTGAACTTCATCCGGGAGGCGGATGTGGACGATGAGATCCCTCCCACCAGCTTGGTTCGGGAGTTTATCGGCGGAAACGCTTTTTACCGCTGAACGGAAACGCAAAACGGCACCTGTTAAAAACAGGTGCCGTTTCCGTTTATTTTTCACCAATGGACATAATATCGTAAGGCGTTGTCTGGTAAACAAAGTAATTGAGCCAGTTGGAGAACAAAAGGTTTGCGTGGCTGCGCCAGCGAACAATGGGTTCTTTGGTATCATCGTCATCCGGAAAATAATTCTCCGGCACATGAATGGGAAGTCCTTGATTCTTATCCCGCAGATATTCCCGGTTCAGTGTGTCTTGATCGTACTCGGAATGACCTGTCACAAAGATCTGGCGGCCTCCCTTATTCATTACCGCATACACGCCTGCTTTTTCCGAAGAAGCGATGATCTTCAATTCCGGCACCGCCTCAATATCCGCCCGGTCCACCGTAGTATGCCGGGAATGAGGCACCCAGAAGGTGTCATCAAAACCCCGAAGCAAGATAGCGCGCTTATAGTCTGCCGTATGCGGAAATACTCCGAACAGCTTTTCCTCCATGGTATGTTTATTGATTCCATAGTGGTAATAAAGTCCCGCCTGAGCACCCCAGCAAATATGGAAAGTGGAATGGACATGGGTTTTGCTCCATTCCATAATCTCGCAAAGCTCCGGCCAGTAGTCCACATCCTCGAAAGGCATCAATTCCACCGGCGCGCCGGTAATTACCATGCCGTCAAACTTTCGATGCTTTAAATCCTCAAAGCTTTTATAGAAAGAAAGCATATGATCTGCCGGCACGTTTTTCGGCTGGTGAGATGTGGTATGCATCAGTTCCAGATTTACTTGCAGAGGCGTATTGCCCAGCAGACGGCTCAGCTGTGTTTCGGTAACGATCTTTGTGGGCATCAAATTCAGCAAAACGATCTCCAGGGGACGAATATCCTGGGTGATAGCCCGATCCTGCTGCATAACAAATATATTCTCCTGCTGAAGAGCCGCTGCAGCAGGCAGATCATTGGGAATCCGAATAGGCAAAATACTCACCTCTTAATTCTGCATTTTTGATACATTCTATCCTAAGGCGTCGGTTTTGTCAATTCTTGTCCCTTGATAATAATACAAAAGAATCTGCGCAAAGGAATTTCCTGCCAGAGCCATGGCGTCCGCGCCATACTGGCTCATCCCCACACGGTGCCCGTGTCCCCATGTTGTCAGCACAATGCCGTCCGGTTTTAGGGTTACAGAAAATGCTGTGGAATTTAGTTCCAGCAGCCGGCGAAGCTCTACGCCGGTAAAACGGCAGCCACCAATGGTCAGTGCGGCCACGCCGCCGCCTTCCGTATAGGTGATGCCTCGAATCCAGCTTTCCGGACCGCTGTGCAGCTCTATGCCTAACCTTTCCTCCAACGTCTGCCGATCAAAAAACACCTCTGCGGTATACTTGCTTGCATGCTCTTCTCCCGGACTGTCCACCGACTGAAGGTAAGGGACCTCCCCACCCCAGACCGCAGCCGCATCCTCTGTTCTGCCCCCGGAACAAGAAAAGTAGGTTGCTTCGATCAACGCGCCTTGATAGGTCAGAACTTGTCCGGCTGTATCTTCCACCGCGCTGCGGATCTTGCTAAGACCTGTATCCGTTCCTCCCTCAGCAAGGTAGGTTTCCGGAGATTTATAGGCCTGGCAGCACCCGGGATCCACACAGACCGCCCCCATCGGATGGCGTATTCCTTCTTCCCGCCGTTTCAGGGTATAGGTCCGAGCCACCACCGCCTGCGCTTTTAATGCTTCCACTTCAAAATCTGCCGGCATTTCCCCTAAAACAACGCCAGTCACATAGCTCTCAAGCTCCATCGGTACAATGGAACCGTCCGCAAGCTGAACATGGATTTGTGTTGACTGGGGCAGATCGTCGGAAATATTCACGGATTCTGTTGGCTGCGTAATTTCAGGCAAGGATAGATTCGCCTTCTGCCCGAAATGCAGGAAAAGTGAAGGCACCAGCGCGCCCAGCAAAAATGCTGCCAACAACTGTCTGGGTTTTGATTTCATGGACATCCCCCCTGCTCCATTGTAGCAAGCTTTCCGGGCAGAATCTGCCGTAGGATGTCTATGCTAAAGAAGAAAAACCGCCTGCGTTCCTAATGGAACACAGACGGTTCTAAATCAATATATGACAGAGGACTTGCTGGAAGCGCAGTAGACATTTGCCGCGTGGGGCAAAGAATACTTATCATAGTACCCACGGTTTACCGCATCAATTACCTGTGCTGATTTTTCTTTTTCAATCAGAGCTATCACACAGCCGCCCAGTCCCGCGCCAACAAGCTCGCTGCCCAGTACGCCATCTGTACCGTTAAGCAGGTCACAAAGATAGTCGATCTCTCCGGTAGAGCAGTTATAAGAACCGCTGACCTCAGCAAAGGGTGTGTTGCTCTTGATCAGCTGCTCCAGATAGGTGTCAGTGGTACTTTGAACACCCAAGCGGTCACCGTTATGGCTGGTTTTCATCATCTGACCAATTGATTCATAATCCTCTGCTTTCAATAAGGACATAAATTGCTCTGCGCGTTCACATTCCGAAATGCCATAAAGGGCTACATCCCGAAGCGCATAAACCACAGGATCTTTGTGGGTGGCAAAAATTTCTGTCAGGCGTTGCTTGTATTCTGGCAGCAGCGCCTTAATTCCGCCTCTGGTCACTGTCTCCGGTATGGCGGCAAGCATTTTATAGACCTCAGAATAGGGACGGATCTTGGAAAGATCCCGGAACACTTTCAAATCGTACTGCGGGTAATGACGTTTCAGGAGCATAAATGCAAATTCATAGCACGCAACCTTTGCATTAAAGGTATCCTTGCTGCTTTCCGATTTTTTAGACTGCAGCATAGAATTTGCCACAAGAACCGCATATTTATCAGAAAACTTTTGCATTTTGCCAACGGCAAAGGGCTTGAAATGTAAATGCACGATGGAGTTTTTCTCCGCGCATTTCATGGCCGCATGGTCACCCGCACCACCGCGAGAACCCACGAACCATTCCCCCTCGCCGCAAAGCTCTATAAATTCATGCTCGGGTAAATTCAAACAGTTTAGGGCTGTCAACGCCTCCATAACCGCCACAACAATGGCCGAGGAGGAAGAAAGGCCTGCCGCCACCGGAATACTGCCGGATGCCACCATATCCATACCGGCAAGGGCATAATCCTGGCTGAACTGTGCCCGTAAAACGGCAGATTTTACATAATTCGACCAATCACCTTTGCTTTCTTTCAACGCATCGATCACCCGTTCGCTGGCAAGATAAGCAAGCCAGGACTCTTGTGAGCCAAGGGCCAGAGTTTCACTGATGGAAAAACTGCGGTCGGGATATGTACTGTCTACATTGGCGATCCGCACCGTATCATCCTCACGACGGGCAGAAACAAACACCTGGTCCTTATTTGTGGCCATGACATTGATGCTGCCGCCACGGTGCTCAATGTGTCTGCCCATGAGATTGACCCGGCCGGGAGAACGGGTAATTACCACCTTTTGATCGCCATATTTTTGAAGGAATTTTTCCAGCAGGGTGGTATATCTTTCTCTCTGCTCACAAACGTCATCACCGTAAAGCTCAGCAAAAATGCCGTCCATTTCCCCTTTCTGAATATCGGCAATATATTCAGAGGCTTTCCGCATGAACTGGGCGCTGATCTGGCACAGTTCCTTCTTTGTGCTATAGGTAAGAATATCCTCTTTCACCGTAATTTCATGCAAGACCGCATTGCCCTTGGCGGCGAAATACTCAATGGTATCCGTAAGATAAATTTCGCCTTGCGCGTTGTCAGAGCCAAGGGTAGCAATGGCTTCGATCACCTTTTGGGTGTCAAAACAATACAGCGCCGCATTGGCATACTTGGAGAATAAAACATCATTTACGCCAAAAGCTTCTCCGCAAAGGATTCTTGTGTCAACAGGCTCTTTCTTCGTTGCGGCATCCAGAACCTTTTTGGCTTTTTGGGGATTCATACCGATTTCTTTCAGCTTCGCCTCATAGCCGCTGGGAGAAATGTTGGCAAGGGCCATCATGGCTGCATCGGTAAATTCCACGATACCGTAGGGTTTTCCATCACGGGTAACCACGCGGCCGCCGCTAAAGTTGCTGGATAACGGCTGCACGCCCAAAACAACATCCGCAGCCTCTGCCTGTTCCAGAATACCGGCGATCACATTGGAGGAAATGATCTTATCGCCCATGGAAACGATAACCGGGCCGGAGTATCCCATGGATGACAGCGCCTTTAATCCGCAGAGGGCAGCATGACCGGTTCCCTTTTGTTCCTTTTGGTAGGCGTAGACAACACCGTCCACTTGGTCAAGACAGTCCATAACGCTATAGGCCTGATGTCCAATCACCACAACAAACCGGGAAACGCCAGCTTGCTTCATGTTATCAATAATTCTGCGGATGACAGGAACACCTGCGCAATCAAAGCATACTTTGCTTTTGGAATTATCCTTCATGCGTGAGCCTTTTCCGGCGCACAGAATAATTGCGGCAGTATCTTTCATATCTCTAACTCCATACATTTTTTAGGGATTCCAATAGGATTTTACCACAAATAAACAAAAAAGCAAGAATTTTAGTAATAATGTCAGGATCGCAACCGACCGTTATATGGAATTTCTTTCAATTTGTAACCAGCTTCTTGACAGACCACACACAGCGGCGTATAATTTATGTAAGATTTACTCGAAACGGAGCAAACATATGAAATATACTTGGAAACGGGTCCTTCCTGTGCTTATGGCCATTGCTGTAATCTGCAGCATTGCCTGGTACTTATTTATATACGACCGGGATTTCACCCGGGATATTTTATTGCAGCAGGCACGCCATTTTGAAGGTCAAGGTAAGCATGCCACCGCCACATGGTTTTATAATCTGGCATATATGCAGTCCGGCGACAGTGACGACATTGCCATTGAGCTTGCCCAGCAATATATTGCCAACGGAAACTATACAAAGGCGGAATATACCCTTTCCAACGCCATCGCTGACAACGGCGGCTCTGTGAAGCTTTATCAGGCGCTGTGTCAGACATATGTGGAACAGGATATGCTCTTAGATGCCGTCGCCATGCTTGACAGCATCGTAGACCCCGAGATCCGCTCCCAGCTGAACAGCATGCGGCCTGCCCCGGCTACTGCCAGCCACGATCCCGGCTATTACAGCCAGTATATCACAGTAACGCTGAATTCTGAGGAAGGCAAGCTTTATGCCGCTGCCAACGGCGTTTATCCTTCCGTCCAGGACGCGCCTACACAAGATGGAATTCAACTGGAAGCCGGTGAGAATACTATTTATGCACTGGTTATCGGCGATAACGGTCTTGTCAGCAAGCTCTCCATCTTTAACTACACCGTAGGCGGTGTGATCGAGGAAGTAACCCTCAGCGACAATGCGATCAATCAAGCGGTCCGTGAGCAGCTGGGACTTAGCCTGCAGGATACCTTGTTCTCCAGCGACCTTTGGGCTATCACGGATTTTGAAATACCCAAGGATGCGGCAGAATATGCCGACTTGCGTTGGTTCTCCTATTTGCAGTCTCTTACCATTGATGGCGGGAGCTTCTCCGATTTGAATGTTCTGTCAGGACTTACACAGCTGACAACGCTGACCGTTCGCGACTGTGTTTTGTCCAACCAGGATGTATCTGTCATTTCCGCATTGCCGAATCTGCAGTATCTCACCCTGTCTAACTGTCAGCTCTCTTCCATTGAGTCTCTTTCCGGCGCCAATCAGTTAGTCTCTTTGGATCTGAGCAACAACGCCATCCGCGACATTTCCTCCCTGTCTTTTATGACAAAGCTTAAGGAACTGAATTTAAGCCACAACGCGTTGACAAATCTTAGCTTCATCAGCGCGCTATCCGGATTGGAATCTCTGGACGTTTCCTATAATTCTCTGGTTTCCATACTTCCCCTTGCCGGCTGTCCCAGTTTAAAGGACCTGGATATTTCCCATAACGACATTGACAGTCTTTCCGGTGCAGAAAACTTATATGGACTCAAGCACCTATACGCATCCTATAACAAATTAACATCTGCTGACCCAATCAGCGGGTGTGTGCAGCTAATTGAGCTGAATCTTTCCAATAATAACATTGCCAACATCTCTTCTTTGTCCGGTTTGGTGTCCATGACCTATTTCGATTTCTCCGGCAACCGGATCACGGCAATTCCGGAATTTGGCGAGTCCGCTGCGCTGGTATATGTGAATGGTTCCAGTAACCGGCTCACCTCTGTTGCCCCTCTTTCCGGATTAAGCCAGCTGAATTCCGTGTATGTGGATCACAACCGCATTTCCACTCTGGACCCTTTGGCTGAGTGTCCTCAGCTTGTGCGTGTGGATGCTTTTGGAAACCCTGTCTCCAATGTTACCAAACTCACCGCCCAAAGTATCGTGGTACACTACGACCCATCTTAAGTCCTGCCTTGCTCTCCGGGCTGCGGCCCGGAGATTTTTTACCACTTTATCTTTACGAAAAAAACAAAATATGCTATATTGATAAAAACTACACAGAAAGAATGGTATTGCTATGGAGCATAGACGAGGAAAATACCGCAAAAAAGCGCCCAACATGCAACTGATTCTGCTGGGACTGATCGCAGTTCTTGTGGTGCTGCTGATTGTCATGGTCTGTATCGCTGTGAGCAGCGGAAGACCCACCCCCACACAGCCAACGGAAAGCAGCACAACTGCGGAATCCAGCAGTACTACCCCGCCCACCAGTTCCACCGTTACCACTGCGCCTGCGGGCCTGGATCTTCTGTTTCCCACAGGATCATACACGGTTACTACCGAAGACAGCATCACTTTTCAGGGTAACTCCGATCCCGATCTGCCTTTGACCATCAATGGCAAAACGGTTGCGCGGAATTCCGACGGAAGCTTCACTTATCAGGCACAGCTTAACAGCGGCGAAAATATCTTCGAGGTTGCCTATAACGGCGAAACCGTTAGCTATACCGTGGAATATCGGTATGTGGTGGAATATTTCTCTCCCAGCGACGCACAGACATACGGCAGCGGCGCTACTATATTCTTTGAAGTATCGGCACGCACCGGCAGTACCGTGACGGCTGCTTTCAACGGCACTACCATTACTATGGATAAAGGCGCAAACCAATCCGGCTTTGGTGCCAGCGAAGGCTTCACCATCTATGTGGGAGAATATACGCTGACCAACATCAACACTTCCGACCTGGAGCTTGGCGCGATCACCTTCACCGCAACCTATAACGGTGTCACAGAAACCTACTCCTCCGGCAACATTCTCTGCACCAAATCTGCCCAGATCCTGGCCTCCGATCCCAGTGTTACACCTTCCACCGGAGGGTATCTGGATGTTGGTTCCGGGTATATCGGAGAGGTCATCAACTACTCCGCAGAAACCATGTACTCCTGGGATAACGACGGTTATTCACACCCTGTCAACAACTATCTCCCACAAGGTACCTTGGACTATGTTTCCACAGATATCCTGACCAGCAACGACGGTAAAAACAATTATCGGCTGATGCGCTGCGGCTGGCGGGTGTTTACCAAGAAGAACAATCCTCCCGCAGCAAAAACAACCGTCTTAAACTGCTATATCGGCAAGCTCCCGGATCACAATGAGATCGGCTTCGTTTCCATGGAGAATCAGGGGCAGTACTCTGTCATGACCCTGGATGTGCTGTGGAAAGCCCCCTTCCGCCTATTGCTGGAAGCCCAGGACTATCGCAATCCCAATGGCGGCAGCGGACGCAGCTATCAGGTCAGTGCCTTTACTTCCACATATTTGGACATCACATTCTGCTATGCCACCGTTTTTACCGGAGATTTGGTCATTCCCCCAGATAACCCCCTGTTCAGTCATGCCACTTTGACCCAGAATGAAAGCGACTGCACATTGCGTCTGCATTTCAAAGAAGCAGGTGCTTTCTACGGCTGGGATGCCAACTATAACGCCCAGGGTCAGCTTTGTTTCAAATTTTTGAATCCGCCCAAGGTCACCAAGTCTGACAATGCTTACGGCGTGGATCTGACCGGGATCAAGATCATGCTGGATGTGGGTCATGGCGGTGTGGACGGCGGCGCAGTGAAATCTACTTCTGCCGGCATCCGCTATACCGAAGCGGAGCGAAACCTGAATCTTTCCACACTTTTGAAAGCAGAGCTGGAGAGCATGGGCGCCACAGTTCTGATGAACCGTGAGGATAATTCTACAAGAACCGTAGATGAGCGCATCTTGATGATGCGCGGTTCCAATGTAGACCTGCTTATCGCTGTCCACCACAACTCTAACAGCAACAACACCGCAAATGGATTTTGCAGCTTCTACTATTCACCATTCTCCCATGTTGTTACACACAAAGTAAATGACGCCACCAGAGCCGCCGGAATTTACAACTCCAGCAGTGTCGGCTGGCATGTCTATTACATGGGGCGTCAGACCTACTGTCCTGTGGTTCTGACGGAAAACGGATATATGTCCAACCTCGCAGACATGGATGCCATTGCTGACCAGGCGACCAATGTAAAAAAAGCCCAGGCTATCGCCCGGGGTATTGCAGATTATTATCTTCTCTTTGCGGAATAAGCAACTGTGGGGTGCCAAATAGCACCCCACTTCTTTTTTATTACGCCAAATAATCGCAGGCTGCCAAAGCGGCAACCGCGCCGTCAGCAGCAGCTGTGGTCACCTGACGGATGGTCTTTGCCCGGCAGTCACCGGCAACAAAGACGCCCGGCGTTGCCGTACGGCAATCCTCGGAAGCCGCAAAATAGCCCCGTTCATTCAGCTGCGCCAGCTCAGCAAAAGCATCGTTTTCCGGCACCAGGCCAACAGCCAGGAACGCGCCGCTGACTGCCAAAACCTGCTCCTGCTCTGTTTCGGTATTCTTCACACGAATACCCGTAAGCGCACCGTCGGCGCTTTCATAGCCGGTAACCAGAGTGCTGAACATGACACTGACATTCTCCTTTGTCAAAAGTGCGTCTGCCAGTTTCTTCTCACCGGTGAAAAATGCCAGATTCTGCACCACAGTCACATGATGGCAGACCTCGCTAAGGAGCAGCGCTTCCTGCAAAGCGGAATTTCCACCGCCGACCATAGCCACATCCTGTCCGGTATAGAACGCGCCGTCACAAACCGCGCAGAAGGAGATGCCGTTGCCAACCAGCGCCTGCTCCCCTTCCAGTCCCAGCATCCGGTGCTTAACACCCACCGCCAGGATCAGCGCCTTGCTCTCATAGACACCGCCTTCTTCGGTATAGACCCGCTTTACTTCCCCATCCGTTTCCACCCGGATAACGTTTTCCAGCTCCATTTCCGCGCCCAGGTTCATGGCCTGTTCCACCAGCTGATCGGCAAACTCCGTGCCGCTGATCAAAATGGTACCGGGGATATTTTCTACCTTGGGAGAATAAGCGATCTGTCCGCCGAAGCCGTTTTTCTCGATAACCAGCACGGACTTACCGGCACGAAGCGCGTAGACCGCAGCAGTCAAGCCGGCAGGGCCGCCGCCCACAATAATAATATCATGCATAAAGTTTCCTCTTTCCTATGGTAAAAAAGGGCCGGTCGCTGCCGGCCCTTTTTTATTTGTTCTTACAAAGATGCAATGTACTTCTTGATCTCGGGAACACTGTAGATCGCCTTGTGGTTCTCACCGTCGGTGATGACCAGGGTGGGCGCACCCTTGACGCCGTACTTGCGGCAGTCCTCGATATGCTCATCCGCGATCAGCTTCTCGTAGGCAATGCCAGCCTTGGACAGCAGACCCTCCGCCACACGGCAGTTGGGGCAGGTCACCCGGGAGAAGAGAATTGCCTTGGTGTTGGCGGTGGGAGCTTTCTGCTCCTCGACAGCAGGCTCGTCCTTTGTTTCACAAGCCTGCGCAACAGCAGCCTGCGCTTCCTTGCGCAGCACGGAGCTGGAGATGTTGTAGACCTTACGATCCTTAAACTCCTGTGTCTTGCCATCGTTCCAGTTCTGGACAGGACGGTAGTAGCCGGTAATACGGCTGTAGACCTCAGCCTTCTTGCCGCAATGGGGGCAAGTGTACTGCTCGCCTACCAGATAGCCGTGATCGGCACAGACGGAGTAAGTGGGAGACATGGTGTAGTAAGGCAGCTTATGATTCTCCGCGATCTTCCGTACCAGAGCGGCAGCAGCTTTCCAATCAGGCAGCTTCTCACCCAGGAAGGCATGGAATACCGTACCGGAGGTATACCGGGTCTGCAGCTCGTCCTGGATCTCCAGAGCAGTGAAGATGTCCTCGGTGTAGCCCACAGGCAGATGGGAAGAGTTGGTGTAGTAAGGTGTGCCGTTCTCGTTGGCGGTGATGATCTCGGGATAGCGCTCCTTATCGTGCTTGGCAAAACGGTAAGTGGTAGACTCAGCGGGTGTGGCCTCCAGGTTATACAGGTCGCCGTACAGCTCCTGGTAGTCGGAAAGGCGCTCACGCATATGATCCAGAACCTCCCGGGCGAACTTCTGAGTCCGCTCGTCGGTCAGGTCAGCCTTCAGCCAGGCGGCGTTCAGACCTACTTCGTTCATACCGATCAGACCGATGGTGGAGAAGTGGTTGTTGAAAGTGCCCAGGTAACGCTTGGTGTAGGGATACAGACCGTTCTCCAGCAGCTTGGTGATAACGGTACGCTTGGTCTTCAGACTGCGGGCAGAGATGTCCATCAGCTTGTCAAGGCGCTGATAGAAGTCAGCTTCATCCTTGGCAAGGTAAGCAATCCGGGGCAGGTTGATAGTGACAACACCGATAGAACCGGTGGACTCGCCGCTGCCGAAGAAGCCGCCGGACTTTTTACGCAGCTCACGAAGGTCCAGACGCAGACGGCAGCACATGGAGCGGACATCGGAAGGCTCCATATCGGAGTTGATGTAGTTGGAGAAGTAGGGAGTGCCGTACTTGGCAGTCATTTCAAACAGGAGCTTATTGTTCTCAGTCTCGCTCCAGTCGAAATTCTTGGTGATGGAGTAAGTGGGGATGGGATACTGGAAGCCACGGCCGTTGGCGTCGCCTTCGATCATGATCTCGATGAAGGCCTTGTTGACCATGTCCATTTCCTTCTGGCAGTCGCCATAGGTGAAGTCCATCTCCTTGCCGCCAACGATGGCAGGCAGATCCTTCAGGTCAGCAGGCACGGTCCAGTCCAGCGTGATGTTGGAGAAAGGTGCCTGTGTACCCCAACGGCTGGGAGTGTTGACACCGTAGACGAAGGACTGCACACACTGCTTCACTTCCTTCTGGGTCAGGTTGTCCACCTTAACAAAGGGAGCCAGGTAGGTGTCGAAAGAAGAGAATGCCTGGGCACCGGCCCATTCGTTCTGCATGATCCCCAGGAAGTTGACCATCTGGTTGCACAGCGTGCTGAGGTGGCCGGCAGGAGAAGAAGTGATCTTGCCGGGAACGCCGCCCAGGCCTTCCTGGATCAGCTGCTTCAAAGACCAACCTGCGCAGTAACCGGTGAGCATGGACAGGTCATGCAGATGGATGGCTGCAGTACGGTGCGCGTCCGCGATCTCCTGATCGTAGATCTCGCTGAGCCAGTAGTTGGCGGTGATCGCGCCGGAGTTAGAAAGGATCAGGCCGCCCACAGAGTAAGTAACGGTAGAGTTCTCCTTAACACGCCAGTCATTGATCTGCAGATAATTGTCCACCAGATCCTTGTAGTTGAGCAGAGCGGAATTGACATTACGAACCTTCTCCCGCTGCTTACGGTACAAGATGTAGGCCTTGGCGACATCGGCATAACCGGCCTCGGACAGGACCTGCTCCACGCAGTCCTGGATGTCTTCCACGGCGATCAGACCGTTTTGGACCTTGGCTTCAAAGCTTGCGGTGACCCGCAGGGCCAGCATATCAATTACGCTGGGGTGGAAATTTTTCTCCAAAGCGGTGAATGCCTTGGCAATGGCTGCGCTGATCTTTGAAATTTCAAACTCTGCGACAGATCCGTCGCGTTTGGAAACCTGATACATAACAAAATCCTCCGCTATATTTTTCTATAATTAACGATTGCTTCGCTAATATAGCATATAGCAGAGGATTTGTCAATATGTTGTGTTAATTTTTTTTACAAACACAATATTTAGTGTTTACACACCCCGGACACCTGTTTCCGGGACATAAATACGCGCAATTTCCGCATATCGGTGCATATTCTCTTCCGTAGGCGCGTCCAACCCCGGCTGCAGCACCGAATCCCTGGGGACAAAGCATTGGAGAAAATACCGCTTTGCCCCTTTGATCCATTGACCGATTCCGTGGAAAGACGCTTCATCGTGCAGCTGCGCTACCACTGTAGTGCGAAACTCATAATCTACCGTTCCTTTGAGAAGCAAGGCAATACTCTTTTCCACCTGGGTAAGATCAAACCGCTCCCGCCCTACCGTCTGGGCATAACGCTGGGGACTGTTTTTAATATCCATCGCCACATAGTCCACCAGTCCCCTGTGGATGAGGTCCTCCAGTACATCCGGAAAGCTGCCGTTGGTATCCAGCTTTATCAGATACCCCAACGCCTTGATTTGCTCCAAAAGCCGGGGCAGCTCTTTCTGCAGCAGCGGTTCGCCGCCTGTGATGCAAACACCGTCCAAAACACCTTTACGCTTTTCCAAAAAAGCCAGCAATTCCCCGTCATCCATTAAAGGCGGGAATCCTACCCCCAGCAGTTCGCTGTTGTGGCAAAAGGGACACCGGAAATTACAGCCGTCAAAAAATACTGTGCAGGCTACTTTCCCCGGGAAATCCAAGAGGGTCATTTTTTGCAATCCGTGGATCTGCATAATATACTCCTTACAGACATTTTTCCAAAATCAGCCGCAAAGCCGCATCCGCAGCTTGCCGGCGCACCGAATCCCGGTCACCGGAAAAGTGAAATTCTTTTACAATAGAATTCTTACCATCCGCATACCCAATAAACACCGTACCCACCGGATACCCATAGGCATCTGCGTCCGGGCCTGCAAGACCGGTAACAGATACAGCCACATCGGTACATAAGGCATGCCTTGCCCCTTCTGCCATAGCTCTTGCCACCGGTTCGGATACCGGTCCTCTCGTCTCCAGCAGTTCCGCATCTACGCCCAGCAGGTTTTTCTTGATTTCGCTCCAATAGCTGATAATACCGCCTTTATACACCCGGGAAGAACCGGGCACAGCCGTCAGCAAAGAACCAATGATGCCGCCTGTGCAGCTTTCCGCTGTGGACAGGGTCTTCCCTTCCAGGGCTTTCAGAACATCACAGCAAAGGCTCATCATGATAAGACACCTTGATCTTTTCCACAGTAGCCAATGCCTTTTCTATCAAAGCCTGACGATCCAGGTTTCGCTCTGCGTGGAGCAGCTGCCCCAGGGTCGGCTTTGTCTTGGGATGCTTGGGCGTAAAGACTGTGCAGCAGTCTTCATAAGGCAGGATGGAAGTATCCAAAGTTCCGATCTTCCGGGCAATGGTAACGATCTCTTCCTTATCCATGCCAACCAGAGGCATAAAGATAGGAATATCCACCACAGCACCGGTGACAGTCATGGCATTCATGGTCTGGGACGCCACCTGACCCAGATTCTCACCGGTGATCAGCGCGCCGCAGCCATCATTCTTGGCAATAGCCTGGGCGATCTCCATCATAAACCGGCGCATAATTAAGGTAAAGAACTCCTCGGGACAGTTATCCCGGATGGCTTCCTGGATCTCGGTAAAGGAAACCACATTCACCGTCATGCGCCCTGAGTACTTGGTCACCAGCCGGGCAAGCTCGATGACCTTATCCTTAGCCAGCTGAGAAGTATAAGGATAGGAGAAGAAATGGACGCTCTCGATCTCTACACCCCGCTTTGCCATCATATAGGCCGCCACAGGAGAATCGATGCCGCCAGAAAGCAGGCACATAGCCCGTCCACCAACACCGGTAGGCAAGCCGCCGGCACCCGGCTCGGCAGGTCCGTGGACATAGGCTGCCAAATCCCGAACCTCCACATATACGGTGTACTCCGGGCGGCGCACATCCACCTTCACATGGGGATGGGCTTCTGCCAGCCGTCCGCCGATCTCCTGGGAAAGCTGGATGGAATTCAGGGGAAACCGCTTATCCGACCGTTTGGACTCCACCTTAAAGGAAGCCGCGCAGTCCAGATCATCCCCCAAATAGGCTTCCACCGCATCAAAGATGGCATCCACATTTTTCTCACAGGGACGGCAGCGGCACAGGCTGACTACACCAAAAATGCTGCGGCAAGCCTCCCATGCGCCATCCACATCTGCCATTTCATCCATGGGTTCTACATAGACGGTAGACTGCATGATATAAACATCAAAATTTCCGTATAGCTTCATACGGCGGCGGACATTCTGCCGCAGCTTACTTTCAAACTGCCGCTTGTTAGCGCCTTTCAGGACAATCTCGCCCAGTTTTAACAAAAAGATTTCTTTCATAGTAACTCCTTATATTATCGGTTCCCCAAATTCACAGCCCGATACTGGATGGCTTCCGCAATATGCTGCGGTTCGATATCCTCACTTCCGTCCAGATCCGCCACGGTTCTTGCCACTTTCAAAATGCGGTCATAGCTTCTGGCAGTAAGACCCATAGCATCAAAGGCCTGCTTCATCAGTTCCGCACATTCTTCATCCAGGGCGCAGTATCTGCGCATTTCTTCCGGGCCCATCCGAGCATTACACATGCTGCCGGAAGAAAATCTTCTTTGCTGGACCTTCCTGACTGCATCCACCCGGGTCTTGATCGCGCCGGAAGGTTCCGCCTCCGAGCGTCTGCGCAGATCCTCAAAACGCACCGCGGGAACTTCTACCACAATATCGATTCTGTCCAAAAGCGGTCCGGAGATCCGGCTTCGGTAATTGGTAACCGCCTGCTCTGTGCAGGTGCATCGACCGGAAGGATCGCCGTACCAGCCACACTTACAGGGGTTCATGGCGCACACCAGCATAAACTCAGCAGGATAGGTCACCGCCCCGGAAACCCGGGAAATGGTCACCTGTCCGTCTTCCAGAGGCTGACGCATCAAATCTAATGTATCCTTCTTAAATTCCGGCAGCTCATCCAAAAACAGCACACCCTTATGGGACAGGGATATCTCTCCCGGCCGGGGATTGGTACCGCCACCGGCTAGGCCCGCATTGGATATGGTATGATGGGGACTGCGGAAAGGACGTTGGGTCACCAAGGGCATTTTGGCATCCAGCATGCCCATAACCGAATAGACCTGACTGACCTCCAAAGATTCCTCCCAGGACATATCCGGAAGGATCGACGGCAGCCGTTTGGACAGCATGCTTTTTCCGGAGCCGGGAGGGCCAATGAGCAGCACATTATGGCTTCCTGCCGCCGCGACTTCCAGGGCGCGCTTTACATTCTCCTGCCCCAGCACATCCTTGAAGTCCGGCTGCTGCAGGGTATTTCGCTCCGGAAGCCACAAAGGCTCCTCCTGCAAAACTCTTTCTCCATTCAGCCCCTCAGCCAATTCCTTTATATTATGGATAGGATACACCGCAGGACCTCTGGCAAGGGTCGCTTCCGGGGCATTTTCCGCCGGAACGAACAGCGCCTGGATCCCCTCCCGCTTAGCGGCAAGCGCCATGGGCAACACACCGCAAACAGGCCGCAGCTGCCCGTCCAGCGCCACCTCACCGAGAAAAGCAGAGGTCATTCGGGGTCTGCGGACACTGCCGGCAGCCGCCAGAATACTTAAAAGGATGGGAAGATCATAGTGCGTTCCCGCCTTTTTCAGATTGGCCGGCGCCAGATTTACAGTAATACGGCTGGAAGGAAAGCTAAGGCCGGAGTTTTTCGCGGCAGCGCGAACACGCTCCCGGGCCTCCTTCACCGCAGCATCGGGAAGACCGACGATATCAAAAGCCGGAAGGCCGTTGGAAATATAACATTCCGCCACCACACCGCTGCCGCGGATTCCGGTAACTGCCAAAGTCCTGACACTGCAGATCATCGTATTCGCCTCCTGTTAGCCTTTTTGAACATCATAACCTATTCGGCAAAAAAACACAAGAACTTTTCCGTTCTATCGGCATCAAACACAAAGACAACATACGCGGTTGTACTGTTTTGTCCCTTTCTATATAAGATAGACAGTGTTTTTTATGCATATTTTTCCTCGAAAGTCAGGTCATTGTGACTTTACAAATCGATTGGAAGGTGCTATGATATAGAAGACAAACAATGAATACTTTAGGAGGTATTTAATTTTGGCAAGAAAATTTAAAACCATGGACGGCAATACCGCTGCCGCCCACGTTAGCTACGCGTTTACTGAAGTAGCTGGCATCTACCCCATCACCCCCTCCAGTCCCATGGCTGACAATGTGGACCAGTGGTCCGCAGCCGGCCGCCTGAACATCTTCGGCGACACTGTTAAGGTCGTTGAGATGCAGTCCGAAGCCGGTGCTGCAGGTACCGTCCACGGCTCTCTGGCCGCCGGTGCTCTGACCACCACCTACACCGCATCCCAGGGTCTGCTGCTGATGATCCCCAACATGTATAAGATCGCCGGCGAGCTGCTGCCCTCCGTGTTCCATGTCTCTGCCCGTACCGTAGCTACCCAGGCTCTGAACATCTTCGGTGACCATTCCGACGTTTATGCCTGCCGCCAGACCGGTTTCGCCATGCTGGCAGAATCCAACGTTCAGGAAGTTATGGACCTGGGCGCTGTTGCCCACCTGGCCGCTATTGAGGGCCGTGTTCCCTTCATCAACTTCTTCGACGGCTTCCGTACCTCCCACGAGATCCAGAAGATCGCTATCTGGGACTACGAGGATCTGAAGGAAATGTGCAACATGGAGGCTGTGGCAGAGTTCCGCAAGCACTCCCTGAACCCCGAGCGTCCCGCAATGCGCGGCTCTCACGAAAATGACGACATCTTCTTCCAGCACCGCGAGGCCTGCAACAAGTACTACACCGCTCTGCCCGCAGTTGTGGAGAAGTACATGGCTAAGGTCAACGAGAAGCTGGGCACCAACTATCAGCTGTTCAACTACTACGGTGCAGAAGACGCCGACCGCGTGATCGTCTGCATGGGTTCTTTCTGCGACGTAGCTGAGGAAGTGATCGACTACCTGAACGCCCACGGCGAGAAGGTCGGCCTGATCAAGGTTCGCCTGTTCCGTCCCTGGAGCTCCGCTCACCTGCTCTCTGCCATCCCCGCTACCTGTAAGAAGATCGCTGTTCTGGACCGCACCAAGGAGCCCGGCTCCCAGGGCGAGCCTCTGTACCAGGATGTGGTTATGGCTCTTGCCAAGGCCGGCAAGAACGACATCACCGTCATCGGCGGCCGTTACGGCCTGGGTTCCAAGGATACCCACCCCGCTTCCGTCTTCGCCGTTTACGAAGAGCTGGCTAAGGACGCTCCCAAGCACGAGTTCACCATTGGTATCGTAGACGATGTGACCAATCTGTCCCTTGAGGAGAAGGTTTCCCCCAACACCGCAGCAGAAGGCACCATCGAGTGCAAGTTCTGGGGTCTGGGCGGCGACGGCACCGTTGGCGCTAACAAGAACTCCATCAAGATCATCGGCGACCATACCGGCAAGTACGTACAGGCTTACTTCCAGTACGACTCCAAGAAGACCGGCGGTGTCACCGTTTCCCACCTGCGTTTCGGCGACAAGCCCATCAAGTCCCCCTACTACATCAACAAGGCTGACTTCGTGGCTTGCCACAACCCCTCCTACATCACCAAGGGCTTCAAGATCGTCCAGGACGTCAAGCCCGGCGGCGTGTTCCTGATCAACTGCCAGTGGACTCTGGAGGAGCTGGAGCATCATCTGGATGCCGCTTCCAAGCGCTACATTGCTGCCAACAACATCCAGCTGTACCTGATCAACGCCATTGACCTGGCCATCAAGGTCGGCATGGGCAAGCGTACCAATACCATCCTGCAGTCCGCATTCTTCTCCCTGGCACAGGTTATGCCCGGCGAGGAGGCCATCGGCTACATGAAGGAAGCTGCAGAGCGCTCCTACCTGAAGAAGGGCCGCGACGTTGTTGAGAAGAACTGGGATGCCATTGATGCCGGCGCTACCGCCTACGTCAAGATCGACGTTCCCGCTTCCTGGGCTACCGCTGAAGACGTCGTTGCTGACGTTGAGCTGGCTGGTCCCGCTGACACCGTTTCCGTTGTCAAGAACATCCTGACTCCTGTCGGCAAGATGGACGGCTACTCCCTGCCTGTTTCCGCATTCGAGGGTCTGGCTGACGGTCAGTTCCCCCTGGGTGCTTCCGCTTACGAGAAGCGCGGCGTTGCCGTCACCGTTCCCCACTGGGACGAGACCAAGTGCATCCAGTGCAACAACTGTGCATATGTTTGTCCTCATGCTACCATCCGTCCCTTCGCACTGACTGAGGCTGAGGCTGCTGCTGCTCCTGCTGCAACCAAAGCTGTTCCCGTCAAGGCTGGTAAGGGCAAGGGCGTATACACCTACAC
>JAFQCV010000088.1 GCA_017416325.1 Oscillospiraceae bacterium
CCCGCCGCAAACATTACAAACATAGAATCGTTTCTAGATGTTTCACCGGAAATTTGACACAAAATACAAACTATTTAAATATTGTCATGTAAACGGCGGGAGCAAGCCCCCGCCCTACGATCTAATCGATAAACGGGAATTTGACTTTATCGACAGTCAGTGCCCCGGCTCCAAAGGAGCCGGGGCTAACGATTGGCATCAAATGCCGTAGAAGTCTAAAAAGCGTTTTGTTTCGGCGTTTTCCGGCGCTGTCAGGAGCTGCTTCGCGGTTCCCGTTTCCAAAAGATTTCCTTTGTGGAAAAACAGCACTTCATCCGCAATACGCCGTGCCTGCTGCAAGCTGTGGGTGACCAGCACCAAGGCGCAGCCGGTTTCTTGAACATAGGCTGTGATCAGCTCCTCGGAAAGCAGGGTCGTTTCTATGTCCATGGCAGCGGTGGGTTCATCCAGGATCACCAAATCATACGACTTCATCATCAGCCGCGCCAGAGCCATACGCGCCGTCTCACCGCCGGACAGCCGGTCTGCCCGCTTATGGGCTAAGTGCCGGAGCTGGAGGGCATCCAGCAAGGTATCGGCGCGGCGTGTGTCATTTCCGTTCAGCAGAAGATTGGCTCTGGTACTCATGCGGAAAGCGTAGTTTGTCTGGGGCAGATATCCGATAGAACCGGGGCAAAGCAGCCGGCAGTTCTTGTCCGGACGCAAGACCCCGGCAAGGATCTTGGCGAAGGTGGATTTTCCGCTGCCGTTGGCGCCGATGATGGCGTAGATCCTTCCCGGCTGCAATTCTATCCCGGGAAAATCCAGAACGCATCGACCTTCATAGGTCTTGGAAAAAGGAGAGATCTTCATCGGCTCAGCCTCCTTTGCAGTAGGGAGATCACGATATTGACGATCAGCGAAAGGCTCAATAGAATGATGCCTAATGCCACGCCTAAGGAGAAATTGCCCCGGTTGGTATACTGCATGATGGCTGTGGTCATGACATTGGTTTTCCAGCTGATAGCGCCGCCGACCATAGACACCGCGCCCACTTCCGCAATGGAACGGGCAAAGGCCAGTAAGTAAGCGGAAATGATCGGATAGATACATTCGCCGCAAAGAAGCCGGAAGGTTTTTAGGCCGCCCAGGCCAAGACCCTTTGCCGTTTCCCGAACAGCCGGGGCGACACCTGCCACATAGGTTTCCATATTACCTACCACAATGGGCGTGATCAGCACCACCTGCGCCAGGATCATGATATCGACGGTAAACAACAGCCGCAGGTGACGAAACGGTCCGACACCGGAAAACAGCATATAAAACAGCAGTCCGCAAACCACCGGCGGCATACCCATCAGCGTCCGGTTGGCGACCAGCAGCGCATTTCTCCCGGGAAACCGGCAAGCGCCCAGCCAAATACCGATAGGCAAGCCAATGAGCAAGGCCAGAATGGAGCTTTGCAGGCTCATTTCGGCAGTGACACTTAAAATGTCCAGCAATTCCGCATCCTTAGACAGGATCAGCTGGATGGCTTTCATCAAGGCTGTTTGCATGTGTGCTGCCCCTTTCTTTAGAAAATCCCGTGGGTTGCCCCACGGGATTATTTTACTCTATTATGGTCGGAAAATCAATCCATAACACCATCGTTGGCTACGAAGGTCAGGAAGGTAGCCTTATCGGTCAGAATATAGGCGCCCATTTCCTCGGCCATGACCAGGCATGCGCCCATGCCGGTGTTGGCGGAATTATACCATTCGGTATAATTCTTAAAGGAATCCGCTTCCTTGGTGATGCCCAGGGCCTCGGGCCACAGAGCCAGCTCCTTGGTGTGAGTACCGGAGCCGTCACCCCGGGAGATGAACTTGTGCTTGCCGTCTGCGATTGCCTGGAAGGCAGCCAGAACGGAATCGGCAGTCTTGACGCCGGCGGGGTCAGCAGAAGGACCGCACAGGACAAAGTAGTTGTAGATGAAAGAAACGCGCTCCGCGCTGAAGCCATTGACCACACGACCGAAGCCGTCGTTTACAAAGGTCTCCTCCTGGCTCTTGGAGTGGACCAGGATCAGGTCTGCGTTACCTGCCTTGGCGGCGGCAATAGCCTTGCCGGTACCGGCAGACTGCACTTCCACCTTGTAGCCGTAGGCGGCCTCAAAAACGGGCAGCAGGTAGCCCAGCAATCCGGAGTCTTTCACGGAAGTGGTGGTGGACAGACGGATGGTCTTGGTTTCCTCGGTAGCCTTGGCGATCTCGCCGGTATACTTGGGAGCATTCTCCAGCACATAGAACAGGTACTCGCCGTACTCCTTGTAGCCGTATTCACCGGCCTTCTTCAAGGCTTCTTCGCTGAGCAGCCACTGGATCAGAGCATCCGCGCCGGCAGTGTTCACATAAACATCGGACACGGCATTGCCGTCAGCGTCCACAAAGGGAGCTTCGGGATTGACAGCGATGGCAGAGTAGGTATTGAGCATCTTGTCGTCGGCTTCCTTCAGGATCACGGTGTCAACCACCGCGCCGCCCTTGGAATCAGAGGGCTGGGTTTCCTTGGAGCCGGTTGTGCCGCAGGCGACCAGGCCCAGGGCCATGACCAATACCAGCAGCAGAGAGATCAGTTTTTTCATGTTGTTCCTCCTAAAAAAGATAATAAAAAAAACGAACCGCGCCAAATGCAAAAGGGTATACTTTCCGTATGACCGTTTTTGCTTTTGGAAAGAGGCTCGTCCACCGCTTCACAAAGCTATGTACCCACACATTGGGGGTTCATTTTTTCACCCCCAAATTGTAGCACAGGAAGCAGAAAAAAGCAACAGTTTTCCCTTTCTTTTTTTAAAATTTGCGGTATAATAAGAAAAAGCGCGGCCCGTGGCTGCCGCATTTTTCAGTGGGAGGGTTCGCAGTGATGAAGGAGATTCCGTCCATGGACGCATGGCTCAAAGAAGCCAAAGCCCATGCGTCCGCGCCGAAGATCGGCATGTATCTGACCCATAACGGCACTGTCCGCCAGACCGCCAAGGCGAAGGTCCGCTGCGGCGCGGAGGATACCAAGGAAGTCACCGGCATGGTCTTTTCCTATGATAAAGAAAAGGTGGACTCCGTTATTGCCGACACCTACAAAAAAGAAGGCATTTACTATATCAAGGTCTGGCTGAACGAAGGGGAGCTTAAAATGGGTGACGACATTATGTATGTCCTCATTGGCGGGGATATTCGTCCCAGAGTTGTGGATGCGCTGCAATATCTGGTGGGCCGGATCAAGGATGAGTGCGTATCGGAAACAGAACTGAACTGAAACAGCCCCCGGGAAGCTGGGGAAAATACTTGCCAATTCCCGTTTATCGGGCGGGTATGCACCCGCTGGCAATTTCGGGACTGACTGTCGGACGGGCATCGCTACTGCGTTCCACCGCCCGGTTCGCTACGCTGTTTGCCAATTCCCGTTTGTCGAGCAGTTTCGTTAGGATTCGTAGGGCGGGGGCTTGCTCCCGCCGTTTACATGACAATATGTAATAGTTTGTATTTTGTGTCAAATTTCCGGTGAAACATCTAGAAACGATTCTATGTTTGTAATGTTTGCGGCGGGAGCAAGCCCCCGCCCTACAAACAAACTCCCCGAAAAATGGCAATTTGTTGGGCGATTCGTACCGGG
>JAFQCV010000027.1 GCA_017416325.1 Oscillospiraceae bacterium
CAGCCGATGGCTGCCAATTGACAATTGAAAATTGACAATGGAGAATTTCGGAGTCGCCAAGGGCGACATTTTTAAATCATTTCCGAAGGAAATACCACAATTGTCAATTATCAATTATCCATTATCAATTCGTGCGCCAGCACGGGAAATGGCAATTTGGCGGCTTGTTTTAGGTTTCTTCTTTTAGACGCAGGCCGATGCGGATTCCTTCGAGAAAAGCCGATCGCACATAGGCGTAGGTGAGTTCCCCCACCAGATCGCTGAGGGCATCGGAAAGGGGAATGGGCAATGCCTGATGTACCGGCTGCAGGGCATCCACTGCCTGCTTGATTGTGCCGTCATCCGGCGGATTGATGCTGATATAATAGTCCCATAGAATATCCAGGGGAGATGCTTCGCCGCGGTATTCGCACCGGGCTTCGTATGCTTTCAGTTCCTGGATGAGTTTTTCAATATAGGGATTCATAAATACACCTCCATTTATAGGTTAATTATACACACAATTGTGTGTAAAGTCAATACATTCTTTTGTGTGTATGATATTTTAACCTAGGAGGTGTATGTATGAGTTATATTTACCAAAGATTAAGAGATTTAAGGGAAGATGGGAACAAAACAGTAAGTCAGACTGAAATTGCTGAATTACTTGGGACAACACAGCAAACATATTCTCTTTGGGAAAGAGGGGATCGGGAGATCCCGTTTCACCATGTAATTACCTTGGCGAAATTTTATAAGGTGTCTACCGACTATATCGCCGGATTGACCAACCAAAAGAATCCCTACAAATAACGCGCTCGCAACGGCGTAAAAGCTGACAAATTGCCATTTATCGGGCAGTTGCGATAGGGGGCAAAGGCTTCTCCTTGAGGAGAAGCTGTCACACACCGGCACTTCGGAACCGGGGTGTGACTGATGTGGTGTAGCCGCATAGCGGCGTAAAAAACGCAAAACATATCACAATGCTGCTTCGCAGACCACCACATCCGTCAAAAATCATGGATTTTTGCCACCTATTAGTAGTGGTGCGATTGCCACCGGCAATCGTTTTATTTAGATTCGCTGCGCGGAGCACCACTCCTCAAGGAGAAGGCTTGGTGGAGATGCTGCCGTGGAATAAGATCAATACAAAGGAGTTAACCATGAAAACAGTACAGGAGCGTTTTTTGAAATATGTGTCTTTTGACACCAAATCCGATGAGTTTTCCGAAACCTGCCCCTCTACGGACAAGCAGAAACTTCTGGGCGCATATCTGGTGGAAGAAATGAAGGAAATGGGCATCGCCGATGCGTTTATGGATGAAAACGGCTATGTCTACGGCACCGTACCCGGTGACCCGAAGCTGCCTACCATTGGTTTGATCGCCCATATGGATACCTCTCCCGATGCTTCCGGCGCCAATATCCAGGCAAAAACGGTGGCATATCATGGCGGCGATATCTGCTTGAACGAAGAAAAGAATATTTGGCTGCGGGAAGCAGACTATCCTTCACTTAAAAACCATGTGGGGAAGCACTTGATCGTCACCGACGGCACTACACTTTTGGGCGCGGACGATAAGGCTGGCATTGCGGAAATTATGACAGCGGCGGAATTTTTGCTTACTGCCCGGATGAGTCACGCCACCTTGAGAATCGGCTTTACTCCCGACGAAGAGATCGGCAGAGGCGCGGACCGGTTCGATGTCAAGGGATTTGCTGCGGATTATGCCTATACCGCTGACGGCGGCCCAGTAGGCGAGATCGAGTATGAGAATTTTAACGCCGCCGGGGCAAAGATAGAGTTCCGGGGACTGAATATTCACCCCGGATCAGCCAAGGACAAAATGGTCAATTCCCAGTATATCGCCATGGAGTTCCAGAGCCTGCTGCCTGCTGCCCAGAAGCCGGAGTATACTGCTGGCTATGAAGGCTTTATCCATCTGACGGATATGCAGGGCGAGGTGGAAAGCTCCACCCTGCGCTATATCATCCGGGATCACGATAAGGTGAAGTTTCAGGAAAAAAAGGCAGTGATCGCCGCCGCGGCGGACTTTATCAATGCCAAGTATGGGGAAGGTACTTGTACCCTCACCCTCCGGGACAGTTATTTCAATATGCGGGAGAAAATCGAGCCTGTGATGTATGTGGTAGACCGGGCAAAGAAAGCCATGAAAGCGGCGGGAATGGAGCCGGTGGAAGTTCCTATCCGGGGCGGCACCGACGGCGCGCGGCTGAGTTTCGAGGGCCTGCCTTGTCCCAACCTGTGTACCGGCGGAGAGAATTACCATGGCCGGTTTGAATTTATTCCGGTAGAGGATATGGAAAAGTGCGTCAAAATGCTCACAGGAATCCTGTGCATGACAGAATAAGAAAAAACAAGCGCCCGCTTTTAGGCGGGCGCTTACTATGTTTTATCAGCCTTCAAAATCGGTCTCGGCTACAGTGGGGATCTCTTCCTCCACATCTTCGCAGGTGCAGCCGCAGTTGCAGAAGAAACGGCACTTGTTGTTGATCAGGTTTTTGCACCAGGCAACGATTTTATCGCCGTAGGTGGCAGCGATATACACAATGCCGGCAATGGCGGCCAGGGCGACCACGATCTTGAGAATAATACTGACAGTTTTCATAACGATTCCTCCAGTCTTTTTTGTTTCTAAATTCAGTATAACCAATGGGCAGGAAAAATGCAACACAGAATTTGTAAAAATTTCTGTTTACACATATCCGTACATGCCCCGGATGCTGACTTCCCCGGAATTGACAGCTTCGGTATGCCCGTCCGGGAAGCGAACCACCAAAGCGCCCTGTTCGTCCACCGTCAAGGCGTGAGCGTGGCGAACAGAATCTCCCTGCACGATAGAAACATCCGTCCCCAGGGTGATGCAGTTTTCCCGGTAAGCTTCCAGAACCGACATTTTGTCTGTCAACAGCTTCTCGTCCATCTCCTGCAGATGCCGGATCAGGTCCGCGGCCAGCTTTGCCCGGGAGGGCGTTTTTTCGCAGAACATAGCCAAAGAGCCAGCCATTGTCTGCAGCTCCGGAGGAAAATCCTTCGGTGTTTGGGAAATGTTGATGCCAATGCCAATGATCGCGGCGGTGCTTTCCGGCAAAGTACACAGCTCCGTCAGAATACCGCCCAGTTTACGGCGTTCCCAGACCAAGTCGTTGGTCCACTTGATGCCGGGAAGTAAACCGCAGGTGTTTTCGATTGCTTTGCAGGCAGCTACCGCAACGGCGCAGGTCAGATGCATCCACCGCTCCGGGGGGGAGGAAGGGCGCAGGATCACGCTTAGGTAAAGGCCGCTCCCGGCAGGGGAGTGAAAGCTGCGGCCCATGCGGCCCCGACCGCCCGTCTGATGACCGGCGATGAGCACGGTTCCGTGGGGGGCGCCTTCCCGGGCCATAAGCTTCGCCCGGGTGTTGGTGGAATCCAAGGATCCAAACCAGTGAATATGGCTCTGCCAGGGGTGTTCCCCTGGCAGAAAGCTTAGAATTTGTTGTTTCATGGTATCAGTCAATGTCGGCTACGATCTGTTCGGGAGGATTGTCCAAAACCTCGGGATGGGCAAGCAGACGGCGGTAATACTTAAAGAAGGTGGCGTAGTAGTAGCCGTCGCAGATCCGCTCGTCCAGCACGAATTTTACATCGATATACTTCTTCTGCACCACCGTGCCGTCTTCCAAAACCTCCAGAGCCCGGCGTTTGCAGCCGAAAGCGCCAAAACAGGGGAGGTTGCCGAAGTCATACAGGTGGTGGTAGATAGGGGGAATTCCCAAACTGCCCATGGAGGTGAAGAACAGGCTTCCGTGGAAGGGACTCAGCTCTACCAGGAACTTGGGAAGACCGCCGAAGTAGTCTAATAGCTTCAGCAGCCAAACCACGAATTTCAGCACGATGCTGGGAATCAGATTCAGATACTGAATGAGACCGTCCAGGCTGGAATCCAGCTCCTGGGTGGACTTAACGCTTTCGATGGCGGCGTTGAGTTTGTGGTATACATCCACGGCGGTATCTCCCGGATGCAGATGGACCTTGATGGAGGTGTCGGGAGACTCTACGGTCATTTCCTTCTTGACCACCATGCAGTACTGGATGTCATTGCCCCGAGAGTAGACCTTCTGACCGGAGATGAAGCGGTTGAGCTGGGGATACTTGGCGATACCCCGGACATAGGCCGCCAGCAGCACATGGGTAATGCCGAAGTCAGTCAGACCTTCCCGCCGCTTCTGGCGTATGTAGCGGTCAATATGGGTGATCTCAAAGGATTCTTCGAACAAATTGGAGCAGGTGTTCCGTTCTACCTGGAAGTAGGCGGTGATCTGCGCCATGGGAGCCAGGGTGCGGATCTTCCGGCCGTCATTCCGGTCGCCCCAGGTGGGATGATATTCCCCGTCCCGGTGTACCCGAATGGCAAGGCACAGTACAAGCAGACCGCCAAACAGCAGATAATCCGCCAAGACCCGGGTGATCGCGTAGGGAGAGCCTGAAGGCATACCCATCCAGTGGGAATGGGCGTAGAACACAGCCGCTAGGGGGATCAGGAACAGCACGGCAAGCAGCCAGGGATAACGGATCTTGCCGCTGGTGATCACCGTGTAGAGCACGCAGTAGAACAGGATGCAGGTGCAGTACATAGCGATCAGGAAGGGGTTATCCCCCAAAACGGTATGGGGGGTAATGGCATAGTAGATGCCCATCATCCAAACAGGGATGGCAGTCTTGTAAAACATCTCCTTGCCGTTTAGTAAAACGATGAGCACATAAAGCAAGGTGGCTGCAACAGGCAGAACGATTTGGCTCCACACTTCCAGCGAATTCCCGGACCCTTTCAAACCGGGAAACGCAATGCGGACCACTGCCGAGCCGACCAGGCAAAGTGCCATCAGCCATGTCAGCGCATTTTTTCGGCTGACATACAAATGCAGTCTTTTTTCCATAACGTACATATTATAACAAATTTCCTCCGTCTTGGCAATCCTTAGATTTTCATAACCGTCAAATTGCCATTTATCGGGCTGTTGCAAAGGCTTCCCCTTGAGGGGAAGCTGGCATTTGCGAGGAACGAGCAAATGACTGATGAGGTGTAGGCTACGAAGTAGCCGTTACAAGACCTGTTTTTCTGCTTCGCAGACCACCACATCCGTCAAAAATCAGAGATTTTTGCCACCTATTAGTAGTGGTGCGATTGCTACCGGCAATCGTTTTATTTAGATTCGCTGCGCGGAGCACCACTCCTCAAGGAGAAGGCTTTGCGGCTATGCCGCTAGGTCCTAACGCAACTGCCTGACAAACGGGAATTTGACAGAGAAACAGAAATCCGCGGCTCTGAAAAGAGCCGCGGAAACAGTCAGGCATTTAAATATTTTCCCCGGTAGCGCAGGCGTTTGCGGAAATAGGCCACATAGGTCAAAGCGCCAAAGATCAGCGCGCAGCCAAGGGAGATCTTCCAGCCCAGGGAGAATGCGCGGTTGCGGTAGACAAAGGTGATCTCGTGGAAGCCTTCCGTCAGATGCAGCGCCACCATGGCATCTGCCACCGGAGTCAGCTCTACCTCTTTGCCGTCCACCAGCGCGTACCAGTTGCCGTCGTGGGGGATGGAGGTATAGAGAAGTCCGTCCCGGTCACACTCTATAAAACCTTCTATTCTGGTGTTGGAGAAGGAGGTCAGCTCCAGGGTGGAAGCAGCAAGCTTCTCGTAGCCGTTGCGGAACACGGCATCCTCCAAAATGGCGGTTTTCATGGAGATCGTGCCACTTTTTCCGGCGGTACAGGCGACCTTGACGGTGATATCGTCCCCTGCCTCTACGTCGCCCACGGCAATGGTCTGGGGAAGACTCATGGACTCCTGGAACAGATACATGCCGTTTTTATAAACATAGTAGGTGTTCCGCTGAGACATGCTCAGATCCAGGCAGAGGAAGCCGGACTGCTTGGGCGTTAGATGATAAACCACATAAGCGCCGGATTTATCGCAAGTGTAAGCGCAGTAGCCGTTGTCCAGGGTGTTGGAGATGTCCACATTTTCTCCCACCAGTTCATAGGAGACTGCGTTGACGGACCAAACATTCTCCAGGATACCCGTGGCGGCTCTAAACAGCCGATTCTGGAAGATCATATCATCGGTAGTATGCTTAAAATCCAATTCCGCCAACTCCGGCTCGGTCAGAAAGCCAAGGGGCAGATAGGCGTTGTTTTCCAGCAGATACACATTGCCGTAGTGGTGGATCACATCAAAATAGCGGTTGTCTTCCACCTGGGCATCCCGTTCAATGAGGTATTTCAGATTCAAAAACAGGTTGGAGACAGGGGAGCTTTCCTCGTAGCAGTAACGGTTATAGGTGTTCTTCGCGCCGTAACCCAGAGCCTGCATAAACTCTGTCACCCGGACATTGGCGGAGCTGGTAAAGGTGGAGATGCCGTTGTAGCTGTTCAGCGCGCCGTCATTCAGGGTCTTGGAATGGGTCACTTCTGCCCGGAAGAAGGGATTGCTGGCTTCCCGCTCCTTCATATAGCGGATGATGGAGGCGGCATACTCTGTCTGGTAAGGGTAGTTGCTGATCCCGGTGAAGCTGAAGTTCACGCCGAAATTGACCAGATTGACGATCAGCTCCAACGCCATCACACCGGCAAGCAAGCCGCCGGAGATGGTTCTGCGCTGCAGCCGGTCCAGGCAAAGGGCCTTGCGGTCTTCCCAGGTGGCATCTTCCTTAGGTTTTTTGCCGATCAGACCGTAGCACAGCACGAACAGATACAAAAAGAAGAAAAGCAGATTGAACACAAGGAAGATGGGGTCATGCCGGCTCTCGGAGCAAAGGAAGATACCCAGAGTCAGCACACCGGCGCAGATAATTTGCCAGAGCCGGAATTTGTGCCGGACAAGATAGGCCCGGTAAGCCATATACAGCATCACAAAGCTGAACAGGAAGCTGAACCGATAGGGGATCTGGTTGGTAAAGTGGAAGCCGTGCCAGATATAGTCTAACTGCCTTATAATAAAGCTGACCATGAAAAACAGCAAAAGCACTGTGCAGCAGAGCTTGTCCCGCAGCTTGATCTTGGGCGTAGTCAGGAAAAGGAAGGCAAAAATCACGGTGATCACACCGCTGTAAAGGTTGGGCATGCCGTCGATGAAGGTGGGGCTGATGCCGCCGCTCATGTTGCCGGCTACCTGGCGCATGGCATCCAGCAGGCCCTTCCAGGTGTTGGCATCGGCGATGTTCAGCCGGAAGCCTTTGGGGAAGCTGTTGACGCTGGACTGGGTGTTCTGCAGGGCGGCAAGGGCCGGAAGCTCCAAAATAGCCGTCATGCCGATGGCGAGGATGGAGAAAAATGCGATGCGCGCCAGGTCGCCCCAAAACCTGCCAAAGCTTTTGCACCGGCAGATCTGATAGCAGATAAACAAAAGCAGCACGAAAATACAGGTAAAAAACCCGATATAGTAGTTGGAAAAGACCGAAAGGAACAGTGTCAGGGTGTAAAGGAAGAATTTTTTGTCCCGGAGCAGCGAGACTGTTCCCAAAGCGACCAACGGCAGCAAGCAGAAGGTGTCCAGCCACATGACATTCCACTGATAACCCAGCGCCCAGGCGCAGGTGGCGTAGAAACAACCGAACAGGGGAAGGGAAAGGTCATCTTTTCCGAAGATCTTTTTCAAAAAGATGGCGAAAAACAGACCGGCAAGCCCCAGGCGAATGGGCGCCAACAGACCGAAATACGGCAGTGTCCAGGCTTCCGGGATAAAAACGCTGAATAGATACAGAGGGGATGCCAGATAGTAGGAGATCAGACCCAGGTAATCCATACCCATGCCCACATTCCAGTTATACAGCAGGGAATCCCCGGACCGCAGCGCCTCCCGGTAGGCTTTGAAGAAGGGGTAGTATTGATGCCAGGCATCGGAATACAGCATGGACTTGCTGCCAAAGGGGGTGCATCCGTTGATCATCATAAAAACCAACATTCCTATAAACGGAAACAGGAATGACAGGGCAAGATAGTTCCAATCTCGGTTTTTCAGCTGCGGCAGTCTCATGGTTTTCCCCCAAAGTAAAAAAATCTAATATATAGTGTACCACAGAAAATTCCATGGGTAAAGGGCGGCGGAAAATTATTTTGAAAATTTAAAATAAAATTTCCCTGCCGAAGGGCAGTATAATTTCACAGATCGTCGAAGAACCGATAAATTGCCATTTCTCGGGCAGGCTATGCCTGCTAATGGATAATGGACAATGGATAATGGACAATGAAGGAGTCGCCTTCGGCGACATATTTTAAATCATTTCCGAAGGAAATACCACAATTATCAATTATCCATTATCAATTATCCATTCGTGCGTCAGCACAATAAACGGGAATTTGACTTTATGGACAGTCTGAAAATGCCCTGCCAAAGGGCAGGGCATTTCGGCTATAGGATCAGACAGATCAGACCGGAAGCGCCTTCGTTGACCACCCGGGTGAGGGTGCCGCGGAATTTCCCCCGGACATCGTCGGGCATCCGGATGAGCTTGGCGGCAAGCCCCTCCTGCAATAGATCATAAACGGATTTTCCGAAAATGTTGCTCTGCCACAGCTTTTCCGGAGATTCCTCCGAGAGGAAGGTGATCAGATCCTGGGATTGCTGCTCGCTGCCTACCATGGGACTGATCTCGGTGTCGATATCCACCCGGATCATGTGGATGGAAGGGGCGTCAGCCCGCAGCTTGACCCCAAACGCGCCGCCTTTTTTCAGCATTTCCGGGGTCTGCAAATGCATCTGGTCTGCGGTGGGCATCACGACCCCGTAACCGGTGGCATTGACAGAAGCCAGGGCGTCGGAGATCTTGTCATACTCCTTCCGGATGGCGCCCAGCTCCGTCAGAACACTTAGCAGCTGCGCGTCATTTTGGATGGGGATCCCGGTTTTGGCGGTGAGGATCTCATAAAACAGCGTCTCCGGAAAGCTGAGCGCGCAGGAGACCGTGCCGGTAGCCAGGTCAATGCCCCTTATGGAAAAGTCCAGCACATGTTCCAAGTTCCGTAAAGATCCCAAGGTGGTCTCTGCCTGAGCAAGGGCGGAAATTTCCCCGACTTTTTGCAGCAGCGCCTCATACAGGGCAGCCTTCACCGGATGCTCCGGCTCCAAAGCATCCATCCACCGGGGTAAGTACACCCGCAGCTCGCCCAGGGGGAAGGCATACAAAAGGTCCGTCAGCAGCCCGGCAATGCCGGCGTTGTCCAATGCCTGGCAGTCAGCCACCGAGACCTCCACCCCAAACTGCCGGCGCAGCTGCTCTTTCAGCTCCCGGGCCTGGTCAGAACTGGGGTTACGGCTGTTGATGACCACCAAAAAGGGCTTCCCGGTGGCCTGCATATCCCGGATGGCCCGGGCCTCCGCTTCTAAGTAGTCCTCCCGGGGAATGTCGGTGACTGTGCCGTCGGTGGTCACCACCAGACCAATGGAGCAATGCTCCTCCATCACCTTTTTGGTGCCCAGCTCGGCGGCCTCCGTCATGGGGATCTCGTGGTCGAACCAGGGGGTGGTGACCATCCGGGGAACACCGTCCTCCTGAGCGCCCACCGCCCCGGGGATCATGTAGCCGACGCTGTCGATCAGGCGCACCCGGAGGGTCGCTTTGCCATCCGGCGAGATCTCCACAGCTTCTTCCGGGACGAACTTGGGCTCTGCGGTCATAATGGTCTTTCCGGAGCCGCTCTGGGGCAGCTCATCCCGGGCGCGCTCCGCCCGGTAGGGATCTCCAATGTTGGGAATGACCATCTGCTCCATGATGCGCTTGATGAGAGTGGATTTGCCGGTGCGTACCGGGCCAACCACACCTACATAAATATTGCCGCCGGTTCTGGCAGCCAGTCTTTCATAAATGTTATCCATAGCCAGCCTCCTTATAAGCAGGAGGCTAAGCTCCCGCCATGTGTCACTAAAGGGTATGTCCGGGGAGGGTGGGATATGCCCTGAAAAATCAAAAGAAAGTAATAAAATAATGTTTGACAAATGGAACAAAAGCCATTATAATATCTAAGCATGACTGCGAGGAGGGGAAAAGTATGCTTTTAGGGCTGTCGAAGATCATAGACTGTCCCGGAGCGTCCGTTTCCTTTACCACCAGCGTGGATCTGCGTGATCTTCAGTACGGCAATACCTATCCGGTAACGGAGCCGGTTCAGGCCGAGGGAACGGTGCGTAACACCGCCGGGGTCTTGGTAATGACCGGGTCTGTTCACACCACCATCCATGGCGTTTGCGACCGCTGCGCCGGAGAATTTCAACGGGATGTGGAAATTCCGATGGATGTGGTGCTGGTAACGGAGCTTGCCAACGAAGAGAATGAAGATGAATGGGTATTCCCTCTGGAGGGAGACAGCGCCGATCTGGATGACATCGTCCGCACGGTCTTCGTGCTGAACATGGATTCCAAGCTGCTGTGCAAGCCGGACTGTAAAGGACTTTGCTGCCGCTGCGGCAAAAACCTGAACCGGGAAAGCTGCACTTGCCAGAAGGAGCTGGACCCCAGATTTGCTGCTTTGAAGCAGCTTCTTGAGAAGTAAGACCAAAATGAATGCTGTAAAAAGCAGAAATTGACCAAGGAGGTGTCACCATGGCTGTCCCTAAGTGTAAAGTATCCAAGGCCCGTCGCGATAAGCGCCGTGGCGGTAACTGGAAGCTGTCCGCTCCCAGCGTGTCCGTTTGCTCCAAGTGCGGCGAGCCCGTCATGCCCCACAGAGCTTGCAAGGCTTGCGGTAACTACAATGGCCGTCAGGTCCTGGCCGCCAAGGCTGACTAAGGCAGGAAACGTTAGAGGAAGGCTGACCGCCTTCCTCTTTTTCCTTGTTTAGGCATAAGTAACCGCTGATGAAATCGTCTGCGGTTACATGAAATATAAAACTTCCATGAACCGACGGAAAAAGATTGATTTAGCGCCGGGTTTATGACATAATATAGAAAATATTTGGAAAGGGATGTGGTACTATGGCAAAGCCTTTGGTAGCGATCGTGGGCCGACCCAATGTGGGAAAATCCATGCTGTTCAATAAGCTCACCGGCCACCGTACTTCCATCGTGGAGGATACCCCCGGCGTGACCCGGGACAGGATCTATGGCGACTGTGAGTGGTGCGGCCGCTCATTTTCCCTGGTGGATACCGGCGGTATCGAGCCGGGTACGGAAAATGATATGCTGAAATTCATGCGCCGTCAGGCGGAGATCGGCATTGAGCTGGCAGACGCCATCATCATGGTGGTGGATGTGCGCAGCGGTGTCACCGCCGCGGACCAGGATGTGGCGACCATGCTGCGGAAAAGCCGCAAGCCGGTCTGCCTGGCTGTGAATAAGTGCGACTCCATCGGTACGGTGAACCCCGATGTCTATGAGTTTTACAGCCTGGGTATCGGAGATCTGTTTGAGACCTCTGCTGTTCACGGTCACGGTACCGGCGATATGCTGGACTGGGTGCTGGAGAATATTCCCCAGGAGGATGGGGAGGATGAAGATGACGATGTCATCAAGGTCGCCATCGTGGGCAAGCCCAATGTGGGTAAGTCCAGTCTGCTGAACAGGATCCTGGGAGAAGAGCGTGTCATCGTATCCAATATCGCAGGCACCACCCGGGATGCCATTGACTCCTACTTTGAAAATGAAACGGGGAAATACTGCTTCATCGATACCGCCGGTATGCGCCGCAAAAGCAAGGTGGACGATATCATCGAGAAATATTCGAATCTTCGTACCATCAATGCCATTGAGCGCAGCGATGTGTGCCTGATCCTGGTGGATGCCAATGACGGCGTCACAGAGCAGGATACCAAGATCGCGGGTCTGGTACACGAAGCCGGAAAGGCTGCCATCATCGTGGTCAATAAGTGGGACGCGGTGGAGGACAAGCAGACCAACACCATGCGGGATAAGGAAGCGGATGTGCGCAACGGTTTGAGCTATATGCTTTATGCCCCGGTAGTCTTCCTTTCCGCGCTGACAGGACAGCGGGTGGATAAGCTTTTCCAGGTGATCCGGGATGTTCACACCCAGAATACCAGCCGTATTACCACCGGCGCGCTGAACAGCGTCCTGGCAGATGCCACCGCCCGGGTGCAGCCCCCTACAGACAAGGGCCGCCGGCTGAAGATCTACTATATGACCCAGGCGGGTACGAAGCCGCCCCATTTTGTGATCTTCTGCAACGATGCCCGGCTGTTCCACTTCTCTTATCAGCGGTATTTGGAGAACCAGATCCGGGAGGTCTTCGGTTTGCAGGGAACACCGGTTCGCATCACCATTCGTCAAAAGGGCGACAAGGAGGAATGATCTATGTGGATCTCATTGGTTATTGGGTTGCTTACAAGCTACTTGCTGGGCAACCTGAACGGCGCGGTGTGTGTTTCCGCCCTGCAGCATGATGATGTCCGCAGCCACGGAAGCGGCAATGCGGGTCTGACCAATTTTATCCGCAATTACGGCAGAGGTCAGGCGCTGTATGTGGTTCTGATCGATGCGGGAAAAGCGGTGCTTGCCTGCCTGGTCACAGGACTGCTGCTCAAGCCCCACGGCTATTATCTGGAAGGATTGGCTCTGGGCGGCCTTGCCGTGATGCTGGGCCATAATTTCCCGGCGCTGCTGGGCTTCCGGGGCGGTAAAGGTATTTTAAGCGGCCTGTTTATTGCCCTGACCATCGACTGGCGTATCGCGGTGCTGCTGCTGATCGTTTTCTTCGGCATCTATTTTGCTACCCGGTATGTGTCATTGGGCAGTGTGCTGGCATCCATAGCTTTCAGTGTGGGCTTCATCGTATTTCACCATGATAATCTGGTGGTGATGCTCAGCGGTGCGGTCATGGGACTGCTGGCAGTGTTTATGCACAGAGCCAATATCGTTAGGCTTTTCAAAGGCCAGGAGCGAAAGACCCACCTGTTCCGGAACATCAAAGAATAAGTAAACCGGCGTGCTGAGCAGCACGCCGGTTCTTTTGTATACGGTAAATTGCCATTTATCGGGGAGCTTGTTTGTAGGGCGGGGGCTTGTGTCAAGAGTAACATGGTACACACCAGTGCAAGGACATAGTACACAACTTACAGCCTTGCAATAGACCGGTGAATTAACTGACCATCTTCTGTATCAAACTCTGCAATTTTGAAGTTTCGATA
>JAFQCV010000028.1 GCA_017416325.1 Oscillospiraceae bacterium
CCAGAGGTCGTATTCCGCACAGGCCGTAGCTTCCGGGCGCTGGGCGAAAATCATAAGCTGTTCGTTGTAGGGGTACTTATACAGCCTCGCAGCGGTGGTCAGAAACGCCGTCCACTTTTGGTAGCTTCCCGTGATCTGCCCAGCCGTGTGGTCTGCCATCTGTGCGTAGAACTGCAATTTGCTTGGCATAGGTCAATCCTCCTTTCACAAGTTGGGAAATGAAAAGAGCGACCCGAAGGCCGCTCTTGGATTAAATAGTTTATTCATTTGGTGGTACTAAATCTTGGCGTTCACTCAACCATTCATTCAGTTGCTTTATTTGCGCGGTAAGGTTGTTGATTTCTGCTGATTGCTGAGTTGCACTCATTTCGTCCAAAGATGCCGAAACGCTCTCAAGTGTACTTATTATGACTTCCAACTTGCCGATGGCCACTTGATCGGATTCAACCAATGTTTCTAGTACTTCAATCTGCTGGCTGATCTGACCAAGGTAATCAGGCTCATTTGATGGAAGTAGTGATTGAATAATTGGTAGGAATGAAACAATCAATGCAATGATGGAAATAACCAATGGAATACGAAACTGCCATTCACCAGAGGTAGTATATAATTGCTGAGCAAAAATTTTCAGTTTTTCGGTTGGGAGTATTTTTCTCCCAATGTATTCCTCACAGTTTTTCTGATGCTCGCTGTTCAACTCCCAAACTTCATCCATATAGGATGAAATTAAGAATGTTGGAGGATAATCATAAAACTCGGTAACGGCGGTAAGCACCCTCGTAATTGGTTTAACTGGAGAATCGGGAGCTTTATTTCTGTGAATGACGAAGGGTGTTTCGGGTTTTGGCTCTCTATGCTTCAGTTCAAACAGGATACCTAAGTCATCAGCGGTAACATCTCTGGGAACCTCCAAAATAAGCGATTCCTGTCGCAGATATGCCCACAAACTCATAAACTCAATAATGTCATCAAAATTATCAGCAACATTGACACCCGCTTCCATGAAATCAAAACTGAATGTTTCGCCTTTGTGTTCAATTTCAATAGGTTTAACATTGCGAAGCAGCTCGGCTTCACGATATTCCCACGCATCATCAGGAATGTCCTCCGGTTTTCGGAGAAACTTGGTGTCCACATTGATTGTTCCTATGCCCATATTCATAGGGGTCGTCCCCTTGATGTAGGCTTTATCTTCATCAATGATTACCTTATACTGATTTCCCCCTTCTTCTTCCGTAAATTTTGCAAGAGGCCGCGTTAAGTCATACTTGCGAAGATGCCATTTTTGAAATTCTTTCAGATAGGATGGAATATCATAGACCGTCCCCTTAATGATGGCATCCACTATTTGTTTTTGATGCTTAGAAAGTTTCATTTTCTCACCCATGAATCTATAAAGTAAATCTCCTGAGAGATGTTACCAATATTCTATCATGGAGTCGTTAAAAATTCTATCAGTTTCTTATTCGTCAAAATCCGGGAACAAGTCGAGATTTTCGTACTCCGCGTTGCTCATTCCGTTTAGCTTCGCAATGGCGCTGTCCGTCAGCTCACGCAGTTCCGCTTCATCGGCGGCAAGGTAGCCACGCATTTCCGTCAGCGCCGCGATCAGCCCCTCCCGTGTGCCGGGATTGTAAAGGCTCATAAGCTGCTGCTCGTCAAAAGTGATGTTCATATTCAAATCTCCCTTTCCGCGCTCTTTTTGGGCGCTGTCTTGTGTGTCCGCTCCTGAACAGGCTGGTTTCTGAGCTGTTCCAAAACGGAGGGTTTCTTTTCCTTGCGATCATGGTCAGCAGCTTTCCCGTTGTTGATGATACCGTCGATCATTCCGTAATCATCTTCCATAGACATTTCAGCGGCTTTCAAATGGTTCTCCGGTCGCTGGAACGCGGGAAGCTCCTTAAACCCAACGCTGTCGCAGTAGTGATATGATACCTTCCCATCCAGCTTTAACGCAACTATGTCGCTGACAGACAGGCTATGCCCGGTGAAATCAACGGGGCGTTCCTCATTGAAAATGTAGTAGAAGTTTTCAAGGATTCTGCTTCTGTCACTGTCGGGATAGACCTCGCGGGTGTAGATTGCTTCATAGTTGGCGAGGTCAGGCGGTGCGGTCAGACTTTCCATGCGGGCAAACCGCAGTTCCACCGGAGCATTGCGGCGAAGCTGGTAGATCGCCATAGAATCGGTGGGGCTGTCCAAAAACCGCTGTTCCACATCACGCAGAGGAATATCCGCTTTGATTGCTTCCCAATCCTCGCGGGAAATTCCAAACAGACCGTCATGGTTTACCACATCTTCTGTATCGAACACCATCGCTTCGGTATTGTCGGCATAGAGCATATACACGGTGATGTCCTTTTCTGCCAGTTCCATTGCCCGGTCTTTGGACAGGGGTAGCATATCGCTGTCCGTATATCCGTAGTATTCCATCATCTGCGGTGTGATGGTGGGATCGGGGAGCGGTTCATCCATGGCCTGTTCGGGAGCATCCGGGAGCATAGTTTCCGGTGCTGCTGCCGCACCGTCCTCCGTGCCGCTGTCCATATCCTCACCAACAACGGGTGCCGGGGCTTTCTGCGCTTCCTGTAAGGTTTCCAGCATATCCAGCGAAGCAAGCCGCACGGCGTAGGTATCCAGATCGTGCAGTTTGCAGATTTCCATGCAGGCGGTGGAAAGCAGAATATCGGGGTTGTCAAGCTGTCCTCCGTCAATCAGACGCATGGTTTCCCTGTCATAAAGGGTGTAGTCAAACCCTTCATCACTTCTCTGGATGTGGAGATAGGTGTTGTCCGATATAAGATAGAGCTTTTCGGACTGTTCCAGCGCCTTGACCCGTTCGGGGGTCATGGTGCCGGACTTCAACGCTTCCTGCAATTCCAGGCACTTTTCGTATGCGCCCACATAAAGTACATCGCCGGGAACAAGGGCAAAATCCTTTGTGACCGTGTACTGCTGAATGTAGGTGTTATCATCGGAAGTAGTGCGATTGAAATTACTGTGCAGCTTGTACTCAAACCGCGCAGGGTCAGACTGTTCTGTTGCCTGTTCGGGAACGGTGGGAACAAATTCCCGCTGGTTGAGCTGTGCCAATCTGTCCATAAGCGCGCCCTGTTCGGTAAAGCGGGGCTGTCCGTCCTCACCGATGATCTTATATACATCCAGCAGCGCATCGGAAAGGGGGCGTAAATCGTGGCTTTTTACTTTTTCGTCTGCCCATGCCGCAATCCCTGCTTCATCTGCAGCAGGGATGCTCTGACCGGGTTCCGCCTCATTGACCTTTACCATAAAGGCGGCGAAGTCATTGGAAAATGCCGTGATTTCCTCTTGGGTCAGGAACGGAGATACCGGCTCCACTGTCTGTTCGGGGATCTCCGTCTGTCCCTGGATTTGCGGAGTGATGCCGCGCTCCTTGCAGATTTCCGCAAAGTGGCGGTC
>JAFQCV010000089.1 GCA_017416325.1 Oscillospiraceae bacterium
TACTGACCCTTACCACCAGACTGACGAGCGTACTTGGTATCCTGCTCAACAGCCTTGCGGATGGTCTCCTTATAGGAAACCTGGGGAGCACCAACATTGGCTTCCACCTTGAACTCACGCAGCAGTCTGTCGACAATGATCTCCAGGTGCAGCTCGCCCATGCCGGCGATGATAGTCTGACCGGTTTCCTTGTTGGTGTAGGTCCGGAAGGTGGGGTCTTCTTCAGCCAGCTTAGCCAGGGCAATGCCCATCTTTTCCTGACCGGCCTTGGTCTTGGGCTCAATGGCGACCTCGATAACAGGCTCGGGGAACACCATGGATTCCAGAATGATGGGATGATCCTCGTCACACAGGGTATCACCGGTGGTAGTGTTCTTGACACCCACAACGGCGGCAATATCGCCGGCGTAAACGATGTCAATATCCTCACGGTGGTTGGCGTGCATCTGCAGGATACGGCCCATACGCTCGGTCTTACCCTTGGTGCAGTTCAGGACAGTGGTGCCCTTCTCCAGCACGCCGGAGTAGACGCGGAAATAGCACAGCTTACCCACATAGGGGTCAGTTGCGATCTTGAACGCCAGAGCGGCAAAGGGTTCGTTATCGGAAGCGGGACGGAAATCCTCTTCCTCAGTAGTGGGGTTGATACCCTTGATGCCCTTCTTGTCCAGGGGGCTGGGCATATAGTCAACCACAGCATCCAGAACCTGCTGAACGCCCTTGTTCTTGTAAGAAGTACCGCAGACAACGGGAACCATCTCGTTGGCGATGGTAGCCTCGCGGATGGTCTTCTTGATCATCTCCACGGGAACCTCTTCCTCCATCAGGACCAGCTCCATGAGCTCCTCATTGAAGTCAGCCAGGGAGTCCATCATCTTTTCGCGGTATTCGTTTGCCAGGTCGATCATGTCCTCGGGGATCTCCTCGGAACGTACATCGATACCCTTGTCATCATAGAAGACATTTGCCTTCATTTCCACCAGGTCGATGTTGCCCTTGAAGAAAGCTTCAGAGCCGATGGGCAGCTGGATCGGCACAGCGTTGCACTTCAAACGCTCGTCGATCATCTGCAGAACGCGGTAGAAGTCCGCGCCCATGATGTCCATCTTGTTGACATAGATCATACGGGGGACCTTGTACTCGTCGGCCTGACGCCAAACGGTCTCGGTCTGGGGCTCAACGCCACCCTTAGCGCACAAAACGGTCACAGCGCCGTCCAGAACACGCAGGCTGCGCTCGACCTCAACCGTGAAGTCAACGTGGCCCGGGGTGTCGATGATGTTCAGACGGCAGCCCTTCCAGAAACAGGTGGTAGCAGCAGAAGTAATGGTAATACCACGCTCCTGCTCCTGCGCCATCCAGTCCATGGTAGCAGAGCCGTCATGGGTCTCACCGATCTTGTAGTTCTTACCGGTGTAGAACAGAATACGCTCGGATGTGGTCGTCTTGCCGGCATCGATATGCGCCATGATGCCAAAGTTTCTGGTGTTTTCCAGAGAATACTGTCTAGCCATTTAAGGGACTCTCCTTCATTACCAACGGAAATGGGCGAATGCCTTGTTGGCTTCGGCCATTTTGTGGACGTCTTCGCGCTTCTTCACGGATGCGCCGGTGTTGTTGGCAGCGTCCATGATCTCAGCGGCCAGCCGCTCGCGCATGGTGTTCTCACTGCGGTTACGGCTGTAGGTGGTGATCCAACGCAGACCCAGGGTCTGACGGCGATCAGCACGAACTTCGATGGGCACCTGGTAGGTAGCGCCACCGACACGGCGAGCCTTCAGCTCCACAGCGGGCATGATGTTTTCCATAGCCTGCTGGAAGACTTCCAGGCCGTTCTTGCCGGTCTTGTTTTCAACGATTTCAAATGCACCATAAACGACTTTCTGGGCAATACCCTTCTTGCCGTCCAGCATGATGCTGTTTACGAGCTTGGTAACCAGAACGGAGTTATACTGAGGATCCGGAAGGACCTCTCTCTTGGGAACATTACCTCTTCTGGGCACTTTGCTTCCCTCCTTCATATGATAATGATTTCATCGGTACTCGAAAGTGTAACTTTCGTGGTGCCTGGCCAAGAGGATTTTATCTATATAAAACCTTCATTGGCAAGGCCTTGCCTTGCGAAAGGGCAGAAAAATGTCAATTTTTTGTTGGTTGGAAGATTACTTCTTGCCAGCCTTGGGACGCTTTGCGCCGTACTTGGAGCGGGACTGCATCCGGCCGTTAACGCCCTGGGTATCCAGAGTGCCGCGGATGATGTGGTAACGGACACCGGGAAGGTCCTTAACACGACCGCCACGGATCAGAACCACAGAGTGCTCCTGCAGGTTATGGCCAACACCGGGGATATAAGCGGAAACTTCCATACCGTTGGTCAGACGCACACGGGCGATCTTACGCAGAGCGGAGTTCGGCTTCTTGGGGGTGGTGGTACGAACAGCAGTACAAACACCGCGCTTCTGGGGGGAAGGCAGAGTAGTCGCCTTGTTCTCCAGAGTGTTCAGACCTCTCTGCAGAGCGGGAGCGGTGGACTTGTAGGTGACCTGCTGACGGCCATACTTGACGAGCTGATTAAAAGTAGGCATTGATTTTCTCCTTTCTTGTGTTCTCACCTATCGGTGGGTTATCTATTCTACGGAAAATTCCGATAGAACCAAATTCAGCCGATCACGGCGGCTGCCGCCGCGCCCACATCGATGCCGCAGGCACAGCCAAGATCCAGCATCGAGCGGATCCAATGGCAGGGAACGTGATTGGCAAGGCACAAGGCCTCTAAGGGTTCCGTGATCACCGGGTCTGCGTTTTGCGCCAGAAAAACCTGGGTCGCGGTTCCGTTTGCTAAGGCTTTTTTTAACTGTTTTGCCCCAACAACCACTCTGGAATTGGCCAAAACAGCCAAATCTCCATATTCCGGGATCATACTAACATCTTTTGTATCCATACAGAGACTTATTATACGCAAATTTTCAAAATTGTCAACAAATTTTATGGAAAAAGATTTCTATTTCTTACAAAACCGGGTTGTTGACGAAAAACCGGAAAGCTGATAAACTGAATATACTCTATCAACAAAGGAGAAGCCTATGATTCGGGTCATTTTATGGGATGTAGACGGCACGCTGCTGGACTTCCACAGCGCCGAAGCCGCAGCGATTCGCGCTTTGTTTCAAAAATTCAGTCTGGGTAACTGCACCGATACTATGCTGGCGGACTACAGCACCATCAATGCCGGATACTGGCGAAAACTGGAGACGGGAGAGCTGACCAAGCCCCAGATCCTCACCGGCCGTTTTGAAACCTTTTTCCGAAAATACGGGCTGGATACCGGCTGTGTAGAAGCTTTCAATGCCGCTTATCAGCTGGCGCTGGGAGATACCGTCTGCTTCTGCCCCAACGCCCTGGAAACCTTGCATGCCTTAAAAGGTCAGGTGCTCCAGTGCGCCGTAACCAACGGCACCGCCATCGCCCAAAAGAAGAAGCTGGCGGTTTCCGGCCTGGACAAGCTGTTCGACCACATCTTTATTTCCGATGAGATCGGAATTGACAAGCCAAACACGGCATTTTTCGATGCCGTTTGGCAAAAGATCGGCAAGTATGCGCCCAACGAAGTCTTGATCGTGGGAGATTCTCTCACCAGCGATATCCGGGGCGGCAACAATACCGGCATCCAAACCTGCTGGTATAATCCCAAAGGCCTCCCCTGCCCCGACGGCCTGCGGATCGACTACGATATCCGGGATCTGAAGCAAGTGTTGGATATTTGTAAATAATCCTGCAAAAGGGCCGCTGCACCCGCAGCGGCCTTTTACCGTTTCATAAAATCAAATTCCCGTTTGTCGAGCAGCCGATGGCTGCCAATTGACAATTGAAAATTGACAATGGAGAATTTCGGAGTCGCCAAAGGCGACATTTTTAAATCATTTCCGAAGGAAATACCACAATTGTCAATTATCCATTATCAA
>JAFQCV010000090.1 GCA_017416325.1 Oscillospiraceae bacterium
TGTCATGTGGGTCCACCTGTTCCCATCCCGAACACAGAAGTTAAGCACATGTACGCCGACAATACTTGGCGGGCGACTGCCCGGGAAGATAGGTAATGCCAACATAAAGACCTCCACAGAAATGTGGAGGTCATATTTATTGTATCAAGAAAACCACCGGCGGTGCCGGTGGTTCCAAAAAGCTTTAGCTATGTCCAGTCCCACCGCAGCGGCGCACCACCACTGGCAACGATATGGATTATAGATTCGCTGCGGGCCGCACAACGCCCGCGGGACATAGACTTTGGTATAGTTATAGGGGCTGTTGCTTTATTTTGCAACAGCCCCTTTTTTCTGCTTTTTGCGGCAAGATGTGTCATGATTTGGCTGCGGATCGGTTATTCCACATTTAAGAATTTCTCGCCAACCCAAAAGAATTCTACGGGCTGCTCTGTAATGAAGAAGAAACCCTTTTCAATCGGATATTCAATACCACTGATCCTTACATTTTCCAGCGTTGCGATATATTCTGGGATTTGATTGCCGATATAATGACAAATCATATTATAATAGCCGTTTTTTCCTTTTACAGAGTAAAAGCGCCCAATCGCCGTAGTACCATCGAATATATGCTTCGCGGACGCATCCTCATCCCATACAGTGTAGCCCCAAAAGTGGCGTTCTACCACTTTAAAGTGGCTCAAGCTGTACCAATGCCGACCGTCTTCCCAATCGCCTTCGAAGACGGTGTAGTAAATTCTGCAATCCCCGGTGTCGAAATAGGGATTGTCGGAGAAAATTCCGGCAGCCATATTCCATGTGAATCCATAATTGCCGTGCAGCATCACTAAGGGGAGCGTTATACACAGTACCGTAAGGAGCATTGCTGCGGACCACCCAGCAATTTGTCCAATCAAATGCAGTTTTCTGTTTTTTTGAACAATGACCGCCTCCGGTTCTGATGTGGCAACATCCTCTTTTTGGATATCGAACAGCTTTTCCAATGCTGCCATCGAGTCTGCGTTGGGCAGACCCAGTCCGTTTTCCCATTTTGCCACGGTGCTGCGGCTGACAAAGATGGCGTCTGCCAGCTGAGCCTGTGTTAAACCCTTCTCCTGACGCAGTTTTTTTAATTTGTCCTTTAGTTCCATGCCATGGCCTCCTTTTTTATATCATAGCACATTTTGGCTGCCGTGGGTGTTACTCCTTGCAAATTTTGTGTTACTTTCAGATGATCGTAAAAAAAGTATTTAGAGGTTGTAAAGCTTATAAAAATGTTATATAATATCCTAGTTACGAAAACTATTGAAATGGAGCTGATGGTTCATGAACACGATGGCTCACTCTATTGATAATTATATTAAGCCCGGCGTCCGCGCCCATCTGGTTGGCATCGGCGGTGTGTCCATGCGCCCCCTTGGCTTGGTGCTGAAGGGTATGGGGCTTACCATCACCGGTTCGGACATGAATGTGTCGGTTTCTACAGATGAACTGATCTCCAAGGGGATCGATGTCAAGATCGGTCACTGCGCAGAGAATATTGTTGGCGCGGATTGTGTGATCCGTACCGCGGCTGCCCACAATGATAATCCTGAGATCGCAGCGGCCAGAGCTGCCGGGATCCCTGTTTTTGAACGGGCACAGGCTTGGGGGCAGATCATGAAGGCCTACCGCAACGCCGTGTGCGTTTCCGGAACCCATGGAAAAACCACCACGACTTCCATGCTTGCTCACATTTTTATGGAGGCGCAATTAGATCCTACCGTTATGATCGGCGGCTATCTGCCCCTTTTGCAGTCCGGCCACCGGGTGGGCAAGGGCGATACGATCTTGCTGGAAAGCTGCGAGTACTGTGATTCTTTTTTGAATTTCTTCCCGTCTCTGGCGCTGATTCTGAACATCGAGGCGGATCATCTGGATTATTTTAAGGATCTTCAGGATGTGGAAAAGTCCTTCCGGAAGTTTGCGCTGTTGTCCACCAACGGTGTGATCGCCAACGGCGATGATGAGAATGTGCTTCAGGCTTTGGAGGGGATCGATTATATAAGCTTTGGCTTTGGTGAGCATAACCGGGTCAGAGCCGCAGAGGTATCCCAGGATTGGCGCAGGTTTGATGTGATCTGCGATGGAGAAAAGTATTGTCATTTTGAATTGCCCATCTATGGGCATCATAATGCGGTCAATGCCTTGGCCGCTGCCGGCGTGGCATGGATGATGGGGATTCCCGGAGATGTGACTTCCCGGGGGCTGGCATCCTTCCACGGTCCCGGACGGCGTCTGGAGTACAAAGGACAGTTCCGCGGGGCAGACATCTATGACGATTATGCCCACCATCCCGGCGAGCTTGCGGCAACTTTGGAAGCCGTACGCTCTATGGGTTATCAGCGGATCATACTGGCATTCCAGCCCCACACCTATACCCGGACGAAGGCGCTGTTTGATGACTTCGTACGGGAACTGAGCAAGGCAGATGTTGTGGTTTTGGCGGAAATCTATGCTGCCCGGGAGCGCAATACCATTGGAATTTCTTCCAAGGATTTGGCCGAGCGGATCCCCGGCGCGATTTACTGCGCGTCCTTGGGACAGGTCACGGCCTGCTTGGAGGAATTGGCGCAGCCCCGGGATATGATCCTGACCATGGGTGCCGGAGATATTTTCCATGCCGGTGAAGCATTGCTAAAGTAAAAATCGGGCCATAGGCCCGATTTTCATCATGCGTTTATTTTGTAATAAATGAGGCGAGAGTTTTGAAAAAACTGAGTGTTTGTGTTTTGTTTGGCGGCATGAGCCCGGAATATGAGGTATCCTTGCGTTCCGCGGAGTTTGTGCTCAACAGCCTGGATAAGGAACAGTACAATGTTTTCCCTGTAGGTATTACGAAGACCGGAGACTGGGTGCTGTATACCGGTGACGATTACAGCAAGCTGCCCTCCGGTGAGTGGCTGCAGTATGAGCACAATCGCCGCGCGGCGATTTCTCCGGTTCGGGGACAGGGACTGCTGAGCTTTGAGGGAGATTGCGTGGTTCGGGAACGGATCGACGTGGTATTCCCGGTGCTGCATGGCGAGAACGGCGAGGACGGAACAGTCCAAGGCTTGCTGCAGCTGGCGGGAATTCCGTATGTTGGACCCCATGTGGCGGCTTCTGCGGTAGCAATGGATAAAACACTGACGAAATTGGTGGCAGACGCAGCGGGAATTCCCCAGGCTGCCTGGCAGTTGGTAAACAATGGGGATCTGAATGAGCGGATGGATGCCATTCTGGATAAATTGGAAAGCAAGTTTGTTTATCCCATGTTTGTGAAGCCGGCGGGAACCGGTTCCTCTGTGGGTGTTTCCAAGGCGCAGGATCGGCAGGCGCTGCACGATGCGCTGCTGCATGCCGGAACTTTCGACGATAAAATCCTTGTGGAAGAGTTTATCCGTGGCCGGGAGGTGGAGGTTGCCGTTATGGGCAATGACAGCCCCATGGCCTCCATTTGCGGCGAGATCGATTCCGGCGCGGATTTCTATGATTATGACGCAAAATATGTCACAGACACCTCTACAGCCTATATCCCGGCAAGAATTCCGGAGGATGTGGCTGAGCAGGTGCGGGACGCGGCGGTGCGGGTATATTCAGCCGTTGGATGTTTGGGCTTGAGCCGGGTCGACTTCTTTGTTACCTATGAAGGCGACCGGGTGATTTTCAACGAGATCAACACCATTCCGGGCTTCACCTCGATTTCTATGTATCCCAAGCTGTTTGCAGCCAGCGGTATTCCCAGCAAGGAATTGATCTCTGAGCTTCTGCGGTTGGCATTGGAGGCAGCAAAGTGAGTACAAGAGTTATGTTGTCGATTACAGGGACCCAGCGCTATGCCGACCAGGAGCCGGAAGTCATCGAGCTGGTGACGGAAGGCACCATGTGTATGCGTGACGGCGGTTGGGAGATCACCTATCAGGAGAGCGCGTTGACCGGACTGGAGGGCGTTCAGACGACCTTTCGTGTGCAGCCCCAAAAGGTAATGCTTCTGCGTACCGGCAGGCTTCAGTCACAGATGGTATTCCAGCAGGGGGTTGCCCATGATTCTTTGTATCAGATGGAGTTTGGGACACTCATGCTGCGGGTTTGCGCCAATCAGGTGTTTTTTGATATTACGCCCGACGGCGGCGTGATCGATCTGGTTTATGAGATCGAGATCGAGAACAGCGCAGCCGGTGTGATCGACTATCATTTGGATATTCGGGCAATGGAATAATTCTGATAGTAAGGCAAAAAATCATCCTTCCATGTTGGAAGGATGATTTTTTAGATATAAGTGTTATTCTGCGATGGTAGAAGGTTCGGTCTCAGGCTCTGCAGGGGGTACATAGATAGCCACTACGACCTGGTTGCGCTTTTCGTAGCGGTCATAGGTCTTGACGCTGCTGCTTAGTTTGCGGTTTGTTTCCCTTTCGTTCAGATTGCGGTAGACGATGACATCGTAACCGGTAATGCCTTCAACCAGGACATCTCCCTTGGCATAACCGCCGGAGTTGCCTTCCACCATGGTCTGGTGGAGTGTTGCGGGCTTGTGTTCTACCACTTCCGTCTCGATGGAAATGTAGTAATCATTATTGTCGGTGCCGATCAAACGGATCACAACACAGCCGTCTACGATCTCGGCCTCGATACGGATGGGGTAATCCGTGGTGTTGGTGAAGATCAAATCCGCAGAACCCCAATCGACCATGGCATCCAGACCGGGATCGATATACGAAGGCGCGTAGCTGTGGGCGTGGCGCTCAACAATATCCAGATCCGCCAAGAGCGCGCAGTTATACAGCGTGGTAGCCACCTGGCTGATGCCGCCGCCAACCACTTCGGTAAGCTCAGTTCCCCGGTAGATCTCTACCGTTTGATAGCCTTTGCCGATACTGGGCTGTCCGGTTGCCTGGCTGAAGGAGAAGCTTTCGCCGGCTTTGATCAGAAGACCGTTAATGGTCTTGCAAGCGAGCCTCAAGTTTACCAGAAGATCCGTGTTGTCCTTGGGGATCTTGGTAGAGACCTCTGCCATAACATCCCGGAAAAGATCGGAGGTCAGCATTTCTTCGGTAATATCCGGCTGGATAAAGCGGATCGGGACGCGGATAGTATCGCCATATTTTGCCGAGGCGATCAATTCGTTAGCCTTGGTCAGATCAAAACCGTAACCGTAGGATTCCTTTGTGACCTCATAGGTTGTGGTATCCAAAGAGGCATCCACAGGCTCTGTGCAAATGCTTTGATACATGGCTTCCAAATTCAAAGGGTCCGGAGCGATCACACTGCACTGCCCAACCACCTGGAACAGGTTGATATTATAAGCATCCATAATCTGGTCATACAAGTCATCTGTGCTCAAACCGTATTCTGCGGTTCCCATGTAAATGACCAAGGTTTGAAAAGCGGTTTCGGTGTCGTAGCCGTCCGGAGATTCGGCAGGTTTTGTGCCTTCCACGGTAATCGAGCCTTGGGTAAGGGTGCTGCTGTATTGCTTGCCCAGATCATCCACAACACTGCGAATGTAGTCGGTATTGAGATTGAGATAGGGCAAAACGGAAACGGTGTTGGAGCTGTTGCCGGACAGGGCATCGGCCACAACGGCATCAATATCCAGCTTGGCGCCGGTGTCCTCTGGGGACAGCGTGACGACTGTATCCAGAACCTGTATGGACATATCCAGTTTGGCGTATGTATCCTTTGTAGCCTCTGACAGCGCTCGCTTTGCCTCATCCTCAGTCATTCCGCTCAGATTCACACCTGCAGCGAACACGTTGTTGGGGATCAGCCCGTCGTCACCGGGTTTGCGAAGCAGGATACTGGCTGCGATAATCACACCGATCAGCAAGATCGCGGCTACACCCAACAGAACGAAAATGAGGACCTTTTCTTTTTGCTTAGTCATAGAGGGCTTGCGCCGTTTGGACGGACCGGCAGGCTGCCGCCTGCTTGCGGATTTCGGGGGAGTGCGCCGCTGCGGAGGGAACGGCGCGCTATTACTTCCTACGCTGACCCGCTGCGTAGCATCGGGATCTGCAATAGGGGGAATATTTGCTGTCTGCTCTGATGCCCGATTCGGGTTGGTCGTTTGAAATATCTTTTGGTCGATGGTAAACCTCTCCTATCTATCAGCGGCTGATGCCGCGTGAGTGGCAGTTTCTATATAGGGGTATTGTACCACATTTTACACGAATTGCAATTACTATTCGTTACCGATCCGTGAAATAACCGTGAAAAGTAGCGAAAAGTCTAATTTTGGACGCACTGAAGATACCGCTGCACAAAGACTTTGGACTGTTTCAAGCTGTCAACACCGCTGACAAGCTTCAGCCGAAGGGTAGGCAGCTTAGCGGTAGCCACAAACTGAACACGGGTCTTATAATCTTCGTCAGCGCAGAGCAGGCTGACAGCTTCGAAGTTCAGATTGGACAGTGTGAACAGGATCTCAGAGCCTTTCTGCTTAATATCCTGAATACCGGCCTGTCTTGCATTGGCCCGGAGCAGAGCCACATCTATGAGGTTCAGCACGCCCTTGGGGGGATCTCCGTAGCGGTCGATGATCTCATCCAGCAGATCGTCGGCATCCTCTTGGCTGCGGATCGCCGCCATGCGGCGGTACAGATCCATCCGTTCTTCGCCACGGCTGACATATTCCTGATCTACGTTGGCGGTGATGTTCAGGTCTGCGGTACAATCCGGTGCTTTGGGCGCTTCGCCCCGCTCCTCCAGAACAGCTTCGTCCAGAAGCTTCAGGTACATATCATAGCCAACGCTCATCATGTGGCCGGACTGTTCAGCACCCAGAAGATTGCCGGCGCCCCGGATCTCCAGATCTCGCATGGCGATTTTGAAGCCGGAGCCAAATTCCGCAAAGTCCCGGATGGCTGCCAGCCGTTTTTCGGCCACTTCACTTAACGCTTTGTCCGGGCGGTAGGTAAAGTAAGCATAGGCATGCCGCGTAGAGCGGCCTACACGGCCACGCAGCTGATGCAGCTGAGAAAGACCGAAGCGGTCGGCGTTCTCGATGATCAAGGTGTTGGCGTTGGGAATATCCAGTCCGGTTTCGATGATGGTGGTGCAGACCAGGACCTGGATCTCGCCCCCTGCCATGGCGTGCATCACATCGCCCAGGGCATCCTCTCCCATTTGGCCGTGGGCCACCGCCACGGAAAGGCCGGGCATACGGCGTTTCAAAGCGCCGGCGCATTGGTCGATGGTATCCACGCGGTTGTGCAGATAATAAACCTGACCGCCCCGTTCTACCTCCCGGCGGATGGCATCGTCCAGGACAGCCGTATTATGCTCCAGCACATAGGTTTGTACCGGGTAGCGGTCTGCGGGAGGCTGCTCGATGGTGGACATATCCCGGATGCCGGACAATGCCATATTAAGGGTTCTGGGAATGGGCGTTGCAGACAACGTCAGCACATCCACACCCTTGGAAAGCTCCTTCAGCCGTTCCTTGTGGCTGACGCCAAAGCGCTGCTCCTCGTCCACGATTAAAAGACCCAGATCTTTAAATTCTATGGTTTTTTGCAGCAGCTTATGGGTGCCAATGATCAAGTCTATACCGCCGGAGCGAAGCTTTTGCACCGTTTGCCGCTGCTGGGTTGCAGAGCGAAAACGGCTAAGCACATCAATATTTACAGGGAATCCCCGGAATCGGGCGGTGGCGGTTTGATAGTGCTGCTGGGCAAGAACGGTAGTAGGCACCAAAATAGCCACCTGCTTACCGTCCATGATGGCTTTCATGACGGCGCGCATCGCCACTTCTGTTTTGCCGAAGCCAACATCGCCGCAAAGAAGCCGGTCCATGGGCGTGGGGGATTCCATGTCATTTTTGATTTCCGCAATACTGCGCAGCTGGTCTTCTGTTTCCGGATAGGGGAAATTGTCTTCAAATTCCTTCTGCCAGGGAGAGTCGGCGGCGAAGGCGAAACCCTCCTGCCGCTTCCGGGCGGCATAGAGCTGGATCAGCTCTCCAGCCATATCCTTTGCCGCTTTCCGGGCTTTGGCCTTGGCTTTATGCCAGGTATCCGTGCCGATCTTGTTCAGACGGATGTTGGCATCCTCGCCGCCGCCGATATATTTGCTCACCAGATCCAGCTGTGTGGCAGGCACAAACAGGGTGTCTGTGCCTTGGTAGGCGATCTTGATATAGTCCTTTACCGCGCCGTCCACTTTGATCTGCTCCATATCCACAAAGCGGCCGATGCCGTAGTTTTCGTGGACGACCAGATCGCCGGGGGTCAGGTCGGTAAAAGAGTTCAGCTTCTGCCGGTTGGTGGCAGACTTCTTTTGCTTGCGCTTGGGTTCACTCCGGGCGATGAGCTGGCCCTCCGTTAAAACGGTCAGCTTCGCTTCGGGGTACTCCATGCCAAAGGGGAGTGTGCCTTCTGCCAGCAGGATCTGTCCGGGCTTTGGCATGGTGGTCAGCGGGATACAAAGAAAAGCAGAAAGTCCCCGGGAGCTTAGCATTTCCTGCAAAAGCTCTGCCCGTCTGCGAGAGCCGCAGAGCACCAGAGAGCCAAAGTCCAGCTTCTGGTAATGGGCAAGATCTGCCGCGGCGGTATCCATGCTGCCGCCGTAGCTGGGAAGCTGCTTGGCGATCATGGGCAGAAGTGTTTTTGGCAGGCAGTCTTCCGGGTAGGAGGAGCTGACAAAGGTGTCGAAATAAACTACACTGCGCCCCTTGAGCCGGCAGCACAGATCCTCCCACTGGCAAACATAATCGCAAAGCTCTCCTGCCAGAAGCCCTGCCTGGAGCAGGCTGTCCAGCTGCATGCCAACCTCCTCGGTACGGGTGCGGGAGGCACGCTTGATGTTCGCCTGGTCACAAAGGATGATGACAGCATCCTCGGGGATATAGTCTGCAGCTGTGGCGGTTTCGGGGTAGATCAGGGACATATAGCGGTCTGAGGCGGGATTTTGCACACCGGATTCATATTTATTCAGATCGTTTTCCAAGGTTTTAATTAAGGTCTCGTTCAGATTCTTACGCCGCTTTTGCCGGGCAATCAGATTCTGAAGATCCTGGAAAAGACCGGAAATTCCCTGTGGGTGCAGATGCGGCTGGGTTTCTCCTACGGGCAATACGGTGACCCGTTCTGCGTTTTCGGTTCTGCGCTGGGTCTCAGGGTCGAAATAACCCATGGTATCCAGTTCATCCCCGAAAAACTCCGCCCGAAAGGGTCGATCGGCGGCAGGGGAGAAGATATCCAAAATGCCGCCCCGGAGCGCAAACTGTCCCGGTCCTTCTACCATGCCGCAGCGGCTGTAACCGGCACAGGTCAGACGCTGGATCAAAGAATCTAAGGTATATTCCTTGCCTGCCTCCAGGCAGAAGGAAGCCCGGGAAAGAACTTCCGGGGGGATGGTCCGCTGGCTCAGGGATTCCCAGGTCATGATCTGCAAAGGGACGTTTCCGCTGCGCAGATCATAAAGCTGCCGCAGGCGCTTCTGTTCCCAGGTCCTGGAGACAACAGCGGCATCGTATAAGGTGAGTTCCCGGCTGGGAAGAAGAGGGGCTGTTTCCCCTAAAAACGCTTTCAGTTCCTCCTGGAGCTTTTTTGCCGCCAGGTCGTCTTGACAGAGGACTACCAATGGGGCGTGCTGGTGCCGCCGCAGACCGGCGATCATGTGGCTGCGGTTGATCTGTCCAATACCGGTTATGGCAGCAGCCTGGTGTTGGGAAATGGCTTCCAGGATACTCCCATATTCCGGTATGCTTTTGAGGGAATTTAACAGCATTTCCATTTTCGTTTCCTCCACGCAAGAACGCGGAAAGGGGGAAAATACCCCCCTTTCCGTGGCTGATTTACTTATTTCGTCAAGGTTTGCTGCCGTTATAGCGGTTCGCGGATTCCGGGATGCCGTGCTCTACAATACACAGCGCCGCATCGCAGGCCCGCTCCAAGGCGCTTGACAGGGCTTTTTCTTCACTGGCTGTAAAACCGGACAGGACCCAGTCGGCAAGATCCTGCTCCGGGTGTGCCTTAGCGCCCACGCCGATCTTGACTCTGGGGAAGTCTTGACTGCCCAATTCGCTGATGATAGACTTGATTCCGTTATGCCCACCCGCAGAGCCGTCGGCCCGAATACGCAGGCGGCCGGGCTCCAGGGAAATATCATCGAACATGACGATGATCCGCTGGGGTGGGATATGGAAATAAGCGCTCAGCTGCAATACAGATCTGCCGGACAGGTTCATATAGGTCAGGGGCTTCAGCAGGAAGATCTTTCTGCCGCCCTGGGATACCTGGCCGTAAAGCCCTTGGAATTTGGCTTTGTCAATTTTGCAGCCCAGCTTTTGCGCCAAAAGATCCATGGCGCGAAAACCGCAGTTGTGGCGGGTTTTCTCATACTCCTTGCCGGGATTGCCAAGACCGACGATCAGCCAGTTTTCATTACGTTTCCCAAACACGGTTTAAAACAGATCGGCAATAGAGGTGCCGCCGTGGACGTGGGAAATGGCCCGGGCAAAGATGGGAGCCACATCCAGGAACTTGATCTTGCCGCTGGCAGTGTTGCCGGTCTGGGGAATGGTATTCAGGAATACCATCTCCTGAATGGGGCTGGCTTCGATCCGGTCATAAGCAGGGCCGGACAGAACGCCATGGGTAGCGCAGGCATACACAGCCTTGGCACCGCCCACTTCCACAAGGGCGTGGGCAGCATTGCACAGAGAACCGGCGGTATCGACCATATCATCGTACAGGATGCAGGTCTTGCCGGCAACATCGCCGATGACATTCATGACCTCGCAGACATTGGCCTTCTGACGGCGCTTATCCACGATAGCCAGACCCATATGGACTTTGGCGGCGAAGGCACGGGCGCGGGCTACGGAGCCGACGTCGGGGGATACCACCACAAACTCATCGTGGTTATATTTGTCCTCGGGGAATTTCTCCAGATAGTATTTTACAAAAGTGGGGTTGCCCAGCAGATGATCCACAGGGATATCAAAGAAGCCCTGGATCTGCGCTGCATGCAGGTCCATGGTGAGCACCCGGTCTGCGCCGGCAGCGGTGAGCATATTGGCCACCAGCTTTGCGCTGATGGGATCGCGGCTCTTGGCTTTCCGGTCCTGACGGGCATAGCCGAAGTAGGGGATCACAGCGGTGATCCGGCCCGCAGAAGCGCGGCGGCAGGCGTCGATCATGACCAGCAGCTCCATCAAGTGGTTGTTGACAGGCTTGCAGGTGGACTGGATCAAAAATACGTCGGCAGCGCGAACAGTTTCGTTCAGGGAAACAGAAACCTCGCCGTCAGCAAAGGTTTTCACTTCGCTCTTGCCCAGGTCGATGCCCAGTTCCTTACAGATCGTCTTTGCGAATTCAGGATTGGAATTTCCGGTGAAGACCTTGATATTATCTCCGAATGCAATCATGGCTACAATACCTCACTTTATCTTTTTCGTCCGCAATCTTATCGCAGGAATATCCTAGGATATTATAGCACTACTGCCGGGGAAAAAGCAACACCTATCCGCGGAAAATAACACCTAAAATTGGGAAAAAAACGGCGGGATTTTCCAGCAGAACGCCCATATTGCACGGGAACATCCCGAAGTACACCTGTGCGAAATTTTGTTTGAAATTGGGGTTGTAGGACTTGGCGGATTGTGGTATAATAATGGGAACGAAAAATAGATGCGGGAGGGTGCTATGAACGATCAGATCATCATTCAGGGTGCCAGAGAAAACAATCTGAAAAATGTGGACTTAACCATTCCCAGAGACAAGCTGGTGGTCTTTACGGGGCTGTCCGGTTCCGGAAAATCCAGTTTGGCCTTTGACACCATCTACGCAGAGGGACAGCGGCGTTATGTGGAGAGCCTCAGCTCCTATGCCCGGCAGTTTTTGGGACAGATGGATAAGCCCGATGTGGATTCTATTGACGGACTGTCTCCTGCCATTTCCATTGACCAGAAGACCACCTCCAAGAATCCCCGTTCTACGGTAGGTACGGTGACGGAAATTTATGACTATCTGCGTCTGCTTTGGGCGCGGGTGGGGATTCCCCATTGCCCCAAGTGTGGGCGGGAGATCCGCCGCCAGACCATCGACCAGATCGTAGACCGGGTAGAGAAGCTGGGAGAGGGTACAAGATTTGTGATCCTCTCTCCGGTAGTGCGCGGAAAAAAAGGCGAGCATCAAAAGGTGTTTGAGGATGCCCGGAAGCAGGGCTTTGCCCGGGTTCGGGTAGACGGCATCCTGTACGATCTGACAGAGCAGATCAAACCGGAAAAGAATAAGAAGCATAATATTGAGCTGGTGGTGGACCGTCTGGTGCTGAAAGAGGGGCTTCGCCGCCGGTTGACCGATTCCATCGAAACCGCCTGCGCCCACGCCGGGGGCTTGGTGACGGTATATTTGCCCCAGGGAGACGAGGAACTGAGCTTTTCACAGAATTACGCCTGCGAGGACTGCGGCATCAGCCTGACCGAGCTGGAGCCCAGAATGTTTTCCTTTAACAATCCTGCCGGCGCTTGTCCCCACTGTACCGGCCTGGGTTTTCAGCTGGAAGCGGATATCGATCTGGTGATCCCGGATAAGACGAAGTCGATCTTAGACGGCGCGATCCAGGTGTCCGGCTGGCAGAATGCCCGGACGGATTCGGTGTTCCGGATGTATTTTGAGGCTTTGGCGCAAAAATATCATTTTTCCCTGAATACACCGGTGGCGGAGCTTTCTCAAGAGGCGCTGGATGTGATCCTGTACGGCACAAAAGGGGAGAAGCTTCGTATGACCTACAACCGGGGCAACGGCATGGGTGTGCTGGAGCAGCCCTTTGAAGGCATTATGAACAACATCAGCCGCCGTTACCGGGAGACCCAGTCGGATGCTGCCCGGAAGGAGCTGGAAGAGTGCATGTCCACCGCGCCCTGTCCCCAATGCCATGGCGCCCGGCTTTCGGAAATTGCCCGGGCAGTGACCGTAGGCGGCATGGGAATCATGGATTTTTGCGCCATGAGTGTGGAAAAGAATCTGGAATTCATGAAATCTCTCCACCTGGAAGGCAACATGGCATTGGTTGCGGAGCAGATCGTGAAAGAGATCTGCAGCAGACTCCAGTTTTTAACGGATGTGGGGCTGTCCTATCTGACCCTTTCCCGGGCGGCTGGAACTTTGTCCGGCGGCGAAAGCCAGCGAATCCGGCTGGCCACCCAGATCGGTTCGTCCTTGATGGGGGTTCTGTATATTCTGGATGAGCCGTCTATCGGTCTGCACCAGCGGGACAATGATAAGCTGCTGGCGACGCTGAAGCAGCTGCGTGATCTGGGAAATACCCTGATCGTGGTGGAACACGATGAAGACACCATGCGCTGCGCCGATTACATCGTGGATGTGGGCCCCGGCGCAGGCAGCCACGGCGGTGAGATCGTTGCGGCAGGCACATTGGAGGAGATCGTGGCTTGTCCCCGGTCCGTTACCGGACAGTACCTGTCCGGCTTCAAGAAGATCCCGGTACCCTCTGCAAGACGGTCAGGCAACGGTCGGATGCTGTCTGTTCGGGGCGCGACAGAAAACAATCTGAAGAATATTGATGTGCAGATCCCCTTGGGAACGCTTACTTGTGTCACAGGTGTATCCGGCTCCGGAAAGTCCAGCCTGGTACAAGAGGTGCTGAACAAAAGCCTTCTGGGCAAGTTAAACCATGCCAGAGTCCGTCCCGGTGCCTGCCGGTGTATAGAGGGAATGGAGCATTTGGACAAGGTGATCGATATTGATCAAAGTCCCATCGGCAGAACGCCCCGTTCCAACCCGGCCACTTATACAGGGTTATTTAATGACATCCGGGACCTGTTTGCGTCTACCAATGATGCCAAGATCCGGGGCTACGGTCCGGGACGGTTCTCCTTCAATGTCAAGGGCGGCCGCTGCGAGGCCTGCGCCGGTGACGGCTTGGTGAAGATCGAGATGCACTTTTTGGCGGATGTGTATGTGCCTTGTGAGGTCTGCCGGGGCGCCCGGTATAACCGGGAGACCCTGGAGGTTCAGTACAAAGGGAAGAATATTTCTCAGGTGTTGGATATGACGGCGGAGGAAGCGGTGGAGTTCTTTGAGAATTTACCCAAGATCCGCAGAAAAGCCCAGACCTTGGTGGAGGTGGGTCTAGGCTACGTGAAGCTGGGACAGTCCAGCACCACCCTGTCCGGCGGCGAGGCCCAGCGTGTCAAGCTGGCAACGGAACTGGCCCGGGTTTCCACCGGCAGAACCGTTTATGTTTTGGATGAGCCCACCACGGGACTTCACGCGGCGGATGTGCACAAGCTGATCGATGTGCTGCAGCGGCTGGTGGATTCCGGGAATACGGTGTTGGTCATTGAACACAATTTGGATGTGATCAAAACTGCGGATCATATCATCGATTTAGGGCCGGAAGGCGGCGATGGCGGCGGCCGGGTCGTGGCGGTGGGAACACCGGAACAGGTGGCGCAAGTGCCGGAAAGCTATACAGGTCAGTATTTGAAGCGCTGCTTGTAAAAACAAAAACCCGGCCTGTAAAGCGCAACGTCATTAAGTTAAGAAATTTCTGTCATTCCGAGGCTGCGTTAGCAGCCGTGGGAATCCCCCTCGTACGATGGAGATTGCCACAGCCAGTGGTGCTCCGCGCAGCGAATCTAAAATCTCAATGCTTGCCGGTGGCAAGCATACCGAAATTGGTGTGAGCACTGGCTTCGCAATGACACTAA
>JAFQCV010000020.1 GCA_017416325.1 Oscillospiraceae bacterium
ACATGACAATATTTAAATAGTTTGTATTTTGTGTCAAATTTCCGGTGAAACATCTAGAAACGATTCTATGTTTGTAATGTTTGCGGCGGGAGCAAGCCCCCGCCCTACAAACAAACTCCCCGAAAAATGGCAATTTGTTGGTCAAAAGTCCGGGATGTAGCGCCCGTCGGCGGAGGATCGGTCCTGGATAAAGCCCTGCAGATCGTTTAAGTACATCCAGCTGAGGACACTGTCGTATTCTTCGTCGGTGATGGGCCGGTCCAGAGGCGCGCTCAGCCCGGGCATGGGCGTATACTGGCGCATAAGGCTCACCAGCACCTGCCCCGGAGCGAAGGTTTCCCCGATCCAGTCCAAAACTTTTAGAGAATTTTCCGTATGTCCCGGCAGGATCAGGTGGCGGATCACTACGCCCCGAAGGAGCTTTTCGCCCTCCCATTGGGGCGCGCCTATCTGATTTACCATCTCCCGGATAGCGCTGGTGGCGGTGGGGAAATAGTCCGCCGCACCGGAGTATTTCGCAGCCAGATCTCTGTCGGCGTATTTCAGATCCGGAAGATAAATATCCACCAGCCCCTTTAGCTTTTGCACGGTTTCCACATTTTCGTAGCCGCCGCAATTATAGATCACCGGGACACTTAGCTTCGGCGTCAGGGCAGGGAGCAGCGTGGGAAGGTATTGGCTTGGGGTCACCAAATCGATATTTTCCGCCCCTTGGGCGATCAGCGATTCCATCAGCTGCCGAAGACCCCGGCTGTCCGTGGGCGTGCCGGTGGGGCAGGCGCTGATGGCCTTATTCTGGCAGTAGCGGCAGCCCAGAGTGCAGCCGCCAAAGAAGATCGCGCCGCTTTTGCCCCCGGGGGCAAGGGCAGGCTCTTCCCACTGATGGAGCATGGCTTTGGCCACCAGCGCGGTATCCGGGCAGCGGCACCAGCCCGCTTTTCCGGAGGTTCGGTCCGCGCCGCAGCGCCGGGGACAGAGATTGCAGTTTACATAACACATAGGATCACCTTTGTGACGGAGGTTGGATAATTCTCATTTGTGAGAAAATTCCGTTAATTGACAATTGATAATTGATAATTGACAATTATGGTATTTCCTTCGGAAATAAATTTCTAATTGTCGCCAAAGGCGACACCTTAATTGTCCATTGTCAATTTTCCATTTGTTTGTGGGCATGGAAAACAGAACCTTATTGTACCACAGATTCCGGGGCGGTGCAACCGGGCGGTGGGGTCTACCGGCGGTAGAATTTTACCGGGGAACTCCCTGATTCTGTCCAGTCTACAGAATGTGCCTTGTTTTGAGGGGAGAAGTCTATATAATAACCTCAAAAGAAAATGGGAGGAAATTATGTCTTACACAGTTTTTACAGATGCCTGCTCCAATCTCCCGGGACGGCTGCTGGGGCAGCTGCAGATCAAGGTGCTGCCTTGCAGCTACACCCTGGACGGAGAGGAACAGGTCTTTTCCGGGGATATGGACAGCTTCGATGCCCGGGGCTACTATGACCGGCTGCGGCAGGGAGCGGAGCTTCGCACCAGCCTGCTGAATACCCAGCTGTTTTTGGATCACTTCCGTCCGGCGTTGGAACAGGGGCAGGATGTGGTATATGTGGGGCTGTCCTCCGGGGTCAGCGGCACCGTCCAGTCTGCCCGGATGGCAGCGGCAGAGCTGGCTGAAGAATTCCCGGAACGAACTGTCCGGGTGGTGGATTCGCTGGGCGCCAGCTTAGGGCCGGGACTTCTTGCCTGCCGGGCAGCGGATCTGCGTCTGGAAGGAAAGACCGCTGCCGAGGCCGGGGAGCTCTTAGACAAAGAGGTCATGGAGCTTTTGCAGTTTTTCACGGTGGATGATCTGAGTTTTCTTAAGCGCACCGGCCGGGTCAGCGGCGCAACCGCCGCCATTGGCACACTTCTGAACATCAAGCCCCTGCTGTGGGGGGATGCCACCGGTCACATCGTTGCCCGGGGAAAATACCGGGGGCGTAAAAAGGCGATGGATGCCATTGTGGAATTATACCGCGCCACGGCGGTGGATGCCCAAAACCGCCGGGTGGCGATCTCCCATGGGGACTGTCCGGAGGATGCGGAAGCTTTGGCAGAGCGGATCTGCGAAATTGCCAAGCCCGGAGAATTAATTATCTGTCCTCACGAACCCTTTACCGGGGGACATGTAGGCCCGGGGATGCTGGGACTGTATTTCTTTGGGAAAAGCAGAAAGACCCTGTAACAGACGGAATTTGACCATACCCGTTTGTTAAGCAGGTTGCACCTGCCAATGGATAATGGAAAATGTATAATGGATAATGATTGTATCGCCCTTGGCGATGATTTTAAAATTATTTCCGCAGGAAATACCACAATTATCCATTATCAATTATCCATTCGCGTTTCTGCGCGACAAATGGAAATTTGTTGGTTTTCGTAACAAAAAAGCCCGTATGGAATTGTCCATACGGGCTTTGGTGATTCCCAATTACCGGTCTTCCCGGAAGTAGTTTAAGCCAAGGGAGGCAGGCAGGCCGCTGCTGCCCCGCTTGTTGCGGATGGAGGTGACCACTAGCACGATGGCGGTGATCAGGAAGGGCAGCGCCTGGTACAGCTGGGCGGGAATGTCAGCCAGCCAGCCCAACGCGCCGGGGAACGCGCCTGCCAGAGAGCTGCCGGAGACCTGCAGGGTATTGAAGAAGCCGAAGACGAAAGTGCCCAGGATCGCCAGAGCGGGATTCCAGTTGGCGAAGATCACCAGCGCCACGGCGATCCAGCCGTAGCCGTTGATCCAGCAGTGGGAGTTGAAAGAGCCGCCCAGATTCAGACCCATATAGTACCCGCCGATGCCCATGATGCCGCAGCCCAGGCAGATATGCAGGTATTTACTGCGCTTGACATTGATGCCCACAGAGTCGGCAGAGGCAGGGTTCTCGCCCACCGCCCGCAGCCGCAGACCCGGGGAGGTCTTATTCAGATACCACCACATACCCACGGCGATGGCGATGCCCAGATACACCAGAATGTTATGGCTGAACAGACCCTTGCCCACCAGAGGAATTTCCGAAAGCAGAGGGATGGAAAGGTCGGAGAAGCCTTTCATAATGTTACTGTAGTTGCCCATCACAGGCCAGCCGGTGGCTTTCAGACTGTTACCCACAAAGAAGTAAAGTCCCAAGCCAAAGGTGGTTAGAGTAAGGCCGGTGATATTCTGGTTGGCCTGCAAGGATACGGTCAGCACCGCAAACAGCGCGCCGCACAGGACACCGGCGGCGAAGGCTGCCAGGATACCCACCAGCAGGCTGTTGGCGTAGCAGCCGCAGATGTAGCCGAAAATGGCGCCTACCGCCATGATGCCTTCCACACCCAGGTTCAGACTGCCGGACTTTTCTACGGTGATCTCGCCCACCGTGCCGTAAAGCAGGGGAATGTTATACACCACGATGCTATGCAAAAACGCGGTCAAAACAGCAAGCTTATCCATGGTTGCGGTCTCCTTTCTTGGTGATGACCACCCGGAAACGGATGAAGAAGTCCGCCGCCAGGATCAAAAACAGGATCACGCCCTGGAGCATATTGGCGAAGCTGGAATCCACCCGGGAGAAGGAGGCGGCAGCCTCCACAGAGCCGGTGTGCAACACGCAGATCAAGGCGGAGACTACGAAGATCACGCCGGTATTCAGCTGGGAAAGCCAAGCCACGATGATGCCCGTCCAGCCCACATCGTTGGTGATGGTGGTGGAGATGGTACCCACAGTACCCACCTTGAAGGCGGCAGCCAGACCCACCAGGCAGGCGGACAGGAACACCGTCCGCAGCACGATGCGGTTGACCTTCATGCCGGCGTACCGGGCAGTACCGGCGCTGTCGCCCACCACGGCGATCTCGTAGCCCTGCTTGGTATATTTCAAATACACATAAATCAGCGCGCCCACCGCGAGGGCCAGGATCACACAGATGTTTAAAGCGAATTTGCCGCCCAGGGGAATGGACGGGAAGCTGACCACATTGTCAAAGCTCTGGGGCACAGGCCGCAGGGCGGTGGGCTCTAAAAAGAAGTTCCAGGCGGCCTTGGTTTCCAGCAGGTAGGTCAGGACATACAATGCCACATAGTTCAGCATCAGGGTCAGCAGAGTCTCATTGGTGCCGAATTTTACCTTCAACGCCGCCACCAGCAGGCCGTAAAGACCCGCAGCCACCATGGCAGCCAGGCACATGAGGATCAGAACCACAGCGGTGGGCAGCACGCCCCCCAGCTTGATGGCCACCCAGGCGGTGGCGATTGCGCCCATGATGAACTGGCCTTCGCCGCCGATGTTCCAGAACCGCATTTTAAAGGCCAGGGACAGGGCAACCGAGGTCAGCACCAGGGGAACAAAGTCTTTCAGGTAGTTCATGAAGGTTTTGTAGGCGATGCGGTTGCCGATGGTACCCATGGTGAACATTTCCGTGTAGTACGCAATAGGATCGACGCCGATACTCAGCAGCAGTACGCCGCCCAGCACCAGGGCGATCAGCACCGCGCCTACATACAGGCCGCATTTTTGGAGCAGGGAGCAATTTTCCCGCTTTACGATATGAATTCTCATTGGCTCTGCTCCTCTCCGGTTTCTGCCTGGGCAAACAGGGTATCCTTAGCGATGCCGGCAGGCTTATCTTCGTATTTGTTGGTCAAGTCCAGCGCGCCGGTCATCATCAGGCCCAGCTCCTCCTTGGTGGTCTTGTGGGCGTGGACAACACCCATGACCTTTCCGTGGCACAGCACCAGGATCTTATCGCACAGCGAGAGCATCACATCCAGGTCTTCGCCTACGAACAGGATGCCTACGCCCGCTTGCTTCTGCTGATTTAGAATGTCATAGATGGTATAGGAGGAGTTGATATCCAGACCCCGCACCGGGTAGGCGGTGACGATGACGTTGGGGCCTGCCTTGATCTCCCGGCCCAGCAGCACCTTTTGCACATTGCCGCCGGAAAGCCGGCGAACCGGGGTCTCGGTGGAGGGGGTGACCACCTCCAGCTGCTCGATGACCTCCTGGGCATCTGCCCGGCCCTGCTTGCGGTCTACGAAAGGACCTTTTGCCTCGGCATAGTTTTTCAGCAGCATATTGTCCGTGATGGACAGGGAGGGGGCAAGGCCCATGCCCAGCCGGTCCTCCGGGATGAAGGACATGGAGATGCCCTTTTCGTGGATGGCTTTGGGGGACAGGCCGACGATGTTGTCACCCTTGTGGATCATCTGACCCTTTTCCAGGGGGCGCAGGCCGGCGATGGCTTCGCAAAGCTCCTTCTGGCCGCAGCCGGCGATACCGGCAACGCCCAAAATCTCGCCGCCACGGATATAGAAATTGACACCGTCAATGGCGACAGCGCCCTCGTCGTTACGAATGGAAACATCCCGCAGTTCCAGCAGGGGACGGGTCTTCTCCATCACAGGCCGGTCGATGTTCAGGTCGATCTTGCGGCCCACCATCCACTCCGTCAAGGCCTGCTCGTTGGTTTCGCGGGTGTCCACAGTGGTGATGTATTCCCCTTTCCGCAGGATCGCTACCCGGTCGGAAATAGCCATCACCTCGTTTAGCTTATGGGTGATGATAATGATGGAGTGGCCGTCTTCTTTCATCCGGCGCAGGACGGCAAACAGCTTGTCGATCTCCTGGACAGTCAGCACCGCGGTGGGCTCGTCCAGAATGATGATCTTGGCGCCGTAGTACAGCACCTTGATGATCTCTAGGGTCTGCTTTTCCGAAACGGACATATTATAGACCTTTTTATGCTGGTCCATCTCAAAGCCAAACTTCCTGGCGATCTCGTCGATCTTGGCGAAGCGGTCCTTCTTCAGGCGCAGGCCGGGCTTTTCCTTGCCCATCCAGATGTTATCGGCGGCGGAGAATACATCCACCAGCTTAAAATGCTGGTGCACCATGCCGATCCCCAGGCGCTTGGCATCCTCGGGAGAATGGATGGAAACCGCTTTTCCGTCTACGAAAATTTCACCGCTGTCCGGCTGGTAGATGCCGGAGAGCATATTCATCAGGGTGGTTTTGCCGGAGCCGTTTTCTCCCAAAAGGGCAAGGATCTCACCCTCCTTGACATTCAGAGAGATGTTCTTGTTGGCCACCACACTGCCGAAGGTTTTGGTAATGCCCTTCAGCGCAATGGCATACTGCTGTGACATGGAGTTCCCTCCTATTATGATAATGATTCTTCAAAGACGAAAGCGGCTGTCAGCCGCCAATTGACAATTGACAATGGATAATGGATAATTATGGGATTCCGTCGGAAATGTTTTTTAAATATGTCGCCAATGGCGACACCTTCATTATCCATTATCAATTATCAATTATCCATTCTCTGTTGGTGCGTCAGCACAAACAGAGGGATAAGAAATCCGGGCCGACCGGAAAGGCCGGCCCGGTGATGTTACGGGTCTAAATGCAGCTTAGACTTCCTGGACGCCCCGGACCAGGTAGTTCATAGTGCCGGTGATGACACCGTCAGCAACAGAAGGATCGCCGGCTTCCACCACAACCACATTGTCCATGGGGACCTTGAAGTCGCCGTCCTTGTACTCGAAGCCGTTGGACTCCAGAGCCGCGTTCACCTTCTCCACGTTCGCCACGCCATCGGTAACGGTGATGTTCAGCTTCACGCCGGAGAAGACATCCCACTCGCCGGAAACCATCAGAGCCCGGACAGCCTCGATAGCCTTATCGGTGCCGGCAGCGCAGTTCTCGCTCAGGGGAGAAACATCCACGAAGCCTTCCTTCAGACCGCCGTAGTAAGCGGAGCCGCCCATCTTGGTCACGAAGTTCTTAGCCTCGCCACATTCCTGTGCAGCCTTGATGGCGGTGGCGTAGTAAACGTTCCAGTTCCAGATGGCGGCAGTCAGGTGGGCCTTGGGAGCGTCGGGGGTCATGTCGGAGTTGTAGCCGCAGCCGAAGACATTGGCGTTCTGCGCGGCGATCTGGGGCTGTGCGGAGTCGCAGTGCTGGGAAATGACGCCGCAGTTGTAGGAGTTGATCAGCTCTTCTGCGTAGGCCTTTTCATTGACCTCGTCGGCCCAGTTGTTCAGATTCTTCACGTAGATCTTTGCGTTGGGGTTCACAGCCTGGACACCCAGAGCGAAGCCGTTGATGCCGGAAGCGGTCTCAGCGTAGTCGGTGGTGTGGGCGGCTACGTAGCCAACGTTGTTATTGCCGGTTTCCAGGCTCTTCAGACCGGCGGCGATGCCAGCCAGGTAGCGGGCCTGATAAGCGCGGCCAAAGTAGTTGTTGAAGTTGGTCTCGTTGCTCTTGTAGCCGGTGCCGTGAGAGAAGATGACATCGGGATACTTGGCAGCAGCCTCTTCCATAGCGTCGATATAGCCGAAGGAGATGCCGAAGATGATCTTGGCGCCCTTGCCCACCAGAGTGTCGATGGCAGCGGCGACTTTCTGCTTGTCTTCGGGAACTTCGTCCACGATGACCAGCTGCTTGTCCACATCCATACCCAGGGACTTCATGGCGGTGGTGATGCCATTGTGGTGGGCATAGGTGTAGCCGGCGGTGTCATTTTTGCTGTTGATGTAGATGGCACCGACCTTGAAGACTTCCTCGTTGCCGGCAGGGGCGCAGGCAACCATGCCCAGAGCCAGAACAGCCACGAGAACCAATGCAAGGATCTTTTTCATTTTTCTAACCTCCAAAATATTGTGTGTTTTTTGGGGAATATCCAGTATAAATAATATTCCCATTTTCACCTAACAAACATACCACAAAGGGAAAATAAAGTCAAGTAAGGGTGGATTTTGTTGAAAAAATTTTGGGGAGTTTTGTTGAAAAAATTTTCAGGGCGGGAGCTGGGGGCCAGGATAAGTGGCGGCCAATTCCCGTTTGTCGGGGAGTTTCGTAAGAATTCGTAGGGCGGACTCATGAGTCCGCCGATCACTTCCCGGATTCTGAAAAGTTTGTATTTTGCAAAAGACTATGGAAAAAATGGACAAAACTGCTCGAAATAATGCAACCTGGTCGGCGGGCTCATGAGCCCGCCCTACGAACACATAATTTGCAACTACTCGCTAAATGGCAATTTGTTGGGCGGGGTGTTGGTTGACAGGGGGCGGTTCTGTTGGTAAAATAATGCTAATTGGTTGGGAAAGGGGACGGCGTTATGACGAAGCTGCTGCTGGCGCTGTTTGTGAAGAATAGTGCCGACGGGAAAGATCCGCAGGTACGAAGCGCCATTGGTGCCATGGCGGGCATTACGGGGATCGTTTGCAACGCGCTGCTGTTTTTGGGCAAGCTCGTCTGCGGTCTGATGGCAGGCTCGGTGTCCATCATTGCCGACGCCGCCAACAACCTTTCTGACGCGGCTTCCTCCGGCATAACCTTGCTGGGATTCCGCCTTGCCCGGCGTCCGGCGGACGCGGATCATCCCTACGGTCACGCCCGGTATGAGTATCTTTCTGCCTTGGTGGTGTCCATGGTGATCCTGCTTCTGGGGGCAGAGCTGGCAAGAAGCGCGGTGGGAAAGATCATAGCCCCCCAAGCCCCGGCGGTTTCCTGGCTGACGGTGGGGATCTTGGCGGCTTCCATTGCCGTGAAGCTGTGGCTGTGGCGGTTTTATACCAATTTGGGAAAACGGATCGGCTCGGGAGTATTGGAAGCCACCGGCGTTGACAGCCGCAACGACTGCATTGCAACCGCAGGAGTTTTATTGGGCGTTCTGGCAGAGCGGCTTTTTGCTTTCCCGGTGGACGGGTGGATCGGCCTGGGCGTGGCGCTGTTTATCCTCTGGTCGGGCATCGGCATCGCCCGTCAGACGGTTTCCTCCCTGCTGGGGCAGCGGGCAGATCCGGAGCTGACGGAAAAACTCAGCCGGCTGGTATTATCCCACGAGAAGATTTTAGGCATCCATGACCTGCTGGTTCACGATTACGGCCCGGGCCAGTGCTTTGCTTCTCTCCACGCGGAGCTCAGCGCCGGGGAAGAGCCGCTTTTGTGCCATGACATCATTGACGATATTGAGTGCGATGCCTTAAATGAGCTGAATGTCCATCTGGTGATCCATTATGACCCGGTGGAGGTAAATGACGAAGAACGAAGCCAAATGCAGGCGCAAGTGGAGGAAATCGCCCAGAAGATCCATCCGGGACTGTCGGTTCACGATTTTCGTATCGTCCGGGGCGCCAAGCAGACCAAGCTGGTGTTTGATCTGGCCGTGCCCTATGAGGTGCGCCGGAGCCACCGGCAGCTGAAAGAGGAAATAGACACCCGGTTGGCAGAAAAAGGCGTTTTGTATACTACAGTCATCCGTTTTGATGGGAAATAGGTCTTTTCTATTGACTTTCCATGCCCAATCCGTTAAAATAACTGGGTACGGTTTTGCATTTTTGCTTGAGGTGAGGCTATGCGTTTCACGGAACTGATCCGGCGGCTGGAGTGCAGCCCCATTATCGCGGCTGTCCGGGAAAATAGGTGGGAAAAGGCGCTGGAAAGCCCTGCTTCTGTGATCTTTGATCTGGAAGCCAGCCTGCTTACGGTGAAGACCCATGCAGAACAGGCGCACGCGGCGGATAAAGCGCTGTTTGTCCATGTAGACCTGGCTGAGGGTATCGGCAAGGACAAGGTGGGCATCCGGTATTTGGCGGAAGCCGGGGTGGATGGCATCATCAGCACCCGGGCGCAGGTGATCCGCATGGCCAAGGATCAGAATCTGCTGACTGTTCAGCGGTTCTTCGCGCTGGATTCTCAGGGTATGGACAGCATCCAGGAAATGCTCCGCAGCACCAATCCCCATCTCATGGAGATCATGCCCGGTGTGGTGGGCAAGGCCATCAAGCGGTTTTCTGCCGGGACGATTCCCGTCATCGCCGGGGGGCTTATCGAGACGAAGCAAGAGGTTACCGCAGCGTTAGGCAACGGCGCGACAGCCATTTCCACCGGCTGTCAGGAGATTTGGGACTTATAACGATATAATTGCCGTTAGAGATGAAGAGAAACGGAAAGCAAGGACGCTTCAAAAAGCGCCCACGCTTTGCGTTTCTTTTTTTGCGGGCAGTGCCCGCTGACAACCTCGGGATTGATTGTCGGGTGGTATTCGTTACCCATCTCATTTTGCCCGATTCGTTACCGGGCAAACCAATTCCCGTTTATCGGGCAGCCGATGGCTGCCAATTGACAATTGAAAATTGACAATGGAGAATTTCGGAGTCGCCAAAGGCGACATTTTTAAATCATTTCCGAAGGAAATACCACAATTGTCAATTATCCATTATCCAT
>JAFQCV010000029.1 GCA_017416325.1 Oscillospiraceae bacterium
AAGTATTAAAAGAAATACGATATACAAGCAAATAAGGAGTTACTTATGAACGAAAACAAAGTGATTCTGATTTCTGTGGACGGTATGCGTCCGGATGGCTTTCTTGCCTGTGGCAATCCGTATATCGAAAAGATGATGGATGCGGCACCTGCTGAGGAATGGGAAGGGGTGTCCATAATCTAAAATGACCGTTTTTACTGCAACCTTGAACCAAACCGCGTTTTTGTTTCTTTTTATTGCGGCCGGCTACACACTTTCCCGGTGGAATTTTGTTCCCCAGAATGCGCAGACTGTGCTCTCCAAGTTGGAAAACACATTCTTCATTCCGGCCCTGGTGCTGGGGACATTTATAGACAATTTTACCGCGCAGACCATCACGACTGCCTGGAAATTGCTTTTGGGCAGTTTGGCTTTGGCGATCATTGCCATTGGCCTGTCGCTGCTATGTGTCCGTTTTTGCAGCAAGGATAAATACGAAAGAAACATCTACACCTACGGTCTGTGTTTTTCCAATTTCGGATTTATGGGAAACGCGGTAGTGAGCGCCTTGTTCCCCCATATCTTTTTGGAGTATCTGATCTTTACCCTGCCCCTTTGGACACTGATTTATCTTTGGGGAGTACCGGTCCTTTTGATGGGCGGCAGTGCAGAAAAGCAGACCTTGGCACAACGCGCCAAAAGTTTTGTGAATCCTATGTTTGCCGGCATGCTTTTGGGCGTGCTGATTGGCCTGACGAATATACCAGTCCCCCAATTCATACGCTCAGCGGTTACTGCAGCAGGCAGCTGCATGTCACCTGTGGCTATGCTGCTGACTGGTATGACAATTGCGCAGTTTAACCTGAGGGAAGTCCTTAATATCAAAGGTGTTTATCTGGTGACCGCCCTGCGGCTGATAGTTTTTCCGCTGCTCTTTCTGGGTATGATGATTTTGATTCCAATGCCAGAAGTTTTTGCCACCTGTGGGATTTGCTCTCTTTCTATGCCCTTGGGACTAAACACCATCATCATTCCCAGTGCCTTGGGGAAAGACACAAAGGTAGCATCCGGTATGGCGCTGGTTTCCCATATCCTTTCCTGCCTGACGATCCCCGCTATTTTGATGCTCTTTCAATATGTGCTAATGTGATTGGACTGTAACGCCTCCGGAAGTTCCGGAGGCGTTGCGCATATTGAAATAGATTGGTGCAGAATTTTGTCCTATCCTTGACACACCCATGTCCGGCAGCCCCATCCTCCAGGACGGCAAACTGGTGGGCGCCGTTACCCATGTCCTTGTGAATGATCCTACCACCGGATATGGCATCTTTATCGAAAATATGCTGGATGCAGCGGCATAAGGTGCGCAAAGCGCACCTTGTCGATATAGATCCCTTGCGGGATCTGCGATATACACTTGTGCTCGATATGTGCTTCGCACTCGATATGCCCTGTGGGGCGAGAGGGATCTATATCATATCGAGTTGCAAAGCAACATATCGAATTTGTCCAAAGGCAAATATATCGATTTTGCGAAGCAAAAATATCGACAAAAAGGAGAATATTTATGGATTTCTACAACATCCCAATTGGCTTCGGCCTTGCTCTTTCTGCCAACACCGCCGCCATGAACTATTACGCCCACCTGCCGGAAGAACGACAGCAGGAAATTCTCGGCAAAGCCCACTCTGTCCGCAGCGAAAAAGAAATGTACTCCCTGGTCGCCGACCTTGCCAACGGCACAATCCAATAACGTTCGGGCGGTCACTGACCGCCCGTTTGTCGCAATTTTTTGCTATGTGGGCATAAACGCAACCGCCAGTTGCGGAACTTCAAGCCAAAACGGATGGTCATTTCTTGAGAACAATGGTATATTAGAGCCATAGAAACCAAGAAAGGAGCTTACTACTATGGATTTAAAAGATCGGATTTTTCAGGCGCGGAAGGCTAAAGGTTTGTCGCAGGAAGACTTGGCAGAAGTCGTAGGCGTCTCCCGGCAAGCCGTATCCAAATGGGAGACTGGCGAGGCTACGCCTGATATGGAAAAAATCATAGCACTCTGCCATGCGCTGGAGCTGGATATGGAATATCTGGCTTTGGGCAAGGAGCCATCGCCTCCTGCTCCAAAAGCAAAGACATACCGCAGATGGATATCGGTTCTGCTGGCAGCGGTATGTTTTGTGGCAGGTATCTTGCTCGGACACTATTGGCCATCCAAAAGCCAGACAGAACCAAGCCCTTTGGAGTCGATCACGATTTCTGATGTCACCGTCACCCCGGTGAAGGGGGTAAATGCATTCGAAATAACGATTCGCCCCAGCGAGCTGCCGGAAGGACTGGCTATGGCGATAATGTGGGGGCGTGTTGGGCAGGATCCCGGGATGTCAGTTTGTATCCGGGACGAAGATTGCTACCGGGTCACCGTGGAGTATCACGGTGTCTTCCAGTATAGGATCGCCGCTCTGCTCACCTTGGATGGCCAGGAAAAGCAGATCCGAATTCTCGATGTTTATGGGGATGAAACAGAATTTTCGTATGATTACATATCCTGATCATATCCCGGCTGGTTAATCGTACAGGATTGCCCACTCATCGCGCCATCGCCCATGTTTTGGTAAATGACCCCACTACCGGTTACGGTATTTTCATGGAAAACACGCTGGATGCCGCGGCCTGACGGACGGCCAATGGCCGCCCCTACAACGCCTTACGGAACGCCTCAGCAAACGGGAATTGGCACTTAATATCACAAAAAACCAAGGCAGAAGCTTCTGCCTTGGTTTTTGTTTTATTCTCCCTTGCCCAGCTGTTCCTTTTGGAACTGCAGGGTATACAGGTCATAATACCGGCCCCGGGCATGCAGCAGCTCCTGATGGCTGCCCTGCTCCAGGATCTTGCCGTGGGACAGCACGATGATGTTGTCCGCGTGCTGAATGGTGCTCAGGCGGTGGGCAACGATCAGCATGGTGCCGATATTTTTCATTTTCTCCAGAGAATCCTGGATCAGGATCTCCGTTTCCGTATCGATGTTGGCGGTGGCCTCGTCCAGGATCATGACGGATGGCTTATGCAAAATCGTCCGGGCAAAGCTCAGCAGCTGCCGCTGACCGGCAGAGAAGTTGTTGCCCCGTTCCCGCACCACTTCATCCAGGCCGTTTTCCAGCTTGTTGATGAAGGTGTCGGCATTGACATAACGGCACGCCTGCATCACCTCTTCGTCGGTCACATCGTCCTTGTGCAGAACGATGTTGCTGCGGATGTCGCCGGAGAACAGGAACACATCCTGAAGCATTTGACCGAAATGACGGCGCAAAGAGGAAATTTTGATCCTCTTAATATCGATGCCGTCGATCAGGATCTGACCCTTTTGAATGTCATAGTTGCGGCAGATAAGGCTGAGAATGGTGGTCTTGCCCGAGCCGGTAGAGCCAACAAAGGCCACCGTCTGCTTGGGCTGCACATGGAAAGACACACCCTGCAGCACCCACTCATCGGGCTTATACTGGAACCAAACATCCTTAAACTCGATCTCGCCCCGAATTCCCTCCAATTCCATAGCATCCGGCTCATCCACCACTCCGGGCACGATATCCAGAATACCAAAGATCTTTTCCGCGCCGGCAAAGGACTGCTGCAGCATATCAAACTGCTCCGCCAGGGTCTGGATGGGGTTAAAGAACCGGGAGATATACATATAGAAGGCTACCACGATGGCGCTGTCGATCACCTGGCCCAAAAACTCTGTCTGCTGAATATAGCCCTTGGCGCCGAAGTAGAACAGGCACATCTGGCTGGACACGAACAGCATATACACCATGGGCCGGAACACACCGAACACATACATCCGGTTATGCTTGGCCTTGCGAAGCTTGGCGCTGCGCCGGGTAAAATCGGAAAGCTTGCTGTCTTCCCGGTTGAAGATCTGGGTGATCTTCATGCCGCTTAGATTTTCCGAGAGATAGGTGTTGATGTCTGTGGTGGCGTTGGTCACCTGCCGGTGGACCCGGCGGGAGAACTTCCGGAAGATCATGGTAAACAGCACCACAAAAGGCACGAAGCACAGCACCATCAAGGTCAGGGCGTAGTTCATCACCAGCATCGCCGCCAGCACACCTACCACCACCATGGCGTTCTTCACCAGGGTCACCAAAATATTGGTAAACAGGAAAGAGATCCGGTTGGGATCATTGGTAACTCTTGTCACCAGCTTGCCCACAGGGATGTTGTTCAGCTGCTCGTGGCTGAGGCTTTCAATATGGGTAAACACATCCAGCCGGATCTGGGACAGGATCTTCTGTCCGGTCTTCTGCAAAACCATGGCCTGCAGGTAGGTGCAGATCAGCGATACCACCAGGATCACGGCGTAAGTAACCACCCGAATATACAGATCCTTCAGCTGGAACGGCTCTTTGATCAGCTTTTGGATATCGCCGATCAGCGCCGGGGAAACCAGCTCGAACACAATGGAAAAGAGCATGATGAAAAACACGCCCACGAAATCCTTCCAGTAGGGCCGCGCATAGCGCAGCAGCCGGGTGACGATCTCCTTGTCAGAAAACATTCGCTCCTGGTCGTCGGACGCTTCCTTGTGCCTGCGCAGGGCGGCGTAGGCCAGCAGGAACGCAACGGTAAAGGCGCCGATAATGGCAGCCACAATGATGATCGGCAAATATTCCAGAATGAAATCAACCATTGTGCGCCCCTCCTTCCTCTTCCAGCTGCTGCAGATCTACCATTTTCCGATAAGCCGGGCAGGTTTCATACAGCTCCTGGTGCTTACCGGCGGCAGCAAGGCTGCCATCCTCGATGAACAGGATCTTGTCCATCCGCTCAATGGTGGAGATCCGGTGGGCAATGAGGATGGTGGTTTTGCCTTCCCGGGTGTCATGGAGATTCTCCAGAATATTCTTTTCTGTCTTGGTATCCACCGCGCTGACGCTGTCGTCCAGGATCAGGACCGGAGCGTCCTTCATCAGTGCCCGGGCAATGGAGATGCGCTGCTTCTGTCCGCCGGATACGGTCACACCCCGCTCACCCAGCATGGTGCCGTAGCCCTTGCTGAATTCCCGGATATTGCTGTGGATGTCTGCCAGCCGGGCAGCCCGCTCCACCGCGGCTTGCTGGTGGGTGTCCACGCCGAAGGCGATGTTGTTTTCAATGGTGTCCGAGAACAGGAAATTGTCCTGGGGTACATAAGCGCAGGCTGCCCGGACAGACTGGATGGAAAGCCCGTTCACATCCCGGCCATCCAGGAAGAGCGTACCGTCAGGCACATTGTAGATCCGAAGGATCAGATCCACCAATGTGGTCTTTCCGGAGCCGGTCTTACCCACAAGACCCACACTTTCTCCCGGCTCAATGGTAAAGGAGATATTCTTCAGCACCGGGAATTCTCCGTCGGGATACCGGAAGGTCAGATCCTTGAATTCGATCTTGCCCCGGGCATCCAGCAGGTCCTCCACCCCCGCCCGATCCTTCACGGTTACCGGTGCGTCCAGCAGCTCGCTGATCCGGATAAGGGAGGCCTTGCCCCGGCTGGACATATCGATCAGCTCCGAGACCGCCATAATGGGCCAAACCACCGCATTGAAGTAGCCAATGAACTCCAGCAGCTCGCCGGCATTGAATTTGTCTTGATAAACCAGGTAGCCGCCGTAGCCCAGAATAATGCAGATAACACTTTCTACAAACGCGGTGACCAGCACCCGGAACATCACCGAAGCCTTGGTGTGCTCCATGTTGGCCTTTTCATTTTCCACATTCAGCTTCTTGAAAGCCCACAGCTCCTTGCCCTCCTTGACGAAGGCCTTGATCACCGCGATGCCGGAGAAGCTCTCCTGGGAAAAGTCAGACAGCTTAGAGTAGGCCTCCTGGCGGATATCCCATTTTTTTGTCAAGTGCCTCCCCACCACCGTGGCGGAAGCCAGCAAAAAAGCCATAGGGATCATGGACAGCACCGTCAGCAGCGGGTCCATGTCCCACATGTTGCCGATGGCGAGAATACCCAGCAGCAGCGCGTCAAACAGCATCATGACGCCCCAGCCAAAGCACTCCTGCACCGTATCTAAGTCGTTGGTGAACAGGCTCATAAGATCGCCCACTTTGTTCACCTGATAGTATTCCCGGCTCAGCTCCTTGCAGTGGCTGAACATCCGGTTACGCAGATCTTCCTCCAGCTTCACGGCGCTGCCGAAGAAGCAGATGCGCCACAGGAAGCGGCCAAACACCATGGCAAGAATGATCTTCACCATGGGCATACAGATGGTATCCAGCAGAAAATCCACATCAAAGGTGTACTGCACCCCATCCAGCTCCACATAACCCTCATTCATGCCGTTGATGACCATGCCGTACAGCTTGGGGATCTCCAGCTGCAGATAGTCCACCATGACCAGGGCAAGCAGACCCAGGATCAGCCAGCCGGCATACCGCAGGTAGTACCGGTTGATATGCTTTCCGAGTATCATACGCGTTTCCTTCCTTGTTCGTATAGTTATGCGCATTATAGCACATTCTTTCGAATTTGACAATCCCGCCCCCGCCCATTCCCGGAATTTTTTTCCTGCCCAATAAATTGCCATTTATCGGGCAGTTGCAAAGGCTTCCCCTTGAGGGGAAGCTGTCACCAAAGGCGGCTCTTCGCAACCGCTTTTGGTGACTGATGAGGTGTAGGCTGCGTAGCAGCCGTTACAAAACCTAACTTTCTGCTTCACAGACCGCCTCATCCGTCAAAAATCAGAGATTTTTGCCACCTTCCCCTCAAGGGGAAGGCTTTGCGGCTGCGCTGCCGAGTTCGAACCAACTCCCCGACAAACGGGAATTGGCACGACGGCTGAGGGGAATTTAAAATGTCGCCTTTGGCGACACCTTCATTATCCATTATCCATTAAAAAAGTGGCACGGAAATCCGTGCCACTTTTTACCCTTATTTTGTACCGAAGATCCGGTCGCCGGCATCGCCGAGGCCCGGAATGATGTAGGCATGCTCGTTGAGCTTCTCGTCGCAGGCCGCCATGTAGATATCCACATCCGGATGCGCCTCCTGCACCGCCTTTATACCTTCGGGGCAGCCGATAATGTTCATCATGATGATGTGCCTGCAGCCCCGGGCCTTGAGAAAATCAATGGCAGCAACGGCGCTGCCGCCGGTAGCCAGCATAGGGTCTACCACGAACACCTGCCGGTTCTCAATATCCTCCGGCAGCTTGCAGTAGTATTCCACAGGCTTGTGGGTCTCGGGGTCCCGGTAAAGACCGATATGACCGATCTTGGCAGAGGGGATCAGATCCACCATGGCATCCACCATACCCAGACCTGCCCGGAGAATGGGGACGATAGCCAGCTTCTTGCCTGCCAGTACCCGGCATTTTGCCATTGCCACAGGCGTCTGTACCTCCACCTCACGGGTGGGCAGATTCCGGGTAGCTTCGTAGCACATCAGACCGGAAATTTCACTGACAAGTTCCCGAAATTCCTTAACAGAGGTCTTCTTGTTGCGCAGGATCGCCAGCTTGTGCTGGATCAGGGGATGATTGATCACCTTAACAATGGCCATGTTTCTCTTTCTCCTTTATCTGTTTGTTGATTTTCTTATTGCGAAGAAGCGGCCTGCCGCTCCATGCGCTCCCGCTCCGCCTGGGAAAGACGCAGGTAATTGGGTGTCAGGCTGCCGCCGTCACCGGCATCGCCCACGGCGATCCTGTTGAGCGCCGCCAAGCCTACGCCCACCGCCCGCTGATGCAGCCGGTGCTCCGGTGGCATCACCAGACCGGGAACACTTTCTGATAATACATTATAGCACAAATTACTGCCATCGCCAACTAAAAAAATAGGTTTTGATAATTTTTTTAACTCAATTTTTAAGTCTTCCAGGGAAATGGCCCGGTCTTCCGTCTGCCGCGTCACGCCTCCTTGGTTTACATAAAACAGCGCATTGTATACTTGGCTCCGCCGGGCATCCATCACCGGGCAAACCACACCGTCCCAAACGCCCAGGCCCAGCGACATGGCCTCCAGGGTGGACACCCCGTAAATGGGAAGCTCCCCGCCCCAGGCAAAGCCCTTGGCTGCCGCCACGCCGATCCGGACTCCGGTAAAGGAGCCGGGACCATTTGCGACCGCCACCGCCTCCACTTGGGCAGGTGTTTTTCCGCATTGGGACAAAAGGTTTTCCGCCATCACCAGCAGGGTCTGGCTGTGGGTCAGGCCGGTATTCTGATACTGTTCTCCCAGCAGAGTGTTTCCGTCAAACAAGGCCACGGACGCAGCCTTAGCGCTGGTCTCAAAGGCAAGCAGCAGCAAATTCCTCGCCCCCCTCTACGGTAATTCTCCGGGACTGCTCCCCGGTTTTTTCTATGGTCACAAAAATAGCGTTTTCCATGGCGTCTTCTACATTTTCGCTCCATTCCACGGCGCAGACACCGCCCCGGTCCAGATAATCCTCCCAACCGATGTCCCAAAGGTCATCGCTGGAAGAAAGCCGGTACATGTCAAAATGGAACAGGGGCAGCCGCCCGCCCAGATACTCCTGCACGATGGTGTAGGTAGGGCTGGTCACCAAGCCGGTGTAGCCCAGCCCCCGGGCAAGCCCCCGGGTAAAGGCAGTCTTCCCCGCGCCCAGATCTCCCCGGTAAGCGATCACCGCGCCGCTATTCAGTTGCCGGGCCAACGCCGCGCCCACGGCTTCCGTTTCTTCCGGCGATCGGGTAATAAATTCCATAAAACTTCCTCACTTTTCGTAGGGCGGGGTCATGACCCCGCCGACCAATTCGCCACATTATAGCTTTTGGGGTGTATAAAAACAGTCCTCCGTCCACCTTGCCACATTGGTATCAATATACTGCCAAATTCTTTCGTAATCGGCTTGATTTCGTATTACATGATCGTGAAAAGAGGTTTGCCATACTTTTAAATCCGGTTGGTTTCCGTGAATCCTTTTCGTAACCGCAGACTTATATAGCCCTACAACTGTCGACAGTTCTACATTTCCCGACAGTATGATGATTCCATGAACATGATTGGGCATAACTGTCCACTTATCTGCTTTTGTATTTGGAAAGTGCTTTTCTATCTCCAAAAAACATTCCCGCGCTATTTTTCCATAAGCCGAAAGTTTACCCGGTGTCCCAAAAATCCACTCCTTTTCATGGGTGCAAACCGTGATAAAGTAGTAATAGGGAGCTGCATAATCAAAGTTTTGCATCCGGGGATTCTTTCGCACCGGAAACCGCTCTATCTCTACATGATTTTGCATCTGTATCACCGTTCCTAAATCGCAACTCTGTCGGAGACCACATAACAAAGCATTACATACAGATTCCTTTTCTCTTCGTAGGGCGGGGTCATGACCCCGCCGACCATGTTTCCTATATTGAATTTTCTGTTTTTCTATAAACCTACTAAAACAAAGCGTGAACCTGCTCAAAATAACGCAGCCCATCGGCGGACTCATGAGTCCGCCCTACACACCCTTTCACTTACCGCTTCGTAGGGCGGGGTCATGACCCCGCCGACCACTTTTGCTACTCTCCTCTGTTTCGACCGTTTTCAATAGACTATTTTCACATAAGTTGGAAGCTTGTCGGCGGACTCATGAGTCCGCCCTACGAAAAAGAAGTCCTTTGGGGTCTTACTGAGAATTTTTAAGCTTCTCCGCCTGGTCGGCAGTAGCCAGGGCATCGATGATCTCCTCGATATCTCCGTCCATAATGGCGTCGATCTTATACAGGGTCAGCCCGATCCGGTGATCGGTGACACGGCCCTGGGGAAAATTATAGGTGCGTATCCGTTCATTGCGCATGCCGCTGCCCACCTGGCTGCGGCGCATACCCGTGACCTCAGAAGAAAGCTTCTCCTGCTCGATCTCGTAAAGCTTACTGGCAAGCAGGCGCATACATTTTTCCCGGTTTTGCAGCTGACTTCTCTCCTCCTGACAGGCCACCACGATCCCCGAGGGCTTGTGGATCAGCCGTACCGCGGAAGATGTCTTGTTGACATGCTGACCGCCGGCGCCGGAGGCCCGGTATACCTGCATCTCAATATCCTTGGGGTCTAACTGCACATCCACCTCTTCCATTTCCGGCAGCACTGCCACCGTGGCGGTGGAGGTGTGGACACGGCCGCCGGACTCTGTTTCCGGCACCCGCTGTACCCGGTGGACACCGGATTCATACTTCATCCGGGAATATGCCCCCCGACCGTTGATGACAAAATCCGCTTCCTTGACGCCGCCCAGCTCCGTTTCGTTGTAGTTCATCAGCTCCACGGTCCAGCCGCGTTTGGCGGCATACATGGTATACATCCGAAACAGACTGTGGGCAAACAGGGCGCTTTCTTCTCCGCCGACGCCGCCCCGGATCTCCACAATGACGCTTTTCTCGTCGTTGGGGTCTTTGGGCAGCAGCAGGATCTGCAGCTTGTCAAAGAGCTCTTCCCGGGCAGCCTTGGCTGCCTGGTATTCCTCTTGGGCCATATCCTTCATTTCCGGGTCATGCATCAGTTCCTGGGCATCCAGCATATCCTGCTGGGCCCGGTTATAGTCATGATACGCCGAAACAATCGGCTCCAAGTCATTTTTCTCCCGCAGCAGCTTGGCTGCCTTTTGGGGGTCTGCGTAAAAATCCGGCTGTTCCGATTTGAAGCAAAGCTCTTCAAACCGATCCGCCACAGCCCGCAGCTTATCGAGCATACTTACCTCTCCTGTGATGTTCAAATATCCAACCAATTCCCGTTTATCGGGCAGCTGCGATAGAATTCGTAGGGCGGAGTCATGACTCCGCCGACCACTTTTCGAATAGCGAAAAGTTTATATTTTTCTAAAACCTACCAAAATAAATGGACGAAACTGCGCAAAATCATGCAACCTGGTCGGCGGGCTCATGAGCCCGCCCGACGCACGCATGCTTTACAACACGCCAAAAAATGGCAATTCCCTGACTTTCTCAGCTGACCTGGTTCTCGCCGCTGCTGATATCGCCGGCATCCACAGAGGTGTACCAGACATTCAGGATCTCCCGGGCCACGCTGCCCACCAGGGAGCCGCCGCCGCACTTCTCGCCAAAGATCACGATGGCGATCTGGGGATCGTCATAGGGCGCAAAGCAGGCGAAAGAGCCGTTATCGGAACCGCCGGAACCGTGTTCGGCAGTACCTGTCTTAGCACCCACCGCCCGGGGGTATTGCCCAAACACACCGTGGGCCGTACCCATAGGGTTGGTAACCGCCGCGCGCATACCTTCCTTACAGGCCTGCAGCGCAGCATCGGAAATCTCCATAGTGCTCATGATCTCCGGGGAATTCTGGACGATGGTATTGCGGTAATCGGAAGACACCACCCGGTTTAAGAAGGTGGCTCTATAGCGAACGCCTTGATTTAAAAGCGTAGAAATATATACGCACATCTGCATAGGCGTAAACTGGTTGTCCGACTGTCCGATGGCCGCCATGATCTGGTCAGCCTGGTACCAGTGGGCATCCTGGCCGGTATGGAGGATGGCTTTGGTCTCGGGATTTGCCCGATATCCCTTCTGCTCCGGCAGCTCCACGCCGGTGAGCTCACCCAGCCCGAAGCCTTTGACGGTGGAATCCATCACACTCAGACCCATATGGTCGCCCAGATCGTAGAAGAAATAGTTGCAAGAGAACATCAGCGATTCTGCCGCGCAGATAGCGCCGTGGGTGTAGGTTCCTCCCGAAAGGGTGTAGGACAGGCATTTGGGGGCAAAGCCCTGATGCACATACTTAGTATACACACCGTGGTCCATCACCCGGGTGGTGGGCGTGATCTGACCGCTATCGATACCGGCAACTACCATGGCCGGCTTATAAATCGATCCGGGGGCATAGGTCAGCTGCAAAGGCCTATTGTTCAGCGGACCGTAATCTGCCTCCAGAATACTTTGATAATCTTCAAAAAAGGTGGAAAGGTCGTAGGTGGGATAGCTGGCGCAAACCAAAACCTTGCCGGTTTTGATGTCGATGGCTACTGCCGCGCCGCCTTCGGCGTCCTGTCCGGTGGCACCCTCTTCCTGGGCTTTCAAACCGGCAAACACCCGTGCCAAGGCTTCCTCTGCCGTCTGCTGCAGCGCCAGGTCAATGGTCAGTTCCACATTCTGGCCGGGAACAGGACGCATTTCCTGGCCGGTTTCCGGGTCTTTCCGATAGTATTGCTCCAGGATCGTGCCGTCTACAGCCGTCACATCCACCCGGTAGCCGTCCACGCCATGCAGATATTCTTCAAAGGCCTGCTCCAAGCCGGACTGACCCACCAGGGCATCCATTTCGTAGCCGTCCTGCTCCTTGTACTGCGCCCACTGATCCTTCGTCATGGGTCCCACATAGCCCAGAATGTGCGCCGCGCAGTCGGTGGCATATTCCCGGACGGTGGAGGCCTCTGTGCGAAGACCCGGAATGTTCAGCTCCAAAATGGCTGACAGCTCTTCCGTAGAAGCGTCCTCCAGGAAGACATAGTTGGACAGATTGGTCAGCTCCTGCCGCAGCGCCAGCTCATAGCGGATGCCGATCACCGCCCGGGCATCGGTGTCTGACCAATCCGCGGGAATTTTATAGAAGCTGCGCAGCTGGGACAGCAGCAAGGTCGCGGATACATCCGTATCCAGCTTCGCCCGCTCTGCCAGGAATTTCTGAAAATACCCCTGCCAGGCATCGTTGTACTCATTTAACGTATAGGTAAAAGGCACCTGGGTCGTCATAGGAAAGTGATCCACATAGTCGATCTCCATTTCCCGGCACAGCGCCGTCAGATTCTTCAGCGCCTGATTCGGGCCCTCAGAGCTAAGGAGCACAAAGTGGTTAAATACCAGATCGTAGCTGGCCCGGTTGGTGACCATCTTGTTTCCGTTGCCGTCCAGTATTTCACCCCGGGGCGCCTTGACCCGGGTGATGGTGGTAAAGGTCTTGACGTTGTCTCCGGTGCCGTCAGACTCGATGATCTGCAGATCATACAGCCGGGCAGCAAACACGCCAACGATCAGAATAAACAGAGCCAGCAGTAAGCCTGCTCTGGCGCGGGTCAGTCTTTCCATTCTTCTCCTCCAATTTTGCCGATGAAAAACGCCAAAGGATATATTACCGGCACGACCGCAATACTCAGTACGCTCGTGATCAAAAATACAGACATTCTGCCAAAATAGGTATTTCCCAGGAACACGCCAAAGGCAAACACCGCCAGCTCATATACCGTCAGTCCCAGGATCATGCACAGGAAGACGGAACGAAAGCGCCTGCTCAGCAGGGTGTGGCGCAAAATATTCAGCAGCACCCCCAAAAAGGTCAGCAGTACGATACAGTAGTAGCCTTGGGCAGAGCCGGAGAATACATACAGCGCCGAACCGATCAGCGCAAAGATCCCGCCGGATTCCGGAGACTGGAGCAGGCAAATGAGCAAAATGCCGCAGGCTACCAGATCGGTAGTGCCGCCCCGGAACTGGAAGCGGCTCATGACCACATCCTGCACCAGAGACAGCGCCAGCAGCAGCGCTCCATATAACGACCATTTCAGCAGACTGAACCGCTGTTTTTTTGTCAGATACAGCCGGCTTTTCCAGGAAGCCCCCATGGGATCGGGTCTAAAATCATAACGTTTTCTCATACCGTCACCCGACCTGGAAGCCAGTCACTACAAACACCTGCTCCAGAGCTCTGATATCCGCTGCCGGAGTCAGAATGGCATACTTGGCAACGCCAGTTTCTGTATAAGAGGCGTCTACCACCTTGCCCAGAACCAAGTTTCTGGGATACACGGTAGAACCGGAAGTCACCACCTGGTCACCGTTTTTCAAAATGGCGGAAGAGGGCAGATATTCCATCCGCAGCATCTGCTCCTGGCCGCTTTGATAGCCGCCCAGCACCATGCCGCTGTAGCCGGAGGAAGCGATGGTGGCGCTGATCTGCAAAGAGCTGTCCATAACGGTCTTGATGACCGCATAGTTGCTTCCTACCTTGCTTACCAGACCCACCACCTCGCCGTTGGCAGTGATGGCGCACATGCCCACCTCGATCCCGTGGTCGCTGCCCCGGTTTATGGTGATATTGCTGACCCAGTCCACAGAATCCCGGGAGATGATGTAGCCGTCTACCAGATCATAGTCAGGGTTGTCCTCTTTCAGCTGCAGAAGCTGCCGCAGCCGCGCCAGCTCCCGGGCCATGGCATCCGCTTCCCGGGCCACGTCCTCCATTTCCGCCAGCTGCTGCTGAAGCTTTTCGTTCTCCGCAGAAAGGGTCTCATACCGGAAGATATAGCTATACATCTGCTCAGCCTGGTTCGTAAGCTTGCTGGCAGCGGTACGCAGCGGTGTCAGCACATACTGGACGGTCATTTCCCCTAAGGACAGTCCCGTCAGATTGTTCACCACCGCCAAAGAAGCGGCAAGCAACAGGGCCACCACCAGAACCACCCGTACCTTTGTTGAAAATAAATGCTTCATATATCCTCCTTGGCGGGCAGTGCCCGCTAATTGACAATGGAAAATGGATAATGGACAATGTTGGAGTCGCCTTTGGCGACGATTTTAAATACATTTCCGAAGGAAATACCGCAATTATCCATTATACATTATCAAATATCCTTTCGTGTGTTAGCCCTAGGAACGGTATTTTACCTCTCCAGCAGCTCCGGAGCGATCTCCCCCAATAGCTGCCGCAGCCGGCACACCGGCAGACCCACGACATTGTAATAATCCCCCACTAATCTTTCCGCAAACAGCGCCGCGCCGCCCTGGATGCCGTAGCCGCCGGCTTTGTCCATGGGCTCTTTGGTGGCGATATACTTCCAAATCTCTTTCTCAGACAGCTCCCGGAAATGGATATCCGTCACTTCCGTCACCGTCCGGCACTGCTCCCCATGAAGGACCGTCATGCCGGTCATTACCTGATGATCCCGTCCGGAGAGCAGCCGCAGCATCTCATAAGCCCGTTCCTCGGTTTCCGGCTTTCCCAGGATCTGCCGGTCGCATACCACAACGGTATCCGCGGCAACCACCACATCCTCTTTTTCCCGGGGGACGGCAAAGGCTTTTCGGCGGCTCACCAAAGCCACCTGGTCATAGGGGTCTTTCCCCGGCTCCATGGTCTCATCCACATCCGCCACCCGGACGGTAAAAGGAATCCCGAAAAGTCCCATCAGCTCCCGCCTCCGGGGCGACTGGGATGCTAATATCAAAGCCATACTTGCTCCTTAAAAATTAAATTCCCGTTTATCGGGCAGGTTTTACCTGCCATTGGATAATGGATAATGTATAATGGATAATGAAGGAGTCGCCTTCGGCGACATATTTGAAATCATTTCCGAAGGAAATACCGAAATTTTCAATTATCCATTATCAATTATCCATTTTCTTTACTCCAGCCCTCTTAAGTACAGCCCTCTGGTGCAGGCACCGGGGTCAAAGGAAGTGGGGCGCTCCCAGCAGGACAGCACCTGGTCTACCTCCCGGGGATTTTCCGTGGTGAAATACAGCCGCAGCGCCCACAGGCCCAGGCGGCTCAGATCCCCCCGGCGGTCCAGCCAGTTCAGCTTCTTGCCGTTGAGGATCACACTGCGGCACTTGTCCCCATCCCGAATCACCGGAAAATCCGCGCCGGTGCGGTCTGTCAGCTTGGTGCTCCCTAAGTTGCAGGTGCAGCTTCCGGTGCGTCCCCGGATCACGCAGTTTTCCGTAATCATCAGAGGCAGCCGCCCGTAGGCAAAGATCTCACAGGGTACCGCCTTGCTCACATCCCGGATCTGGGGCAGGGTCATTTCAAAGCTCAAGGTGGCAGAGCGCAGCTCCAGCTCCCGCATAGCCCCCACAGACCGGGAATTGTAAATATTCAATCCAAAATCCCCCCGGACCTGCATCCCAGCCTCCCGGGCAGGGAGGATCAGTCCCAAATTGCCCACCAGCACCTGGCGGACACCGGCCCGGCGAATGACGGCCAGATCCTGCTTCAGCCGGGGCATTTCCCGGTCCTGAACGATTCTGGGAAGTACCGCCGCCACCGTGACACGGCTGGCAAGTACCCGGCAAAAGTCCGGGTCAAGGGCAAGGATATACAGCGGTACATACAGCACCTGCAGCGGCATTTGCAAAAGGGCGGGGGTGATCTGCTCCCGGGTGGTTACCTGTACGGTCATTCCCGGGGCTTCCCGCATACCGCTGAAACGGATGATCTTCTCGGGTCTTCCCAACCGGGGTTGTTCCCGCCGGGCCCGCAGCGCCGTCAGCTGGCTGAGGGCATCCCGGCGCATGGTGTTGATCGCCGACGCGCTAAGGGTCACTCCCGGCTCAATGAGACAGTCCGCGCCCAAAAAGATGTAGGGCGTACCGCCGGTCTTTGCCAGCCGGGAAATCAGTACATCCTCCGTCAAAGGCAGATTCCGGGCCTGCTCCGGGATAGGGCCTGCCACCGTGCAGCTGCGGCCTTCCGGGTCCGTCACCGTAAGGGTACTGCCCATCTGAGAAAGCTCACACTGAAATCTCACCCCAACCAGGCCGTTTTCCGTAGTCTCGTAGGTCTGGCGGATCTGCTGCAGCCATTTGGCATCATCATATTTATCTTCCCGGACGCCAAACATATGGCTTCCGGTGTTTCCGGCATAATAGCCGTCGGTAAAGCCCTGGCGGTTAAAGGCGGCAGACAGGGTCTGGAGCATCTGGTTGGTAACCGTGCCGGTATCCAAAGCCTGGCGGTATACCCCGGTGACAGCCGCCACATACTCCGGCCGCTTCATCCGCCCTTCCAGCTTCAAAGACGCCACGCCCATGCTTTCCAGTTCCTTCAGATACCACACCAGGCAGTTGTCCTTCAGGCTCAGGGGATACTTGTTTTCCCACCGTCCGTAGCCGTAGCTTTGGCGGCAGGGCTGGGCGCAGCGACCCCGGTTGCCGCTGCGGCCGCCGATGGCGCTGGAAAGGTAACATTGACCGCTGTAACACATACACAGGGCGCCGTGGGCAAAAATCTCGATCTCCACCGGAGAGTTTTTCACAATGTAGGCAATGTCTTCCTTGCTCAGCTCCCGGCTAAGCACCACCCGGCTCATACCCCAGGCGGCGCACATGAGCACCCCGGACAGGGAATGGACCGTCAGCTGGGTTGAGCCGTGGATGCTGACCTGGGGCGCAATGGTACGGCAAAGCTGCACCACCGCCAGATCCTGCACGATAAAGGCATCCACGCCACTGACGGCGGCATGACGGATCAGGGCGGTAAGCTCCGGCATTTCCCGGTCAGATACCAGGGTATTCAAGGTCAAATGCACCTGAACGCCCCGGACATGGCAGTACTTCACCGCCTCTGTCAGGGTCTGGGGTGTGAAATTTTTCGCGCCCTGACGGGCATTAAAGCTTCCGCAGCCCAGATACACCGCATTGGCGCCGTTCTGCACCGCCGCCCGCAGAGCCTCCATAGACCCGGCAGGAGCCAAAAGTTCCAGCATAGCATTTCTCTCCATTATGGTATACTTATGAGCATTATAACACAACTTCCCTGTAAGTTCCAGTCTGTCACGGTATTTTTTCAAAAAATTCAAAACTTTCTCCTGTGACACACCAACAAATTGCCATTTATCGAGCAGGCTGCGCCTGCCAATGGATAATGGAAAATGTATAATGGATAATGATTGTGTCGCCAAAGGCGACGATTTTAAATCATTTCCGAAGGAAATACCACAATTATCCATTATCAATTATCCATTATCCATTCGGGCATCATCCCGACAAACGGGAATTGGCAAATGTCCACGCGCAGCAAAAACCGCCCCGAACCAGTCGGGGCGGTTTTGACATTATACAGAAACAGAATCCTTTTGCGGATGATAGGTAGGCACGATCTCGGCAACCAGAGCCTTCATGTTGGGATCTTCCACCCGGTAGGCCGCATCCAGCCGCTCCAGCTGCTGCTTGAACAACACATCATCCATCTCAATGGGTTTTCCCACATGGATCAGCTTGTTGGCTGTGCTTTGCAGACCTTCTTCTTTCATCAGCAGCTCCTCAAAGAGCTTTTCGCCGGGACGAAGACCGGTATACTCCACCTTGATGTCCACATCCGGTTCAAAACCGGAAAGACGGATCAGATTCCGTGCCATGGTGTCGATCTTCACCGGCTCACCCATGTCCAGCACGAAAATTTCGCCGCCCTTGGCGTAGTAGCCGGCCTGGAGAACCAGACTCACCGCCTCGGGGATGGTCATAAAGTAGCGGATGATCTCGGGATGAGTCACCGTCACCGGGCCGCCCTCCTCGATCTGCTTCTGGAACAGCGGGATGACCGAGCCGTTGGAGCCCAGCACATTACCGAAACGCACCGCCACAAATTCCGTATCCGACTGCCGGTTCATCATCTGTACCACCATTTCACACAGCCGTTTGGAAGCGCCCATGATGTTGGTGGGATTGACTGCCTTGTCGGTGGAGATCAGCACAAACCGCTTGACGCCGTATTTGGCAGCAGCCTGGGCCATTTTGTAGGTGCCGAACACATTGTTCTTAATGGCTTCGTTGGGACTGTCCTCCATGAGAGGCACATGCTTGTGGGCCGCCGCGTGGAACACCAGCTCCGGGCGGTAGGTGCCCAAAACATCGTCAAGTCTGGCGGTGTTTCGCACCGAGCCGATCAAAACCTTCAGATTCAGCTTCGGATACTGCCGCTCCAGCTCCATCTGGATATCATAGGCATTGTTTTCATAAATATCAAAAACGATCAGCTGCTTGGGATTTGCCCGGGCGATCTGCCGGCACAGCTCGCTGCCGATGCTGCCGCCGCCACCGGTGACCATAACCACTTTTCCGGAAATATAGGCAAGGATCTCATCTACATTTACCTGAATGGGGTCGCGCCCCAGCAGATCCAGAGGATCGACCTTCCGCAGATGGCTGACAGAAATGCTTTCATTGACCATCTGATAAATACCCGGAAGCACCTGGACCTGGCAGCCGGTGCCGCTGCAGATGTCCAAAATATCCTTCCGATCCGCTGCCGAGATGGTGGGGATCGCCACAATGATCTTACCCACCTGATACCGCTCCGCCATCTGAGGGATATCATAACGGTTGCCCACAATGGGCGCGCCGCAGATCCGGCGGCCTTGCTTGTTGGGGTTGTCGTCGATAACACAGACGACCCTGCCGGAGATGTGCTGAGAGCTGTTAAACTCCGTGATCAGCGCGCGTCCTGCTTCGCCGGCGCCGATGATCATTACATTCTTGCCGTCGCTGTGCTCGGACAGCGCCGTCAGATGCTTCCGCAAGCCCCGGAACAGCCGGTAGGCAAACCGGAGAAACGCCGTGCAGACAAAGCTCAGCAGCACACCCAAAATATAGAAGGAATAGGGCATCCGCTCGCCCCTGTGCAGCAACAGCAGGTACAGGGTCAGACCCAGTCCCAATAATAAATACGCGCCAATGACCCGCAGCAGCTCATCCTCGCTGGCAAACCGCCAGATACTCCGGTACAAACCGACGACCAGAAAGACCGCCAGACAGATCACGCCCCAGACCGCCATAAATCGCAGATAGCCTGCCATATAGTTGTCCATGATCTCCTCGAACTGAAAATCAAAACGCAGCCACAGACCCACAAAAAAAGCGACCCAGATGCTCAAATAATCCAGAATACCCAGCAAAATCACTCTGCGGATATAGGATTCCTTGGAACCCGCATACATTTGCTCTGTCATTTCTTCACTCCCTAAAGGTATATTGCCACAACGGCTGAAAAACCGTCAAAATCCGCTATTTTCGGCTATCATAACACAAACCGTTCCGGATAGCAAGTAAAAAAGCAAATCGATCCCCCGGCACGCCCCGGCACATTGCCATTTATCGTGCTGACGCTCGAATGGATAATTGATAATGGATAATGGATAATTGTGGTATTTCCTGCGGAAATGATTTAAAAATCATCGCCAAGGGCGATACAATCATTATCCATTATACATTTTCCATTATCCATTGGCAGGTGCAACCTGCCACACAAACGGGAATTGGCAATACACAAAAAGACCTGTCCTTCCAGGGAAAGACAGGTCTTTTCTTGTTAACAAAGCTTCGCGCCGGCAGGGATGGCATCGTCGATCATAATGAGATTCAGCTTCTCCTCGCCCTTTTCGGTGTGAACCGCGCTGAGGAGCATGCCGCAACTTTCTCTTCCCATCATCTTCCGGGGAGGCAGATTGGTGATGGCAACCAAGGTCTTGCCAATGAGGTCTTCCGGCTTATACCACTTGGCGATGCCGGAGAGGATCTGCCGGTCTGTGCCGGTGCCGTCATCCAAAGTAAACTGCAGCAGCTTGTCAGATTTCTTCACAGGCACACAATCCTTGACCTTGACCGCCCGGAAATCAGACTTGCAGAAGGTGTCAAAGTCCACATTTTCTTCCGCATACGGCTCGATCTCAATGGGGGGCAGCTTTTCCTTGGCCTTTGCCTCGTTAAAAGCATCGATTTCTGCCAGCTTCTGAGCAGGGTCCAGACGGGCAAACAGGATCTCGCCGGGGCCAACCTGTGCGCCGGGCTCCAGAACACCAAAGGAAGTCAGGCTCTCCAGACCGCCATCCACACCGCGGATCTGGGCCAAGATCTTATCCGCAGTCTCCGGCAGGAAGGGCTTCAGAGAGATGGCCGCGAAGCGGATGGCCTCCAGCAGGTTATACAGAACCGTGCCCAGCCGAGACTTGCTTTCCTCGTTCTTAGCCAGGGCCCAGGGAGCCGTCTCATCAATATACTTGTTGGCGCGGCGCAGAAGCTGGAAGATCTCGTCGATGGCATCTGCCACCTTCAGCTCGTTCATCTTCGCCTCTACCTTGCCGGGCATAGCCAGGGCAACCGCTTTCAGCTCTTCATCCAAAGCATCGGGGGTGTTGGGAGCCTGAATGATACCACCAAAGTACTTATTGCTCATGGCAACGGTACGGTTCACCAGGTTACCCAGAATGTTGGCAAGCTCACTGTTGACCCGCTCGATGATCAGCTCATAGGTCATAATGCCGTCAGCGGCGAAGGGGATCTCGTGGAGCACGAAATACCGCACAGCGTCCACGCCGAACAGCTCTACCAAATCGTCGGCATAGATCACATTGCCCAGAGACTTACTCATCTTGTCGCCCTTGACCAGCAGCCAGGGATGACCGAAGACCTGCTTGGGCAGCTCCTCGCCCATGCTCATGAGGAAGATGGGCCAGTAGATGGTGTGGAAGCGAACAATATCCTTGCCGATCAGATGCAGATCCGCCGGCCAGAACTTCTTGTACCGCTCATCATGGTTGCCGTCGGGGTCATAGCCGCAGAAGGTGATGTAGTTAGAAAGGGCGTCCAGCCACACATAGGTCACATGACCGGGATCAAATTCCACCGGGATGCCCCAGGTAAAGCTGGTGCGGGAAACGCACAGATCCTGCAGGCCGGGCTTTAAGAAGTTGTTGATCATCTCGTTTTTCCGGCTCTCGGGCTGGATGAAATCGGGATGGGTCTGGATGTGCTCCATCAGCTTGTCGGCATACTTGCTCATCTTGAAGAAATATGCCTCTTCCTCGGCGTCCACACACTCCCGGCCGCAGTCGGGGCACTTGCCCTCCACCAGCTGGCTCTCGGTCCAGAAGGATTCGCAGGGGGTGCAGTATTTGCCCACATATTTCCCTTTATAAATATCGCCCTTTTCATACATCCGGGCAAAGATCTTCTGCACCTTGGACTTATGCTCCGGGTCGGTGGTTCGGACAAAGCGGTCATAGGTGGTGTTCATCAGATCCCAGATGCCCTTGATCTGGCCTGCCACATTGTCCACATACTCCTGGGGGGTGATGCCGGCGGCTTCCGCCTTCTGCTGGATCTTCTGACCGTGCTCGTCGGTGCCGGTCTGGAAATACACATCAAAACCGGCCTGGCGCTTATACCGGGCAATGGCGTCCGCCAGCACGATCTCGTAGGTATTGCCGATGTGGGGCTTGGCGGAGGTGTAGGCGATGGCGGTGGTGATATAATAGGGTTTTTTCATATCCAGTCTCCTTTCGAAAATAAAAAAAGAACGTCGCCCTTGGCTGTAACCAAGGGCGACGGGATCGACGCGGTACCACCTTGTTTCGCACCGAAACAGGTTTGGTGCCTCTTTTGTACGCTGTGACGGGCGTACCCGGAGCCGCTTACACGGCACGAAGCACCGATAAAACCAGGCAGCCTTCGGCTTTATCCGTGTTTCCTGCTTTCAGAGACCCAGCTCCGAGACCATGTTCCATTGCCGCTTACGCACCCCTTCTCACCAACCGGAGCTCTCTGAGCGAACCATGCAATGTACTCTTCTCATCATCGCTGTTCATATTTCCTTGGGTATTATACTCAAATGGTTACAGTTTGTCAACACTTTTTTCCCAGAAAATTTTCCTTTTTCCCGGTTTTTTCCCCAATTTTCCCAATATTCGAACAGGTGTTCGATGTGGCTCGTTATTTTTCAACAACTTTTTCAACAAACCCCCTGTTTCCGCCAGCGCAAACTTGTCACCAAATTGCCATTTCTCGAGCAGGCTGCGCCTGCTAATGGATAATGGAAAATGGATAATGGACAATGAAGGAGTCGCCTGCGGCGACATATTTCAAATCATTTCCGAAGGAAATACCGCAATTATTCATTATCAATTATCCTTTGTCAATTTTTCTTGTCAGCAGCAGCGCCACCGCCGCTGCGGTGATGCCCCCTGCCAGCTTGCCAACGATCACCGCCGGGAGCATTTCCGGAGCAAATCCGGCGGTAAAGCCCAAATGATCTCCAAATACAAAGGCGGCGCTGACGGCAAAGGCCACATTCACCACCTTGCCCCGGTGATCCATGTCTTTGACCATGCCAAAGGTGGCGATGGAGTTAGCCAAACTGGCAATCAAACCTGCCGCCGCCGTGTCATTGATCCTGAGCAGCCGCCCAAACTTCTGAAGCGGCTTTTTCAGCAGCTTGGTGATCAAAAACACCAGAGGAAACGCCCCAGCCAGGACGATGGCGATAGCGCCCACCGTCAAAAAACCGTCCTCAATGGGCGCCATGCCGGGAATGACCGTAAACCCTGTGAGACCTTCCACAATGGCAGCCGCCAAGCCTGCGGTGATCACCGCCACAATAAGTTTGCCAAAGATCCCGAAGCCTTTGATCATGGCCGTTTCCGCTTTCCACAGGCCAAATGCGATGAGCGCGCCGATGATCACAATGGGGACGAGATTTCGAAGCACCATCATCACCGGAAATCCCGCCACCAAGCCGCCTGCCAGCACACCTATGGGAATGGTGACGATGCCGCAAAGGATCCCCTTTGCCGCCGCAGGCTTGTCTTCCTCCCGCAAGATCCCCATAGCCACCGGGATGGTAAATACGATGGTTGCGCCCAGCATAGACCCGGTAATGACGCCGCCCAAAGCCGCCGCCTGGGGATCGCCCGTCAGCTCCTGCGCCAGAGGACCGCCGCCCATGTCGCAGGCAAGGAGCGTCCCGGCGAACATGGCCGGGTCTGCCCCTAAAAATTCATATACCGGCACCACAACCGGCCGTAAAAGCCCCGCCAACACCGGTGCTAAGGTGATGATCCCCACCATGGCCATGGCAAGAGCGCCCATGGCCTGGATACCGTTTTCAAATTCCGCGCCCAGGCCAAACCGGTTTCCCAAGATCCGGTCCAGCGCGCCCAATACCGCGAATACCGCCATCACGGCAATCACAATTTCATGGGCAGACATACAACCACTCCCCTTTTTTAATGGATAATTGATAATGGATAATGGATAATTGTAGTATTTTCTTCAAAATGATTTAAATCATGTCGCCGGAGGCGACTCCTTCATTTTCCATTATCCATTTTCCATTGTCCATTATTTCGCGTCCAAAATCGCCACCACGGCGGCATCCACCGGGGCATCCATACAGTACCGGGACGCCACCGTTCCCGTGGCCAGCAGTACCCGGTCGCCTACCCCGGCGCCTACATGATCCGCCGCCACAATGGACTCATTGTTCACATCTACCACCAAAAAGGTCTGACCGGAAAGGCAGGCAGCCTTCCGGGTGGCCCATACCGAGCCGGTCACTTTTCCGATCTTCATGGATTCCCCTCCAAAATCTCCCGGGCTAAGGGCGTCATGACTGCGCCAGGCCCGGGTTTTTGCCCGCTGCTGCGTAATGCCCGGGCTTCCTCGGCGGTGATCAGACGTTTCCGGCCGCCGTCGGTAAAGATCACGCCCCAATTCTTCAACTCCCGCTGACTTGCCGCCAGAGATGCTCCCAAAGCCCGGTTTTTGCCACCGTCCGGCAGTCCCGGGGTATACAGATATACCGGCTTCCCCTCTGCCAGGGCAGCCAGAACTGCCGGCTCCCGAAACCGCAGCAGCTGGCCCAGCTCCAAAGAGCCGATGACCACCGCGTCATAAGGCTCTGCCGCCACATAGCCGCACCCCAGCTCCGCAGGCGGCTCTTTGCCGATGAGCAGCGCCCGGGTCATGACAGGATCCTCCCCAGGTCACCCTTTTGGAAGCCGCAGGCGTTGGCTTCATCATAATCCAGGTGGACAAAGGTGGCGTAATCCTTGTGTACCCGCACCAATACATCTTCAAAAATCAGCGGCCGGGCGGTGTATACCTGAAGCTTTACGATCTGCTTGTCCTTCACGCCCATCCGGGCCGCATCCTCCGGGGTCATATGAATGTGCCGCTGGGCGGCAATGACCCCCTGCTGAAGGGAAACCGACCCCAAGGGGCCCACCACCTGCACCCCCGGAGAACCGGCTGTCGACCCGGAGGCACGCACCGGCGGATTCAGGCCCAGCTGCCGGGCATCGGTCAAAGATACCTCCACCTGGGCCTCTTTTCGCTCCGGGCCCAGCACCGCCACATTGTCAAACCGTCCCTTGGGCCCGATCACCGAGACCCGTTCCCGGGAAAGAAACTGTCCCGGCTGGGATAAGGGTCTGTCCGGGGTCAGGCTGTGTCCAAACAGTGCCTGCGCCTGTGCCTCGGTAACATGGACATGGCGGCCGGAGGCCTCCAGTTGGATAAAGATCCGCTTGAGCACCTTTTCCGCCACCGCCTGTAATTCCTGATCGCTCACGCTTTCACATCCTGTACTTCATTTTTACCAATTCCCGTTTTTCGGGCAGCCTCGTACGGCTTCGTAGGGCGGGGTCATGACCCCGCCGCTCACTTTCCGGATTCTGAAAAGCTTAAAATATCAAAAAACATACCGAAATAATAGACGAAACTACTCAAAATAATGCAACCTGGTCGGCGGACTCATGAGTCCGCCCTACGCACGCATAATTTGCGACTGCCCGGTAAATAGCAATTTACCCTTCTTTTTTCGCCCGGATCATGAGAATGTAGAGCATACTGCTCATCCGGTTCATGGCCTTTAAAATATCCTCCCGGAAAGGCTGCCCCTCCCGGTCCATAAAGGCGCGGACTGCCGCCAGCTCTGCTGCCCGGGCAGCGCACCGAGCGCGGTTGAGCCATAACACTGCCGGCCCGTCGGTGTATTCCGGCATAAAATGGGGCTGACCGTAATGCTCCTGGGGAAAATGGCTGTGGCTGCGGATCTCTGCTTGCGTCAAGCCGCAAAGCTTCTCCTCCGGCACAGGCTCATTTAATACATCGCAGGAGATCAGCCGCCGGGCCAAGGCCAAAATTTCTCCCAACTCCCGTTGAAACGCGCCGCAATTTAGTTGACATAACATTATTTCCGCTTCCAAAGCATCGATCGCGCCCCGGAAGGCGATCCGGGGATGGGTCTTGCTTACCAATACATCCCCATGAAGATGGGTCATATGCTCCGGCTTTTGGGAGATCGTCCCGCCGCCCAGCAGCTTGTAGGTTTCGATTTTCGCCGCCTCACCCGGGAGAATGGGGATCCGCTCCCGGCTTAGATAATCCCTGGCCCCGGGAGTCAGGGTGTCCCCTTTCCCCAGAAAGAACACCCGTTTTCCCTCCCGGTTGCGGATATTGTCCTTTACATTTTTCTCTGTATACAGCATTAAGCCTTAGGCGCGGGGCCGGGTCTATGGGACTTGGGGAGAATGGCATCCACTTCCGTGTGGGGACGGGCGATGACATGCACAGAGATCAGCTCGCCTACCTTCTCCGCAGCTGCAGCGCCGGCATCGGTTGCCGCCTTCACAGCGCCCACATCCCCCCGGACCATAACGGTGACCAAGCCGCCGCCTACCTGCTCCTTGCCCACCAGCTGCACATTGGCGGACTTGACCATAGCATCTGCCGCCTCAATGGCGCCAATGAGACCCTTTGTTTCGATCATACCCAAAGAATTTGTATCCATATTCATAACTCCTTTAAGAAATTTTTATTTCCGTTTATTGGAAAGTCGGTTAAAACTCGACGGCGTAGCCGCCAAGCCTTCCCCTTGAGGGTGGTGCGACCCGCAGCGAATCAAAATTGACATATCTGCCGGTGGCAGATATACCTTGATTCCTAGGTGGCAAAAATCTTTGATTTTTGACGGATGAGGTGGTCTGCGAAGCAGAAAATCCCGTATTTTAACGGCTACTACGTAGCCTACACCTCATCAGTCACCAAAAGCGGTTGCGAAGAGCCGCCTTTGGTGACAGCTTCCCCTCAAGGGGAAGCCTTTTTGCACTAACGCAACAAATCGATAAACTCCTGATTTACTTTAGTCTCTCCAAAATCTTCGCGGCGATTCGCTCCACCAAATCCTCGTCCACCTGTACCCGAACTTCCGGCGTCTTTCGGGATTCCTGACCCCAGGCCACCCGGCGGATGTTGATCAGATCCAGGGGAGAAATGTTGTTGGACGAGCTGCTGCCGCCCACCGCGCCGCAGCCTAAGGTCAGCGCCGGGAACAGCCCCGTTGTCGCCCCAATGCCACCCAACGCCGCCGGGGTGTTCACCAAAAACCGGGACACAGGGATCTGAAGGGCAAATCTGCGGATCACCGCCTCATCCTGCGCATGCATGGCGAAGGTATGGCCGCTGCCCTCGTGCTTCAGCACCTCGATGGCCTTGGCTAGCACCGCATCCTCGCTGTCCATGACGAAAAACGCCAGCACCGGGCAAAGCTTCTCCATGGAATAAGGACGGGTAGGTCCTGCCTCCTGCTCCCGGGCAACCAAAACCTTCGTCTCCCGGGGTACGGAGAAGCCCGCCATTTCCGCCAAAGCCGTTGCGGGTCTTCCCACGATGGCAGGGTTCAATGTCCCGTTGGGCTTAAACAGCAGCTTTGCCAGAGAACCCGCCTCGTTGGTTGACATAAAATAGAACCCTTGGCGTTTTCCTTCCTCCCGTACCGCATTTTCCATGCTCTTTTCCACGATGATGCTCTGCTCCGAAGCGCAGACCGTGCCGTAGTCAAAGCTTTTGGACTTACAGATGCACGATAGCGCCTGGGCTACATCCGCGCTGTGGTGAATATAAGCCGGGCCGTTGCCCGCTCCCACGCCGATGGCGGGTTTTCCCGAGGAATAGGCTGCCCTTACCATACCGGGTCCCCCGGTGGCGAGGATCAGCCGCACCTGCTCCGCCCCCATCAGCTCCTGACAACCGGCCATGGACGCCATGCTCAGACAGCTTATACTGCCGGGCGGCGCTCCCGCCCCCTCTGCCGCCGCCGCCACGATCCGCGCCGCCCTGAGAGTACATTCCAGTGCCTTGGGATGGGGTGAAAACACAATGGTGTTGCCGCTTTTCAGGGCAATGATGGCCTTATAGCATACCGTAGACGTGGGATTCGTGCTGGGTACGATGGCTGCGATGACACCCACCGGGACGCCCACCTCCCATAGCTTTTCCTTTTCCCGTACATTTAATACGCCCACCGTCTTCATGTCCCGGACAGCCGCCGCCACGGTTTCGGAAGCAAACCGGTTTTTGACCACCTTGTCATCGGGATTGCCAAAACCGGTCTCCCGGACGGCCAGCTCTGCCAGCTCCACCGCCGCGGCGGAAAACTTTTGGGCAATGGCCTGCACAATGGCATCCAGCTGCTGCTGGGACATTTGGGACAGGGTCGCTTGGGCTTTTTCTGCCTGCTGGCACAGAAGCCTTGCTTCCTGCCGCGCCGCTAAATCCTTATCCAGTTCCATACTTTCACTCCTTGCGGGCAGTGCCCGCTGACATTTCGAGTCTGGCAGGCCGGCAGCGGTCGTTACCCCTTTGGGCCTGCCCGATTCGATACAAATACCCGTTTACCGGGCAGTTTCGTTAGGATTCGTAGGGCGGACTCATGAGTCCGCCGATCACTTTCCGGATTCTAAAAAGTTTGTATTTGCAAGCTTTTTCAAAAAAGCATTGTCCCAGCCGTACAAAATGTTTAACCGGGTCGGCGGGCTCATGAGCCCGCCCTACGAATAAACTCCCCGAGAAATGGCAAATTATTTATCTTTCGGTCTTGCCGCTACTTCTGCCACCGCGGCGGCAAATGCGCTGCAGGCCGCCTCACAGGCAGACTGGGTGCCGCTGAGCAGCCCGCCGCCGAAATTCGTCTCGCTGGGTGGGGGGTATAGTTTACATAACTTTACATCTGCCGCTTTCAGTGCCGCGTCCAGAGCATACATGCTTTCCAAGGGCGGCGCAATGAGATAGGCCACCGCCGACCCTTTGGGTACGCCGGCCTCCCGGGCAAGAAAGCTGCCTACGCTGGCAACCGTATGGGCAAGGTAGGGCACTTCCCCTGCCTCATCAAACCCCAGCCGCTCCAAGGCGGAAAGGGCAGCCTCCATGCCGCTGCGTACCGCACCGGGGGTAGGGCCCGCCAAAATGCCGATGACCTCCCCGGCGTTGGGGGTGGAGGCATTGGCTGCCCCGGCGTAGAAGCTGTGACCGTAGCACACCTGCACATCCGCGGCTTTGGTGGCAGCGTCCAGGGCGATATAGGTGGCATCGTCACAGTCCGTGGTGAGCATCCCCAGACAGGGATACCCATCCGTTGCGCCCAAAGCCTTGGAAAGGGCCGGTACAGCCCCGGGCAGATACCGCACCGCCAGCACCTTCACCGGGATCATTTCGCGCCCTCCAGATGCAGTTCTACGCCGGAAACCTTCTTTCGCAAAATGGTCTCGATCAGCTCCGCAATATGCGCCCCGGCTTCCACCGCCGGTGTGCCTTGGGCGTGGATGTTGGAAACCACCGTCCGGGCCGACTCCGAGACCCCGGTGTGGGGCTTGTAGGTGATATAGGCAGACATGCTCTTGTCCGTCACCAGACCGGGACGCTCCCCTACCAGTACGCAAACCAGCTCGCAGCCGGTGACATCCCCCACCGCATCGCCCGCGCCCACCCGGCAGTAGCGGATAAACACCGCCTTGCCGGTGTCGATGCCCCGGACTTTCAAACCGTCCTTGATGGCTGCCATACAGTCCATGGCGTTAGCCCCAATCGCCGCGGAGGATAGTCCGTCTCCCACCACGATCTGCACCCGGGGCGCAGAGGAAACGGCACTTTTGAGCTTTTTCTCACTGTCTTCATCCAAGACTCTCCCCAGGTCGGGGCGGGTCAGATATTCCTCTTTGTCCTTGCACCGGGTCTTCAGCGGGATCAAACCGTTCTTTTCCGCGAAATCCTCCGCCACCTGGGAGAACACCGCATCCTGGGCAGCGGCATGATCCGCCCGAAACCGCAGCATAGTCAGGGTCTTATACCGGGGACCTGCCCTGCCGCTGCCCAGTCTTGCCGGGGTCTTCATTTTCAGCCGGGCAAAGCCCTCTTTGTCCGCGGCATTTTCCTGAAGATAGAGCTTTCTTAAATCCAGCGCCGTCACATCCGGCACAAAATCCCCCTCCCGGAAGCCATTGTCTTTTGGCTCCGGGCCCGGGTTCGACGGCTTGTAGTCGCTTCCCTTTACCATAGGTTCGGGAAGACCCATTTGTCCCAAGATCTCCGCCACCATGGCGGTCAGTTCCTGTTTATTCATACGTCACCTCATTCAGTTTTCCGTTTATCGGGCGGCCGATGGCTGCAAATTGACAATTGAAAATTGACAATGGACAATTTAGGTATCGCCAAAGGCGACATTTTAAAAATCATTTCCGAAGGAAATACCGAAATTTTCAATTATCCATTATCAATTGTCCATTCGTGCGTCAGCCCGACAAATGGCAATTTCTAAAACAGTAAGCTGGAGCCGTCGCCGGCCTTTGCCGTCAGCTTTCCGTTCTCGATAAAGCCCATTTTCTCCAGCCACCGCTGAAACTCCGGGATCGCTGTCTTTCCGGTGATCTGCCGCAGAGCGGCGGTCTCCCGGAAGCCGGTGGTCTGATAGTTCAGCATGATGTCGTCTCCATGGGGGATGCCCATAAAATAGTTGCACCCGGCCATGGTCAGCAGCGCCGCCAGATTCTCAATATCGTTCTGATCTGCCTTCATGTGGTTGGTGTAGCAGCAGTCGCAGCCCATGGAGATGCCGGTAAGCTTGCCCATAAAATGATCCTCAAGACCGGCTCTGGTCACCTGCCGGGCGTCGTACAGATACTCCGGGCCAATGAATCCTACCACCGTATTCACCAAAAAGGGCTGGAACCGCTTGGCAAAGCCGTAGCACCGGGCCTCCATGGTCACCTGGTCTGTGCCGTGATGGGCGTTGGAACTTAGCTCGCTGCCCTGTCCCGTCTCAAAATACATCACATTGGGCCCCTCTGCCGTACCCTGATGCAGCAGAAGCTGCCGGGCTTCCTCCAAGGTGGACGCATCAAAACCAAAGGCGGCATTGCCCGCCTGAGAACCGGCAATGGACTGGAAGATCAGGTCGCAGGGCGCGCCGGCCCGCACCGCCTTCATCTGGGCAGTCACATGGGCAAGCACACAGATCTGGGTCGGAATCTCCCAATGCTCCTTGATTTCTTGGAACCGCCTCAGCACCTTGCCCACCTGCTCCGGGCTGTCTGTTACCGGATTCAGGCCGATCACCGCGTCTCCCGCGCCGAAGCTCAGGCCCTCCAATACCGAGGCGGTGATGCCATCGGGATCGTCGGTGGTGTGGTTGGGCTGCAATCGGCAGCTAAGCGTTCCCGGCAGACCGATGGTGGTGTTGCAGTGAGCGGTGACGGTGATCTTATTGGCGGCGTAGATCAGATCCAGATTGGACATCAGCTTGCACACCGCCGCCACCATCTCCGAGGTCAGTCCACGGCTAAGCCTGCGGATATCCGCCCCGGTGGTGTTCTCCGACAAGATCCACTCCCGCAGATCGCTTACCGTCCAGTTCCGGATAGACTCATACACCGGGATGTTCAGATCGTCCTGAATGATCCGGGTAACTTCATCTTCTTCATAAGGGACGGCGGGATTCTCTCTTAGATCTCCCAAGGTCACCGCAGACAGCACCACCTTCGCTGCCACCCGTTCCTGGGAAGATCCGGCTGCCAAGCCCGCCAGCTTATCGCCGGTTTTTTCTTCGTTTGCCTTGGCAAGAACCTCTTTCAAGTCCCGAAAGGCATATGTTTTCCCGGATAATACCGTTTTCAGTACCATAATTACCTCCAGTTTTAATTGACAATTGAAAATTGACAATGGACAATTAAGGTGTCGCCTTTGGCGACATTTTTTAAATCATTTCCGAAGGAAATACCACAATTGTCAATTATCCATTATCCATTTGCGCTTAGCACCAAAGTCTTGATGACCACCGGCAGCGCCGGACCCACCGGCTCGCCGATGTCCAGATAGCTTCCTTGCTGGAGTTTTAACGAATCCATGCACACAAAGCTGGTATCCTTAGGCAGCCGCAGAGCCATTGCCTGCCCCAGGGCCTTTGCCATGTCCTGCTCCAGGGCAACATATACCGGTCTTCCCCCAAAGCCCCGGGAAAGCCCCTCCGCCAGGGCAACTACCCGGTCATACTCCGGAGACGAAAACCCCGGCAGCGCCAAAACACTGTCCGTATCCTGCTGAGACAGCCTTTTTTCCACCAGCTGTGCCAGTTCCTCCGGCGCCAGCTCCTGCTCCCGGGAAGTCACCTGCGCCACCGGCAGATTCTTAAGGGGCAAGGAAGCGTTGCGGCAAAACACCGTGCTTCCCGACAGCCGGACACTGTGGCACCCCGCGCCAATGACCGTTGCCCGGATGGTGTGGTCTCCCAATCGGTATTCCCCCCGGCACAAACGGCTTTTCCCAATCTCTTCGCCCAAGATAGGGCCTAAGTCTCCAAATTCCCGCCAGTCCCGGACTGTTTCGATGCAGTCGGCCACGCCCCCGGAAAAGGAGACCACCACCGCGCTTTCCGGCGGCTCAGGCGCGTCTCCCGCCTCCCGGGTGCTCAGCTGCTCCAACAGGGGCGTGACTTCCCGGAGACCCGCCGCCATTTCCAAAGCCTCCACCAGAACTTTCGCCACCGGGCGCAGAACATCCGGGGACGCGGTCTCTCCCACATTTAGTTTACATAACTCTTTTAATACCGGGGATACGTAGGTGATTTGATCCTGCTCGTCAAATTTCACCAGCCGTCCTCCCACATTGAGGCAGGCAGTTGACATAACATTCCCGTTTTCCACCAACGCCAGATTGCTTGTGCCGCCGCCGATGTCCATGTGCAGCACCTTTTTCCCGGTTTTTTCCGAAAAATCCGTTGCCCCAGCGCCTTTTGCCGCCAATACACTTTCCAAGTGCGGGCCGGCTGTTGCCACCACAAACTCTCCGGCAAACGCAGAAAGCGCATCCAGCACCTGCCGGGCGTTTTCCCGCCGCGAGGTCTCCCCGGTGATGATCACCGCTCCGGTGTCCACATCCGCCGGGGATATCCCTGCCCGGTGATACTCTTTCTCTACAATTTCCCGAATACCAGTCCCATCCACCAGCCCTGTTCCGATGAGGGGCGTAAGATACACCTCACTCTGATGCCGCAGCTGCCGCCCGGTAATTTGCAGCTGTGGCACAGCAAAGCTTGACGCCTGATTCTCCACCGTAAGCTCCGACACCACCAGCTGGGTGGAAGTTGTCCCCACATCCAGACCCACGCTGCAAAGCCGCTCAGCCACGGCCGGTCACCTCTTCCAGGATCTTGCGGATCATAAAATCCTCCACCTTCACGGGGTTTGTCTCACAGCAGGGGTCTGCCAAGGCGGCTTTCACCACATTGTCCATCTCCCGCCATATCTGCCGCGGCTGAATTCCCGCTTCTGCCAAAGTTGCCGGCAGCTTCATTTCCCGGCGCAGACGGATCAGTCCGTTTTTCAGATTGTGCACCGCCACCGTGTCGGCGCTGCCCCCCAAGCCTGCCGCCCGGGAAAGCCGGGCATATTTCCCCGCCGCTGCCATGGCATTGCAGCCGATCACCGACGGAAGCAGGATGGCATTGAGCCGTCCGTGAGGTACATGGAACGCGCCGCCTAAGCTGTGGGCCAGGGCGTGACACAGACCCAGGCCCGCCTGGGTAAAGGCCATACCTGCCAAGGTGGACGCGTTGTGGATCTGCAGCCGCACCTCCTGCCGCCCGGCAAAGGAGGCCGGCAGATTGGCAAAGGCCGTACAAAAGGCATCCCGGGCCAAAGCGTCGGTAGCCGGGGAAGCGTTTTTCGCCACATAAGCTTCCAGGGCATGGCTCAGTACATCGAATCCCCCGTCTGCCACCAGACTTGGTGGCAGCTGCCCCAGGAAGCTGTCATCCAAAACCGCCAGCTCCGGGCGAAGCCGGGGGTCTACCAGGGGGTACTTGACCCGGTTGTGGGTCAATACCGCGAAATCCGTCACCTCTGAGCCGGAGCCGGAAGTGGTAGGGACTGCCGCCAGCCGAATTTCCCTGCCGCTGAAATAAGCCATGGCTTTGGCGCAGTCCATGGCGCTGCCGCCCCCCAAAGCCACGATAACATCCGGCTGGAACGCCTTGACCTGAACCGTTCCCTCTGCCGCCAGCGCCACACTGGGGTCAGGCTCTACCCGGTCAAAGATCTCCACCTCCGGGGCCTCGGCAGCTTTCGCCACCCGGTCTGCCGTACCGTTCCGGGTAAAAAAGGGGTCGGTCACCAAAAACAGCCGCCGCGCCCCCAGATCCTTCAGCGCCGCAATCGCCCCGGTACCGGATACGATCTTGGTGCTGCAATAAAATTCCTTCAAATTCCCACCGCCTTTTCACAGCCAGTATTCCCCATCGAAGAAAAATCATGTATTCCCAAAAATAAAATTGCCAATTCCCGTTTGTCGGGCAGTTAAGCCTCCCCTTGAGGGGAGGTGCCCCGTAGGGGCGGAAGGGTGAAAAACGCCAATTGCTTACGCTCTAAGGGTATTTCTCACCCCTCAGTCAGCCTGTTAGGCTGACAGCTCCCCTCA